>AAZW01000001.1 GCA_000169995.1 Vibrionales bacterium SWAT-3 | reverse complement strand
GTCGCTATTTTCGGTACTCGACCAGGTGAGTTCGTCTATAGCTGCAAGCTCTCCAGATCCTGCTTATCTCACCACCTCCAATTCTCCTGAAGGCATGGCTGGTTTTTCTCATTCGGTACTCTCTTACTCACAACTCTCTAATCCTGATTTAATGAATCCTGAGCTTGATAGCACTCACTCTCACTTACCTCTAGCTCAATTGGAATCAGCAGCGCAAGGGTTGAACCTAAGTGATAAAGCAGCGGTACAGTCGCTCGATTCGCCACAAGAGCTTGTGCTTCAGCCACAGATTCAACCACCTCAGTTAAGTGCGATTGCTCGTTTTGTTACCCAGCAGTTGGAATTGATGAATCAAAGACGGGGAGCGGGTTTTGAATTCGGTTCAACGAGCAGCGCTTTATTGTCTTCTAAGGGCGTGGAACATTCGGGGACTGATTGGCAAGCAAGCACGCCTTCATTTGTTGGTCACACGCCCAATGGGTATACCCCCTCTGAGCTTGCTTTGTCGTCTAATCATCAGATGGCCAGCTCAATGTTCAACGCCACTCCTGCAAGCCTCAAATTAGGATTTATTTCCAACACACCGCTGTTAACGGGGCTGCCCCTAGTTGAAGCGGTTAATAATACCAGTGATAGTAGCCATGTTAGGGCGATGGCTCCGATGGTAGAAGCGACCAAAGAGCTTAGTTTAGAGAGCCAAAGGCAGATACATCAAGTATTGAGAGACAAAATCCAGCTTCAGTTCGACACGTTAAATCAGGCGGCTCGAATTCGTTTTGATCCACCTGAATTAGGTAAGGTCGAGATGTACATTCGCATGGACGGTGACAAAGTTAACATCCAAATGAGTGCGTCATCAGCGCTAACCAGAGAAGCCATCTTGGCGACATCGGAGCGTTTGAGACACGAATTGACCGCGCAAAATTCGGAGTTGTCTGAGGTAAATATTGTTCTCGAACAATCGACTCATCGTCAACCTGAGTCGAAGCAACAAAATCAGCAGATAGAGCAAGAACGTCTGTCCTCCAGTGATGATCTCGCACAAGAGCAACCAGAGTATGTTCTGGAATACCAAGCATACATAGCGAGGGTCTGAACATGATTAAAGTCTTTATCACCTTTGCTTTAACCCTTGCTCTATGTGTGACAGGTTTTTGGTTTTATCAAACCAATCAACTGAATATGGCCGCCTTGAGTTCATGGTTAACCCCAAGTGAGCCAGAGCCGGTTCCAACACAACAGATTGAGGTTCAGTTAGAAAATGTGCTTGTGCCGATTAATTTGGGTAACCGACAAAGTCTGTTGTTGCTGGATGTCTCTATGTTTACGCCAGAGAGGAACAGTGGTTACGTGCACGAGCAACTCAGTAGAATCAAAAATCGCATCATCAAAAAATTCAGTGTGAAGGAGGCCTCTTACTTCTATAACAAGCAGTTTATTTATGTCATTCAAGACGATTTAAAAGACGATTTGGATGAGTTACCTAGCTTACAAGTGGGTGATGTGCTTGTGACGAAAGCGGTATTTCAATAGGTCGTCATCATGTTAATGCAGCCTAAATATCAACACACCCAAACCGATGACCAAGCGACGCTACAGGAGCTCGAGAAGTTGGTATTGCAGCAAAACATTAAGTTGATTAATGGGCTGCTGTATCAATATCGCTATGCGGTTGATGAGGGGACGTTTGAGGACCTTAAGCAAACCGCCATGATGACCTTAGTGATTGAACTGAGAAAGTTTGATCATGTGGCAAATGATGACTTTCGCCGTGCCGTTGCGGTGCGTATTCGTGGTGAGTTGATCGATGAATTGCGTCGACGTGACTATATGGAGCGTGATAAGCGCCAACTGGTTAATCGCATCAAACATGCCGAGCGACAGTTACTCCAGCAACTCGGGAGGGAGCCAACCAGCAATGAAGTCTGTCGACATTTAGGGGTTGAAGCGAGCGATTATCAGCAAGCTATGACTCTCGTGGATGTGTTTGATGATATCGAACTGGAGTCGGTGGTAACCGCTGTACCTGAAACCGACAAAGAAGTGCTGTTTAACGAGGTGAAACAGGTGTTGAACTCGCTCCCTGCAATGGAGCAGCGGATTTTGTATCTGATTTATGTGAAGAGCTTGAGCACCAAAGAGACAGCGTTGGTCCTTGATATCAATGAGATTAAGGTGCATCGACTCAAGCATCGAGGCTTGGACATTCTCAAAAGCAGAATTAAGGAGAGTGATGTATGCAAAAGTTAATCGGTATTGTCGTTGTATTGAGTGTAATTTTTGGCGGCTTCATTTTCCTTGGTGGTAAGTTTGAGTTCATCTTTAAGCTATCAGAGATCATCATTATTTTTGGTGCCGCTTTCGCTAGCTTGCTGATGTCTACGACCTCTTCAACTCTTAAATTGATGGTGCAACAGGTTGGTATTGCGTTTCGCTCTACTCCTTACAATAAGGACTATTATCAGCAGTTATTGTCATTGATGTTTGAGCTGATCAACACCGCGAGAGTGAAGAACATTAAAGCGTTGGATATTCATGTCGAGAACCCGGAATCGAGCAAGATTTTCGCGAAGTATCCTCGAATTACCAAAGACGCGTTAACCACACAGTTTATTATCGATTCATTTCGTCAGGTGATTACGGGCAAGCAATCTCAGCATTTACTCGAGGCCTTTCTTGAAGAAGAAATCGAACATCTAGAAGACGAATATACTAAGCCGTCAGAGAAGCTGCATGCCACTGCTGAGGCGATGCCAGGGCTAGGGATATTAGCGGCGGTGATGGGGATAATCCTCACGATGCAGGGATTAGATGGTGAGATAAGCGAAATTGGTAAGAACATTGCTGGCGCATTGGTGGGTACATTCACTGGCGTTTTTGGTTGTTACTGTGTGTTAGGTCCGATGTCGAGCAGCATTAAAGATGTGTCGGAGAATCAGCTAGCGCCTTTGTTGTGTGTTAAATCGATATTGTCCGCTTATGCGCAAGGGCAGTCGGCTCACATGTGTGCCAATGCCGGTCGAAAAAATATCGAGACGCGCTACAAGCCATCATTTGTTGAACTTGAGAAAGCGGTTGAAGTATTAAGACAGCAGCCGTCATCAAGTTAAGGAGACGATGATGCAGCAACCTCAAATCATTATTCAGAAAAAAGGTCGCCGTAAGCGCAATGAACTGCAGCATGGTGGTTGGAAGGTCGCAATGGCGGATCTGATGATTTCGTTGATGTGCCTCTTCTTGGTGCTATGGATTTTGCAGGTCGTGGATGTTGACGACCAGAAAAAACTCCTCAATTACTTTGCTTACGGCAACGACCCAATCATGCATTTAGGCACCAGTGAGAGTGGTGGTAATTCAATTAACCCGCTACCACTGCCTCATGTCGCGACCTCGCACTATGGTGCCGATCTTCATCGGATTAACGATACCTCAGTATTGCAAGGTGAGTTCAACAGTCAGCAGGAACTTGAATTGCTGGCACAGCGCATAACTCAAGAGCTTTCAGGCATTGATGCACTTGGCAGTGTGAGTGTTTTTGTTACTCCACAGGGCGCCAAATTGGTGATTGCAGATTCAGACAAAGGGCCGATGTTTTTCCGAGGTGGCGCCAAAGTGACGCCTTTTTATCAGGATCTGTTACTCAACCTCGCAGGCTTACTCGAGAACATTGAGAATAAGATGATCATTACTGGTCATACGGACGCCAGTCGTTATAAGGGAAGCCGTATGACGAATTGGGAGCTATCAAGCAATAGAGCAAATAGTGCACGTTACTATTTGAATAAAGGAGGGCTTCAAGAGCGGCATATTTTCCAAGTGACTGGGATGAGTGATACTGCTCCAGTCGATTATGAGAACACCAAGTCTGGCATTAATCGTCGCATCGAACTCTATATTTTAACGGCGAATACGTTGGCGCAATTAAACAAGGTCTACAAGTCTTTTGTGATTGGCAGCGCTAATGGTAATGGCTCTTCGCCACTTGCTCAGCATGAGCTAGATAGGGTTTTGCCCGATAGTAAGAAAAGGGCCGTTAGACAAGCGGAGTTGAACCAACCAGTCACCTCTTTTGAAGTGCTAAGCCGCTATGACTGAATCACTCAACGTCATGTTTAACACACGAAAGTGCCTAGCTTGGCTAGTACTGATTGATTACATCTTAATTGGATATTATGTCTATTTAGCGACAAGTTTGCTGTATTTCGATGTTTTTGTCGTAGGTTTGTTGATCGCTATCTACAATATTTTGTTGGTGATGTTTATTGTGCAACAGCCGCAAGGTTTTATCTCTCTCGAGAAAGATAAGCACTTAGTTATTCCCATCTGTTTCGCGGTATTTTTGGGTTGTACCATCGTGGTATTAACCTTTTTTTGGTGAGTCTTTGAATGAACAGAGCATAGGTGTGCTTCTAAGGTTGAAAGTCGCTGTTAACACGGATAAAGAACAGCTAACACGGATAAGGAACAGTTAACACGCATAAAAAACAATACGATGATGGAGTGATGTTTTGGCTAAAAGTTTGAGCGCTCAACTTCTCGTACACTGGTTATTTAGGCTGGTGGTGTTTCTTGTGTGTCTTCAAATTACTTCCAGCTATGCGCAAAATCGTCCGCCCCATAATGCTATCCAGCCCCATATCAATACGCTTAAGCCATATCAAAGCCAAATATTGAAAAAGCTAGAAGAGTTCGATCCACTGGTTAACGAGATCTTTAGACAGCTTGCTGAGCGGTCACTCCCCGACAGCTTAGTGTTGGTACCTATGCTTGAGTCTTCGTACAACGCCAACGCGGTATCTCCCGCTAAAGCGGCAGGTTTATGGCAGCTGATGCCAGCCACGGCTGAAAGGTTTGGTTTGACGGTTAATGACAGGCAAGATCAAAGGTTTGAGATTGAACCCAGCACTCATGCGGCGATGCAGTATCTCGACTTTTTGTATCGCAAGTTTGATGGAGATATTAACCTCACGCTTGCGGCATATAACGCTGGAGAAGGACGAGTGCAACGGGCCGTCAAAAAGGCGGGCAGTCGGCAGTTTTCCGATTTGCGATTACCTAAAGAGACCGTCGATTATGTTCATCGTTTTTACGCTTTGCTGGTGTTAGTGGACGTCACTTCACTCAAACAAAATTCGGTTGCGCCAATGTGGTTGTTTGCTAGCGAAAGCCACTGGCAAAATGCGCCTTTGGTTGACTTAACTCCCTTACCACCGTTGGTTTCGTTGTGAACGGGGAGTTCGCTTTGACTTACTAGAAATAAAAAATTCACTTTACTGAGTGACCTTCATGACAAGGTGGAACAGCAAAGTGAATTATTTAGGCTAGGGTGTTCTACGTAGGCTCGCTACATTAGAAATTGTAAGAACCACCTAGGCTAACACTGCTGAATGCCAGTGTTTTATCATCGGTTTTGTATTGACCGTAGTAGTTTTCTACGCTCACAGCATCAGCTTGTGAAATTAGGCGTAGTGTTAGGTTTTCGATTGGCGTGTACTCAACACCCAGACCAAAGTGGAAACCTGTACCGCTGTCATCATCGTAACCAGCACTCTTGTTTGCGTTTAAATCAACAGAACTTAAACCAGCCAATACGAACGGACGAATCGTGTTGTCGAACGTGTAACCTAGGTTTGCTGATACAGAAACAGACGTTGGAGACACTTTTGCAGTACCCTGTTTGTAGTCTGCGTAATCATTGTAGCCAAGTTCAACACCAACGATACGGTTAAACTGGTAGCCACCATATAGGTTGTAACCCATGCCATCTGAGTCTAGGTTACCTTGACCGTCTGTATCAGAATCTTGGTACACACCAAGACCACCACCGATGTACGCACCGCCGTCAGTTCCTGCTGCTAATGCTGGAAGAGAAACTGCGCCGATTAAACCCAGTGCTAATGCTGATTTCGCGAATTTGTTCATTGTTCTTACTCACTCTTTAATATCATGCAGTATCAATTATTTTTGTTGTCGGCCTTTCGACCGTTGGTGAGCATTATTCCGTAGTCTTATACGTATTACTGTATGGCTTTGTAAGCTAAATCGTTACATAGTAGAAATATATCAATCAGATTGCTTAGTGAGTTAGGCTGCCAAAACAAGGAATACACATGCTAGTGAGACAAAATACAGGTTTGGTGGTTGTGGATGTTCAGGGCAAGCTCGCACGCCTTGTTGATGAGAGTGAGACACTTATTTCTAACTGTGGGAAACTGATTAAGGGCGTGCAGGTTTTGGGGCTGCCCATCATTTACTTGGAGCAGAATCCAGATAAATTGGGAGCAACAGTCAGCGAACTGAATGACTTATTGAGCGAGGTTGAGCCAGTAACGAAATTCACGTTCAACGCGTGTGATGAGCCCAAGTTTGTTGAGGCGGTGCAAGCCAAGAATGTGGCTACGTGGTTGGTGTGTGGGATTGAGGCTCATATTTGCTTGTATCAAACGGTAATGGGGTTGTTGGATCTTGGCTACAAGGTTGAGGTAGTTAGCGACTGTATTAGTTCTCGAAGGGCGCTTAATAAGGATTTAGCTATTTGCCGCATGCGAGAGTCGGGCATTCAAATCACTGGGTTAGAGATGAGCTTATACGAGCTTGTGAAAGACTGCCGAGCGCCAGAGTTTAAACATATCCTTTCTCTTATTCGTTAACTATGGCTTCGTTAACGTCCAATTCGTTAATTCCCCCCTTTGAAGAGGTTCATTTGAATAACCTAACTGTATTTACTGGTGGTCCGGGCTCAGGCAAAACCTCGGTCATCGATGCTTTGAAAAGCCAAGGCTATCGCTGCGCGCCAGAGGTCGGACGTAAAGTGATTCAACACCAAGTTTCACAACAAGGTAGTGCTTTACCATGGCTGGATAAAGTGGCTTTTCGTGATGAGATGGTGCGAGAAGAATTAGCCAATTACCAAGCATTTGAGGCAAGTGAGCAACTCGTTTTCTTTGATAGAAGCATCGTAGATTCATACGGTTACAGCTTGTTAGAAACGTTGCCTATTCCAGAATGCTTGCTAAATAGCTGTAATGAGCTCGCATACAACGCCAAGGTATTTATCTTCCCCCCTTGGGAGGAGATTTTTATCAATGACCAAGAGCGTAAACAAGACTTTGAAGAGGCGCTCGCCACCTATGAAAAGATGGTGGAAGCCTATACCCGATTTGGTTATCAGCTAGTAGAAGTGCCGAAAAGCTCTGTTGAAGAGCGAGTCGAGTTCATTTTAACTTCCATTAGCTTAGATAAATGATTTCAGGCAAAATCCAAACGAAAAAAGCCCCGCAGTATCGACTCGATTGAGTGATTAATGCGGGGCTTTTCTATCTAGATTCAATTTTTACTGAGCTGTGGGAAGCCTAGTCTCGGTAACGTTTAATCACCGAGAGGTTGTCGGTCGCCGCCACCTCGGTAGGAGTCTAAAGCAACCTTCAAGCGGCGCAGTTTATCGCGCGATCGGTTCTTGTGATTGACCGCCATACCCATCGAAAGCACATCCACCAACGCCAACATAGCGTAGCGAGATGCAGATGGCTTGTAGATGAAGTCGGTTTCCATGTGTTTGATTGGCAAAACAATATTCGCAATCTTTGCCAGTGGCGTGTCTTGCGGGGTAATCGCGATGATCTTAAGCCCGTATTGTTTCGCCAGTTCGGCGGTTTCGGTGATCACCGGCGTAAAGCCTGTCGCGGAAATCATCACCATCACATCGTTGGAATCTGCCGTGGCAGCAACCATGCGTGACATTAAACCATCGTTGTACGACACCACTGGGTAGCCCAAGCGGAACAGGCGGTGTTGCAGCTCTTGAGAGGCGATGGTTGAGCCGCCACCCATGCCGATAGCAATAATTTGTCTGGCGTTGTGTAGCCAGTTCACCGCGGTTTCAACGTCTTGTTCTTTGAATAGAGTGCGGTTGATGTCTAGGCTCTGCTTGATCGATTCGTAGATACCTTGATAGCCAGTTTGGTTTACCGGTTCGAGAATAAAGCGCTGGTCCACCGTTAGGGTTTGAGCAAGCTTGATCTTCATATCACGCACGTTGTTACAGCCGATCGCCTTCGCAAAACGTGTAATTGTGGCTTCACTGACTTGAGCACCTTCAGCAAGCTCTGTGATACTGGCATTGGCTGCGAAATCAATGTCGTCCATGATCAGCTTGGCGACTTTTTTCTCTGCATCACGAAGAGCGGGAAAACGCTCGGTTATCTGTGAAATGATATCTACTTCTAAACTCAAGAATCCTGATCCTTTGTTGATGGGGCTAAGCCTTAGCCCCTTTAGTATATCTGATTGCTTCGCTGATTCTAGCTTATTGAAAAATCAAGCTAGAAGCAGGTTTCTACCCAGTGGCTTACCTGATGATCGTCATCGCTGATGGCAATGTAGCGCCATTTGTCGAAGGTTAAACATGGGTGTGAGGTTGAGAACGCAATCATATCGCCTACTTCAATCTCAGCAGAACCGTCCGTTTCAACAAAAGTATGCTGGTCCATTACCGCGGTAGCAGTCAGACCTTTCACAGAGATAGCTTCGCCATTGCGATAGCCGCGCTCAGCAATAGGCAAACCTGCATCGAAGGCCACATCACGCTTACCTAGCCCGATCACCAGTTTGGTTGGCTCCGGACGAGAGATAACATACGCCCATACCTCAAGTGCCGATTCTAAATCTCCACCCAGTTCACACGCGTAGCCTTGGTTTACTTGGGCACGCTGCAATACCTTACTTTGGGCATCTAGGTAGATCCCAGTATCGTGAATGGCATAGCAACCTGGGCGGATGATCGCCAAGTAATCGGTTAGGTTCGCCAAGCACTCTGCCACCACATCATACCAAGCCGATCCCGCGCCAGTGATGATTGGCTGTCCTGTGATCAGTCCATCTGATGCAAGGCTTTCGACAGAGCTTAGTGCTTGGTTTAAGAAGGTGCGAATGTCTTGCTCGGCATTGTCACCATGAATCACACCCTCATACACCTCAATACCCGCTAGCGAAAGCGCAGGCGTATCTTGGATGGTTTGCGCAAGCTCTAGAACTTCTTGAGGAGAACGACAGCCACAACGACCACCCGGAACACCAAACTCAATCAGCACCTTTAGCGTCTGTTTTTTGTTGGCGAAATATTGGTTGAGTTGCTGCACGTTGACTGATGAATCCACACAACAATAGAAATCAACGTCGAACTCACTAATAAGCTGTTCGATGATCGCCATGTTGGTTTTACCCACCAATTGGTTAGCCATGATGATTCTTTTTGCACCTGCCATTGCTGCAATTTCTGCTTGTGCAGGTGTCGCAACGGTAATTCCCCAAGCACCATTTTCTAGCTGTTGACGGAAGAAATCAGGTGTCATCGATGTTTTGCCGTGTGGCGACAATTTAACCTGGTGATGATCGGCGAATGATTGCATCCAATTCAGGTTATTGGTCAACGCTGATTGTTTGATAATTGCTACGGAAGCGAAATGTCTTCATCAATCAATCGATAAATACCGTTCTCAGATTGTGATATTGCTCTCCCTTTTTGGCCTTTTTCAGTCAAGATGAAACTATCTTTTTGATACTTTATAACATCTTTTTGTGCAGGGTTATGTTTCATTGCTGATTCCTAACATGATTTAAGTGGTTGTTATTTAATGTTTAAATATATCTGTAACGTGTTTTGTGATAGAAACTATCACACAAATTAAAATATTATGTGTGTTTTGTCACTGAAAATAATCGGCTGGATTTCTAATATAGCTCCATCAACAAAGTGGATTGAGAGAGTGAGAAATGTTGTTCGATACGATAATTAAAAATGTAGAGGTGTTTGATGGCACCGGCGAACAATCGTTTTGTGCCGATGTAGCAATCCGAGATGGAAAAATCGCCGAAATTGGCAAAATTGATCATGAAGATTGTAGCCAATTGGTTGAGGGAGCAGGCTTAGCATTAGCTCCTGGATTCATCGATGTACACACACACGACGATACCAATGTAATTCGTTACCCAGACTGCCTACCAAAGATCAGCCAAGGTGTGACAACCGTGATTGTTGGTAATTGCGGCATCAGTGCATCACCTACAGTTTTGGCTGGCGACCCACCTGACCCAATGAATCTATTAGGCGCGCAGGCTGATTTCAAATACCCAACCTTTGCCGCGTATGCACAAGCGGTAGAGCAAGCGCAACCAGCGGTGAACGTAGCAGCGTTAGTTGGCCACACCACACTGCGTAACCAAGTGATGGACGACCTACAACGCACCGCAAGCGAAGAAGAAATTGCAGCAATGCAAAGCAACCTTGATTTAGCTATGGAGCAGGGCGCATTAGGCTTGAGTTCGGGTTTGGCTTACGCAAGTGCGAAGCAAGCCAACGCGAATGAGGTGATGCAGTTAGCCAAAGTACTGTCTAGCCATGGCGGTATCTATACCACACATATGCGTACCGAATTCGAAGAGATCTTAAGCGCGATGGAAGAGGCGTTTGAGACAGGCCAATACGCCAAAGTGCCGGTTGTGATCTCTCACCTTAAATGTGCAGGTGCAGGCAACTGGGGCAGAACCGTTGAAGTGCTTGATTTGATGGACAAGGTTTCAGAGCACCAAGATGTGTCTTGCGACTGCTACCCGTATTCAGCGAGCTCTTCGACATTAGATTTGAAACAGGTGACGGACGATTTCGACATCTTCATCACTTGGTCTGAAGCAAAACCAGAACATGCAGGCAAAACGCTTAAACAGATTGCTGATGAGATGAACCTACCGTTGATGGACGCAGCTAAAGCGCTTCAACCAGCTGGTGCGGTTTATCACTGCATGGATGAGAACGACGTAAAGCGCGTTTTGAAATATAAGCTGACCATGGTTGGTTCAGACGGCTTGCCGAACGACCCGCATCCACATCCAAGGTTGTGGGGCACCTTCCCGAAAGTGTTAGGTCACTACTGCCGAGATGAAAAACTGTTCGCACTGCCTGAAGCGATTCACAAAATGACCGGTATGACGGCAGAGCGTTACAACTTAGCGGGTCGAGGTGAAATTCGCCAAGGCGCATTTGCTGATTTAGTTTTATTTGATCCAAAGAATATTAAAGACACCGCAACATTTGAAAATCCTATTTCAGTTGCAGAAGGAATTGAGAGTGTCTTTGTTAATGGTGAGTTAACTTACCAAAAAGGAATCGTTAAAAATAATCGTTCCGGCGTTTTTATTTACCGTAATTAGAATTTAATTATTTTATTAAATATACAGTAATTAGAAAGCGACGAATTAATTTAAATATATTGGAATAGAAACTGTTTTATCTATAAACCCAATATTATCTATAAAGAAGTGGAGTTAAAAAATGACTATTAAACGTTACGGTGTTGAAGGCGGTACAGGTACAGGCGGACAACATTTACCATTTGCACGCGCAACTGAAGCGGGTGGTTTCCTATACGTTTCTGGCCAGACACCGATGACAGATGGTGAAGTAGTTGAGGGTGGCATTATTGACCAGTCTCGCCTAGCAATCCAAAACTGTGTCGATATCATGACTGAAGCAGGCTACGGCCTAGAAGACGTAGTACACGTAAAGGTTGTACTAACGGACTCTCGTTACTTCCAATCTTTTAATAAGGTATTCAAAGAGTTCTTTGGTGCTAACCCACCGGCACGTATCTGCATGGTTTGTGACCTGGTAGTAGACGTGAAAGTTGAAGTAGATGTGACTTGCTACCGCGCTGATCGCGTATAGTAATAACCTAATCACAATAACCTACTTAGAGAGTATTAGGGCGTAATCATCCCTGTTATTATTCCTTAATACTCTCACCCTACATTTATAAAAATTACTTTAATTAAAATATACAAAATAAATAAAGTAATTATATGAAATATAAAATTAATGAATCATAAATAAAAGTTCAGGAATGAGCTTAATATTTCACTGAGAGGTGTCAAATGAACAGCACTCTTTTTCTTACAGGCTTCGGCGTGTACGTATGTTTTTTAATTTGGTTAGGCTGGTTTGTTTCGCGTAATCAAAAATCTGGCGAAGATTTCTTATTAGGCGGCCGTGGCCTGCCACTATTTTTAGTACTTGGTACAACGGTAGCGACGATGGTCGGTACGGGTTCAAGTATGGGTGCGGTTGGCTTCGGCTACGCAAATGGCTGGGCTGGTGCTCTGTACGGAATTGGCGGTGCTGTTGGCATCCTATTGCTTGCGTTATGGTTTGCTCCGGTTCGTAAGCTGAACTTCATGACCATGAGTGAAGAGCTAGCGTATTACGTGGGTGCTAACCGAATCGTAAAAAACGTGGTTGGCCTACTTATCTTCATCGCGTCAATTGGCTGGTTAGGTGCGCACATTCTAGGTGGCGGTATGTACCTAGCGTGGATTGCTGACATTGACCTGAACCTAGCGAAGATCATTATTGCTGCGGCATTCACTATCTATGTTGTTATCGGTGGTTACACAGCGGTTGTATGGACTGACACTATCCAAGCAATCATCCTTTTTGCTGGCTTCATCTTGATGGCGGTGATGTCTGTGAACCACATTGGTGGCATGGATAACCTTTACGCTGCGATGGACCCTGCTGCTACGAGCTTTTTAGCAATCGATAAACTAGGCATTCTGCCTGCTGTTTCTCTGGATGTGGTTATCGGTGTTGGTGTACTGGCGACGCCTTCATTCCGCCAACGCATATACTCTGGTAAAGACGTTTCAACTATCCGTCGTTCATTCGTGGCGTCTGGTGTGTTGTACCTTTTCTTCTCTATCATTCCAGCAATCATCGGTATGGCAGCACACGCTATCGACCCTACGCTGGATAACCCTAACTTCTCGTTCCCTTACATTGCAGCAACGGTACTTCCAGTTGGCGTTGGCATGATTGTTCTTATCGCTGGCTTATCTGCAACCATGTCGAGCGCAAGTTCTGATGCGATTGCTGGTGTATCTATCCTACTGCGAGACGTATACGTGATGTTCACTGGCCGTGTGCCAAACAAAGAATCAATGATGAACTACTCTCGTTTAGCTTTGGTTGTGGTGATTGGTTTTGCATTGCTATTCGCACTGACGTCAAACGACATCATTGGCTACATCACTAAGATGATTTCAACGGTTATGTCGGGCATGTTCGTGTGCGGTATGTTGGGTAAATTCTGGAAACGCTACAACTGGCAAGGTGCACTTGCAACGTTAGCGGGTGCTTCAGTGGCTTCATTTGTAGTAATGCTAAACGCTGACTACACAGCATTCTGGGGCAACCCTGTTATCCCATCATGCTTGTTCGCTCTAGCAGCAGGTGTGGCAGTGAGCCTAGTGACTCCGGCTAACCAAGTAACACCAGAAATGGCAAAAGCGATTCTTGATGACGAGCGAGCTCTGATGGAGATGGAAATGTCTGAGACTGGCGTACTTGAAGAAGAAGCGGCACCTCAACGCCCTGCAAATCAAACAAGCTAAACCTAGTCTCCACAACTGGTTTGCTTAATTCAGGCCCTGCTCAGTGGCAGGGCCTTTTCCCCATATATCTCTCTATTTTAGGATCGGCTATGTCGACATCTTCACACTACAATATTGCTTTTTTTGGCGAATGTATGGTCGAAATCAGCGGCTCTCCATTAACCAAAAAGTTTGGCGGTGATACGTTAAATACCGCGCTTTACCTTTCTCGCTTGACTCATCATAAAGACCTATCAGTGCATTACGCGACAGGTCTTGGTGGCGATGAACTGTCTCAAAATATGATTGATAGTTGGCAGTTAGAAGGTATTCAAACCAATTTCGTAGAGCGCATTACGAACAAGCTTCCGGGTCTCTACATGGTCGAAACCGATGAGACGGGTGAACGACACTTTCATTACTGGCGCAACGACGCGGCAGTCAAATCTTACTTTCAAACTGACGACCTGAATAAGCTTGAAATCGCGCTGACAGAGAAACAAGTCGATGCGGTTTACATCAGCGGTATCAGCATCGCGATTTTAGATGACACCTCACGTGAACGCCTGTTGAAAGCCATTGGCGTGCTCTCAAATCAAGGCGGTAAGGTGATTTTCGATAACAACTATCGCCCACAGCTTTGGACGACTGAACAAGCACAATATTGGTATGCCAAGTTACTGCCATTGGTAGACATCGCGTTGATTACTGAAGACGACGACTTGCTGGTTTGGGGTAACTCCGAGAGCGTTCAACAGCGTTGCCTGCGCTTGGGTTGCCAAGAGATCGTTATCAAGCGTGGTTGCGAGCCATGCAAAATTGTTCAGGTAGAGAGCGGCAAGGTAGTAGAAAGCTACGTATCAGCGACCGCTGTTGCGAACGTTGTTGATACATGCGCTGCCGGTGACTCCTTTGCGGCGGGCTACTTAGCAGCACGCTTAACGGGTGAGAGTGCTACCGAAGCAGCAGCGCTGGGTCATCAGTTAGCATCTACCGTTATTCAATATTCAGGCGCCATTATTCCGGTAAGCGCTATGAACCACTTAATCAAAAAATAGAAAGATAAAGCGAAATTATTATGCCTCAAGAAATGATCAACACACTTAAGCAATTCAAAGTTATCCCTGTTATTCAAATCAACAAGGTGGAACACGCGATCCCACTAGCAAAAGTGTTAGTAGAAAATGGCCTACCAGTAGCTGAAGTGACGTTCCGTACAGAAGCGGCGGCGGATTCGATTCGCGCGATGCGTGATGCCTACCCAGAGATGTGTATCGGTGCTGGCACAGTATTAACCCCTGAGCAGATCGACCTTGCGAAAGAGGCGGGTAGCGAGTTCATCGTAGCGCCAGGTTTGAATCCAAACACGGTTAAGCGTTGCCAAGAGATCGGGATGCCAATCGTTCCTGGCGTAAACAACCCAAGCCAAGTAGAGCAAGCGCTTGAACTTGGTCTTAACTTCTTGAAGTTCTTCCCAGCAGAAGCCTCTGGTGGCATCAACATGGTGAAATCTTTGCTAGCGCCATACGTTGATGTGTCGCTCATGCCTACAGGTGGTATCGGCAAGCACAACGTCAATGATTACTTAGCCGTTGATCGCGTGGTCTGTTGCGGTGGCACTTGGATGGTGTCACCAAAAATGATCGAGAACGAGCAATGGGACGAGATCGCGGTGTTGGTTCGTGAAGCCGTTGAATTGGTGAAATAGCTAAATTAAACATTTATTAAAATAAATAATAGCTACTGAATATGAGCAGTAGCTATAAATACACTTCATACAATCAAAATAATTAATAAGAAATAAAAAGGTAGTCTCCGAATTTACACCTTTCTGCATATATCAATGTGCGGTGGGTTTTTATAATCATAATATCGGTGAACTATGAAAAAATTACTTCCTTTAGCACTACTAGCATTATTACCAATGACCTCAACTGCCGGGGGTTATGTCGATTTAAGGGCAGAGTATCGAAGTACGACAGATCAGTATCGAAGTCGTTTTATTGTTGGCCACCATTTTGATAATGGGTATGGTTTAGAAACACTGACGAATGTTCGACATGCAGCGGGAGCGTATGACGAAACGAAGGTGATTAATACCGAATTTACCCATTATTACACCTATGCCATCAATGACAATTTTATGCTGAACCCTGGCGTAGTGATGAATTTTCAAGGCTCAAATACCTTCTTGATGCCTTATCTAAAGCTTAATTACAACTTTGACAATGGGCTCTTTGTACATGGTCGTTATCGTTATGATTTTTCGACCGAAGCTTTAGTGAATGACTATGGCAACGAAGAGACAGCAAAGCGAAACCGTTATGATATTTGGACGGGATACAATACAGATAAATACATGATTTCGTATGCCTTTACGTATTTCGATCAGATTACGCATCATACGACAGAGCTCGCAACCGGCGATCTACATGCTCGCGAGCATACCGTAAAAGCAGTATATAAATGGAAGCCAACAGTGAGACCGTATGCAGAAGTGGTTGATGCGGATACGGTGCAATCTGAAAACGATAAAACGGATTGGCGTTTCCGAGTTGGTGTTAATTTCTCATTCTAATTCAACAAAGCTTATTTATTTTTGTGAATAGGCTCTGATAAATAAAATACAATGAAAGTTATATAGGAAAATTAATAATGAAAAAAACTATATTGTCTCTATTGATTTCAGGTTCAGTAGTTTCCCCAATGGCTTTAGCAATGGCTCCAAATACAGACTTGAATTTAATGCCTTATCCACAATCTGTGGAATTAAAATCAGGCCAAGTAAAAGTAGATGGTAATTTTAAAGTTTACATCAAAGGCTTTAACTCTGACCGTGTTGAATACACCGCAAAACGCTTTATTGACCGCCTAGAGCGTCAAACAGGTGTGCCGATTTTAAACTGGCAGGTTGATAGCGCAGACCAAGCAAACCTGATCATTGATATCGACGCGGCACCAAAGTCTGATATTCAGAATATCGACTCTGAAGAGTCTTATAAGATTACCACTCAGGGTGAACAAATCACGCTGAGCGCACCAAGCCCTTACGGCGCTATTCACGGTATCGAAACCCTTTTACAGCTGGTTGAAACGACAGCGACTGGCTACCACATTCCTGCCGTTACAATCGTCGATGAACCTCGCTTCCGCTGGCGTGGTGTCTCTTACGATACCTCGCGTCACTTTATTGAATTTGATGTGTTGATTCGTCAGCTAGATGCGATGGCCTCTGCGAAAATGAACGTGTTCCATTGGCACTTCTGGGACGATCAAGGTATCCGCATTCAAACGGAATCTTGGCCGCGCCTATGGTCAGAAACCACCGATGGTGATTACTACACCAAAGACCAAGTTCGTTACCTAGTCGAGTACGCTCGTAACCTTGGTATTCGTGTGATTCCAGAAGTATCACTGCCGGGACACTCTTCTGCTGTGGCGCATGCTTACCCACGCTTAATGTCGGGTGGCGAAGGCCAAAGCTATGATCAAGAGCGCGGCTGGGGTGTGTTTGAGCCATTGATGGACCCTCTAAACCCAGAGCTTTATGAAATGCTGGGTGATGTGTTTGATGAAGTGACCGAGTTGTTCCCAGATGAGTACTTCCACATTGGTGGCGATGAGCCAAATTACTCTCAATGGATCAACAGCGAAAAGCATCAGAAGTTCATCGAAGAGAATGGCATTGATGGCGAACGCGGTTTGCAGTCTTACCTCAACGTAAAAGTTGAGAAGATGCTGGAAGAGCGTGGCAAGAAGATGACAGGTTGGGATGAGATTTGGCATAAAGATCTGCCAACTTCTATCGTGATTCAAAGCTGGCAAGGTCATGACAGTATTGGTCGTGCGGCGAAAGAGGGTTACCCAGGTATCCTGTCTACTGGTTATTACCTAGACCAGCCTCAGCCTACGAGTTACCACTATCGCAATGACCCAATGCCAACGGGTATCACGGTTGATGATAAGCTTCATAATGGCGAGAAGTTCGTGACGTATCAATGGGAGAAGCCACGCTCAAAAGGCGGCCCGCGTAAGGGAACGCTGACCATCATTGAAGCGAAAGACGGTACGTTCCGCGCGTTCAGTGATTACAACGGCAAGTCTCGTGAAGAGATCTACATCCTTGATTATGTGCCGGGTAAAACCTTTGTCGGCCACTTCGATAACTTCATGTCTTACACTGAGTTTAACCTGAACCTCAATCCAAATGGATTCTCTGAGGGCAGCTACCAATTGATTGGTAACGTGCGCTGGCCAACCACAGGTGAAGTGATTGCAAGTAGCGATATTGAAGGCAGTGTCATCCCTGAGCCTAACGGTGGCTATCCTGCAGAGCTTACCGACAAAGAAAAAGAGTTGATTCTGGGTGGTGAGATTACAATATGGCTAGAGAACAAAGACAGCCTTACTGTAGAAAACTATCTATGGCCTCGTAGTTACGCGATTGCAGAACGTTTCTGGTCGGATGCTGAACTGACTGACGAACGCAGCATGTACAAACGCATGAAAGCGATGGACACATGGTCGGAAATCTCAGTCGGTCTGCGTCACCACGCGGATGCCGATATGTTGCTAAAGCGCATTGCCAGAGGTCAAGATATCCAAGATCTTCGTATTCTTTCAAAGTACACCGAGCCAGCACAATACTATGCTCGTAACTGGGAGAAGTGGAACTCAACAGAGCCTAAAGGCACTTTGTACAGTCAATACGAGCGCCTAAACCGCTTTGTTGATGCGCTGCCAGTAGAAAGCTACGCGGTGTATGAGATGCAAGATTTAGTTAACGAAGTCGCGACAGGTAATCAACAGGCATTGGAGCAACTTACAGAGCATTATCAGCAAGCAAAATCGGCTGCACTTGCCGCTGAGACTATCTTTGCTGCTAATGTCTCTTCGGTAGAGACTGTGGTGGTGGCAGAGAAAACTGTCGAAGTTGCCGATCTGGCGCTAACCTTGATTGCTAAAGCGAAAGCGGGTGAGCAAGTTCGAGAAGCAGACGCGAATGCCTACCAAGCTATCCTATCTGATGCTGCGAAGATCTACGATGAATCAATCATTGCGATTGTTCGCCCAACGGAGTCACTGCTCAAGCAGCTGAGCAAGTAAGCGACAGAGAATAAGTTATACGCTAATAAACTCTCCAAACCGCCCTCTATGGGCGGTTTTTTTGTTCCAGAATTCCAATAGAGTATGTGTCTAAAGCATGATGTAAGCAATTACTCACTATCGGCACTCTTCAGAGTTAGCGTGAAGGTCATCCCTTGTTCAGGGTTGTTCTTGGCAATCAAATAGCCTTGCATATCGCGTACATTGTTGGCGGTGATGGCGAGACCGAGTCCGAGGCCTTCGCCCATTTTTTTGTTGGTGTGGAAGGGTTCGAAAATGGTTTCTAGTTGGTCTTCGGATACGCCACAACCGTTATCTTGCACCTTGATGATCACACGCTCTTGTTCGGTATGAGCACTGATAACAATGGTTGCTGTTTTCTGGTTTTGTGTAGCATCGATGGCATTGCTTAAGAGATTACCAAGTACTTGTCTAAGTCGCGCTTCTTCTCCCATCACCATTGAAATATTAGAGGCGACACGAACACGAATATCGACACGCTCTAACTCGGCTTGGTGAATGCGTAGGGTTTCTTGAAGTGCGTCTGTCAGTGACACCGGATAAGGTTTTTCCAATCTTTGAAAGGCGAAGGACTTCAGCTGGCTGGTCATGTTGGCCATTCTGTCGATGAGACTCATCACCAGGTCCATGTTCGCTTTCAACATCTTAGTCTCGCCTCTTTCCATCAGTAACTGGTTACTTGAAAGCAGGGTTTTTAGGCCAGTAAGCGGTTGATTGAGCTCATGAGTAATCGCGCTCGACATACGCCCCAATGCGGCAAGTTTGCTTGATTCTACCAACTCTTGTTGAGCGTCTTTTAGGTCTTGCGTTCGCTCTTCTACCCTCAGCTGAAGTGTTTTATTTGCTTCCTGTACCGCGATCTCCGCTTTCTTACGTTTACTGATATCAATCACAGTACATAGGTAATAGGTAGTAGCATGCCAAGGAAAGGAGCTAATAGAGAACAACACCGGGAAGTAGCTGCCGTCGCTGCGTCTTGCCATGGTTTCTACGCTGGTGATCTCGGCCAGCTCTTGGTGTTGCTCTAGATTTTTTAATAGCTGTAGCGTAGTTGAGTTCGGGTTACCGGCTTCAAAAAGTTGCCACGCTTTGATATTGCTGATCATCGAATCGGATAGGCAGAAGTAGTTTTTCGCCATCAGATTAATGTCGTGGATGTGACCGTGTTTATCGATCAGCACAAGTCCTACGTGTGTCTTGTTGATCATTCCAGACAATCGTTTTTCAGACTCTTCAATCAGCTTTTGGATTCGTAGGTTGCTGAGTTTTTTCTGGCGTCTTTGGTAGAGAATTATCAGCAATAGCATGATGAAAAGACAGCCCACCGCTACGCTCCAACTTATCCAATTAGTGGTTTGATTGAGGCTAGTTAAGGGGGTGAGGTAGGTTAAACGCCAGTTGAGGTCGTCTAACTTGATCGACTGAATCAGATAGTCTTTACCTTGCAGTCGCCACACGCGAATGTGGGTTTGGTCGTATAACTCGCGTTTGGTGGCAGTAGGCTGAGAATTGAAGGTGTCGTTAAACCAATCCGCACTGAGTTTGTGGTCGCTTGAGAGAAAAAATTGTTCGCGAGGGTTCTGGAACAGTACTGCTTCGCCATCGGCAAACCATTGATCGGTCAGCAGTGATAGGTCTATTTGAACCGCGACAATGCCAACCACATCAGAGGCTCGATAAACGGGCGCGGCAATAAAGTAATCGGGCGTTACACCTTTGTTTTTGGTCACCACCGAAATCGCCCCACCTTGTTGATGAATCTTAGACACGATCGTGCCGGCGTTCTTTTTACTCAGCTTGCTCCTCTCAACACTAGAAACCAGTAAATCGCCCGTATCGGAGAGTAAATACCAGCCTTTGGTATTCGCCGCTTTGTCCAATTGAATGAGCTGCTTTTTGATACGTTTTTCAAGGCGGTCTTCACCATCGATAAAGCGAACCGTAGTTTCGTCGTTGGTGACTAGGTAGGGCAGATAATAGAAACGTTTTAGTGTTCGCCTTGCTTCAGCGATGTAGCCAAGGAAGCGCTGCTCAGCATAACGTTGCGCTTGTTCAAGTTTCCACTGGCTGATTCCGTTTTTGGTTGTGACCTGCACTAAGCCAATAATTAAACAGGAAAATAGAAATAACCAATATCGATTGTTATTCATCATTCTTGATTAAATCCCTTTTAAATTAGTGGTTTAAGGCTGTGTTGTGTTTGCTTTTTGAGCAGGTGGAGAGTGAAACAAGTTGAACCTAACAAACATCATAAAACTGTTAAAGAGGTGTTACTCAAAGTGGGAGCTAGCTCCTTTTCGTCTGCTCGGTTTTTGAATACCGTGGGCGGCATATTTGGTTCAAGTGTTAGGAACAGACCATGCAACGTATAGCTTTGATTGAAGATGATGCGATTGTGCGTCAAGCAACCAGCCAATGGTTACAGTTAGCCGGCTTTGATGTCACTGCGTTTGAGGTTGGGCAAGATGCGTTAAGCGCAGTTAAGCAAGGCGATTTTCACACCATCATTAGTGACGTGCGTTTGCCCGATATAGATGGAGTAGAGCTGCTCGGACGTTTTAAAAGTTTGGTGCCAGAAGTCCCTGTTATTTTGATTACCGGGCATGGCGATGTTGATATGGCGGTAAAGGCGTTACATCAAGGCGCCTATGATTTCATCGAAAAGCCATTTGATCCTGAGCGCCTTTCTCAAACTGTCTCTGAAGCGGTCGAGAAGTATCAAAGCAGCCAAGACAGAGTTGACCGCCAAAGCTACTTAAATAACCTAAAAGGCATTGAGCAGGTTTTGATTGGTCGCAGTAAGGTGATGTGCGAACTGCGCGAACAAATACAGAAGGTGGCTTCCATAGACACAAATGTGATCATTTATGGTGAAACTGGCTGTGGTAAGGAGTTGGTCGCTTCTTGCTTGCATGAGTTTAGCGAACGTAAAAAACACCCTTTTGTGCCGCTTAACTGTGGTGCCATTCCAGAGAACTTGTTTGAAAGTGAATTATTTGGGCATGAGGCTGGAGCGTTTACCGGGGCTGCCAAGCGGCGCATTGGTAAGCTTGAATTTGCTGATAAAGGCACGGTATTTCTTGATGAAATCGAGAGCATGCCCCTGTCTATGCAGGTCAAAGTGTTACGCACCTTACAAGATAATGTGGTTGAGCGTGTGGGTGGCAACCAGCAGCAACATGTTGATTTGAGGGTGGTATCTGCCTCGAAATGTGACTTATTGAACCACCCTGACTTTCGCCAAGACCTGTTCTATCGCCTAAATGTTGCCCAGCTGAACTTGCCACCGCTTAGTGAGCGTGAAGATGACGCACTCATTCTTTTTGAACACTTTACTCAAGAAGCGAACAGTGAGACTCGGGTTGCCAGCGAGGCTGATCGCCACGCCTTATTGTCTTATGCATGGCCGGGTAATGTGCGCGAGCTGCGCAATGTCGCGATTCGTTTTGCGCTAGATGAGAGCCTAACAGTTGGGGATATCTTGGCGTGTCGTCCCAACTCGGTAACGGAATCTGCCACAGCGGGCATTCCGCTGGCGGTGCAGGTTCAGAGTTTCGAACGTAAGGTGATTCACGATGCGTTAGTGCGTTATCAAGGACGCATTAATGACGTGATGCAAGATTTGGATTTACCTCGTCGAACACTGAACCAAAAAATGGTGCGCTATGCGCTGAATCGAAGTGATTATGTCGATTCTTAGTGAGCAACAAGACTTAAGTGTTTATTGAAAATTAATGAGCAATAAATGGCTCACTCTGTATTTGTGATTTTATAACTGTTGGTCACATTTCTCACGTAAAGTGTGATGTGGTTAGCTTTATATAGATGTTAATACCTGTTTTTAATGAGCAAAAAATGGCTCATGCTATCTGCATCTAATAAGCAATAATTCGCCTATTGTTATTTTTATTTAAATCTAATTAAATCAATAACTTAATTTTTGGCATTGTGCTTGCTATCTAGCAGTCGTTGTTAACAAAACTATAACGTGAATAACTCTACATGGAGAGTAACAATGAAATACAACAAGCTAGTTAAAACTTTAGCAATCGCAATGGCATCTATTGGCCTTATCAGCAACGCTTCAGCTCAAGAAGAGCGCAGCTACATTCTAGCGACAGCTTCAACTGGGGGGACTTACTACCCAGTAGGCGTAGCGTTGGCGACATTGAGTAAAGTTAAGCTTGCGCCAAAGCAGCACTTTTCTTTGGCGGCTATCAGCTCTGCCGGGTCGGGTGAGAACGTCAAACTATTGAATGAGAACGAAGCCCAGTTTGCTATCTTGCAAGGTTTGTACGGTGCATGGGCTTGGCAAGGTTTAGGGCCATACGAGAAGTCGGGCAGTCAAACCCAACTGCGTTCAGTCTCTATGCTGTGGCAAAACGTAGAGCACTTTATTGTTCGTTCGGACCTGACTGAAACAGGCACCATGAGCGACTTAGAGAATCTTAATGGTAAGAAATTCTCCATCGGCAAGAAAAACTCAGGTACAGAAAATTCAGGTCGTCAGATCATGCAGGGCCTATCGGTGAACCCAGAACAATTTAAACTTGCCTTTATGGGTTACGGTGGTAGCGCGAGTGCATTACAAAACGGCACCATTGACGGCATGAACACCCCAGCTGGTGTGCCAGTGGGCGCGGTAACTCAAGCGTTTGCAGCTCTGGGTGAAGATATTCAAATCCTGTCGTTTACCGATGAACAGATCAAACAAGCGAATGGCGATTACAACATCTGGACCAAGTACGAGATCCCTGCCAACACCTACCCAGGTGTTGATAAGCCGATCACCACAATCGCTCAACCTAACTTCCTAGCGGTTCGTGAAGATATCTCCGAAGAAGATGTCTACCAACTGACCAAAGCTATCTATGAAAACCTACCTTTCCTACAAGGTATCCACAAAGCAACCAAAGCCATGGCGCTTGAGAAAGGGATTGCAGGCCTTCCTGTTCCACTTCACCCGGGCGCAGCACGTTACTACAAAGAAGTGGGCATCGAGCTTCCTTCTGAGCTGATCGTTAACTAACGGCTTTCGTCGACTAACTGTTTTAGTCGATCCCCCATCTTTAATGGCTTAACCGCTAGGTGCGCGTTCACGTTGTGAATGGGTTCGTGCACCTGCTTATTTTATGGATTTTCTCTGCGCATTTTGCTGTGGAGAGCAGGAGTTTTCTATGAGCGATTCGCTGCAGCAGGAACTGAAAAAATTTGAATTGCCGACCCGAACGGATTTTCCTTGGGTAGGCAAAGCGATAACAACCATGGGAGTGATTCTCTCCCTATTACACATTTGGTTTAATACCTTATCTACCTTACCGGAGCTTTGGATCTCTGCAACTCACTTTACTGGTTTCGCGATCATTTGTGCGCTTTGGTATCCCGCTCATATCTCGCTGAAAAAGAGCAAGGTGGCTCTTGCTGTCGATATCGGGATTGCATTGGCAGCATTGGCTTGCCTTATCTATATCCCCTTTGCAGAGGATGCCCTTTATGAACGAGGCGTGAAGTTCATCGCCAGTGACTGGTTCTTCTCTATCTTGGCGATTGCCATCGTTATTGAGCTGATTCGTCGTACCATGGGTTGGTTTATTCCAGTACTCATTCTAGTGTGTTTGAGCTATGTGGTGCTTTGGGGGCAATGGACCAGTGGTATCTTCCACTTTCCTGGTTTGAGCCTTGAGACACTGCTTTACCGAAGCTTTTATTCATCGGAAGGGATGTTCGGTTCTATCTCTAGAATCAGCTGGACCTTCGTGTTCATGTTTATCCTATTTGGTGCTTTCTTAGTACGCTCGGGCGTCGGTGACTACATTATTGATGTGTCTCGCGCGGCGGCGGGCAAAGTGATTGGTGGCCCAGGCTTTATTGCGGTGATTGGTTCTGGCTTGATGGGCTCGGTGTCTGGTTCTAGCGTAGCCAATACGGTGTCGACGGGCGTGATCAGTATTCCTCTGATGCAAAAAGCGGGTTTCCCTTCACGCTTTGCTGCTGGTGTGGAAGCAGCTGCATCAACAGGTGGGCAGTTGATGCCACCAGTGATGGGGGCAGGTGCTTTTATCATGGCGTCTTACACGCAGATCCCTTATGTCGATATCATTGCGGTCTCTTTCTTGCCAGCGCTTATCTACTTCTTGTCAGTGGCGTTTTTCGTACGTATTGAAGCGAAGCGTAGCGGTGTACAAAAAGTCTCTTCGGGTTGTGAGCCTCTATTAAAAGTACTTTTGTCTGGTTGGCATAACCTTATCCCTCTTGCGGTGCTGGTGACTCTATTGGTGCAAGGCTTTACGCCGACGTACGCTGCGGGTATCTCAATCATCTCGGTAGTTGTCGCTTCGTGGTTCTCTAAAAATCATAAAATGGGACCAAAGGCGATCATCGAAGCGCTTTCTCAAGGCGCAAAAAACATGGCAACCACAGCCGTATTGCTAGTGGGTATTGGCCTTGTGGTCAATGTGATCAGCACCACCGGGATAGGTAACACCTTCTCGTTGATGATCAATAGTTGGGCCAATGGTGACTTGTTGGTGATGATTGCCTTGATCGCGCTGGCATCTTTGATTCTCGGTATGGGCCTGCCAGTAACCGCGGCTTACATTGTGTTGGGTACTCTGTCCGCGCCAGCCTTGTACAAGTTAATTGCTGAAAGCCAGTTGCTTGACCTGTTGGTTTCGGGTCAGTTACCAGAGCAGGCGAAAGCCATCTTCATGTTGGCAGCACCAGAAAAGCTGGAACTGCTTAATGCACCAATGGCTCTGGAAACCGCAAAAGAACTGATTGCGTTAGTGCCGGCTGATTTTGTGGAAACGCTGCTTGAGCAAAGCTTAGGCTTGGAAGCGATTAGCCTTGCTCTATTGTCTGCACACTTAATCATTTTCTGGTTATCGCAAGACAGCAACGTGACGCCACCGGTTTGTTTGACCGCTTTTGCGGCAGCGACAATTGCTAAAACGCCACCAATGAGAACGGGCTTAATGGCATGGAAGATCGCTAAAGGCTTGTACTTGGTGCCACTGCTTATCGCTTACACCAACTTGGTAAGTTGGGATGTGACCTCGGTTTTAGTGACTGGCGGCTTTGCTATTATTGGTACTTATGCATTTATTGCAGCGATTGAAGGTTACCTCGAGAGCGAAATCAATCTTGTGTTGCGCGCGGTATTGATTGCCTTAGGTGTGGCTTTAGTTTGGCCTGATGTGTCAATCGTGATTCGCCTGGTCGGTGTGGCACTGTTTGTTGCTATCTTCATCTACAGCGGTCGTAAGTACGATATCAATCAAGTGAAAAAGCCGTCGGATGAAGAGCAAGAGTCTTTGCCTCAAACCGAGCCTGATACTGTCGCTTCTTCCCTATAATTTAAAGGACTGAATGTAGGAACATTATGAACTCAATATACGACTATATTATCGTTGGTGGTGGCATTGTTGGCGTGTCGACGGCATGGCAACTGCAACAAGCTCACCCTGATAAAAGTATCCTTTTAGTCGAAAAGGAGCGTGGTTTTGCGCAGCATCAAACGGGTCACAACAGTGGTGTGATTCACGCTGGTGTTTACTACGCTCCGGGTAGCTTGAAAGCGGATTTCTGTAAGCGAGGCGTAGAGCGTACTATCGCGTTTTGTCGTCAACATGATATCCCCGTCGAAAACTGCGGTAAGTTGTTGGTCGCGACTAATGAGCAGGAAGTGGAGCGAATGAACGCGCTCTATCAACGTTGTCACGATAACGATATTGATGTCGATTTGTTGGACCAAGCGCAGCTCAAACTTGCCGAGCCTAACATCACAGGCTTGGGCGCGATTTATGTCAAAACCACTAGCATCGTCGACTACAAAAAAGTCACTGAAGTGATGGCTCAGCAGTTTGTTGAGGCGGGTGGGGAGTTGGGCTCGACCAACACGTCCCCCTCTTCGAGCTTATTAAGTAAAGATTGTTTTACCCAAGTCCCTCTATAGGCGGTCCCTTTGTATTTTGGCAGCTTGTTGAGGGCTGATTTAACCGTGCGAATGTAATGCCTCGCGTCTGCTCCCGCGACACCCCATGTTGAGGTGTCAGTCGCCCTTAGGTAGTCATTAGCGGTCTGATAGCCAGAAATTGAAAAGTCTTCCACCGCTTCCTTTTCATTGGCAGTTATGAAGGAGTAGCGCCAACCATTGGAAGCCTTTGACCAGTCTTTGAAGTCTTCTGCTAGCTGGGTCACCTCTTCCTCTGAACGGTTTGGCTGTTTGAGCGAATCAAACGGTTGAGAGAAGGCCGTAAAACTCAGACAACAGAGCAGTAATAAAAAACGAGTATTCATAGTGTCCGCCCTTTATTGGTATTGGTAGCTGTTAGGGCTTAAATCACATGGAATGCCGAAAGTGTTCTGATTGATGACGGCATACTTCAGAGCCCCAAACATACTGAGCTGTTGGCGAGTGACGGCGTCGTACCATTCTGAGATAGGCGAAATCCAATACAGGTCATCATCAGCCGCAACATCAAGCAGTGCGCTCTTAAGGTATGGGTAGTAAATCATGCAGCTACGGCCCGGTTTATCGGTAAAGTTTTCGTTTGTATTGCTTAACTTATCGAGCTTTTGATTGAGTTCAGACGTTGGGTTAAAGATGGCATCGATAGAGCGCTCAATGCGCGCATCGTAGCTATCAGGGATGATGTCTGAAATCAGGTAGCGCATTAGGTGCGCGGGTAGCATCTCTGAAAACAGAGCGGTGACTTCACCTTTCCCAGAGGCGTAGTGTCCAGTAGAGATATGTTGAGAGTGGATGATCGATGTATAGCGCTGGAATTGGCCCACTTGCGAATGTAGCCATTCAATGCCGTTGCTGTCTGAGACACTGATCGCTTCAGCAAGACGAGTTTTTACGATCCCTTTCGCGAGTTGCAGCGTGTTGCCTGCCAGGTGAGCAAGATCCAGTGAGGATGATTTCAGTGCAGAATAAATCAGTGGCGCATTTTTCTGAAGATCAATGCTACCTGGGTAAGTGAAGCCATAAAACTCGATGGCTCTCTTAGCTTGCCATTCGCTCTCTAGCGCAGCGGTAATCAAGCCACCAAGCTTTTGATAGCGCTTTGAATGCACATAGGCGCCTTTGCCTGAGTAGTTTGCGTGCCAATTGTTGATGTAATGTAGCGACGCTTGTCGTGAAAGGTTCTTTTTTTGAAGGTAAGACAAGCTCCACCCAGCACATGCGCTACCGCCACCACATTCACCTTCAAGCATGGCACTGGAGTCCAGTAACCAGTGATAAACCTGTTGTTGGTCGAATTCAGCTTGCTGTTTTAGACGTTGCTGCGCAGAAAAATCCAGCAACTGTTGTTCCAACCAACGCTCCTCTGCTTCGGCATTCCAACCATGATCAATTAGGTTACTCAGTGAATCGAAAAGCACGCGTTTTACTGCTTCTTTGCTTGGCGGCAAGATCTGAGCAATAACGGTATCTTCAGATGGAATAAATGGGCGAGTTTCTGCTGGCACCCAAGCGTACTCAACGCAACCCCTAAAGTTTGGATCGCCTCCTAGAATGCCAATACGAACGCATTTTTCGTAACCACTTTGCAGGACGATCTCTTTGTTGCGTATTTCTTGTGTTGTTGCTGGGCGCCCCAGAATACTGCGTGTCATCTCGTCAATGGCGCTGCGCTCGGCTTGTCCCTTGAAGAAATTATGCATGGTTTCTACCGAACCTGAACGGAATAGTCGCTCTATGGCGATATCACCTTGTGTGAACATCTCTCTTTGCAGCTTACTCATCAGCAGATTGATATGGTTATCTGCCGTTTCAATGATCTGGGTTTTAGCTGCAAGTGTGCGTGCATAAAGCTGTTGAACTGCAGCTTGATCAAGCCCCTCAATTTGACCTGTTCGTAACTCATTCAGTTTGGCAATGGCTTGATCTAGCAGGTTCTGCTGACAATGCTGAAGTTTGGCCAGAGCGCGGTTTGCTTGGCGTTTGGAAGGTAATGCTGGTGGCAGTGAATTACTCTCTTCAATATCGTGATCAGGATAAAGGTCTGCCAGTACTCGAGTTTCCTCGTTACAGCTAGCGGCAATGTCCGATGCAAACAGTCGAGAGTCTTTATGGTCGAGAGCCAGTTGGCTAAAGATGGCCTTACGGAGCTCGTGGTCGACCGCGGTGATCAGCTCTTCCGCCATAATGGTCTGAGCCTTTACCACTTCTTGATAATGTTGTTGGTATTTGAGGGCAAGATCGGTGGCAAAGCCGCGTGCAACGGCGTTCAACATCGCTTGCTGGTCTGAGGCGAGTTCTGCCCAATAAATTTTGTCTCTTAAATCTTGCTGGGTAACGAGATCCTCATGAACGTGATAACTGTAATGGTTACCTGCTGCAATTCTATCCCAGCGACTACTCAAAATTTGGCGGTCGATCTCTCTCGCGGGCAGCTTTAAAACGCCAAACCAATCGACGAGTCCCATTACTGTGGCAAATCGATCGTAAGAGGTACGTGATTCATCTTGGAAGCTAGTGGCGACCTCATTTGCCCAAAGTCCAACGGCAACCGCGTCGCCAATCGGTCCCAGCGCCTCTAATGCACCTTGCGCTAGCCCTGTCGTTGAACGGCCCAAAGTGTCCATCAGCCTTGCTGCTTCCTCCGGTGCTAGCGTAACAGCTGAGGCGGGTCCTGCTTCTAGCAAGGTGGCAGTTTCTGGGAAAACATCACTGGCTTCAGAGAGAGAGGGTTTTAAGTCGACAATGTGCTCTGGCGCTGATGGAAACAGGTTTTCAGGCGTAATACCTTCACCGAAGGCATCATAGTTTTTTTGTCGGATCTGATGAAAGCTTTCGCTGTCCAAGACGTTATATTCGTCTCCGATGTTACAGACCTGAAAGGCATTAACGTTGGATGAAATCATAGCAGTCATAAGTGCTAATCTTTTTAACTTCATAGGTTTATCCTTATTGTTAGTGAAGTTATATGCTTAATTTAGAAAGCAAAAAGCCTCTCCTTGCCGAGATGGAAAAGAGACAGCTAGAGGTTGTTGTGTGGGGTACTTTGAAAAATCGTTTACTCAAATCACTCAGGTGGTGATATGAGGTTTAGCTTTGACTTTGTGATTAGGGGAGCTGTTTCCCCTAATCAGTCTTTATTGAATCTTGCTGAGGTTAACGGTTTAGCTTAAAGGTACTGACTGCTTGCGTGAGCTTTTCAGACAGCGCTATAAGTTCCGAGGCTTTCTCTTGGTTTGATGCCGACAAGTTGTGTGTTTCGCGGGCTTTGTCATTGACGTCAACGATACTCTGATTGATTTCGCCAGCGACAAGAGTTTGCTCTTCAGTCGCTGTGGCTATCTGTGTATTCATGTCTTCAATGACGGTAATAGAGCTCGAGATTTCATTGAGTGAAGCCTGTGCTCTTTTCGCATTTTCCATGGTGACATTTGATGCTTCTCGGTTCGTCTGCATCATGTCCATAGAGCTATTGGCTTCATGTTGAAGTGAAGTAATCACCTCTTGGATCTCGTTGGTGCTCTGTTGAGTTCGGTTAGCTAGGTTACGAACCTCGTCAGCAACAACTGCGAAGCCTCGACCTTGCTCACCTGCTCGTGCAGCTTCAATGGCAGCGTTAAGAGCGAGTAGGTTAGTTTGGTCTGCAATGTCTTTGATCACGTCCAATACGGTGCCAATGCTTGAGGTTTTCTCACCTACAGTGTTAATAACATCGGATACTTCTTGAATCCCTTGAGAGAGGCTCACAATACTGTGATTCACGGTATCAAATGTTTGATTGCCAGACTGTGCTTCTTGCGCTGCTTGCATCGCTGCTTCTGAAGCTCGGTGAGCGTTTTGCGCGACCTCGTCTACAGCGACCGACATTTCGTTCATTGCCGTCGAAGTTTGCTCTAACTGTTCCATTTGCGAAGCGGAACTTGCGTTTACACTATCGGCTGCGTTGGTTATGCCTTCGGCAAAGGTAAACAGGTCGTTCGATGAATTACGGATGGTCTCAATTGTGGTGCTCAGCTCATTGACCATACCGTTAACCGCAGCATTGATACCAATCGCTTTTCCCTGTTGTTGTTTGATTGCTGTAAAGTCACCAGAGGCCACTTTAGCTACGGTCGCTTCTATTTCGCTTGGCTCTCCACCGAGTGGGCGGTAAACCAAAACTTCAACAACGTAGTACACGCAACCCGCGCAAATAAGCAGTAGCGTCAAAGAGGTGATCAGAGTTTCAGATAGGTTATCTTTTGAGTCCTGATTAACATTGGTCTCTTTATCCCACGCCCATACACTCCAACCAAGATCGTTGATTTTAGCGCCTGCTGCCAAGAACTCTGTATTCTGATAAACGTACTCGAAGCTCTCTTCTCGCGTGGTGTCTCTGTTCGCAAAAGCTGGGATCTCGTTGAAGATATTTCTACCTATCAAAGACGCGTTTTGTGCGGCTAAGATAAAGCCATCTTCACGAGTGACGAAGATTTTATTATTTGTGGTGAGTTGCTCGGTGAATCTGGTCAGGTCTTCAACCAGGATGTTTAGAGCAACAACGCCGACAATCTTGCCTTGTTTGTAGATAGGCGTTGCTAGAGACATTACTTGGTCACCGGTTGACGCCAGGTAAGGACGAGTAATGATTTTTTCCTCGCCACTCATTGCTTTCAAAAACCATTCGCGTTGTTTGGTTTTTGCATTAAAGTTTTCGATGATGCCATTGGTTTTTGACGAGTAGGAAGTGCCATCCGCTAGAGAAAAGTAGATGTTAGTAACCTTGGTTGAGCTCATGGCACTATGGAGCGTTGTGATTGCTCGTGATGTGTCGACTTGACCACGCTCATCGAAAGACAGCTCATTGCTCACTACTTTCAAAATATCAAAGTAGCGATTAATTTTCTGTCCGATAGTATCTGCGATAAGTTGAGATTTATATCCCAACTGTTTTTTATAACTTACGGTCGACGAAGTCTCGAAATTCTTCCAGCTTAAAAAGCTTGTCGTCATGATTAACATGACTGTTAGCCCCATAATAGAAAGCATTATTTTTAGTTTAGCACTCATAACTTGTTCCAATATAAGTAGTGTTGATTATTTTTAAGATTTCTTATAATTCAGATGAATATCCGAACTTCAAATAATATAACACTTATAAAATTCACGTATAAGCTTGGTTTATTTGTGAATAATATACATCTAATTAATATATGCAATATTTATTAAATGCATTGATTACTTATTTATTTGGTGTATCGAGTGCTTATTTTTATTGAACCAACATCCCAGAATTAAACTGGTCTTACTTGCTGGCTTTATTGCTTATGCCTTGGTATGACTGGGGTTGCTCGTTGATTATTGCCCTTAATCAAAATAAGGTTATGGCATTTATTTACTTTAAATAAATCATAAAATGAAAGTTTGTTTAATTTTATTTAAACTTTCTTACTGGTCTGAGTTGTAGATTCCCATAATAGAGAGGGGAGAATAGAATTAATAAAGAAGTATCTAATTAAGATTTTTCTATTTTAGCTTTTCTTTAAGTTGATGTGTGGGAGTGGTTTTCACTGATTGAAATAAGCGTAATATATTTATGGTCATTATTAGGTGAAAAGAGTCTCTCTATTTACACTTAAATTAACGCACTTTCGTAAAATAGTATTGGCTCTCAAGTTCCTCAGTCTCCCTAACAAAAAACGCAGCCAGTTCGGCTGCGTTTGTTTTGGTTATTTTGGCAGTGAGCCGTGTCATTCTTGAGTTTAGCTAGTCAGCCCTAGAGAAGATCAGGGATAAAGTTAGCGACGATAGAGACATCGCTGAAGTTGCGATAGCCGCGCACCATGATGCTGAATTCACCCGCAGGTTTGTTCAATACACATTGTTCATTGCTGCTGTTCTGATATGGACGGCAGTCAAAGTTTGCTTTTGATACCACACCGTTATATTTGACGTATAAGTCGGCATCGCCACTGCGAGGCCCAGTTATGGTTACGGTCAATTGCCCTGCGTAATCCGTCGTTACGGTAAAGAATTGCTCTTCACCGTAACCTGCGGATAGTCCTTCAACAGGGACGTCATACTGAAGCTCTGTTGGACCAGCAACGGGCGAGTCTAGGCTGGTTTCAACAAGATAAGCAATGGCCAATTTAGCGAACTTCGAGGCATGGGTTGCAGTTGGATCTGAGTTCTCTATCGTATCATGCTGCGTGTGGATGCTAGGGTTGTAATCGTTGAACATGCTCTCGAACGGCATAGCTGCTGGGTAGCCGACGTTGTGCCATGAGGCGTGATCGGAACAGGCATAACCACAACGGTCGAAACTGTAACTGATGTCGCTAGCATAGGTGTCAATCAACTCACTTAGGTAAGCCGTTAGGTTGCTGTCAGTGTAGTCGGTGATGAAGGTGATATCGTGCGCCGAGCCATTGTAGTTAGTCATGTCCAACTGAAGTACAGAGACAACATTTGCTTGTTCATCTCTCAGAGCATTAGCCACATCTTGTGAGCCACGCAGCCCCACTTCTTCAGCCGCATAGCCATAGAACTTGATGGTTTTGTCTGGCTGAATACCACTAGCTATCATCAAACGCAGCGATTCAGTAATCGTAGCAATCCCCGACGCATCATCGTCTGCTCCTGGAGAGATTGTGCCTTCACTCGTCCAAGAACCAACAGTTGAGTCGAGGTGTCCGCCAACGACAACGATCTCTTCTGGATACTTCGCGCCAAGTAAGGTGACTTCGACAGACTTTTGCGGATACTCTGCGTGCGTGATTTGGCGTGCCGAAGCGTATGGCACATCTTTGATTTCCTTTTTCCAACGTTCTAGCAGCCAATCTGAAGCCGCAACACCCGTAGAAGTGGTATAAAAACGGTTGGTGAAGTTGGTTAGATTTTCGATGGTCGTAACCATGTTGCTTGGCTCAACCTGAGCGAGTAAATCATTCACTGTATCTTGATGGCTGATCACCGGTTTTTTGAAGGTGCTCATTGTTAGTGGCATTGCTGAAGCTTTTAGCGCGCTTGCTTTGTCTTCGTGCACCATGTAGCCGCCACAACGGTGAGTCTCTTCGTGCATATGGCTCGAGAGCGCAGCCAGTTGCTTCGCATTGATTTTTGCGACGACCGAGAGTTTGTTTCCGTTTACTGCAGGATAAACCGTTGCGCCGTGCTCCACTATCAGGTGCTGAGCGTCAGCATCGGTGGTGATCCAAACTTCTGAGTTTTCTGGTGGTGTAATACCTAGAGATGCGTAAGCCGTTGCGCTGCCAAATAGAGCCACTGCGAGAATACTTTTTTGAATAGCCATTTGATGTCCTTTCTATCGCTTATATTGTTGTTTTTCTTATTGCTTTAGCTATGAGGTTTTTCATCATCCACATAGTCAAAGGGCTCCTTTCGGAGCCCTGAATTAACTATCGATTATTGTGTTTTGATGAAACGGTAGTGCTTGGTTTCTGAACAAACATCGCTTGAGGTACACACTTGGTACTCCACATCTACTGTGCCGTTGTGACGGAACTTATCGACGTATGAGTTGAAGTCTGTTGCACCAACATTTTTGCCATTACGCTTAATCACGAAGTAATCGTTAGTGTCGTAATCCCATGCTAGCTTGACGCGAGCTTTACCATTCGGGTTCTTGTTACCAAACTTCAGTTTTAGTGGGAAACCTTCCGCAGAGTCACCTTCAATCGTGATTGATTTGCTTGTTGATGTTGCAACGCCAGCGTCGTCAGTTACGGTCAGTGTTACCACGTAGTTGCCCGCTTCAGCGTAGGTGTAGCGAGTTACTTCACCCGTTTGTGTGCTGCCATCGCCAAGGCCCCATTGGTAAGAGACAATCTGGCCGTCGCTGTCTGAGCTGGTGCTTCGAAGTTCTACTTCTTTACCGACCACGGTGTGTTCGAATGAAGATACCGGTGGCACGTTGGCGCTGCCCGCTTCATACGCCGCTTTCAGGTTGGCACCTGAGTATTCTGAGTAGCCCAGAATGTTAACGGTGTAGCGACCTGCTGTTGGGTTCTCGATGACACAAACTTCATTCGTCACGCTTTCGCTCTTACAGATGTTCTCTTGTGGGCTTGGCGCATAATCTAGGCCAACATACATATCTGGATCACCTGTAGAGACAGCAAGATCAATCGTCAGTTTGTTTTGGCCTTCTGGCACTTCGATATCAAAGTAAGTCTTGGAACCAGTTTCACCAGCCACTGGTGCTTCAACCCCATTTTCTAGACGCTGATATTCAGGCTCTGGCGGTAGTGGTGGCTCATCACATGGTGTTACACCAACCAGTGCGAACGCGGAAACCACATCTTCGGTACTGTAACCAAGGTCAGTGGCTGAGTTTTTCACGCCACACGCACCCTGCCAGAAATCACTGTTTTCCTGCCAGTAGATTTGGTTTGCTAAAACGAACAGTTCGAATGCTTTCTTTGTGTCCCATCCTTGTGTCGTTGCAAGGTGGTAAAACGCCTTGTTGAATACACCTGAACTGTAGTGCACGTTTAAGCCGTCGTAGTATTCCGATGCGTTGTTGATTGAAGAACCGTCACGCGATGGGTCATCCATGTAACGTAGAGCACCGTCACCTTTAAAGATGTTGCGACCTACCATCCAGTCGTTGGTGCCTTTCATGTAGTATTCTGCTGCTTCTCCGGCCATATCAGAGAATGCTTCGTTCATACCACCAGATTGGTTTGCGTAGATCAGACCTGAGTTTTGCTCTGTGAAACCGTGGCTCACCTCGTGGGCAGACACGTCTAAGCTCACAAGTGGGTAGAAGAAGCTTTCACCATCACCAAAGGTCATCGCTTTGCCGTCCCAGAAGGCGTTCTCGTAGTTAGAGCCGTAGTGGACACGCATCATGAGTTTGAAAGAGAGTGGTGCTGTATCGAACCAGTTTTTATACATGTCGAAAACGATGTTACCGAAGTAGTGAGCATCGTTCAGAGGAGAGTAAGCTCCGTTCACTTCTTTATGTTCGTTGCGAGGGCATTCGTAGCTGTAAACAGTATCACCGTCTGTTGCGCCATTTAGGTCAACCGTGACAACGTTTTCCGATTCCATCACACACTCAGTGCCATTCTCTTGAACATCAAGGTAGTGGTAGTCGGTACCGTATTCGTACATGCCTGTCTTCTCGTTACCGCCAGGGCCTGTCCCTATCTGAGCGTGAGCAATACCTTCCCAGCGGTCGATGATTTCACCCGTATGAGCATCCAGCATAGTGAATGGGCGTGAAGGCTTTTCGCTACCTTTCACAAGGTAAGAAACCACGTACACGAGGCGTGTCTTATCAGCCCCTTGTGCTCCAACACCTTGCTTCGACGCGCCTTGGTAGATAAACAGCTCATGTTGTACGTTGTCTAGTGATTTACTAGCTACGCTCTGGGCTTTTAGGTCTTTACTCGCTAGTTCAACAGCTTGAGCACTGTTGATGGATGGCTTAACGAAAGATCGCTCCAGAGTCGTGGTTTTCAGGTAGCGACCTTGAACGGACTTAAGCGCGCCACCTGGAACACTTTGGGTTGCGTTTAGGTAATGCCCCCATACTGGCGTCCCCCAAATGTTTTGTTGGATCTTAACTTTGTAGATACCGCGCTTTTTCAGGTTAACTTCCTTAACCATCTTGAAGCTTGAGGCATTACTGACGCCTAGCTGAGTATTTAACCCAGAGAAGCTAGTAAAGTTGATCGGTTGATTAATGCTAACGGATTCACCCGCGTGTACGGATAAAGACATCGCACTCGCTATAGCAACGGCAACTAAACGCTTTTTCATTTTCATTGTTATTTTCTCTTTCCATGTAAAATCTATGAAAACGTAACAAAAATATCACATTGAATTTACATTCTTCGATCGGATTAATTAGTAGCATGGCAGAACTCTCTTTTATTCATGAAAGTTATATTTCTCGTATTTACATATGGTTATGATTTCTGTTTATTTTTCGATGTAATCATATGTTTTATTTATAAAGTCATGATGGATTTATTAACTACTATTTTTTGAAGCGAAATAAGACTATTGTGTGAATTGATCTGTGCCTCAATTAATTGAGTTCAAGCTGATAGAAGAGTAAATAGTTGAAATGCGTACGTTGTACTTTTCGAGGCTTTAGAGATTTTTAATATGTTTTTGACGAAGATCTTACCTTTTAGACGCTCATTACTTAAGTTGCCATTTATTTTTAATCGCGTTTTTTGAGGCGTTTTTTGGCACAGCGCTCAAAACGACAGGAACAAAAAAACCAGCGACGAATGTCACTGGTTTTGAAGATTCTTGCTTGGGTTAGCTTGCGTTTAAAGTTACGCAAGCTCTCGCAAATTACTGTTTTTTACCGCCAACTTGAACGTAGTCGATACCGATAATGCGGTTGATGATACCAAGGGCAGAACTTGTGTCAGAGTTTGTTGAACGGATGGTATCAACACTTGCACCTTCAGGAACCAGTTCCATTGCACGATCTTGTGTATTACCAGGAATTTGGAAGCCTACGATGTTGAAGCTTTCAGCGTGCGCTGTGTACACCTCATCGTTGTGGGTAATACCTGAACAACCTGCAAGAGAGACAATACCTAAAACAACTAATAACTTTTTCATAAACATACCTTTAGAATAATTGGAATCTAGAGGGGCAGCCTTTGGTACTCATGACTCGTGAAGCACATCGGAGCGGTTCTTCGCCGCACTCAAGTGACAAGCTATTAATAGTGGCGCCAAGGTTATCTAGATCGAATAAATGGATAGGGAGACAACGTCTCCCAACCGATGTGAACATTATTCCAGAGGTGTTTTGTCGTTACTGTATGGCTTTGTCAGCTGCTTCGTTACAGAGTGGGAAAGTGATAGTGAAGACCGCACCTTTCAAACTTGGGCTTTGAGCGATTTGGACGGTTGCACTGTGTTGGGCGCAGATTTTATGGACGATAGATAACCCTAAGCCATGACCACTCTTAGCTTTGTTACGTGCTTTGTCGCCAACATAAAAGGGATCGAACAGGTGTGCTCGGTGTTCTTCTGCAACGCCATCACCATCGTCATGTACCGCAATTTGTAGTTGATCTTGGTGTTTGGTTACTTCAATTGAAATCTGTGTGCGTGCAAATTTCATTGCGTTACGCACGAGGTTGTCCAAAGCACGATTGAGCAGGGTTTCGTCAGCCACTATAGAGTGCTCGTGTTCTAGTAAGTAAAGGTCAATACTGAGCGCGGTCTCTTTGCTCCAGCGCGTCGTCGCGTGCTCGAGAAAGTCTTTTATTTCCAATGGCTGCTGTAGGCTTTCGAGTTCAGTGCTGTCGAGCTTGGCATAATACAAGAGCTCATCAACCATCTTTTCCATCTCTTCCGTGTCTTCAACAATGCTCTCAATGGTTTTCTTTTGTTCTTCGCTTAACGGCGTGTCTTTCAGCATTTCAGCTTGCCACTGAATACGGAATATTGGTGTGCGCAGTTCATGAGCGACCGCATTGGTGAGCGAGCGATTACTTTCAATTAAGCGGTGAATTCGATCGGCCATGAGGTTGAAGGACTTGTTCAATGATCCAATCGCAATGCCACTTGAGGTTTCAGCGCGCGAAGAGAGGTCTCCTTCTGCAAAGCTGAGAGTGGCAGATTCTAGCTTTTTAACTCGGCGGAAGATGATCAGTACGTGGCATAAGCCATATAAGATAAAGCTTCCTAAAAAGAACAACCAAATGAGGTCATCTTCCAACTCTATCTTTTGTCTAACAAATGCTTCGCTGTTGGGGAGGTAATGGTAAGTGTTGTCACTACTTGCTAAGCGAAACCACAGGTCACGTTCGTCATCATGAAAGATAAAGGTGTCTGGATTAGCAATGAAGAATTGTGAAACGGGGCCTGGTATTTCATCTTGTGGGCTGAGGATCACCAGTTTATTTCGTGTGGTTTCGACAAACTGGTTTATCGCTTGATGAGCAGCTTCAAGCCCTTGATTCTTAGCGATGTTTTCTATCAGCTGTTGATGGGCTGCCGCTTCATAATCTTGCAGTACATATTCGTAGTCAGTATTGAGCTGATAGACACTGATTTCATAGGCGATAATACCTGCCATAAAACAAACTAACAGCCCTATTAGGGACTCCAAATAGATACGTCGCATAATTGTTCTCTTTCATTACGCTCGTACTGAGCGAGGTTAATGCCAAGCGGTGGAAACAAATAAGTAACCTTTACCGCGAATGGTCTGAATCTTTTCTGCTGGCGCATGGTCGTCACCCAGTATTTTTCTTAGGCGCACGACTTTGTTGTCAATGGTTCGATCAATGCCGTCATACTCAATACCACGCAAGGTTTGTGTCAAGTAGTCACGTGATAGTGGTGTATCAGGGTTACTCGCTAATAGCCAAAGTAGGTCAAATTCACTGTCTGTCAGTGACAAAACCTCACCTGCCAGTTCGCACTTCTTATAGGTGTTTTTCAACACCAGTTGATCGAACTGTAGGCTGTCTGAGTCTTCGACTGAAGCGGTATTAGTGTCTTGGCGGCGTAATAATGAACGAACTCTTGCAAGCAGAACTCTTGGTTTGATTGGCTTGGTGACATAGTCATCAGCCCCTGTCTCTAAACCGGCGACATGATCAAAGTCGTCGTCGCTAGCGGTGAGCATCAGAATTTTACCTTTGTAATGTGTACGCGTCTGTCGGCAGATTGTAAGTCCGTCGCTTACAGGAAGCATCAGGTCCAGTAATACAATATCTGGTTGTTCAGCGAGGATAGTCTGTGCAGCATTGCTGCCATCATCGAGTACCGAGACGTCAAAATCTTGCGCGATGAAGTAGTCTTGCAACATTCTTTGAAGCTTCAAATCGTCTTCCACGATGATCATTCTAGGTTTTGTCATTCCATTATCAGCCTTATCGTGTGTTTAACTTATAAGATTCCGTGAGTGCAATTATCTTATTAGGTAATCATAGTTGCATATTCGATTCGAATGCTTCACGAAAAATACCTGATGCGAATGATTAAACACTTTATAAGTTAGTTCAATGCTGAATTGGCATTTATAACAAAAATAAAAAACATTGTTCAAATGTAAGACTGGCCGCCACTAAGCCCAACTTTAGAATGGACTTAATGGCGAGGTTCTATTTCAAGCGGCTAGGTTTAAGGCGGTAGGAGTGAGGTGAACTAAGCCTACCCAATGGGATACATGGCACTCTCGGTAACTTTCAATCAGCCTAGAGGCAGTCCCGTTTTTTCGAGTATCAGTCGCTGTACATTCCATTACATTTTCAAGACAGATAGTTTTAGGGTGAAACAATAGAATTTTCCAATCTTACGTTTGGGGAATCATTGCATGAAGTACTATCGAAGCGCGTTGTTGGCATTACCATTAATCCTGTTAGCTGGGTGCCACTCTGGCTCCAACACCATGAAGAAACAATTACCTCAACCCAAAGCCGATTACGTGTTCTCATCGGCCAAGCTAGGGAAGTTGTATCAAGAACGAGAAAAGCTGCAAAAAGCCTTCACACTGAATTACGATGGTGTGCAGTACGAGAAAGTGATGTTTGCCGAGGACATAAGTGAGCAGCAGAAAGTCATCAGGCTTGTCGACCGACTGGGTCAAACCATTGACGTGTATTTCCCCGATGCTGGAGTTGATACCTGTGGCGTTTACAAGGAAGGCAACTTCTATGATGCGTTTGAGTGCAATGCTGCACAGCGCTCAGTGTCGAATGAAACCACATTAATCCAAACGACAACCAGTGATAGAAAACTGCCTATTGAATTTGAGTTCTATACCGAAGCGTTAGATTACGTGACGACGCTAGGCTCTACGGTTTTAACCCGCTCTCTACAAGATAACAAAGTCACGGTTACCACTTCGTTCGCTTTTCAAGCCTTTTACCGAGATAGATTTAATGAGCCCGGTGTTGGTGAGCGTATTGACTCTACTTTAGGCGCATCAACCTATTCTCAGTTGTTTGATATTGTGAAGTTATCTCAAGGCCGAGATATGACATTCAAGTTCGATAATCATATTGGCGGTAGTGGCGATGATGAAATCAACATGTACACCGGACGTATGATCCATAGTAATAAGATGACAACCATTGTGACCCCAAGAGGTTCGGTTTTCTCCGGTGGTACGGACCTATTCGCAGCGGGTTACCCACGTATTTTGCAACGTGCAGACACCAGTAAAGCTATTGAACAGAATAAGCAGGTTGGTGTACACAGTTGGGCTGAAGGAGATAAAACCGCGAAAGAATTTCCTTACACCGATGTGAGCCATCGTAGCCAAGCGACTTACTTTGACAAGGTGATGGGAGACAAAGGGATCGCTTTTTATATGTTTACCCTAAATTCAGCCCCAGCGTCTGGTGAGCATTGGATGACGAAAGCGGACTCTGATAAATACAGTTTCATTACCCGTATTGAGTAAGTTTAGGGACGACAACTGATCGTTCTCCACCGATTGCTAAAGGTTGATAGTGGCTTTGTCATTATCAACCTTTTTTGTGGCGTCTATCTCCTTTGGGGATAGTTCTATAAACACGTTGAATAACTCGAGCCGCTGCTATAGTGAAGTGAGATTAAATTGCGATATTTTTAGGGTGACTAAATCCTGCATTTTTTAGCGAGGTAACAAAGAATTCCCGCAGATATGGAATTTAGAAAGCGTAATCAAGGCACTTTTTGTCCGATAGAATTTAATATCCGCAAACCTTACAAGCCGTAACTTTTCATTTGGCTGTAGTAAGGAGCAATGTGAATGACTTATAAGGACGATCATTTATGCAGTTACTGGCTGGCACTCTGACACACTATGCGAACCCTCAAGCACGCCCTGAATTGGAGTACTCAAATGAGCAACTTGAAATTTTGAGTGTTGCGAGTTCTGAGCAGGCAATTAAGGATATTTCACAATGGCCGGGCTATGCCGTTACTCCTTTGCATGAGCTGAATGCGATTTCTGCTGAGATCGGTGTAAACAAATTCTGGTACAAAGACGAATCTCAACGTTTTGGTCTAAAAAGCTTTAAAGCTCTGGGCGGTGCGTATGCTGTTGCCCGTCAGCTTCAGATTGAGATCGTCAATCGCTATGGAAAGAATCCGACCATCAGTGAGTTGTTAAACGGGGAATGGAAATCAGAAGTTGCTGAGATCGTTGTGAGTTGTGCGACAGATGGAAACCATGGTCGCTCGGTCGCGTGGGGCGCACAAATGTTTGGTTGTGGTTGTGTTATCTACATTCATCGCGATGTGTCGGAAGGCCGTAAGCAAGCGATGGAAGCATTTGGTGCAGAAGTGGTTCGTATTACAGGTAACTACGATGAATCGGTTCGTTTGGCTGATTCAGAAGCGCGAGCGAAAAACCGCGTGATTGTATCGGATACTTCTTACGAAGGTTACATGGAAATCCCGAAAGACGTTGCTCTGGGCTACACCGTGATGCTGGCTGAAATTGTCGAGCAACTTGATGGTGAAATCCCAACTCATGTTTTCGTGCAGGGTGGAGTAGGTGGTTTGGCATCTGCTGTGTGTGGTTACTTCTGGGATTTGTGGGGTGTTGATCGTCCACGCTTTGTAATCGTCGAACCTGAACAAGCTAACTGTTTGCAGAAGAGCGCTCAAGCGGGTAAACCGATTGTGGTAACGGGCGATCTAGAGACGCTGATGGCTGGACTTGCCTGTGGTGAGGTTTCGAGCTTGGCATGGACGATTCTCCAAAATGGCGCTGATGATTTTATGACGCTGAGTGAAGAGGCGATCCCGCAAGCGATGCGCATGTTGGCGAGTGGCGAGAAAACGGAAGTGGCAATAGAAGGAGGCGAATCTGCAGTTCCAGGGTTTGCCGCAGCGATCATCGCTAAACAAGAGCCGAATTTCGCTGAAAAACTGAATCTAAATCAAGACAGCCGTGTGCTAGTAATTGGTACTGAAGGGGCAACAGACCCGGATCTTTACCAACAAATCATCGACAACAAAATCTAATAACGAAAAGCTCATAGTTAGCAGTTAAGAGCTAATCGCGAACAACGGATAATAAAGTAAGCCCCAAAGTTGGCGGTATGTAAGGTTTCTTCATACCGTCTTTTTTCTCTCTTTTTGACTTCATCTCATGACACGCCTTGTTTGTTAGTCGATCCGTTCATCAATCGAGCTAGTCATCAATCGCGTTGCTCATCAATCGGAATGGTCAGCCCGACCTTTACGTTATCCATCACCACATTGGTTTGAAAGCTTTTGATATTCGCATTATCGAAGAAGGCCTCACGAGTAAAATTGTCGTACCCCTCCATATCTGCAGCCGTGACGATTAAGATAAAATCAGAGCTGCCTGTGACGTAATAGCATTGCTGCACAGAGCGGTTAGAACTCATCTCTTTTTTGAAGTTATGCATCAAATCCACACGCTCGCGTTCAAGTGTTACCTGAACGATAAACGTCATTCCGTGACCGACCGCTTTTGAATTAATCACTGAGACATCAGCCTGAATCACACCTTGTGCTCTCATGCGTTTTAAACGGCGCTGAACGGCAGCGGGAGAGAGCCCGACCTTTTCTGCAATCTTGTCTGATGTTGCTCTATTTGAGTCTTGTACGATGTTGAGGATCTTCTTGTCGAAACTGTCGACCACCAATGCAGGCTGTTGTGTCATACCCATACTTCCCAGTATCAATTTGTAAATTAATTGTTTCTTTTGAACCAGTGTGTGATCGAGTTAAAGGTATTCGGCTCCAACAATTAATCACAGAGGATTGAGAACAAAAAATCACTATAACGCAATAAAAATGCGGAATTTCCGCACAATAAGGTATTCGTTTAATGATAATCCTTAAAGTTATCGGTGCATTATTAACCTTGTGAACGAAATGTAAAGTTCAAATTCACAGAGTTTGAAGTTTATATGATACATGTTGTTAACATTTATTGGGTGTTGATATTGGCAGCTCAAGGAGTCGGAAAGTATGAAATCTGCAACCGCTACTTTACAGTTTGAATTAGAAAAATTGGCACCAGCAGGACGCGTCGGTGTGATTGCATTAGCGACAGATTTCAATATTGAGCGTGATTTAAACACCTTGTTTCCAGACGATGTGCAGTCGTTCACCAGTCGAGTTCGAAACTATAATCCATTGACGATAGAGAACTTGAGAAAGATGGAGCCAGGAATCGCTGCTTGCGCTGATACAATCCTTCCGGGTACTGAATTGGATGTGGTGATTTACGCCTGCACCTCCGGCACCGTAGCGATTGGCAGTGAACGAATTACCCAGCTTATTCATCAATCTTGCCCAAATGCAGCAGTAACGAATCCGGTGACTGCGGCCCTAGAGGCGTTTGAAAGATTCCAAGCTAAGCGTATCTCAGTATTAACGCCTTACACCGAAGCTGTGAATCAAGACGTCGCAGCATTTTTCGAGTCGCAAGGCATTGAAGTGTTAAGCATTGCTGGTTTTGGCTTTGAAGATGACACCGCGATGACGTTCATTGATCCAATGGACATTAAACATGCCGCACTACAAGTTTGCGATCCTGAAGCGGATCTTCTGTTTATCTCTTGCACGGCACTGCGTGCAGCATCGGTGCTTGAATCCATTGAAGCGGAGCTAGATAAACCCGTTGTCAGCAGTAATCAAGTGTTGGCTTGGCACTCGCTTCAATTGATGAACTACCCCTCGCCCATAAAAGGTTTCGGTGCACTGTTAGAGCACCACCTTGAACCACCCTCAGATAATTGCCGAAGGTCGCAGTCGTTGTAACGACCTTCGATTAAAGCTGCTCGCTTCGCGTTTACATTCAGCAGCTAAGCTAACTCCACATTTTACGTTAATACAAAGAATTACACTTTGGGACTATTACTATGCCGTCTACTTTCTCGATCAAACCAGACCAACTGTCTTCGCAGCTTATTCAAAGCATGACGGAGTGGCGTCAACATTTACACCGTTTCCCTGAGTGTGGTTTTGATGTGAATCTGACCTCCGATTTTATCGCTGACAAGTTACACAGTTTTGGTATCGAGGTGGTGCGTAACATCGGTAAAACAGGGTTAGTAGGAATATTTCGTTCAGGATCGAGTGAAGCGAGCATTGGTCTGAGAGCTGATATGGATGCGCTACACATTCATGAACAAAACCACTTCGCACACTGCTCACAACACGATGGAAAGATGCACGCTTGTGGTCACGATGGACACTCCGCAATGCTGCTCGGCGCTGCAAGCTATCTAGCCGAAAACCTATTGGCAGGGAGCTCGACCTTCGATGGCACTGTGTATTTCATTTTTCAACCTGATGAAGAGCATGGTTGTGGCGCGCAAGCGATGATTGATGATGGCTTATTTGAGCGATTCTCGATTGATGAAGTGTATGGGGTTCATAACTTCCCCGGCTTAGCGGAAGGTGAGTTGATGGTTCGCCCCGGATCATTAATGGCCAGTGAAAGTAGCTTTGAGATCACCATCAGTGGTGTGGGTGGGCATGCTGCTTTGCCGCACCAAGGGGTCGATCCTTTAGTCGTTGGGTCACAAGTCATTCTTGGTCTTCAAACCATAGTTTCTCGTAATCTCAGTGCGATCCACGACACGGCTGTAGTCTCTGCCACCGAATTTATTACCGATGGCACAGTTAACGTTATTCCGACTCAAGTGGTCATTAAAGGTGATTGCCGCTGTTTCACTGAATCTTCTCTCGATCGAATCAAACAAAGTATGGAGAGGATTGTGGCAGGTATTTGTCAGGCTGCGGGTGCGACTTACGATTTCGAGTTCATTAATACCTTCTACCCAACCATCAACAGTGATCAACAAACCCAATATTCGGTCGCTGCCGCAGAGAAAGTGCTTGGTGCAGAGAACGTTAATGACGCCTGCGACCCACTGACTATTTCAGAAGATTTCTCAAGCATGCTTCGCGTTAAACCGGGCTGTTATGTGTTGTTGGGTAACGGCACGGAATCGGTCGGTGGCTGCGCATTGCATAACCCTGAATACGACTTTAACGACGGCATCTTAAAGCTCGGTGCGAGCTACTGGATTCAGTTGGTGAACGATCGTTTAGCACGATCACTTTAAAAGCGACCCAATTAGAAGCAACTCAATTTGAATCAACAAGTAGAAACACGGATTCAGCAGTGACGCATTTGGCACTGCAAGATGGCTGACTTTAAACGGAGTTTATTGTCGACACAGCCAAAACTGAAGCGCGTGAAGTGACCAAGGTCATCAACGTGTAATTAGGATAATAAAAGGAAAGACAGGATGAAACGATTAGGCGTAGCACTGCTAAGTTTGAGCATGGTTTTTGGCGTTCATGCCGAAACATGGAAGTTTGCTTCAGAAGAGGACAAAACAGACGTTCAAGATATCTATGCGCAAAAATTTGCGGAAGTGATTAAGAAGGAATCTGATGGCGACATCCGTGTTCGCATCTATTACTACGGTCAACTGGGCACAGAGAACGACATCGTAGAATTGGCTGCTAAAGGCACGATTCAATTCGTGTCTGTAGGTGCGGGTCACTTAGGGTCTTATTTGCCTGAGGTTCAGGCGGTGAGCTTACCGTATGTACTGGGTACCAATGAAGAAATTACTCATAAGGTATTAACGGAAAGCCCGACCATCTACAACAAATTGGCACCTAAGTTTGAGAGTGTAAACCTTAAGCTGTTGTCGATGATGTCTGAAGGTGAAATGGTATGGGGCGGTAATAAACCCATCCGTACTCCTGAAGATTTTGCGAACCAGAAGATCCGTACTTTCACTTCAACTATCCCTGTTGAAACCTACAAAGCGTTTGGCGCAACACCTACTCCTCTTTCTTGGGGTGAAGTGTACGGTTCACTGCAACTTAAGACCATTGATAGCATGGTTAACCCTATCTACTTCATCTACAACGCGAAGTGGCATGAAGTTCAAGACTACTTAATGTTTCCAGGTCAGCAACCTTATGTGAGTACCGTTTCGACCAACAGTAAGTGGTACAACGCTTTGTCTGAAGAGAAACAAGCCATGGTCGACAAAGCAATCAAAGCAGCAGACCAAGCCGCTTATGACTATCAGATCCGCATCAACAAAGAGAACATGGACAAGATCTTGAAAGAGCGTCCAAACATGCAAGTGGTTGTGTTGACGGATGAAGAGCGCGAGCGTTTTAAAACGCTAAGCCAGAAACTGCACACGACATACTACGACGTAGTGGCGAATGCCTACCCAGCAGGTCAGCAAAGCGCAGCTCGTGAGGGTGCTAAAACCATTCTCGAAGAGATCCTAGATGAAGTGAAGGCTGCTTCAGCAACGCAATAGAAAGCGTTAGTAAGGATGATGGCTATCCGTTGATATGTGTCAGCGGATAGCTTATCCCAACCTTCTCCAAATAGTGGCAATGGACTCGTGTCACTGAACGAAGTATGGAGCACTGCCTGCTATGAAAGAACTGCTACATAAAATAAGTGTCGCGACAGAAAAGCTAGAGCGCTGTCTGATCATGATTGCCATTCTCGCGATGATGATCAACTCTACTGCCAATGCGATTGGTCGTTACGCCTTCAATAAAAGCCTATTTTTCTCGGAAGAGCTCAATCAGTTTCTGATTGTCTCTGTTACTTTCGTCGGCTTCGCTTATGCGGTGCGCCAAGGCCGAAATATTCGTATGACCGCGGTCTACGATTCATTGAGCACTAAAGCTCAGAAAGTTCTCACAACCATCATTGCGTTATTAACCGCAATGCTGATGTTTTATCTCACCTACCACGCGTTCTTTTACGTTAAAGAGCTGAAAGACATCAATCGGTTAAGTCCAGCCTTACAGTTCCCTGTGTATTGGGTATACGCGATCATTCCAATTGGTTTTTTCATTGCCGGATTGCAATACAGCATGAGTTTTTTAATGAACTTACTGCACAAAGAAATCTACGTGTCATTTGACGTGATTGAAAATAGAAACACAAAAGTAGGTGAGTTCGAATGAGCGATGTTGCACAGTTTTTCTCGGACATTATTGCCGGCGAATTAGATACTTATGTCGTCACATTTACTCTTGTCTCTGTGATGGTGATTTTGCTGTTTTTGAGCTTCCCTATGATTGTGCCGTTAGCGGTTGGGGCTTTGATTGGCTTGATTCATTTCTCTCAGGTTGAGCCCGGTGTATTGATTCAGCAGATGGTTACAGGCATCTCGCCGAACGCTCTGATTGCGGTGCCGATGTTCATCTTGGCTGCGGATATTATGACGCGTGGGCACACGGCTTATAACTTACTTGGCCTGATTCAAGCGTTTGTTGGACACCTGCGTGGCGGGTTACCTATTACTACGTGTATCAGCTGTACCTTGTTTGGTTCTGTGTCCGGTTCGACCCAAGCGACCGTGGTGTCGGTTGGGCAAATCATGCGCCCTAAGTTACTTCAAGCAGGGTACAAAGACAGCTTTGTGATGGCGTTGATCATTAATGCCAGTGACATCGCGTTTCTTATTCCACCGAGCATTGGCTTGATTCTTTACGGCACCTTAGCCAACGCCAGTGTAGGAGAGTTGTTTATTGCTGGTATTGGTCCGGGCTTAGTACTCGCTAGCCTGTTCTCGTTATACAGCTATGCCTACAGTGTGAAACACAGCGACACCATCTCTTTGGTTGAAAAGGCCAACACTGCCGAGCGTATTGAAGCGATCAAGAAAGCGATTCTTCCTCTCGGTTTCCCTGCTTTGATTATCGGTGGTATCTATTCTGGCGTGGTCACGCCTACGGAAGCGGCTTCATTCGCTGTGTTGTATGCAATCATCGTTGAGTGCATTTTCTATCGTAAACTTGGCGTAAAAGACATCTGCGATGCGGCGCTAAATACCGGTTTGATTACTGCCGTTGTCTTTGTGCTGGTGGGTGTTGGACAGGCGTTTTCTTGGTACATCTCGTTTGAACAAATCCCTCAGGAGTTACTCGCTCCTCTTAATCTAGAAGATGCCTCACCTGAATACATTCTGTTTGTTATCGCGCTGACTTTCTTTGTTGGCTGCATGTTCGTGGATTCGTTAGTGGTCTTGCTGATCTTGACGCCTATCTTCATGCCGATTGTTAATGCTGCAGGTATTGATCCAATCTTGGTGGGTGTGATGGTGACGCTACAAATGGCCATTGGGTCGGCAACGCCGCCATTCGGTTGTGACATCTTTACTGCGATAGCGATTTTTGAGCGACCTTACATGGAGGTCATCCGTGGGACGTTACCGTTTTTCCTTATCTTGATATTGATGTCTGCTTTGCTGATTTTCTTCCCAAGTATTGCACTGTTACCAAGAGATATTTTATTCAATTAATTCGTCGAGTTACCCTTATTCAATCAAGGATAGAAATATGAGTATATTGCCGTTAACACCTCCGCAGAGAGGGTTTGAATCAGCAGAACTAGAGCAACGTACTGTCGAGTTACAACAACGTCTACGTGCTCAAAACATCGATGCTGCGTTTTTTACGACCGAACCTGAGTTTCGCTATTTCAGTGGCTTTAAATCGCAGTTCTGGGAAAGCCCAACTCGACCTTGGTTTTTGGTTGTGCCTGCGGTTGGTAAGCCTATCGCCGTGGTGCCAGAGATAGGTGTTGCTGGCTTTGAAGACACGTGGATTAACGACGTACGTAGTTGGCCGTCGCCAAGACCAGAAGACGACGGTATCTCTTTGCTAGCGGCTACTTTGTTAGAAGTATCAAAGGGATCTCGCCGAATTGGTTCTATGGTTGGCCCTGAAACACATCTGCGCATGCCTGCCGCAAACTATGCGTTATTACAGCAAAAACTGAGCCACCACAGTATTGTTGATGTGTCACTGATGATTAGAGACTTGCGCAGTGTTAAGTCTAAAGCTGAGATCGATAAAGTTCGCTTTGCCTGCCAAGTCACGGCTGCAGGCTTCGAATATCTTCGCAATAATCTTTCGATAGGGATGACAGAGCGACAGGCGTGCAAAGCTATGCATTTGGAGATGTTACGTTTGGGTGCTGATGCGTGTCCATATCTTATATCCGCATCCGGTCAAGGTGGCTATGACAACATAATCATGGGGCCAACCGACCGTGTACTCTGTGAAGGTGATGTGTTGATCATTGATACGGGGGCTAATTTTGATGGCTACTTCAGCGACTTTGACCGTAATTATGCCTTTGACCATGCAGCTCCTGACACCATCGCAGCTTACGATGCCGTTTATCAATCGACAGAAGCGGGGCTCGCGATTGCTGAACCAGGGCGCACCACTGGAGATGTGTGGCAAGCCATGTGGTCGGTGCTCGAAAAGAACGGTGCACTCGGCAACGATGTGGGTCGGATGGGGCACGGCTTAGGTATGCAGCTAACCGAGTGGCCATCACATGTGCCTAGCGGAGATGTAGTCTTAAAACCCGGTATGGTGCTCACTCTTGAGCCGGGCATGGCATTTGCGAAAAACCGCATGATGGTACATGAAGAGAACATCGTGATTACCGAATCTGGCTGTGAAATGTTACACCAAAGGGCATGGCAATCCATACCTATTATTACTCAGTAATTGCGTGTTTATTACTTCTAGTCTTGCTCTAGATAACTCAATAAAGGTCGCTATCAAACTAGTGGCCTTTTTTGTGTTTTTTTTCCATTTCAACTTCATTCTCAAATTGAGAAAAATGAATGGCTCGAATGTAAGGTTTTGTTATAAAAGACTTTATTTTTCGGCACTATATTTGCTCCTTTCCTCTTTACACGTTTAAGTCTGGTTAGAGAGGGAACAGGATGAGAAATTGGAATTCAGTCATACTGCCGAGTTGCTTGGTGCCATGTGTCGCGATGGCGTTGACAACCGCAGACCTTACTTTTGAATCTGGCGCGGATGCGTCCAACTATTCAGCAAAAGGTAAACCTAATAATACGTATTCGGTGTCAGCATCACTGCCCCAAGACGTGCTAACCAACGTCTATTCGATGTTGCCTGAAGGTACCACCGTCAACAGCGCTTTTATTGCCCCTGAGCGCTACTCGAGCATCGATATTGATGATGAGTTGGACGGTGCAGAGTACGCCACAGCCACAATCACTTTCTTGAACGAAGGGGCGGGTTACCGCAATACCCTTGGCTACTTCGTTTTTGATACTGATAACCCTCCAGCGACTAAAGACGATATCAACGCACATGTTGTGGTGTTTCCTAATACGTCGGTTGCTGATGTTGGGGAAATGCAAGAAGGGGACTCCATCGATCTCAGTGTCCAGCTTACGGCAGGTCAAACATTAGCCTTTTTTATCATCTCGAATGGTTGGGGCTGGGAAGGATCTTATAACAACATCCCTTGGCTTGGTGGCTGGGGCACACCTTTCTACAGCTATCCAGCGCTTAACCCTGAGGCGTCAGCTGACAATAGAAGACATAATGTTGCTTTCCTGGATACAGAGAATGAGTTTTTGGTGCTTGGTTTTGAGGATATTTATCGTCCAACCGGAGATAACGATTTTAATGATTTGATCTTCACCGTTGAAGTGACGCCATTTACTGCTGTTGATGGGGTTAATGAGGACGGCACAACCGACTCGAAATACGAGGTGCTTGTTCAAGAGAACAATGAAGATGTGACTGTAACAACGGTGTACCCAAGTTCGAACAGCTACGCAACGATCGCCTTTGAAGATAATTGGCCATTGAAAGGTGACTACGACTTCAATGACGTGGTGTGGCGCTACAAAGTGACAGAGCAGCTTAATGGTCAACGAGAACTTAAAAACTTGACCGTAGATTACACCCTTCAAGCAATGGGAGCAGGCTACTCGAATGGTTATGCAGTGAAACTACCGAATGTTTTACCTGCGAACGTAGCATCTACCACACTCACTCGTAATGGCGTTGCCGTTGGTCACACGATTTTACAAGCGGGAGACAGTGAGACGATATTGATGGTGTCAGAAAATCTAAGAGAGGATCTGGAAAACTTAGGTGAACTAACAGAAAGCTGTGTTTTCTACCGAACTCAAAGTGCGTGTTCTGGGGTACAAAACGCTGATGTGCTTAACTACCAACTGTACGTGGAATTTACTACACCAGTATCACGTGATGATATAGGTTACCCACCTTATGACTCGTTTATCTTTGGAGCTGATGGTACTTATCACGGTGACTTCGTTGCGACCCCACCGGGTATGACGTGGCAAACTCACTTAAAAGAGTTTTCAGGTACAAGTGATATGAATGACACCTTGTTCAACAGTCATGATGATAGCTCTTCAGGTTCTGAATCGTTCAAAACCAGCAATAACATGCCATGGGTTATTAATATTCGAGACGAATGGGATCACCCTGCAGAACTGGTTGATATCAGTGATGCCTATACGTCATTCCCTACATGGGTAACCAGCAGCGGTGAAACTGATGGTGAATGGTATAAAGCACCGACCACTAACAAAGTTATATCAGCGACGGATGAGTAGGAGAGCACCATGAATAAGATCAGCAAATTAATCACCATGACATCCTTCTCACTCATAGTCAGTGCTTGTGGCGGCGGTGGAGGAGGTGGTGGCGGTGGTAACACGAGTGCATCACCTGCACAGACTCCAGATGCGACACCGTCTCCAACGCCTGCTCAACTGCCTGCGTCAGCAATACAACCAGCCGCGATCAGTACGTCTGACATTGTGGCGCCTGTCGGCTTCTCATTTGATATTGGGGAGAAGATCAGCTTGTCGATGGATTACACGGGAACGACGGCAGGGGCTCTTCATTTGTACTCTGAGTCAGCATTTGTCATGAGTAATGGTGATGTTGTTGCGGAGCCTACTTCTCGAATCACAACCGTTTATCCAACACACACCGATGTCGTGGAATTGGAAATCAATGGTAACTGGGAGCAGATCTATGCCCGTTGGGTGCCAATGAGCAGTAAGGAGAAAGAACAGAGCTGGGTGATCACACTCGATCAGTCGAGCAATAGCTATCACTTGGCTTTCTAGCAACGTTTCGCTTCTCGGTAAAATATCGAGTGATAGTATTTCCAACTTAAAGTACCCAAATATTTGGGTACTTTTATTTTTTCACCGGCTTCTTTCCTTCATTAATGTCAAAGAAAAATAGAGCTGAAAAGAGGGCTTTCTCGTTTAGTCAGCTCGCCTCCTCTATTGCTCAAAACTTAGGCGTTTCAATCAATATCTGTTGAGCCATAACCATCACAGTTCAAACTTTTAATGAATTTGATTAGTGCTCTAAATGAATGCTAAGTGTTTGTTTTTCTGTTGTTTATTGTTGTGATGGTGACTCTTTGTTAATGGTTTGTTTTAAATAATCATTTGAACCCTAACTAAATTTCTGTCATTTTATATTTAACTGAACGTTCAATAAAAAATAAAAGGACTGAGAAATGCCGAAGGTTGGGATGCCTGATATACGTAAACCACAACTTGTTCAAGCCACTATGGCCGTGATCGATCGAGTGGGTTTACATGCCGCGAGTATTGCGTTGATCAGCAAAGAAGCGGGAGTCTCTACTGGTATTATCAATCACTATTTTGGCGGCAAACATGGCCTGCTCGAAGAGACGATGCGCGAAATTCTTCGTCAACTTTCCAATACCATCACTACCTCATTAAAAGCACTCCCTGTTGATGCTCACCAACAGAGGATCAATGCGATCATCGATGGCAACTTCGAAGGCTATCAAGCAGAGAATAAGGTCGCGAAGGCGTGGTTGGCGTTTTGGTCTTACTCCATGCATGACGAACAGTTAAAACGATTGCAGCGCGTGAATGAAAGACGTTTGCTCTCGCATTTACGCCTTGAATTAAAAGGTATTTTGGAGCACGAACAAGCGGATCTCGTTGCTCACGGGATTGCTTCTCTGATTGATGGTTTATGGCTGAGAGGCACGTTAAACCCTGATGGTATTGATGCTAAGAAAGCCAAAGCCATCATCAATGATTACCTTGATAAACAACTAACGTTCTACTCGTGTCACACCAAGTAGACCGCCGTTTAGTCATAGAACGCACTAGAACGACCAATACTTACAACTAATATTCAAACAAGACCAGCAGAATCTAATAACAACAACTAAGTCAGAATCTCAAATGGAAATGAACTCGTTATACATTGACGGCGCAGCAGTGAAAGCTACGTCTGGTGAAACCTTTGATAGCATCAACCCTGCAAACGGCGAACCTATTGCCAAGCTGGGACAAGCCTCTACGGCGGATGTAGATAGCGCTATCGAATCAGCAAAACGTGGCTTCGCAGTGTGGTCTGCAATGACAGCAGTCGAGCGCAGTCGCATTCTTTTGAAGGCGGTAGAAATACTTAGAGCTCGAAATGATGACCTTGCAAAACTTGAGGTTGTTGATACCGGTAAACCACTACAAGAAGCGATTGAAGTGGACGTAGCCTCTGGCGCGGATGTTATTGAATACTTTGCTGGCCTGGCGCCGACGATGCAAGGTGACCAACAACCGCTTAGCGAATCTCAGTTTTTCTATACACGTCGTGAACCACTGGGCATTTGTGCGGGCATTGGTGCGTGGAACTATCCAATCCAAATTGCGATGTGGAAATCAGCTCCGGCGCTTGCTGCGGGCAACGCGATGATTTTCAAACCGTCTGAAGAGACTCCTCTTACAGCTCTAAAGCTTGCAGAAATTTTTACCGAAGCTGGCCTTCCTGATGGCGTGTTCAACGTGGTTCAAGGTGACTACCGTGTTGGCCAAATGCTTACGGCTCATCCTGACATCGCTAAAGTGTCTTTCACGGGTGAAACCGGTACGGGTAAAGCAGTAATGGCTGATAGTGCTAAAACGCTGAAATCAGTGACGATGGAGCTTGGCGGAAAATCACCAATGATCGTGTTTGATGACGCGAAATTGGATGACGCGGTTTCGGCTTCTATGGTTGCTAACTTCTACACACAAGGCGAAGTATGCACCAATGGTACTCGTGTTTATGTACACGAAAATATTTATGACGCATTTATCGAACAACTCAAAACGCGCACAGAGAAATTGATCATTGGTAATCCAATGGAGATGGAGACTCAGATCGGTGCATTGATTTCTAAAGAACACCTTTCGAAAGTCCTTGGTGCGATTGAGCTAGCGAAACAGTCTGGCGCGACTCTGCTGACTGGCGGCTACCAAGTGACAGATAACGGCCTTGAGAACGGCAACTTTGTAATCCCAACTGTGTTTGTCGATTGTGATGACTCTATGCCACACGTCCAGCAAGAGATCTTTGGCCCAGTGATGTCGGTGATGAAGTTTACCGACGAAGACGATGTGATTCGCCGTGCTAACGACACCAAGTATGGTCTGGCAGCAGGGGTATTCACACAGAACCTTTCTCGCGCACACCGTGTGATTCACCAAATGCAGGCGGGCATTTGTTGGTTAAATACGTGGGGCGATTCACCGGCAGAAATGCCTGTTGGTGGCTACAAACTTTCGGGTATTGGTCGTGAAAATGGACCAGAGACTCTACTTCACTATACGCAGACTAAGAGCATTCTTATCGAACTTGGCGATTACGCAAGCCCTTATGCCTAACGCGTAACTCTCGATTTAACGGGCTAGCGTGAAGAGCTAGCCCTACTGACTCATCTCAGGGAATAGATAACATGGAACAACGCTACGATTATATTATCGTCGGCGCGGGTTCGGCCGGCTGTGTGTTAGCGGATAGGCTAACGGAAAGCGGTGAACATAGCGTTTTATTACTCGAAGCTGGTGGCACGGATAAGAGCATTTTTATCCAGATGCCAACCGCGCTTTCTTACCCAATGAATACTGAAAAGTACGCTTGGCAATTTGAAACCGAGCAGGAACCGGGCCTTGATGGACGTGAACTGCACTGTCCACGTGGCAAGGTGTTAGGTGGTAGCTCGTCAATCAATGGCATGGTTTACGTGCGTGGCCATGCATGTGACTTCGACCAGTGGGAAGAAGAGGGCGCTACCGGTTGGAATTACCAAGCGTGTTTGCCTTACTTCCGCCGTGCTGAATCGTGGAATAAAGGTGGCGACGAATATCGAGGCGATAATGGCCCTGTCGGCACATGTAACGGTAACGACATGGCGCTTAACCCACTTTACCAAGCCTTCATCGATGCAGGTAAAGACGCCGGTTACCCAGAAACCAACGATTACAATGGCTATCAGCAAGAAGGCTTCGGCACCATGCATATGACAGTAGATAAGGGTGTTAGAGCCTCAACCTCTAACGCTTATCTGCGTCGTGCATTGAAGCGCCCCAACCTTACGTTGAAAAAGGGCATCGTGGCGCGCAAGTTTCTGATCGAGTTTCAATCGGACCAAAGCAAGAAAGCAGTCGGTGTGGAATTTGAAAAGTCAGGCAATATCCAAACTGCTATGGCGAACAAAGAAGTGATCTCTTCTGCGGGCTCTATTGGCTCTGTTCAACTACTGCAACTGTCAGGTATCGGCCCGAAAGCGGTACTTGAAAAGGCTGGCGTGGAAGTTAAACACGAGTTGAATGGTGTGGGAGAAAACCTTCAAGACCACCTAGAAGTGTACTTTCAATACCACTGTAATGAACCTATCACGCTTAACAGTAAGCTTGGCTTAGTGAGTAAAGGAATGATCGGTGCAGAGTGGATTTTGACTCGCAAAGGCTTAGGTGCAACTAATCACTTTGAATCGTGCGCCTTCATTCGATCTCGTAAAGGATTGAAGTGGCCAAATATTCAATACCACTTCCTACCAGCGGCAATGCGTTACGACGGCCAAGCCGCTTTTGATGGTCATGGCTTCCAAGTACACGTTGGACCTAACAAGCCAGAAAGCCGCGGCACGGTTGCGATTACCTCTGCTGATCCGCATGCCAAACCAGAGATCATTTTCAATTACATCTCGACCGAGCAAGACCGCCAAGATTGGCGCGATTGTATTCGTCTGACTCGCGAAATTCTGTCGCAACCTGCGATGGATTTTTACCGTGGTGAAGAGATTCAACCGGGTCTAAACATTACTTCCGATGAAGCGATTGATGAATGGGTTAAGCAGAACGTTGAAAGTGCTTATCACCCATCTTGTGGCTGCAAAATGGGTGCTGACGATGATCCGATGGCAGTGCTTGATGAGCGGTGTCGCGTTCGCGGCGTTGATAATCTGCGTGTCGTTGACTCGTCTGTTTTCCCAACCATTCCAAACGGAAACTTAAACGCGCCAACCATCATGGTTGCTGAGCGCGCTTCTGATTTGATTTTGGGGAAACCAATGCTCAAAGAACAAGACGTGCCAGTGTGGATTGCGCCGGAATGGCAAGAAAAGCAAAGAATCAACAAACCAGTCAGGGAAGCGTAACGCCCTATGACTAAGTGAAAAACAGCAATAAAAATAATTAGTTAAAAGTCAGCAAAACTGCCTCTATCGTTTGAGAAGAGGCAGAAAAAAGGAAAGATTAAAAGGAACCATTATGACGACTCTAAACATGCACAACGTGACCACAAAAGCGTTAGCCACATTAGCGATTAGTTCATTTGCATTTACAGCTAACGCTTCCGTTGAACCACAACAATGTGAAAACGTCCGTTTTGCCGATGTCGGTTGGACTGACATTACTGCCACCACAGCTGTCACTACTGAGCTTTTAAAAGGCCTAGGCTACACCACCAAAACCGACCTACTTTCAGTACCTGTAACTTACTCTTCAATGGCTAATGGTGACATTGATGTGTTCCTAGGAAACTGGATGCCGACTATGGAAGGTGACATTGCTAAATACCGCGAAGCAGGCACTGTCGAAACGGTTCGTGCCAACCTTGAAGGTGCGAAATACACACTAGCGGTACCTAAATACGTGTACGACGCGGGGGTTAAAAGCTTCGCGGACTTAGCTAAGCACGCTGACAAGTTCAAAGACCGTATCTACGGCATTGAACCAGGTAATGATGGTAACCGCCTAATCCAATCGATGATCGATTCTGACGCTTTTGGCTTAAAAGATTTCAGCCTAGTTGAGTCAAGCGAAGCGGGTATGGTATCGCAAGTATCACGCGCAGCACGCCGTAGCCAATGGATTGTTTACCTTGGTTGGGCACCGCACCCGATGAATAGTAACGTTGAGATGGAATACCTTTCTGGCGGTGATGACTTCTTTGGCCCGAATTACGGTGGCGCGAATGTTTACACCAATGTTCGTTCAAACTACCTATCTGAATGTTCAAACGTCGGTCAGCTTCTGCAAAACCTAGAGTTCACATTAGAGATGGAAAACCAGTTGATGGAAGCTATTTTGAACCAAAATGTGAAGCCAGAGAAAGCGGCTCAGCAATGGTTAAACAGCAATCCACAGCAAGTGGAAGCTTGGTTAGACAACGTAAAAACTCATAAAGGTGAATCAGCAACTCAAGCGGTTACTGAATACCTAAAGCAAGTAAAAGCATAGTTTTACCTATCTGTTTACCAAAGCTACATAAAGAATAAAGGTGGGCTTCGGCCCGCCAATAATGAAAGGCAATATTGTGAATTTTATTACGGAAAACAAAATCCCTGTCGGACAATGGATGGAAGCTGGTGTTGACTGGTTAACTATCAACGCAGCGGGCTTTTTTGATGCTATTTCTATCTTTTTAGAAACCGTTATTCTGTTTTTAGTCGATGTATTTAAATGGATGCCGCCTGCGCTCCCTATCGTGATCACTGCTGCGATCGCTTGGTATTTACACCGTAAATTGTCGTTGGTGATCTTCGTTGTCGCGGCGCTTCTGACCATTCTCAACCTTGGCTATTGGCAAGAAATGCTGGAAACCTTTGTTCTCGTCTTTGCGGCGACAACGATTTCCGTATTAATTGGCGTACCGGTTGGCATCATGGCAGCGCACCGCCCTTGGTTATATACCTTACTACGCCCCATTCTCGATTTAATGCAGACGGTACCAACGTTTGTCTACCTTATCCCAACCTTGGTGCTATTCGGCTTGGGCATCGTTCCGGGCTTAATCTCAACCATAATTTTTGCTATCGCGGCGCCAATACGTCTGACCTACTTGGGCGTGACTAAGGTGCCAGAAGAGCTGATTGAAGCCGGTAAAGCGTTTGGCGCTAGCCGCATGAAATTGCTGCTGAAAGTGGAGTTACCGGCTGCTCTGCCAAGCATCATGGCAGGTGTCACTCAGTGCATCATGTTATCGCTTTCTATGGTCGTGATTGCGACGCTTGTTGGTGCTGACGGGCTTGGTAAACCAGTGGTTCGTGCCTTGAACACAGTGAACATCTCACAAGGTTTTGAAGCGGGACTTGCGATTGTACTCGTTGCTATCATTCTGGATCGCTTGTGCAAAACACCTAACCAGAAGGAGGCTTAATCATGTCTATTTCTCAGGAACAAAAGACAGTGGACGCAATTACGATTAAAAACCTCGATGTCGTTTTTGGTGATAAATCGAAGCAAGCGCTTGAGTTGCTCGACCAAGGCAAAACTCGTCAAGAGATCATTGATGAGACAGGTCAAGTCGTGGGCGTAGACAATGTCTCTCTCACGGTTAAAGAGGGCGAAATCTGCGTGTTGATGGGCTTATCGGGCTCAGGGAAATCTTCGTTACTTCGAGCTGTAAACGGCTTAAATGAGATCAGCCGCGGCTCGCTGGCGATTAAAGATGGCGATAAGCAGGTCGATTTAGGTGAACAGTGCGATGAAGCGACACTTCGTCACCTGCGTACCCACCGTGTTTCGATGGTGTTCCAAAAATTTGCATTGATGCCTTGGTTAACCGTGTTGGATAACGTTGCCTTTGGCCTTGAAATGCAAGGTGTCGCCAAAGATGTTCGTCGTGCTAAGGCGCGTGAACAGCTTGAAATGGTTGGCTTAGCGGAATGGGAAGCGAAATTCCCGCATGAGCTTTCTGGTGGTATGCAGCAACGTGTCGGTTTGGCACGAGCGTTTGCCATGGACACTGACATTCTATTGATGGACGAACCGTTCTCAGCGCTTGACCCATTGATTCGTGCACAGCTTCAAGATGAGTTGATCACGTTACAGAACAAGCTAAACAAAACGATTCTGTTCGTCAGCCATGACTTAGACGAAGCGCTGAAGATTGGTAACAACATCGCGATCATGGAATCAGGCAAACTGATTCAACACGGTAAACCTGAAGAGATCGTACTCACACCAAAAACCGAGTACGTGAAGGACTTCGTGGCTCACACCAACCCATTGAATGTACTTAAAGGTCGCTCATTGATGCAGCCTCTTGAATCACTGACTCAAGATAACGACAGCTGGCAGATCTGTGATTCTAAAGACCTATGGGTTGAGCATAGCGAAGGGGAGCTGTCTGTAAAAGGTGAATCGGATTTGGCACTTGTCGAGTGGAATGAGTCTGATGATTTAACCGAGATAAGCGGTTCGAGTGTTGTTGTGGTAAGCCCAGAGATTGGCATGCGCGACGCAATTAAGCTCAAGCAGATCAGTAACCATCCGATTTTGCTAGTTGAAGATAATCAATTGGTCGGAATCTTGGATAACAGTGAATTTTACAACGCGCTGACAGGTAATTTTCAACTAAACAGTGCTGCTTAATCTTTTGAACTAAAATAGTCAGATGTCGAAACATTAAATAGGTAGTGAGGCCATCACAATCTCTCTACCTGTTTGACAGCTCTGCTTTTTTATTTGTTAACGACTTCTGGCTTTTTGTTACCTTGTTAGCCGATATAAGAGCGAAAATCGTGACTCATTGAGCAAAAGTGTTGCCCTGCGCAAATTCAAAGGCATAGAAAAGATTGAGAATAGTATGAACATCAGTACAATGCGGAAAAATTAATGAAGTAATTTATCAATTTACAGTGTAATTCCTGAGCACCTTTAGCTCTATTAATTGGAATTCTAATAGCTTAAGCACTGTGAAAACATTCACCGTATATTAGTACAAAGGTCTGAATCTTGGACAAACATGACGAAATCCTGGTCGCTATTCGCCAAATTATTCGCGCTATCGATTTACATTCGAAGAAGCTGAGTAAAGAGTATGGTTTGACTGGCCCTCAATTAATCTTAATGAGAGCAATCCAAGAAATGGGTAACGTGACGATCAAAGAATTGTCTAACCACACCAATGTAAGCCAAGCGACCACCACTACGATCATTGATCGTCTAGAGGTGAATGGCTATGTACAACGTATCCGCAGTGTTGCTGACCGTCGTAAAGTACATGCAAACTTGACCGAAAAAGGTCAAGAGCTGCTAAACAATGCGCCACCACCACTGCAAGATAGCTTCGTTAACAAATTCCAAAATCTTGAGCCGTGGGAGCAAAGTCTGCTGCTTTCTTCGATGCAACGTGTGTCATCTATGATGAACGCGGAAGACATTGACGCGGCTCCAGTTCTTCAGCTTGAAGGTATCGCTAATATCGCGAAAAGCTAGACAACACAACCTGAGAACACGAGTTAAATTCAACCCTCGGTACTTATGAATCGGTTAGCCTCCACGATGGTGAGCTTCACCTATTTTGTTTTGAACTTCTCAGAAAAATTGAGTCTTGTACTTTCCTCCTCGTTAGCCAGGTTTCCTGGCTATTTAAAGCTTACTGATTTTTAAACATGCATCTTTATCTGATGATCAGCTACGTCACAAAACCTTCTGTAAGCCACAAAACTTTTTTCAATATAAGCGCGTTCTATCAACTAAAAACAGCCTGCTTAAATTGCTTATTTGGTGCCTTAAATTGGCTAAAAATGGGTGTTTTAAGTTGCTGTTTTGTTGGTTTTTAATTTGATGTTTTCTGAAGATCTCAGTGGTAGTCTTAGCTTACTTTTTTAGGGGGCTAAATGGACACTAATCACAGTACTTACCATCACCACAATTTCGCTCAACAAGATCTGTCTGATATGACTTTCACAGCATGTACCTTCATTCGCTGTGACTTTAGGCGTTGTAACCTACGTGACACGACCTTTATCAATTGTAAGTTCATTGAGCAAGGTGATATCGAAGGGTGCCACTTTGGTATCGCAGATTTGCGTGATGCAAGTTTTCAGAACTGCCAGCTCGCCATGGCGAATTTTAGTAACGCCAATTGCTATGGGATTGAGCTACGTGAATGTGACTTGAAAGGGGCTAACTTTACGAGACCAAACTTTGCCAACCAGGTGAGTAATCGTATGTACTTTTGCTCAGCGTATATCACAGGCTGTAACTTGTCGTATGCTAACTTTGAACAGGCTTGTTTAGAAAAATGTGAGCTGTTTGAGAACCGTTGGATAGGAACTTACCTTGCAGGAGCGTCATTAAAAGAGTCGGATCTGAGCCGAGGCGTATTCTCTGAAGATGTATGGGGACAGTTCAGTATGCAGGGAGCAAACTTGTGCCACGCTGAATTGGAGGGGTTAGATCCTCGTAAGGTCGACACATCGGGCATTAAAATTGTCGCTTGGCAACAAGAGCAACTGCTTGAAACTATGGGTATTGTGGTGATGCCTGATTAATAGGGTTAGCGAAATCTTTGATTAACCGAGAAAAGACGGTTGTTTTGCTTCTAACCACTCTGGCTGCACATGGTTTATACCTTGCTTTATCTATGAAACTTATCTTGTGAGAGTTTTAGGTAAGGTGTTGATTTTAATAGTCAAAGCAAGATTAAAATAAGGCACTTTCCTAGCAGGAAAGTGCCTTGCTCTTATCGGTTGAGTGCTTTACGTACTCACAATCTCTTCACCGACTTTGGCCCAGTTCGAACTAACCTCTAAGCTAAATCACGCCCTAATCTTTGATAGGCACCCACGTTCTTCTGAAGCTTGAAGCCTTGCTAAGTGTGGCGTAGTCAAAGTTATATGGCACAGAATGGTTGGTTTTTATTAATGTTTGTACAAGGCTGAGATTCTCGTTTGTTCGTGTTACGCCCCAATTCAACCACTTGTTTACCATTGACATCAAACATCGAGAAATCGTATGTCTCAACTTGATCTGTGTCCCATCGGTCTAGCTTGAGTGTTTTATTCTTTAAGTCTACTTGCGAAACCCATAAAGTTGGAAAGTTCGCGTCATAGGCGACGTCCCATTTTGTATACCCGCTACGCATCTCATGAGCAACACCTTCAATAATATTACTTAATTGTTTGTTGTCGCGGATACCAAAACGCTCTTCATACGCTTTTACTTCCTTAAGAGCATATTGAGCACGATAACGACGATCTATAGAGTTGATTGAAGCCGTTGGGAAGCGCTTTTCACTTAATAATTCTCTGTCCATTTCTGTCATAGTATCAAACGTTGGGTTGTTTGAAATGACATCTAAAGAACCTGTTCCTCGGTAGAGTTTCTTTTCACCATTTACCATTTACCATTTCAACAAGGACTGTCTCACCAGAGTTATCAGCAAAAATGAAGTGAGCCAAGAAGTGGTTTACAGTTGTATTCGCATCATACAGACCAGGTACGCCACCAAGTTTTTGGTCACGGATGTTTGTGTTATTGATAATAGATTCTACTTCATCAAGGCTTTTTGCATTCGCAATAAAGTATTGCACGAATCGCTGACCATCGATGTCTTGATTACCTTTTACTCGCGCTTTTTCATCTTGCCAGTCTGTATTGAGATAATGAATTTGACCAAGAACACCATGTTCGTTGATTGCTTCTGTGACAAACTCTGCGTCGAAGCTTGCAATCTCAATCATGGCATGTTTTGACTTGTAAACTTGATGGGCTCCCCCTGATTTGTTGAGGTCGACACCGTATACCGTGGGTGATCGTGTATCAAGGACAGTTCCTCTCGGTACACCGCGCACAACACCTTGATCGTAACCTTCCCAGTCCATGGAACGTGTGACCATCGTCGTATCTAAAGTATCCGAGTGTTACAAAGCTCGTGTACAAGCTTGTGCTGTACCAGAAATGGCTCCAACCGTTGTGGCAACTAGGGTGAGTGTTAATAATTGTTTTTTCATGATTTAAGTAACCTAAAAGATAAGTTCGTATGTGTCGAATGCTAGGTGTTATGCGCTATATATGTCATTGGCTGATAGAATTTTGCACTCTTCAGAGTTGTGGTTAATTCAACTTTTATTTCTCAGAAAACATATAACAATAACTTGTTAAATAATCTTTGTTTCTATGCTGGATATTATGCAATCTTGAGTGTATCAATTCAACTGACTCTCAATAAGTTAGAGGAGAGATTCATTTGCTAAAGCTTTGAAGGTAATTACCTCAATCAAGGCGTCATTTTTTGCTATTAAAAACATAGCAAGCTAAATTATATCCGATTATACTCAGACACGTTTTTGATAGCGGAGGAATCTCAATGACTCATTTTAGTTGTCTCGGTAAGCCAGTTCGCGGCTCAGAGTCAGGAATCCCTATCATGGCATTATTTGACTTGCTGGGGAGACGTTGGGCTATGGGAGTTCTTTGGCAGCTATGTTCAGGTGGTCCCTGTACATTCCGTGAATTGCAGGATCGCTGTGAATCAATTTCTCCTGCCGTTTTAAATTCAAGAATTAAAGACTTAAGACAGGCAAAGTTACTTGAACGCGGAGAGGGGGGGTATCAACCTACGGTTTTAGGAAAGCAAATCATCTCATCCCTTCATCCTTTAAAAGATTTAGCTGAACAATGGGTTGAAACACTCTAAGACGGAGAGTGAAAAGTGAATACTAAAAAAATTGCCTATGAAGCTATACAGTAACCTGAACGAGGAGCCATCATGTTTATTGTATCTTTAAATTATATTGGTAAATTATCAGAAGTTGATAAGTATCTTGAGGATCATATTGATTATCTGAATAAATACTACGAGCTGGGTATTTTTATTGCTTCCGGCAGGAAAGTGCCTCGTACTGGTGGGGTTATCCTTGCACAGGCGAAGGACCGCACTGCACTAGAAGGTATATTAAATCATGACCCTTTTATCATTTACAACCTTGCCGATTACGAGTTAACAGAGTTTATCCCAAGCAAGATGGTTCCTGAGCTTGCTTCGTTAATCAATTGACACTCAATGTTAATCTAAACGGAGCAAGATCAGTGAGTGGGCTTAGTTTCAAGCTCGTTGGTCTACGGAAACCTTTCGCACGATATCTATGTTTTAAGAATATTCTAATCCAAAAATTTATGTGCAACACACTATTACCAGAGCAGGGACTGGTAGTAGCCTAGTTACGTGTTGTCGCCTAAGTTAGATTATCGTTTTAATTTTACTTGTTTTATTTGATTAATACTTGGTCAAAGATTTTCTTAACGATGGGCGCACTATTGAAAGAACCGCCACCGGCATTTTCGAGGATTACTGTTACTACGATCTCCGGCTCTTCATAAGGGGCAAACCCAGTAAACAACGCTAAATCTCTTAGATGTTCGGGAGTATTATCAGCATCGTACTCTTCGTTTTCTGCCAACCCGAAGACCTGGCTCGTGCCAGACTTCCCTGCGCTTTTATAGAGAGCGTTTCGAAATACTTTTCTAGAGGTGCCATTTTTACCATGATTTACTAGGTACATACCGTATCTAGCAAGTTCCCAGTAGTTTGATGGAACTCCTTGGATCGGCGGGGACTCGGCTAGCTTATTTTTGGTCGAATCATTTTGATTCGATAAACTGTCGAGCAACTGGAGCGGCTTTTTCCGACCATTATTGACTAAAATTGAGGTGGCATTGGCTATCTGAATGGGAGTTGCTGTCCAGTAACCTTGCCCTATACCTATAGGTATGGTGTCGCCGATATACCAAGGCTTGTTAAAGCGATTTCGTTTCCACGCTCTAGTCGGCATGTTAGCTGACGTTTCCTCGAATATATCGATCCCGGTACTTTCGCCAAAGCCAAACATCATCATCCAGTTGGAGAGTGAGTCAATACCCATGTCGTATGCAATCTGATAGAAGAAGGTATTGACGGACTGTTCGATAGATTGAGTCACATCTACGTTACCATGCCCCCACTTGAGCCAATCGCGAAATGCACGAGTACTGGTACTGCTGTTAGGGACTCGCCATGCGCCAACGCTTCGAACTTTGGTTCTCGGTGTTATGCTCCTTTCTTTTAAGGCTGCTACAGCAATAAATGGCTTAATAGTAGAGCCTGGAGCATAGGTGCCTAACGTAGCGCGGTTGATTAGTGGCCTATTCCTGTTGGTCAACAATGCTTTGTAGTCATGGTTAGATATACCTCCGACAAAGGCATTAGGGTCATAGCTAGGGCTAGACACCATCGCTAAAACACCGTTATCGTGAGGAGCTACCACTACTGCGGCTCCTTTGCGGCCTCCAAGCAGTTTATGTATATAAGATTGAAGTTCAACATCGATATTGAGGGTAATATCTTGTCCAGAGACTGGAGGGACGTATTTGAGCGTTCGTATGACGCGACCACGACTGTTTACTTCGACTTCTTGATAGCCTACTTTTCCATGTAGTACATCTTCATAATACCGTTCAATGCCAATTTTTCCGATGTTCCTAGTGGCTTTATAGTTGTGGTCTTTCCCTTCAGTGATGAGACGATTTAGGTCTGACTGGTTTAAGCGTGCAACATAGCCGAGCGAGTGTGTCAAAATATCAGCATAAGGATAATGTCTTTTTAGCGTTGCCATAACATCCACACCCGGATATTTATAACGATTTACCGAGAACCTAGCGACTTGTTCGTCATTAAGGTTGTCTAACAGAGGTATTGAACTAAAACGTCGTGCTCGCTTGAGGTTTTTTTTAAATCTCTCCTCTTGCTCTTGGGATATATCGATGACTCCACGTAGCTTCTCGATCGTTTCAGATATGTTTTCTATCTTTTCTGGTACTAGCTCTAAGCTAAATACTGGTACGTTCTCGGCTAAAATGATGCCGTTACGATCATAAATTAGGCCTCTGGTAGGGGGGACGGGGATGATTTTGATACGATTTGAATTAGAACGCGTTTGATAGTACTCATGTTGTGTCACCTGTAGGCAGTATATGTTTAGAACCAACAGTCCTGCTAGTAATACAATACATATAAAAGCAAACACCGCCCGACTTCTGAATAATCTAGCTTCTAGCTTATGATCTCGAAATTTGTTTCTTCTTCGCATTTATCATTGTCCTTCAACATGGCGGTGTTGAATTGACCATAAATGTAAACACAGGTGATTTCGCTCACAAAAACATTCATTAAATGACTGACTGGGTGGGCATAACATATCTTTTTCTACTGCTTTGTTCGCTTTTTAGGGAGAGGAGGCTTGCATGATGATATGGATCGTATTGCGTATGTCAATTACAAGGCTATTTTTTGGGGGGTAAGGGACGTGTTTTCATCCGAGGATCTCCTATAAACATCATTGGCTCACTTAATGGTTTAGGCTTAATATGCGTCTTCGCGGCTGCACATGTTTATATTCAGTTCAATCCAGAGAAAATTATGACTATAGAAAATGTGCTTCCTGAAGATTACGCAGAAATGCTTAAGGTTTGGGAAAATTCAGTCCGAGCAACTCATGACTTTATTACAGAAGAAGATATTGAGTTTTTTAAACCCATCATCATGGAACATGCGTTCCCTGCGGTTTCTTTGAAATGCGTTAGAAATGAAAGTGGTTCGATTGTTGGCTTCGTGGGTGTCCATGATGCAAAAGTCGAGATGCTATTTGTTTTGAATGAAGTTCGAGGACAAGGAGCAGGTAAGGTGTTGTTGCGACATGCGATTGAGCAGTTGGCAGCGACCAAAGTTGACGTGAATGAGCAAAACCCACAAGCGGTAGGCTTCTATCAGCACATGGGGTTCAAAATTGAATCACGCTCACCACTTGATGACATGGGGAAACCATTTCCAATTCTGCATATGACGCTGTAAGACTCGGTTGTCGTATCACTCGGTTGTAATCAACCACAGTCGCTAGAAGAAAAGCCCAAAGCTAATAACTTTGGGCTTTTCCGTATTTGATAGCCAACATTTGATAATGGTTTGAAACAGATAAATGCTTTGCTATCTCGAATTTGATTAGTGCATACCCGAACGCATTTTGTCGGCAAGGGCAAAGAATACAAACAGCACAAAACACGCCAAAGCAACACAAAGTGAAATTAGTATTGTTGTGGCATCTTTTGTCATTAATGGAACCACAATAGAAGCTAATGCTATCAAGATAACAAGGATATGAACGATTCGTCCGGGGATAGGATTTTTATGACAGAATGAAGCCCATAGGTAACGCATTATTAACACCAGTACAAGATTATTGGGTCTATTTTATTTATTTAATGAGTATTTTGTAAATAACTTTTCGTTACGGGTGACTGTAAATATGATCTAAGTCGATATGGTATAAAACTAGTTAAATAACAGTGGCTTATTCTTTATTTATAAAGCTAAAAGTATACAAGTGAAAATAATAGTATTCTGTATCCTTTAGCTTGGTAAGTTCAAATCCGGCAAATTTTTGGTTTCTTGACTGAAGATCTCATTTATTGAGTGTTTTGTTAAGATATCGTTTGCGCGTTTGTGTTTATCTTGTGAATGTTAATTGAGTGACTAGCGGCTTTGGATCTGCGAATCGTTTTATGTCATTTATCAAAGAGAGTGTTCGAATTGAGAGCGCGGTAATCTTGTCTTAGATTCAGTTTGGTATACTCAAGGTTCAATCTACGAAGATGATGGAGATGATATGTCGAAAAGCGCGAAGATCATGAATGAAGATAAGCTGGTTAAGAAGGCTCTAGAAGTCGGTTTTAAAATGGCAAAGTTGCAAGGTTTCGATTTGCCGAACTCATCTCAACCAATCAAGGTTAAGGCTGTTTATCTATTTCTTGTTGAAGTAAATCAAATCACTCCGTTACCAGACAGTAAGTTGGATGGTGCAAATATTAAGAAGCGCCTAGCGTTATGGATACACAACGCTTTGCCTGATAATGATCCTCTGAAGTAAGCAAAGAGTAATTCGTTTTTATCTTTGAAACCTAGCGACTACTCGCTAGGTTTCTTTGTTTTATGGTGACCGGTTCAAGTTCGAGCTGCTTCAATAAAGTAGTATCAAACCTTGGTAACCACCTACCTGCACTTCATCTAGATATTCTCCCACTCTGCCGTCAGCACTTACGGGCTTCATTGGTGGGTCTAATCGAATCGAGATTTTCTCTGCAGCATAAAAGTCAGCATTTTTCCCATAAAAATCGGTGCGATAGAGAACTCGTCCATGCTCAAACTCTCTGGCTATCACCATGTCTTCTGGACCGCCTTCTACAACCTGTTTATCTGATTGATAAAGGAAATAGGTATGAGTCGGTAGCAGCGAAACCTTGCCATTAGGTAAGTCTTGATGAGTGACCTGGGATTGTGAAGTGTTGCCAACAATCGTGTAATCCTCAGGTTGTGGAGTACGAGTTGAGAGCATCAATGAGATAGGTTCAAACCCCGAAGGAATAACACCTGAAGGTTTTCCAAGAGTGATATCGAGCAATGCTGTGGGCTTATAAGCCATGTTTTTGGGTACGCCCGGTTTCCAGAAGTTATCTGTTGTGGTGTTGTTGCTCCCATACACGTAACTGTTGTTCCATTGATTGAAATAGCTGTGTTCAGGGTGGTAGTTGAGGTAATAGACAGCGAGAGTTGAGTACTGGTCTTGTTGCCAATTCTCTTGGTTGTTTCCAAAGAACTGCACTCGTCCATAGCGCGTAGTGGCTTGTTGAATAACCTTCGACCCTGAATAGCCGAGTGCTGAGTTATCCCAAAACTTCGATAGCCCGCCATAGCCGCTAAAGCCCGTTGACGGAAATATATAGTGCTCCCTGAAATACAGGTTTCCTGCATCTATAAGGTGCGATTGTCCATTTCGACCATAGAGGTTAGCGGTTCCAATATTGAGCCCAATTAACGGTTTGTCATTAACGGCAGTCAATCGTTTGAGAAAGGCGGTGAACTGTTGTTTATAGTGTTCATCCGCTTCAGTTGAGCCTGCGATAGCATCAAGTTCAGCGATGTTTCCCCCAGAGTAAATATCAAATTGATTGCTACCTAAGAGCTTATTGGTGTCATCGTTGTAGGCGCCACTGAGTCCTAGCTTGGTCCAGTGTTGACCATAATAACTGCCCATTGCCATCAATAGCCCGGGATTAGCCAGATTGGTTAGCGACCATGACGAATTTTGGTCCCACATACGGCCAAAAGGAATAACACGGGACTGCCAACGAAATCGAGCGGTGGCAGATTTGTTGCTTCGACTCTGGTACTCCGCAGGAGACAAATAGTTGTCTTGGTTAAGGTCGGCCGATTGGTCGAAGCCACGAATTTTTCGCCAACGCTTTGGCTCATTAGGGGAGGGGCTGTGGCTGCTCTCTTTAGAACCAAGCTTAACGCTTTTAGGCGGCAAGTCTTCTTTGGTCATTTTGGGAAAGCTATCTGTGAACTGGATGCGACTTAAACGAGGTCGAATATCATTTCCGTGGCCTTGCCAGCGCACTCTTACTACGTATAAACGCCCTCCATCACGGACAAAAGAGGAGCCAAAAAATTGCCCGCCACCATAACTTTGGCCACTGCCATCATGAGTGCTTGCTCTTACCCAATCAGAGGGCACTTGCCAGCTAACCGCTTGGTTTTGAGTCATGTTCTCAGTGTTATCTTCACTTGTAACAAGACGAGACCATGCAGTGACTTGGTTGTTGGTGTTCATCTCGGAAGGGTATTCAATCCAAAATATCCCTCCTTGTGCAAAGCGTGAAAATTCAAATTCTAAATGGTCAAACTTTTCAGAGTGATAAATGTAGAGCGCACCCCCTTGTTGGAAATGTTCAAAGACATCGGCATCCCATGGTGGTGGTTGGTAAAGGACAAAACCTGCGTGCATTGCGTCTGCGGTATAACCGACAAGCATGGGTTTACGGTTTAACAGGGTATTCTCGCCATGAGTTGGATTTGGCTCTACAAGTATGGTGTCTTCTGAAAAGTGTAAAAAGAAATCTTCGTAATCGATGCCGTACCGTTCTGCTATTTCTCTAATCTCGTCTTCGAGCGGACCTGAGTTTAACTCTAACTTTTGGTTGTACATGTAGCCAACGGCCGGGATATTGGTTTTAAGGCTTAGGTTAGCATTAGCTCCAAATATCAAATCACTATGGTTGAGCTCCCAATCAATCACATTGCGGGCAGATATTTCATTACCTTGTAAGTCGATCCCTTGCTCATGTTGACCGGGTAGAACGATCGCGTAGTTGGCCCAAGTAATATTGGGAAAGGTAAGGCCGGTAAGAAAAATGGCTGAGACTAATCGTGTTGTTTTCATTATGTTTCCTAGCCATTCACTCTTTAAGTGTTATCCCTGTCTCGTAAGTGTAGCCAATCGTAATATCTGTGCTCCGTTTCGTGGTATGCCTGATTTTGAGGTGCGTATGCCTTTCTTGATTCGGCGTGTTACTTGCATATTCTCTTCATAGAAAGCTTTGTTAGTCGTGGAAACTTGACAGGTTAACGCTTACTAACAAGTATTAAATTGATGATTTTTAATCCGTAATCCATAGGTTTTCCGAAATTGAATGATTGAGGGCGTAGGTGTGGATATTCATTTTGACGTTCAATATGACCGAACTTGATAAATAGCGAGGAAATACCTCTTATGATGTCTTTATTATTTCTGTTGTTACTTGTGGCGATGCTATGCGCCTTTTTCGACAAGAAGACCGCGGCTTACGGCTTTTTTGCGGGCTCTGTGATCCTTGGGTTGTATTGGTTCAATCACCATGCGACTGATTCATTACCCATCTTATTGTAAGGAGCTAACATGAATCGAAATCAGTTAACGCTTCTAAATACGCTTGGCCTACTCGGCATGACCGCCGTTCTGTTGATAGGCTTTATCCTTCAGTTTGTTCTTAATGAGTTGCCTTGTCCGCTGTGTTTGTTGCAACGTATCGGTTTTGTGATGGTTGCGTTTGGCTTCATGTTGAATGTGGTTTATGGGCCTCAGCCTCGTCACTATGGCATTGTTTTGATCGGTGCCTTGTATGGTGTCGCCACTTCACTACGGCAGGTATCGCTGCATGTGATTCCAGGCACGCCTGGCTATGGTAGTCCTATCTTTGGGATGCACTATTACACTTGGGCTTTCGTGTTATTTGCTGCGACCATATTAGCGGTTGCTGTCATTCTAATATTGACTAATAAAGAGCCATCGCAAGAAGCGTATAAGATGAGTAATTTGGGGCGTGTGGCGTGCTTATTAGCCATCGTCGTGGTTGCACTCAATGCTATCGCTACCTTTGTTGAATGTGGACCTTATCAGTGCCCAGACAATCCCGTGAGCTATTGGTTGCTTAATTGATAGATTACGTTTTATAGTGAAAAGAAAAGCCACAGCGTCTGCTGTGGCTTTGTTGTTTTGGAAGAAAGGGAGTGTGTTCTTTCTAGAGCGTTGGCGACTAAGGATTCACTTGTTCAACAATCTCGCGTGTTAGTCGTGCAATCTCGTCCCACTCGCCATTGGTAACGAGCTTCTTGTCGACCATCCAAGTACCACCGCAAGCTAAAACTTGAGGTATGGCTAGGTAGTTATCGATGTTAGATGGTGTGATACCGCCAGTCGGCATGAGTCGAATATCGCCGTATGGTCCAACTAAAGATTTCACCATGCTGATGCCACCAGAGGCTTCAGCTGGGAAAAACTTGAGAGTCGTGAGGCCCATCTCTAGTGCCGCTTCAACTGTGCTTGGGTTGTTTACGCCAGGAACAATATCGATGCCGATTTCTTGGCACGCTCTTACTGTATTTGGATTAAAACCAGGAGAAACCACGAAGGTCGCGCCCGCTTCTTTAGCTGCGAGTGCTTGCTCACCATTTAAGATAGTTCCTGCGCCAATCAACATCTCTGGTTGCGCTTGGCGAAGTAGTCGAATCGCTTCAACAGCAGCATCGGAACGGAACGTGATCTCTGCTGCGGGCAGTCCATTTTCTGCTAAAACTTTACCTAGTGGGATGATGTCTTCTGCGTTATCGATAGCGATAACAGGGATAACTTTTAGGGCTTTAAGTTGGTTGTTGATTGTAGACATAGTGTATTCCTTAATTAGAGGTAAAAAGAGTATTTGTGATGGTTTTAGGGATGATGGCGCCATGGTGCTGAATGACCAATCTCGCCAGTGCATTACCTTGGCGACAGGCTTGCTCAACAGAACCACCCGATAGATAACAAGATAAGAAACCACCATTGAATGAATCACCGGCCGAAGTGCTATCAATGACGGTTTCGACTGGCGTGGTCTCAATCAGGCTTGGTGCTTTCTCTGGAGTTTCACTGACCAAACAGCCTTCAGCACCGAGTTTAACAATGATGGTCTTGACGCCAAGCCTGTGTAGTCGGTCGATGGTGTCTTGAGGGGTTTGGTCACCCCATAGTTGCTGTTCATCATCAAAGGTAACCAAGGCGATATCAGTGACTTGATAACCCAGTTGATAGCACTCTTTGGTCGCGCTTTCTGATTCCCACAGCTTAGGTCGATAGTTACTATCAAAGGCGATGGTAACGCCACGTTCACGTAGGCCTTCGATGATAGTGAGCAACTTTAGCTGATCGCTGTGTGGCAATATCGCAAGGGAAATACCACTTAGAAACACCATATCAACGTCACGAAGTTCGTTGGCTATCTTATCGAAATTGGGGTGCTGTACCATGTAGCGAGCCGCAGAATCGTTGCGCCAGTATAGGAAGGTGCGCTCACCAACATCGTCAAGTTGAATGAGATAGAGCCCGGGTGAACGCTGTTCATCAATAAGCACGAACTCGGTTGATAGTCCTTCATCTTGCCATCGGTTAAGCATCTCTTGGCTGATAGCGTCTGAGCCTAGAGCTGAGACGTAACTGGTGCGCACTGCAGGTATGCCTGTCTGGTGAGCATAGCTGGTGGCACTTCGGTTCAAGTAAATAGCGGCGTTGAGCGTGTCTCCGCCATAGCTTTGTTGCATGGTGCCAAATGGTGCGCCATTCAGTTCAATCATGCATTCGCCGATAATCGCAATATGGCTCATAGTGTGCCTTTTTGAAAAGTTGGATTGCTGGGTGTCAAATGATGGAACGTGGCTACAAAGAAGGTAGCCACGTGGATTTTTTGAGCAAGTCAAAAGGAGCTTATTTGTTGTCTAGTTTTACAAACAACATGGTTAGAATGAAAGACAGTGCGAATACACCCACTACGCCCATGATTGCTTGAAGGAAGTTTTGTGTACCGCTTGCAAGGTAAGCTGGCAGGCTGAATACAGAAGAAAGAATGTAGCTCGTTAAGTGAGTATCAATCGTTACTGAGATAGCACCGAACACACCTGCTGCTAAACTCGCGGTCATCATCGCTTTGGTGTATTTAGTTAGGACACCAAACAGAGCGGGCTCCGTAATACCTAGAATCGCCGTTACACTTGAACCCATCGTAATCGAAGATTGCTCTTTAGAAACTGTCTTACGCTGTTTGTGCCAGATAGCCATAGTTGCGCCCGCAATCGCCATGTTACCCAAACACATGATAGGCATCAGTAGATCCTTACCATACAGTGCGAAGTTGTTCAGGCTGATCGGTGTCATGCTGTGGTGAATGCCGAATACAATAGTAATCGGGCGAGTTAGACCAAACACAAAGCCCGTTAACGTTGGAGAGATCTCCAGTAATGAACTCATTACCCAACCAGCACCGTTACTTAGCCAAATACCCGCAGGGCCAACAAAAGATAGTGTGATGGTCGAAGTTACTGTAAACGCCAGTAGCGGTGTGAATACAGGCTTAGCAGAAGAAGGAACTAGACGGTCAACTAACGGAGTCACTTTGGACAATAACCAGATTGCAAGAATCGCAGGAACAATCGCACCGCCGTAGTTAAGTAGTTCAATCGGAACTACGCCAAGAACCGTTAGCTCCGGAGCTGCACCTACATCTTTTAGCATCGCCGCTTTATCTACTAGCTTGGGTGCTAGCATTGCTGAGGAAACAGCAAGTGCTATGTACTCGTTTACTTTAAAGACCTTGGCTGCAGAGAAAGAAACCAGCATAGGTAAGAAGAAGAACACCGCAATAGAAATTGAACGGAAGAAGTAAACCGTGTCTGAGGTTTCAGAGATAACATTGGTAGCAATAAGGCCCGATAGTAGACCCATTAGCATACCAGCACCCGCAATAGCAGGTACTACAGGGCCAAAGATGCCAGCAACAATGCGCATTACGCCTTGGAATAGCTTGCCTTTCTCTAGTTCATCAGCAGGACTTGCATCAGCTTGTTGCGTATTTGATAGGGCGTTGAACCACTTCTCTACCTCAACCCCGATGATCACTTGAGTTTGACCTTGTTGAAGAACGACACCTTTTACACCTGTGATTTGCTTGATGTCATCTTCGTTAGCCAATGACTCGTCGGCTAATTTGAATCTCAGTCTTGTCATACAGTGCGTGATACTCACGATATTCTCTTCACCGCCAAGAGCAGTGACTAATAACTGTATATTTTCTTTGAAGTTTTTCTTTTTCGATGATGACTTAGAGCTATTCACAACGGCATCACTCTTTTCTACCATTTGCATATTACACCTGTTATTGGAATATATTTAACTCGAGAAATCATAACGACAACCAATTTAAATCCAACGGAATAAAAAGAGATCTCAATCACATTTAAAATCCGAAAAATTATTTTTTCACCGTTTTTTGCCAATTGGTATGTTTTGTTTATCAAAAAAAAACACTTAACGTACCAATTATTTTTAGGCAAAAATTAGCCCTTGAAATGTGATTTTTAAAGCGGTTAGATAATAGGAGTTGACTTAAGTTTAGGTTATTTAATTGTGAAAGAAACTATTATATCCGATATCCATTGTATTATTACTAAGCCAGATAGGCACAACCTAATTACCGTTGTCGTTGAAACGAATGAAGGTGTGACTGGCTTTGGTTGTGCAACATTCCAACAGCGACCACTTGCTGTAAAAACAATGGTCGATGAATATTTAAAACCTATTCTTATTGGGAAAAACGCCAATAATATTGAAGACTTATGGCAAATGATGATGGTTAACGCTTACTGGCGAAATGGACCTGTCATCAATAATGCGATCTCTGGTGTTGATATGGCACTGTGGGATATTAAAGCTAAGTTAGCAGGTATGCCTCTGCATCAATTGTTTGGTGGTAAGTCTCGTGACGCAATCCCTGTGTATACGCATGCGACAAGCGACACCATGGAAGGCATTTATGATTTGGTTGAAGGTTTCTTAGAGAAAGGCTACAAGCATATACGTTGTCAGCTTGGCTTCTATGGCGGTGTTCCAACCGATTTACATACCACTCAAAACCCGACTGAAGGTTCGTATTACGACCAAGATCAGTACATGGACAACACGCTAACCATGTTTAAGTCGCTGAGAGAGAAATATGGTAACCAATTCCATATCCTCCACGATGTGCATGAGCGTCTTTTCCCAAATCAGGCAATACAATTTGCGAAGGAAGTCGAGCAATATAAGCCGTACTTCATCGAGGATATTCTTCCGCCAAACCAAACGGAATGGCTAGATAATATTCGCAGCCAAAGCTCGGTATCATTGGGGTTAGGTGAGTTATTTAATAACCCTGAAGAGTGGAAATCTCTGATCGCGAATCGTCGAATCGACTTCATTCGTTGCCATGTTTCACAAATCGGTGGTATCACGCCAGCTCTGAAACTTGGACATTTATGCCAGAACTTCGGTGTTCGTATTGCATGGCACTGTCCACCAGATATGACGCCAATTGGCGCTGCGGTGAACACGCATTTGAACGTGCATTTACATAATGCGGCGATTCAAGAGCATGTCGAGTACAACGGGAATACACACAAGGTATTCCCGAATGCAGCAGAGCCGATCAATGGTTACTTATACGCATCTGAAATTGCCGGAATTGGTGTTGAGATTGACCGAGAGGCTGCCGCGGAATTTCCTGTGATGTATCGCCCCCACGAGTGGACACAAAGCCGCCTTCCTGATGGCGCTATCCATACCCCTTAACTTGTACTTTTAAAATAAAATGGCCGCTATTAGCGGCCATTTTTTTGAGTTGATTGTCTAATTAAAATTAGGTAATAATAAGATTATATTATTGGTGATTTAAATTATTATCTTTAATAGTCAGTCACTAACCTTTCCCACTAAATATAATCATCACCTGGTTAGTATTATTACTTATTATCTCGGTAGCTCATGCTCTCACTGTTAAAAGGGGTGTGATACGTGCATTGGTAATTAATATCAATAATATCGCTGACTATAAATAACTCACCAGACGCTAAGAAACCTCGGTTAGTAATATTCATCGCAGCGACATTCTTTTTACAACCAAGCAGTTCAGCATCTTCTTTAGATACGTTAACAGCCTGATAAGTCGTCAAATAACTATCGATTTGCAGCCCTTTTGACAAAGCGTGTTTTTGAATCGAGCTTTCTATGATCTCCGCATTCATTTCAGGAAATACGCTAACTGGGATTTTTGCTTCTTCAATTTGAACCACTTTATTATTGATCAATCGAAGGCGTCTGATTTTCCAAATATATTCGTTGTCGCTTAATGAAAAAATTTGCTGCTCATGATTGTCGGGTAGTGCTTTGTTCAACTGGATCTTTTTGTAAGAGATCTCTTCAAAGCTGTTCTCTGTGATCGAGTTGTAGACTAAAGGTGTACCAATTAGAGCTGTGTTGACGAAATAACCTGACCCCACCTTAGATGTGACCAAAGGGCGCGAATATACTTTGTTAATCTGATGTAAAAAGAACTTTTTCCCTGTAATCTTTATTCCATGCGGCTTGGTTCATCTTTCTTGGTACAGACAAGTTACCCTCTGATTTTCTAAATAGGTTCTGCACAAAGCGACGACAACAAGCCATATTCAACGCTGAATCCCCAGCGTAAATTCGCTGCTCGTCTTCTTTGAAAATTACGTCCAACGCCCAGTGCTGCTGATTCTCAATATGCCAATGCTTTCTTGTTGCCTTTGAGGCTAACTCTAAAGATAAATGGTCTGTGCAAATATAGTACGAGGTTTCATAACTTCCTTTCCCTTTGACACTCCTATCTCTTACCACTGCAACAATGCTTTTTACGAGACACCACTTCTGTCTGAGTGCTTCGCTGAAGGCTGCAGGAAGCACGTAAACCTCACGAACCTCTTTTCTACCATGCCCTTTCTCTTCCGTGATGTATGATTCCTGTTTATCTTCAGGCAAAGCCCAATAGTCTTGGAATTGCACATCAATTTCTGCTAATAAACTTGGTTGATTCAGTTTAACTTGTACTAGGATATCTCCACCTTTATCAACTACTTTATTCAGTGTTTCAACCTGACAATGCAGGGCATCAGCAGTTAATAAACATCCTTTGATATCTAAAGCGTCTAGCATGTTTCTTATTGCTAGCAGCTCCATACCTTTGCCGTCACAAGGTTGGTGTGTGAGAGTCAAACCCTCGTCTACATCAAATGCCGAAACCATATAGAGGGGGTGCTGTTGTTTGCTTGCTTTTGCCCCTTTTAGAACCTTCCCATCAACACTGATTATAGGCTGAGCATGCTTCTCTCTGTGCAAATTGACCCAGCCCACCATAGCTTCCAATAGCGTCTCTGGCACAACGGATCTCATGATCGCAGCTATATTATGTCGAGTGGGAAGACCATTTTCGTAGGGGAAATACTCACGTAACCACTCGATATTTCCTTCACCGAAATCCTTAATCTCTGTCCATTTATTTTGACCACAAATCATGGCTGTTATGACCACGAAAGCGACTTCCATAACAGGATAAACTTGATTGATGTGCGAACGGGTATCTTTCACTTTTTTAAGTTGCTCAATGATAATCATGTGCGAATTTCTCATGTTTTTTTACTTCATGATCAGATCGTGATTATCTAAAAAAGTTCCCTGTAAAATAAATCCATTATTTTCAATGGTTAAAGTTCGATCCCGCCCTTGATGTGACCATGCCAATCGCTTCTAGCTTTGCCAGTGCTTTTCGAATAGTAAATCGAGATAAGCCATATATTTCAGAGAGTTCTCTTTCCGCTGGAAGCTTATGGTTGATACTGTTTTGACAGATCTTACTCACAATATCTTGGACAACTAATTCGTATTTTTTCATAGTTCGATAACGTTAAAGTGGATTCACTGTGGTTAAAGAATAGTGAACTAAATCAGGGATTCAGCACGCTTTGAGAGACTAAGAATTATAACACATAAGGGCATTTGGAGGATGAGAAATGAGTCTTACTAAACGGCTTAAGTCGGTGTATTTTGAGGCTTAATCGTGAATGCGCATCGTGTTAACTCGAGAGAATAGAGTCTAAACTAGAAAGCCAAAAAGTGCATTCTACGTCATAAAAATAGGGGAAGGGTATAGAACGGGACTTAATATACCGCTGATAGATAAGCGTATAGCAATCGACTTCCAACAGTGATTGGAAACAGCTGGCGCGCCAACTATTGTCTCATCCGAAGCCGATTTGTGTTGATAATTAGCTCACTTGTAAATAATGAGAAGGCCATCGTAATGATGGCCTTTTTTATGTTCAATTGATTGTATATTCTGAATGAAGCTTTAATTTATAAACGTTCGTCATGATTCTTTATTTGCGGCACCTAGTGTTTGCCTAGATTGAATTACATGACGTTCTCTGGAGAGTGTATGAGTGCAAATGAAATCAAAAATGTCGTGTTCGACGTAGGGAATGTGATTGTGCGTTGGGCACCATTGGAAATAGCACGTCTTACATTTGGTGATATTGACGATTTGGAATCACGAGCACGTTCCATCTTCCAAAGTGCAATTTGGTTGGATTTAAACAAAGGCTTATTAAGCGAGAGCGAGGCCAAGCTCCGTTATCAACGAGAACTCAACTTATCTCCATTAGAGTGTGATCGCCTGTTTTATTACGTCAAACAAACGCAGATCTTACTGCATGGTTCTGTAGAACTCATTGAGCGTGTAAAGCGCTCTGGCTATGGCGTGTATGCGCTGACCGATAATGTGGTCGAGATTGTCGAGTATTTGAAAAAGACCTACGAATTTTGGCCGTTATTTGATGGTGTGGCAGTCTCCGCTGAGCTTGGTATGCTTAAGCCACAACCTGAAATCTACCAAGCGCTTCTATCTAATTATGGGCTTAAAGCTTCAGAAACCGTCTTCCTCGACGATATGCCTTATAACGTTGAAGGTGCGAGATCTGTGGGTATGGCTGCTATCCAATTTACCGATGCCGTTCAGTGTGAAAACAGCTTGCAGGCGCTTGGCGTAAATTTAATAGATTGACACCTTGGCGAGTGAGTTAAATTTGAGGATGTAGAAAATGAAAAGATACCCACCTAAGTCCATCGTTACATTCTTGTTTTTGACTATGTCGGTGCTGGTTTTAGTCTTGGCTTTTGTGCTTCAAATTCGCGGTGAGCAAGTATGTGATAGTTGCTATGAATCAGATAAAGGACAGTTCAAGTTTGTCCTTTACGATGGAACTTCACCTGCGATAATTCCAAGTATTCACAACGAGCTATTACTCAAGCAGGCTTCTTTAATGAAGAGCTTCGGCCTGGACTCAATACCGGTCATAACAGTGAGAGTATGGCAAAGCCAAAAGGCCTACTTAGATGAGCAAGAGCGTAGCATTGGACAGCGATATGCGTTTTCTACAGGTTACATCGAGCCTAAAAGTAATGAAATCAGGCTGCTTTATTTTGGTGGTGAAATCCAACGAACAGCATTGCATGAGTTTGTGCACTTACTGACTCTTCAAATCAACCCCAATTTTGCGAATAACCCTCGTTGGTTGTGGGAAGCGGTGGCTATCTATAAATCTGAAGATTATTGGTTCCACATGAATAACAGGAATGCCATCAAAGCCCGTTTTGATGGGCTTGTTCAAGAGTTATATATCAACCCTAATGGTGGTTCAACAATCTATGAAGTCGGTTATACCATCGGTGAGTTTATCGAGCGTTCTTGGGGGGAGGAGGCTTTTATCAAGCTTATAAAGAGTAACGGTGATGTATCTGGAATAACGAATGAGCCGATAGAGTCGCTATTTTCAGGGTGGAAGGATTTCGTGAAAAATACCTATCTTAGCTCACCACAAAGCGAGTATGAGAAGGCTTTAGAACGGAGCCCATTGCAGGCCTCAGAGCAGTGAATGAGATGAACTGTGTAGAAAGTTAATCGTACGATAGAACAACGCTGTTTATTAGATTAAGAGCCATGTTATTGAAACATGGCTCTTTTTGTTTTTTGATTTGGATACGCAACTTGCTTTTTTAGTTGTGGGCTTGTTCGGCATTCAAGTGTCGAATCAGCTTTGCTGGTGTACCGCCATAGAGGTAATCTGGTGGTACATCACTGTTGACCACAGAGTTGGCTGCGATCACAGAGCGAGCACCAATGGTCACGCCTTGGTTAATCACCGAGTTTCCACCAATCCATACGTCATCTTCAACGATAATAGGGAAACAGAAGGTTTCCCACTGACGACGACTGCGGTGATCCAGAGAGTGAGAAGCAGTATAAAATTGAACGCTTGGCCCCACCAATACATTGTTACCAATCTTGATGTTCGCGCCATCAAGCATGACCACATTCATGTTGATGAAGGTATCGTCACCTATCTCAATGGTTTTACCAAACTCACAATGAAAAGGGGGACGCACTATACTGCTACCAACCTTGCCAAACAGGTTTGTTTGCAAACTTGGCTGTTGAGTATCGTCTGTACATTGATTGAAGTCTGAGAGGGCTTTACTAGCATGAGCTCGCATTTGGCTAATCTCATGGTCGGCGCCGTCAAAAACCTCGCCAGTGAGCATTTTTTCGAGTTCTGTTTTTGTGTTCATGGTTTATATCTTGCGAATCAATATTGGTATCAGAATACTGGTAAATGGACATAAAAAAAGAGAAAAGCGTCAGCCTTTCTCTTCCTATTTTGTGCTTTTAAGCACTCGCGTTAAGTGAGCCTAGCTCTTCAGTAAAAGGCGCTTTTAACCGTTAGATTTGATCAACAAAACCCATTAGGTGCTGCTTTACTTCGTCTGAAGCAAATGCGCTTTCTACAGAGTACTTGTAGATTTCTGCGTAATCTTCTTTCGTTAAGTCGAAAGTTTCACATACGCGTTTCACTTCGTTAGTCATTGTTGTGTTCGACACAGTGCGGTTATCTGTGTTGATGGTTACAACGATGCCATCTTTCTTGAATTCAGAAATTGGGTGGTCACTGAATTTGTGAATACATTTAGTTTGAACGTTACTTGTTGGGCAAGTTTCAAGCGCAACCTGCTTCTCTTTCACAATGTTGTACGCATCTTCGTTACCTTGGATGTGAACACCGTGACCGATACGCTCAGCGTCCAGCATAGTCACTGCGTCGTAAACGTTTTGACCGTGCCATTGCTCACCTGCGTGAACCGTCACTCGGTAGCCTTGCTCGATAGCGTATTGCGTGTATTCAGGGAACTCAGCACAGAAACCTGGCTTTTCGCCGCCAGCAATATCAAATGCTACAACGCCTTTACCAAGGTATGGCTTACCCGCATCGATCACGTCTTTGATTGAATCTTTAGGGAACATACGCAGCACAGACATAATGTAGTTGCCCTTGATGTCGTATTTCTCTTCAGCACGCTTCATGCCTTTCACTGCACTTGCAATGATTGCGTCAAGAGACAGGCCTTTATTTACGTGCAGGATTGGTGCGAAACGAACTTCTAGGTACTTAACGTTTTCTAGTGCTGCGTCTTCGTAAAGCTCAAAAGAGATACGCTCAATCGCTTCTTCAGTTTGCATTACTTTAAGTGGCAGGCTGAAACACGCTAGGTACTCATCTAGGTTTTTGCAATCTTCTGGCACTGTTAGAGATTGAACAACCGCATCACGGTCTTCAGGTAGTTCGATATTGTACTGTTTTGCTAGATCAATAATCGTATCTGGGCGAACACTTCCGTCTAAGTGGCAGTGTAAGTCAATCTTTGGTAGTGCTAGAAAATCCATGAGTATTCCTTAATTCTATTATTCTTTGAGTGTGTTAACTCACATGCGCTCAATTTACCAAGAGCATGATATGATTTAAAGTGACAAATAATCATCATTAACCTGAATTTGGGGAATATCATGGTCGATGTTAAAAGCTTACTTAAATGCGATATGAATTTGCTGTTGTGCTTACATGTTCTGATTGAAGAACGTAGCGTGAGCAAAACGGCAGAGCGGCTGTTTTTGAGCCAATCTGCAGTAAGCAAACAACTCACCAAGCTGCGAGCTTTGTTTGACGACCCGCTATTTGAGCGTGAGTCTAAAGGGCTATTCCCAACCCCAAAAGCACTGGTATTAGCGCCCAAGATCCACCAAATTTTGCTGCAAATCGAAAAGCTAACTGTCCCTGAGGTGTTCGATCCTAAGGAGAGTGAGCGTACTTTCACTATAGACCTCGTTGAGACCGCCTACACTGCGGTTTATCCGCAATTTATGCCGACAGCGCTTGCCGATGCACCCCATATCACCATCAACAGCTCTACGTGGAGTAGTGATAGTTTCAAACGTTTGCTCAAGCGAGAAGTCGATTTTGGTATCGGTATTTTTGAATTAGATGAACGCGCCTCAACCCATGTGCAATGTATTCCGGATGAATTGGATTACGTTGAGCTGTGCCTGGATTATTCCGTTTGTTTGATGCGTAACGATCACCCTGCTTTGCAAGAAGAGTGGAACCTCGACACCTTTCTTAAGTATCGACACATACAATTGGTGACGGGCGGAGCGGGCGACTGGTTATTGATGGAAGTACTTAACGCTAAGCAGTTAGAGATCAACAAGGCCGCCAACGTATCTGATATCACGAGTGCTATCAAACTCTGTAAACAGAGCGACCTGTTGATGTGCTATCCATACAACTCGGTACGTGATTATATCGATAGCGGTGAATTAGTGATGAAGCCAGTTCCCATCGATTTGGTACCAGGTGGGTTATTCTTGTTATGGCACCGTTATTTTGATTCTGAGCCTAGCCATCGCTGGCTGCGAGAGCTGATTGTGAACAAGACGCAAGACACTCAAGAGTAGACGGTCTTTGAACGCATTGTAATTCGTAAAATATTTTTCGCTTTTCGTTCGTCTTTTCTGCCTGAGTATCGTCTTAATTGGGGGCGTAATTCCCGATAATAGTGAGAGAGCAAAATGAATCCAATGTCAGCGTCATTGATTCCACAACAAATAATTGAAGATGCCTGTGAGTGGGCGATCATGCACGGTGTCGCTTTTCGACAATCTGATAATACCGCAAGGCATTGCCCATTTAGCCTAGCGCCAATGACAATGGAGCGTGAGGTTTATGAACATTTGCGTCGCGTGACTCCGCTTATCACTAAGCTGATCAGCAACGTATCGGAAGATCATGATTTTCTGCAGTCTTCATTGAGCGATATGGCGCAAGCCGATCCATTCTTTGGTCGCTTGATGGCTCTTCATCAACAAGCTCATGGCAGTGCGGATGAACGCTTGAGCCCTGCCCGACAACCTTTGCTATTGATGCGAACCGATTTTATGGATGACCGTCAGCATGGAGCAAAAGTGATTGAATTCAATGGTATCGCAGCTGGTATGGCACCCTTTGGTCAGCGCGCGACTGAATTTCACGAGTTCATGAATAATCAGTGGCCAGATACTTATAAAAATTGGTTGGAAGATTCATCCGCAATCCCGGCAGAGAACCGAGGGCTTGAACAATTGGCTTTCGGCATTGCTACCTCGGTAAGAAAGGTAAGCGATCACTTTGATGATTCAGCTAAACCTACATTTTTGATGGTAGTGCAGAAGAGCGAGGATAACGTCTATGACCAGCACTTGCTTGAAATTGAACTGCAAAAGCAAGGTGTTCGTACGGTGCGTCGTACCTTTGAGCAGTTGAGTTGCCAGCTTTCAACGGGGGATAACCAGCGCTTGTTACTGCAAGATGTTGGCGCAGTCGATGTGGTGTATCTGCGTGCTGGCTACCAGTATTCCGATTATTGGGCTCCAGAGTTAAATGAATCGGTTTGTTGCCACACGCTAAGTCAGACTCGCTTGTTTATGGAACAGCACCATGTCGCAATGAACGCGACCATCAGCCAACAGTTAGCGACCAGTAAAACCATGCAAATGCTGCTCACTATGATGCCAGCAGCAGAATACGCAGGCTGGGGTTTAACGCTAGAAGAAGCGGAATTGGTTAAGAGTGTTTTAGCCGACATGAAGCCAATCACCCGTGAATCGATTGAATGGTTTAACACACAAGCTGATAAGCAAGAATGGGTGCTAAAAAACCAAGGTGAGGGTGGCGGTCATTGTGTATTTGGTGACGATATCAGTGAACAGCTGAGGCAACTTAAGCCTGAAGAGTACGACGCGTGGGCATTGATGCAGCGTTTGTACCCACATGAACGTGATGTTCCAACCATTGCGGTGCGTGATACTCAACAAACCTTGGTTGATGATCTTGTGAGTGAGGTTGGGCTGTTCACCGCCTATTACCAAGGTAAGCCGGTCACTCAGCTTGATGGTTATGCGGGTTACTTGATTCGCAGCAAACCGGCCAGTGAAAACGAAGGCGGGATCCACAGCGGTAGAGGGATTCTCGATTCGTTGGTGTTGATTGATTAAGTTCATTAGCCCTCAATAAAAACCAGAGCTTATGCTCTGGTTTTTTGTATCTGGACCTTTTTAAAATAGTGCCCATGAATCTGAGTATTGACATGGGTAGAGTGATCGTTCTACTCTGTAAGTAGAACAATCATTCTACCTTTTGTCGGGTACGTAAGAGAGCACTATGTTGAGAGAACAGATTGCAGCAAGCCTTGAAGTGGCATTTAGCCAACAAGGTTTTGCGGAACCGAGCGTTGCGCAGTTGAAAACGGCGTGTAATGTCAGCCTAAGAACCCTGTATAAACACTTCCCTTCAAAAGAAGCGATGATTGTCGGTGCATTGGAATACCGACATCAGCGCTACCTTAACTTCCTGTTAGAGGCATCTCCTGAGGCTGGTTTGGAAGCTGTCGTTCATATCTTCAACAAGCTCCAACAATGGTTAGAAGAGTATGCGCCGCACGGCTGTATGTCGATGAATGCGATGGCCGCGTTTCCCGATAATGAGCTTATCAGCCAAGCAGTTACACAGCATAAAGAACAAGTCCGTTTGCTAATAGGCAAGCAGAGCCTGCGAGATGATCTCGCAACGCCCCTGTTTTTACTTCATGAAGGAGTATCAAGCGCGTGGCCAGTATTAGGCGAAGAAGCCGTCGCATCAGCACAGAATATGGTGACAAAATTACTCGAGGAAACACGATGAAATTCGAAATACCAAAGACAATGAAAGGCGTAGAGATGTTAGGTCACGGTGGAGCAGAAATGCTTGGCTACCGCGAAGATATCGCTGTTCCTCAAATCGAACCGAATGAAGTGCTCATCAAAGTGATGGCAGCAGGCGTTAACAATACGGATATCAACACACGAATCGGCTGGTATTCAAAAAGCGAAGATTCAGACGATGCCAGTTGGTCGGGTGAAGCGCTAAAGTTCCCTCGTATCCAAGGAGCTGACGTGTGCGGCTTCATCGTAGCAGTCGGCAATGAAGTCTCTGCTGATCGTATTGGTGAGCGTGTTCTTATCGAACCTTGTTTAACGGAAGTGTATGGGCGAGATCTGCCACAACCATGGTATTTCGGTTCTGAGTGTGATGGCGGTTTTGCTGAATACACTAAAGTCGCAGCAAAGCACGCGTATGCGGTGGACAGTAGTATGTCGGATGCAGAGCTGGCGTCTTTCCCATGTTCTTACTCGACAGCAGAAAACATGCTGACTCGAGCAAATGTGACTGAAGGCGATCGCGTATTGATCTCTGGTGCATCAGGCGGTGTCGGCTCTGCGGCGATTCAATTGGCAAAAGCTCGTGGCGCACATGTGATTGCGATTACTAGCCCAAGTAAAAACCAACAGTTGCTAGAGCTAGGTGCCGATGAGGTCATTGCTCGCGATGCTGATTTAGTCGAAGCCTTGGGTGAAAGCAGCGTTAATGTTGTGGTCGATTTAGTCGCCGGTGACAAGTGGCCTGAATTCCTTGAAGCCTTAAAGCCACATGGTCGTTATGCCGTGTCTGGCGCAATTGGTGGTGCGATGGTTCAGCTTGATGTTCGTACTCTGTATCTAAAAGACCTGAGCTTTTTCGGTTGCACGGTGTTGGAGCCGCAAGTGTTCCAAAACTTAGTTAACCGCATTGAAAAACAGCAGATTAAGCCGATTGTTGCGCAGTCTTTCCCGCTTGCCGATATCCATACAGCACAAGATGAATTTTTGAAGAAAAAGCACGTTGGTAAGATCGTATTGGAAGTCGCTGAGCGCTAGTTTAATTAGCTTCATAGTCCCAATGTATGAGAGAGCGAGCAAGTGTTATTAGCTCGCTCTTTTTGTTTTAGGAGATACATCATTTTGCTTTAACCACTTGATGAGTAATAGATTATATACAGCTAAAAAAATTAATGATTCATTTATCACTGTATGGTTTATGAGTCACCTGTGCGATAATCACCGCCGTTATATATCCCGATTTATGTTGTATTCATCTAGGAGCCGTATTGATGTTCAAAAGGGTATTACAGGCACTATTTTCCCCTTTCGCTTCCAAGCAAGGTAAGCAATTAACTTCCTCACAAAGTGCCTCTCAAAAAGTCGTCTCTGATCTAGGTTGCTCTCAAGCGCAAACGGCAGTTAAGCTTTCAATCTTTGTTCCGCCGCCGTCTGCTCAACCATCATCATTAATCGTCGATAAATCGATGAGCCTTCATGATGGAGAATTTCTTGATTATCTGTTTGGAGAGTCACGTCTGCGAACGGAATCTGATCCATTTAGCGACTTTGTGGCCAGCCAAGTTGAACGTTTAATTCGTTCTCCTAAAGCGCTTCTCAATGAATTGCCTGTGATGCCTGCTTCTGTCACGACATTAATGGGTGAACTACAGAGTGATGAGTTTGATGTCGATGCTCTGCTTAAGGTGATTGAGCGAGAGCCGAGCATGGCTGCTGATGTGATTAAATTAGCGAACAGCGCATACTACAAACGTAGTGAAAAACAGGTAACCGATCTAAAAACCGCATTCTTAAATATGGGTTCGCAAGGTTTGGTAGAGGGTGTAGTGAATTCGTACATGAAGAATTTTACCCCGGGCAACAATATTTATTGGCGCCATTTCGGTGAGAAAATTTGGAACCACAGCATCCAAACGGCTTCTTTTTCAAAGGAGTTAATGAAAGAGTCGCTGTCTCAAGAAGACCAGGCTAGCGCCTATTTTATTGGGCTGATCCGTAACCTCGGTAAGATGATCATTTTCCAAATGATGGTGGAGGCTTTCAAACATGTTGACCCTTCTGTGCCACCTAACTCATTGGCTTTGAAGCGTTTGATTAATAGCTACTCTATTCGTCTCACTTATACCATTGCTAAGTTCTGGGAGTTGCCGGAGTCGGTACTGACAGCTATTGGTTATCAAGAGTCGAGCCGCTACGCATGCACACCACTAGGTCAAGCCGTGTTTGAGGCTAACTCTTTGAGTGAGTTGACGTATTTATTGGATGCTCAAGCGATAGATATCGAGCAATTTAAGAGCCGATGTAAGGAGAGACTGACGTCACCCGCAGCCTACAAGGTGGCTAATCGCATCTATAAAGAGTCTGTGGTCGCGCTGGCTGGATAAGCTATTGGCGTTGTTGTGTTGACTGTAGTTGCTGATTTATAGCGGTCTTTTGTGAATGGTCTTACGAATGAGTAAGACCATTTTTTATTGAAGCCGCTTCGATGTGCGCGAATTTGGTTTAAGGGATTTCAGACAGTTCTTGCTTTAAGTCATCAATTTTACGCTGCTCTTTGTCTATCTTGCGCTGATATTTTTTAATTTTGTCCGACCTGTTGCCTTGTTTGGCTTTTTCTAAGTCGGCTTGGTATTCAGCCAAATCTTCCTCATTGGATTCGATTTTTGCACGAAGGTCGTCTTTCAAACCTTCGTTGGTGCAGTTTTCTTTTGCCGCTTTTAATGCCGTTGTGAGTCGGTCGACTTTGTATTGATTGTCGTATTGCTTAGCTTGTTCGATTTGATACTCGATCTCACAAAACTTTTTCTCACAGCCAGTAAGTGAGTTGCAGGTCGTGCTTGCCATACTGCTAAAAGAAAATGCACTGAGGAGCAGTATTGAGCCTTTTAGGTGTCGATTCATGATTTACCTTCTACTGGTTCTTGGATTTGAGCCTAGTTTCATCGCAACTTAACACCCGCACGCATTGTTTATGGCAGAAGAGTGTTAAAGGTAAGTCTATGTGTAGAATGACTTATCTCTATTAAAGATAGAATCAAATATGGCTAACCCACAACTTATCGAGGTCACACCAACCAAATCCATTTACTCGTGCTCCGCGTATTTTTTCAGATACTTCTAGATTGAATGCCTCTTGCTTAAGCTCAACCACTACTTCAGCCTTGTATAGCCAGCATTTGAGTTTCAAGAGCATTTTGGCGGCTTGCTCGAAGTCTGGTTCGCACTGAATTGAGGTTAAAGCCTGCTCGATGTTTGCGAGCATCTCAACGGGTAGCGACAAATCTTCGAAAGGGAAACGGGTGAAGAAGCCTAACCAAGAAGAGAATGAGTGGTTTTCATCGATAATGCTGCATAAAGCAGCGTCTTTTATCGTTGAAAAATCCCCATACTCGACGGTGAATTTAGTCTCACCAGGCGCTGAAGATTGCTTGAAAAAAGCTTGGCATTCCGAGGTGTCTTCGACGGTGAATGTTCGGTTGGTAGAAGACAACTTTGGATTTTGAATTTTGAAAAAAGTAGAGCCGTGAACTCGCGCATGTGCATAGCTGTACTCGCCAACTTTGAGTGTCTTCTCAGGCATTTTTACGCACACCTGATTTTGAGCACACGCTTTATTCTCTGCCCACTCTGGGTAAACCCATAATTCGACTCGATTTAGTATCGGAACCTGACTTGAATAAGCATCATTGCGGTTCAGTCTTAGCATCTTGTTTGAGAATATCGCCAATGAGAATGGACCGGAACCTACCAACCTATCGACAGAATTAGGCTCAAAAATCGATGCTTCGGCTCTAGCAAGTAATCGGGGTAGATGCCAATCCGTCTTGCTGAGTTTTATTGTGATAATGTTGCCTGAAGACGCAGAGACTTCAGCAATATGTTGATAGCAGCGATGCCATAACTTGCTTGAAGAGAGTAAACTCAGACAGTGTGCGATGTCTTGAGCTTCCAGTGTTCGGCCATTGTGGAATTGCACACCATCACGAATTTGGAAACGCCAGATTGTTGCGTCTTCATTGGGTTGCCAATGATAAGCCAAGTCGCTATATAATTTACCTTGTTGTACAGAGGTGAGACGTTGGCAAATCTGCATCACTAAGAAACGTTCGGTACGTCTCAGCACACGCTGAGGGTGAAGCGCTTCGAGCTCACGGTGAAAGGGAATGTACGCGACGCTCTGCGCCGATTGACTAGCGCTATTTAGAAAGGCTTGCAGTTCCTTACCAGCATTGCGTCCATTAAAGCTTAAGGTGCTGAAAACCTGCTCGATGTTGCCGGAATCTGCTTGGCTTTGTGCGTATTGGTAGCACGCTTCCATCGGTTCAATCAGACACGTGAGTTGTGCCTTTTTATTGCGTCCTGAACTGGCTTGCCACTCAATCCAGCCTTGCGCTGTCATTGCTTTGAGTAGGGTTTGAACGTGACGCTCACTCACATGTAGAAGCGTTGCGATTTGACTGACTTGGCAGCGTGATACCCCAGGCCCAAAAGCCTGAAATATCTTTTCGTACAGTTCAAGCTTGCGCTTTATGTTGCCCAATTCGAATTCCTAAATGTTAGGTTGAGTTAAGTGTTGGTAGCCGGCATCAGCGAGTGCTTTTTCCATGGTTTCAAGAACCTGTGCACTTATCTTTGAGTTTAGGATATCAGACTCAAGTTTTCCCTCTAATACAAGTTGCGAGAAGTGCTCGATTTGATACTCGAACCCATTACCTTGAATAGGGTGCTCGATGGTGAAGGTTTCTTGTTTGTACTCCACCGTTATATGGGCTGGGTTCCACCACTTCTCTTTAATCGTAATGGCGATATCTGGGCCTGTTAATCGCGCTGCGCGTGGCAAGTTTCTTACCGTCGAAGCTGATATGGTCGCGTTGATCCCTCCAGAGAACTGGAAGCATGAATCGGTATCTACATTCGAACCTTCATAGAGGCTCGACATTTCGACTTTAGGTAGAGAAGGCGTAATCTCAAGAGTGCGACATAAATCGTAGAAGAACCACAGACCATACACTCCAACATCAAGTGTTGCCCCGCCGGCTAAATCCGGGTTGAAGATAAACAGGTTAGGGTCGTAGTCGTGCTCATTACCAAAGCTGGCTTCTATCGAATCAAGCTTAATCTGGTTGCTGGTTAAAAACGATGTAAGCTCGCGATAAGCTGGGAATACGACGGTCTTCATTGCCTCTAGCAACATTACGCCATTTTGTTCTGCCAGGGCTTTCATTTCTAACCAATCACCAAGGTTGGTAAAAGCAGGTTTTTCTACCAAGACGTGCTTATTATGGCTTAGAAATAGTTTGGCTAGAGGTTTGTGATACGGGTGTACTGTGGCAATGTACACTGCTTCAACATCGTGATCTTGAGCCATGGCTTCATAAGAACCATAAGCTTTATCGCAATCAAACTTATTAGCAAAAAGAGCCGCTCTTGATTGGTCGCGTGCTGACACCGCGTAGAGTTCGCCAAATGAGCAGTGCTCTGTTAGCGCTGTTGCGAATCTATTCGCGATATTGCCGAGCCCTGCGATACCCCATTTAATCTTACGTTGCGTGTCACTCATCACTTACTCCAATCGTTGTTTTGTTCCAGTGTACTCAGTGGGCTCACATACAAATAGAGAACAGATCTTTCAATCTGTTCTCTATTTTTGTTATTTCAATCGAAGAGGTGTTTTAGCTTTGTGTGGAACGCTTCCAATCTGATAGGGCTTTAATATGTTTTGGTCCGATGCCGCAACACCCGCCAATAATATTCGCGCCAAGGGCATGCCAGCGTTTTGCATAGGTCAAGTAACCTTGGCCATCTAACTCGCGCATTTCTTGAAGCATGTCATTCGCTTCATGTTCACTGCTGATCGGAGCAAAGTTATTTGCATAGACACCGATTTCTAGATCTTGACCTAACTCATCCATTACCTGTTTGGTATCGATAATCGCTTGATCCATCACTTCCGGTACCGAGCAGTTAAACATGATGCCTGTCGCGTTAGACTGGCAAACCAGCTTGACGGCTTCTTTTACGCTCTCACCAGATCGAATAGATGCAGAGTCGCCTTTGGTATCTTCTAAGCTAAAGGCGTAGTAACACGGTTTCGTTGATTGCTTGAGTACCCCATGAATGGATTCAAACTCTTGCACGCTGCATAGGGTTTCTACCAACCACAGATCGATATTTGGTTCTTGTGCATCGTAGAGGGTTTGAATGATAGATGCCGCTTGTTCGATTTTGAATAAGTCAGGTCGGTAGCTACCAAATGGTGGTGGAATAGAGCCAGCCACTTTGACCGCTTGAGACGCTTGGTCAGCAACTGCTCTAGCTAATTCGCCAGACAGCGCTGCTAGCTCGAATCCTCTTTGTGCGAACAGTTCTTCACCCAAATGAAAAGGCACACACGCATAGCTGTTGGTAATTATGATTTCAGCGCCTGCATCGATAAAGTTTTGGTGCGCTTGGCTAACAAAATCTGGGGCTTCAATCAGAGCTTGAGCACTCCAAAGAGGCTGTGAGAACGGCGCGCCAATCTCTTTGAGTTCTCGGCCCATGCCGCCATCAAGTATGGTGAGTGTTTTCATATTCAATACTATCTAAAACAATTGCTGAAGTTCTGCCACCACCATATCAGACAACCTTGCTTGACTAAAGCTGTCCAAGCGCGAGGTTCTTAACTAAGCCGATACTGCCTAGATAGGAATAATAAAATATTGAGCCTCTGGCGCTATTTTGTATTGGATTTGGGGGATATATTATTAATTTAGTGCCAATGATTGACCTAAACCCAACAAGCTGTAGAGGAAAGTGCATTGAAGTTAACGAATAAGCTCGTGCGTTACCCGCACATTGATGTTGATCGTGCGTTTGAAAAAGAAGATGAGCTATTGCAGCAGATACAGAATGGTGAGATTGGACAAGCCTTAATGTTGTGGCAAGCCAAAACGCCGACACTTGTTTTGCCTGCAGGTAAAAAGTGGCCAGTGACGTTGGAATCTAGAAAGCAGCTTGAGGCTCAAGGTTGGCAACTCTCTTCGCGTAAAACGGGTGGTGCTCCCGTTCCCCAGCTACCGGGCGTGATTAACTTGTCGCACATTTATCACTGGCCGAGCGATGAAGCCTACAATATTCAAAAAGCCTATCTGCATTTATGTGATGTTTTAACTCAATTTTTTAAAGAGTTAGGCGTTGATGTGGAGGTGCATGCGACTCCCGGTTCTTATTGCGATGGCGATTACAATCTCAACATCAACAAGCAAAAAATAGTGGGTACGGCTCAGCGTGTGTTGCTGAAACGAGGGGGCGGTCAAATCGTACTTTCCCAAGCCTGTATCTTGTTAGGTGCAGACTTAGAACACATCGTTGCACCCGTGAACTTTTATAATCAGATTTGTGGCAATCCAACCGTTGTAGAGCCGCACGTTCATACTCTGTTGTCTGAGCATGTGACGCCCATGCCCAATGTAGACTCACTCTTTCAGCAGCTGAGCCAAGCTTTTATCAAGTACGCGTAGTGCCAGTTTTTTGCCTGTGCTATACGAACGAGTAAGGCTACGAAAAAGTTCAAAACTATGTGTTGATGAAAATGAATAGGTTGAACTTGGGGGAGCGGAAACTTTATAATGTTACTTGTAACATAATAAAGAGTTCAAACAGTTATGACAGAACAGCACAAGAAAACTCGAACCACACTTCAAGATGTGGCAGACAAAGTAGGCGTCACCAAGATGACCGTCTCTCGTTACATGCGCAACCCCGACTCAGTTGCAGCCAAAACTCGCGTGAAAATTGCGGCGGTTATTGAAGAGATGGGCTATATCGAAAACAAAGCACCAGCGATGCTCTCAAAGTCGTCGAGCAAAGCGATCGGTATCTTACTTCCTTCTCTATCTAACCAAATCTTCGCGGCTTTTGTTCAAGGTATCGAAACGGTTACCAAAGAGAACGGCTACGAAACGTTGCTCGCTCACTTTAGCTATGATGCTGTGGAAGAAGAGGAAAAAATTGCTTCGCTGCTTTCGTATCAAGTTGATGGGTTGATATTGACAGAAAGCCACCACACACCTCGCACGTTACAGATGATTAAGAACTCTGGGGTCTCTGTGGTTGAAACCATGGAATTGCCGAGTAACCCGATTGATATGGTTGTCGGCTTAGACCACATCGATGCTTCTTATCACGTCGTGAAGCGCATGATTGAAGCCGGTAAGCGCTCTATTGCTTACTTTGGCGCACGACTGGATGCGCGAACTAAGCTGCGTTTGCAAGGCTATGACAAAGCGATGCATGAGGCTGGATTAGAGCCTAAGCACGTGTTGACTGAACAGCACTCAAACTTCTCTTTGGCTGAGGATCTGCTTGAGCGCGCTCTTGCGGATTCCCCAGATCTAGATGGCGTGTTCTGTACCAATGATGACATCGCGATAGGTACCTTACTCATTGCCCAGCAACGTGGAATCCAAGTGCCGCAACAGCTATCTGTTGTGGGCTATAACGCGTTAGATATCGGTCAAACGATACGCCCAAAACTGACCAGTGTGGATACGCCACGTTATGAAATAGGTAAGAAAAGTGCCGAGCTACTGCTTACCCGATTGAAAGGTGAGCCGGTCGTGGAAACGGTAGTGGATATGGGCTATCGCATCACTGATGGCGAAAGCGTTTAACCAAGCATCGTGGAAACCGAAAGGGGCATCGAAATGATGCCTCTTTTGCTTTTACATTTAAGCGATAACACAGTTAGACGATAAAACTCGCCCCTTGTTCTGCACTCGAAACGCTTTGGCGCATCACGCTAAATAGGTTGCGCCCCATAGTTTGTTGGTTGGCGTCTGCCTCAAACCCTCTCGCTTGGCGAGCCTGCATATCGCTGAGGTTATTGAGTTCGCCAGTCGCGCAATCTAGGCGCAAGATATCCCCGTCCCTGACAAGTCCAATTGCTCCACCTCGAATGGCCTCCGGCGAGACATGAATCGCAGATGGTATTTTCCCAGAGGCACCAGAGAGGCGACCATCAGTAACCAGAGCGACTTTAAACCCCTGTTTTTGTATGTTGCCAAGAATAGGCATGAGCTTATGCAGTTCCGGCATCCCGTTTGCTGCAGGTCCATTGTTTATCACTACAACGATACACTCTTTATTGAGTTCGCCTCTCTGATAGGCGGCTTCCACCTTATGTTGACAGTCGAAAACCACTGCTGGAGCCTCTATTACACGCTGTTCTTCGGCGACAGCTGAGACTTTAATGACTGCGTTGCCTAGGTTTCCAGAAAGCACTCGTGTTCCACCTGTTGCTTGAAAGACGTGTTCCGGCCCCGCGATGACGTCGTGGTCTGCTGATTGTTCACACGTTCGCCAAATCAGCCGTCCATCTTCAAGCTCAGGAATTGTCATTTGTTCTTCAAACGATCCAAAGGTTGGTGTGACATCACGATGCAGCAGGTTGTCTTGGTTCAGACGATGTAACAATGCTGGAACTCCGCCTGCCGCTTGGAATGCATTCATGTCAGCTGGACCATTTGGATAAACTCTTGCAAGTAAAGGAACGACTTCGGATAAATCGCTGATGTCTTGCCAAGTGAGAATAAACCCAGCAGCACGAGCGACCGCGACCATGTGAATGCTGTGGTTAGTGCTGCCACCTGAGGCGAGTAGAGCAACAATGCCATTGATTAGGCTTTTAGCGGTAAAGACTTCAGAGAGCGGGCGGAAATTTGCAGCTTGTGGTGTCATCGAGGCTATCTCGATTGCAGCGTGCTGAGTTAATCGCGCGCGTAATTCGGAGTCAGGGTGGATAAACGCAGAGCCCGGTAGCATCAAGCCCATTGCTTCGAATACGAGCTGATTAGTGTTCGCGGTGCCGTAAAATGTACATGTACCAGCGGAGTGATAAGCGTTGCACTCCATATCCAGTAAGGCATTTTTACCTACTTTACCTGCAGCATACTCTTGGCGGACGTTTACTTTCTCTTCATTGCTAATCCCGGTTGCCATTAATCCTGCTGGAACAAAAGCGGTTGGCAGGTGTGCAAAGGAGAGTGCTCCCATTAACTGTCCTGGGGCGATTTTATCGCAGATTCCAAGTAATAGTGTGGAATCAAAAACGTTATGGCTGAGCGACATAGCCGTGGACTGAGCAATTAAGTCTCTTGAAAACAAAGACATATCCATGCCTGGTTGCCCTTGAGTTACTCCATCACACATTGCTGGTACACAACCCGCTACTTGAGAGGTATGGCCGAACTTAGCTAACGCCTTTTTGATCTGATCAGGATAGTGCTGATAGGGCTGGTGGGCGCTTAACATATCGTTGTAAGAGCTGATTAACGCCACATTAGATTTAGTCAGATCTAGGATGGATCGTTTCTCATCGGAACAAGAAGCGGCGACAGCATGAGCCAAGTTGCCACAAGAGAGCCCTTTCCCCCCTTTACCTGCCGAGACCTGTTGCTGAGTTCGGCTTAAAAATTCTTGACGAGTCACTGTACTGCGATCGAGCAATCGCTGAGTAACCGCTTGGATCATTGGGTGGATCATAAAACGGCCTCATCAGTCATAGAGAGAACAATTGCCGCACAATCAACAACCTTGTCAATATCGCTATTAATGCTAATAACGACGGTATCGGCTTCATTATCCGGTCTTTCTAACGCTTCAAACTGGCTTTTAATCATGTTCTCTTTCATGAAGTGGCCTTGACGTTGGCGCATGCGCTGCAAGATTAGGTCAATATCCCCATCGAGAAACAGGAAGGTAATGTTCTTGTTTCCCTCTCGAATTTGGTCACGGTATTTTTTCTTCAAGGCCGAGCACACGATAATGCCGTGTTCATTTTTGCTTTCTAAGCTATAAGCAGCATCACGCACACGCTCTAACCAAGGGGTGCGATCATCATCGTTTAGAGGTTGCCCTGATGCCATTTTTTGAATATTCGCTCGAGGATGTAGGTCGTCACCATCAATAAACTTACGTCCAAGCCTTCTTGCCAACTGCTCGCCTACTGTGCTCTTCCCACAAGCACTGACTCCCATGACGATGACACTACTACCAGTCATAACTCAATCCTTTTTACAAATTTGCGCGTGATCTCAATTTTGAACATCGCTTGAAAATATGGCTTTATCTTATAAGTGTTATCGGTAATATGTTACCGGTAACTTAAGGAAGTGTGATGAAGGACACAAAACAACATTTCACAACAATTGTGGTTGTTTTTGCACCGTATTGACTCAGAAATGGTCACATCTCACTATATTTCGCGTTTAAAAAATCACTGAAAAGAGATCTTTGGGGGATAAAATGGCCAACGATTACCGCGCAATTGCGAAATCTGTTGTTGAGCATCTTGGGGGCAAAACAAACGTTGCAGCCCTGACACACTGTATGACTCGACTACGATTCGTTTTACACAGCCAAGATGGCGTCGATATCAACAAATTGAAAGCACTGAAAGGTGTGATGGGTGTTGTTGATAATGGTGACAAAGTACAAGTTATCATTGGTAACGAGGTATCGTATGCATACAAGGAAGTGATGGCGCTTTGCGATCTAGCAGGTGCTGTTGAGTCAGAAGCTCCTGCTAAAAAAGAGAAACTAACGGCTAAATCAATTGGTGCGAAAATGTTAGACGCATTGGTTGGCACTATGTCGCCTCTTATCCCCGCAATCATTGGCGGCTCAATGGTTAAACTTCTAGCCATGGTGCTAGAGATGCTAGGTTGGGTCGAGCCTAACGCACCTACTTTAATTATTCTGAAAGCTATTGGTGACGGTGCCTTCTTCTTCCTACCAGTTATGGTTGCCGCTTCTGCATCGATCAAATTCAAGACCAATATGTCTCTTTCCATTGCGATTGCTGGTGTCTTGATTCATCCAAATTTTATGGAATTGATGGCGCAAGCAGCAGAAGGCAAGCACGTTGATTTCTTCGGTATTCCAATTACTTCAGTTAAGTACACCTACACAGTTATTCCTGTGTTAGTCATGACTTGGGTACTGTCTTACATTGAGCGTTGGGTGGATAGCATTACGCCAGCGGTAACTAAAAACTTCCTCAAACCAATGTTGATTGTATTGATTGCGGCGCCAATTGCGATTGTATTAATTGGTCCATTTGGTATTTGGGTAGGTACGGCACTATCAGCGCTTGTTTACACAATTCATGACACATTAGGTTGGTTGTCGGTTGCAATCATGGGCGCGCTTTGGCCGTTACTAGTGTTGACTGGTATGCACCGTGTGTTTACGCCAACCATTATTCAAACTATTGCTGAAACCGGTCGTGAAGGCATGGTTATGCCATCAGAGATCGGTGCCAATATCGGTATGGGTGGCGCGTGTCTTGCTGTTGCTTACAAAACTAAGAACAGCGCGCTGAAACAAACTTCCTTGGCCGCTGGTGCTTCCGCTATTTTCGCGGGTATCTCTGAACCAGCATTGTACGGTGTGCTTGTTCGTCTGAAACGCCCTCTGATCGCAACAATGATTACTGGTTTTATTGTAGGTGCGTTAGCGGGCATGGGTGGCCTTGCGAGTCACTCAATGGCGGCGCCAAGCTTGTTTACTAGCGTGCAGTTTTTTGACGTGAATGACCCTATGAGCATCGTTTGGGTGTTTGGGCTTATCGCATTGTCTATCGTGCTGTCATTCGTCCTAACTCTAGTTCTAGGCTTTGAAGATATTCCAGAAGATGATGCCGATGAGAAAATAACTTCAGAGCCAGCAAAGAAAGAAGCTGGCAAGGCAGAAGAGAAGACCACTGTGGTGTCCGCTTCTTAATTAGAATTGATTAATTTATTCAGTCACCTTACCTCATCGTAAGGTGACTTTTATTGTTTCCGAGGTGTTCGATGTCAAATATTCAATTTCCTGACGATTTTTTATGGGGCGGTGCAATTGCTGCAAACCAGTCTGAAGGCGCGCACTTAGCGGGTGGTAAAGGCCTAACAACTGTAGATATGATTCCTTACGGTGAGAACCGCATGCCAATCAAACTTGGTCAGGTTGATAAGGTGACGCTCAGCGAAGACGAGTTCTACCCAAGCCATAACGCGATAGACTTTTATCATCGTTACAAAGAAGACATCGCCTTGCTGGCAGAGATGGGGTTTAAAGTGTTCCGCGTATCCATCGCTTGGAGCCGAATCTTTCCAAAAGGTGATGAGCTAGAGCCGAACCAAGCTGGTTTAGATTTTTACCGTGATGTTTTTGAAGAGTGTAAGAAATACGGCATTGAGCCACTCGTTACCTTGTGTCATTTCGATGTGCCAATGCACTTAGTTAATGAGTATGGCTCGTGGCGTAATCGTAAGATGATTGAGTTCTTTAGCCGTTACGCGAGAACCTGTTTTGAGAACTACAAAGGTTTGGTGAAGTATTGGCTAACCTTTAATGAGATTAATATCCTGCTGGCAAGCCCGTTTTCGGGGGCAGGATTGTTATTCCAAGAAGGTGAAAATCACGATCAAGTGAAGTACCAAGCAGCTCACCATGAGCTAGTGGCGAGTGCTTTAGTGACTAAAATTGCCCACGAAGTGGACGAGCAGAACCAAGTGGGTTGCATGTTAGCGGGCGGTAACTTTTACCCATACTCTTGCAAGCCTGAAGACGTACTCATGGCGATGGAAAAAGACCGTGAGAACCTATTCTTTATCGATGTTCAATCGCGTGGTTACTACCCATCTTATGCTCAAAAGGTATTTGATAACAAAGGTGTGGTACTAGAGACACAAGAAGAAGATTTCGAGATCTTGAAAAATACTGTCGATTTCATCTCTTTCAGTTACTACGCTTCACGTTGCGCTTCTGCTGACATGAATGCAGGGAATACGAGTGCAGCGAACGTTGTTAAGTCAATCAAAAACCCTCATCTACCAGCCAGTGACTGGGGGTGGGTGATCGACCCTACTGGCCTCCGTATCACGATGAATACCCTATACGATCGTTACCAGAAACCACTTTTCTTGGTTGAGAACGGCTTAGGTGCTCGTGACACCTTGGATGACAAGGGTGAAGTGAACGATGACTACCGTATCGATTATCTTCGTCAGCACATTGTTGCGATGCACGAAGCGATGGAAGATGGTGTTCCACTGATGGGGTACACACCTTGGGGTTGTATTGATTTGGTTGCAGCGTCGACAGGGGAAATGAGTAAGCGTTACGGTTTCATTTATGTAGATAGAGACAACCTAGGCAATGGTTCGTTAAATCGTATTCCGAAAAAGTCGTTCCATTGGTACAAAAAAGTCATTGCGAGCAATGGCAGTGATTTAGCGTAATCTTCCCAGCTTAAAATAAGAGAAACGAATAATGAAAACTATTGAACAGCGACTCAGAGACACTCGAATTGTTCCTGTTATCGCTATTAACGACGTTGCCCAAGCGGTTCCTCTTGCCAAAGTGTTGGTAGAGAATGGCCTACCTTGCGCAGAAGTAACGTTTCGTACAGACGCGGCAGCAGAGTCGATTCGTTTGATGCGAGAGTTGATTTTATTGTGAGCCCTGGCTTAAATCCGACAACGGTAAAATACTGTCAGCAGCGTGGCGTTGCGATTGTACCGGGTGTCAACAACCCAAGTTTGGTTGAGCAAGCAATGGAGATGGGCCTTAAAACACTTAAGTTTTTTCCTGCAGAGCCATCAGGTGGTGTTGCTATGTTGAAAGCACTTTCGGCAGTGTATCCAGTTAACTTTATGCCGACAGGAGGTGTAAGCCCTGCTAACGTAGATTCTTACTTAGCACTGAAATCAGTCGTTGCCTGCGGTGGTACTTGGATGGTTCCTACCGACAAAATGGATAAGGGCGATTGGGAAGGTATCGCGGAGCTAGTTCGCGCTATTGGCTAAAAATCTAAATGTGAGAACAAATGGCCGGTTGATACCGGCCTTTTTATTTCCCCTAAGTTTGTTCTCTGTATAGATAGACGGAATATCTAGAAAAAGTTAGTTAACTTAGTGGTTAAGCAGAATGTGTCACCTTTAGTTTCGCTTGTAACAGCTGCTCGATAACTTCCACCAGTTTACGGTTTTTAGTGGGATCAAGAGCATCGTTGTGAGGGTCTTTGAATAATCCAGAGTCATTATCGAAGTATCGCCCAGATGCATCGGCAAATTCATCGCTGAGCGCTGCACGGCAAAGGATGTCTGCGCCAATTGCAAGATCATTACCATCAACGCCATAAGCATCTTTGACCAGCTTGCTCCCCAAGAAAGAGGCTGGGTTTACTGGAATAACCGCGAGGCCGTTAGTTGCTGGGCTATTTGCTAAGGCATTCGCCAAATCAATCGACCACATCGTGAGTGCGAGTTTACTTTGTGCGTAAACGGGGCCATCTAATTCTCCTGCATTTGGGCTGATAAGGGCACTTAAATCTACGGGTGACTGAGCTGCTGAAGATAGGTTGACGATACGGCCGTGCGTATCAAAAAGAGGGAGCAGCTTTTGTGTCAGTAGATAAGGTGCAATGGTGTTAACCACGAAGCGCACATCAAGGTTATCTGAAGTGGTGATCTCCGACACCTTATACACGCCTGCGTTGTTGATAAGAACGTCGAGTCGCTGGTGGTCAGCCATTATCTGAGTGGCGAGCGCTTCGACTTCCGAGAGTGTTGATAGGTCTGCTACATAACTTTCAATGATTGCCGTCTTAGACAGTCGAGACAGAGCCGCCACAACTTTGTTGATCTTGGCAGGGTTTCGGCCATGAATCAGAATGTGGTGTCCTTGCTGAGTCAGCGCTTTTGCGGTCTCTAAACCAATGCCATCTGTGGCTCCTGTGATCAGAACTGTTTTCTGCATATCTTTCCCTTGATACCGATTCCGAAGCACTTTTATAACAAAGTTTTATTGCGCAAAGTTTCTAATACTTCACAGGATAGAGAGAAGGCGTGTGTCCGTTATTGAGAAAATCTTAATCTATGATGTGTAAAGTTTGAGAAGGGAATAAGCCTCAACCGTCGAAATTGGTTGAGGCTTTGTCGTTAGTAGCCTGTGGCTATTTTAGCTTGGTCTGACGTTATTATCGTTATATCGCTCAGGTTTGTGGTACTTAATCGCAAGTATTTAAAGTTGCTATTAGAGTTATTCCAATCAAGACTTCGTGACGATGAATAAATGGTACACCCCACACATATAGCAAAAAATAAAGTAAGCTTTATTTAACGCATCACGAACAGTGATGTGTTTTAGTTGTATTAAGGTATCGGTTCAGAATGAAACCTTGTCGTATGCTAAATACGGCCTCAAGCGAACATGGAGAGCAGCTGTGAGCGATATTGAAAAGCTAGACTTGAATCTACTAAATGTGTTTTTAGAAGTGTACCGATTGAAGTCGATTACTTTGGCCTCCGAATCTCTTGGCATGACTCAACCTGGAGTGAGTGGCGCTTTGAAGCGTTTACAAGCTCAACTCGATACCGATCTCTTTATTCGCGAGGGTCGAGGGATCACTCCGACCAATGCGGCGGTACAATTGGCGAGTCGAGTCGAGCCGGCGTTAGAAGGGATAACGAGCGCCGTCAGCACACTAAAAAAGTTCGATAATCAGCAGCATCATGTGTTTCGAATTTTGGTTAACGAAATTGGCCTCAACAAACTTCAGCCTCTAGTTGAACGGGACAAGACCTTAGGCAATATCTCAATCGAATTTAACATGGTGCCGAACAACGAAGAGGAGTTGCTTCAAAGCTTGAGTATGCAGCAAGCGGATCTCGCGATCGATATTCATTACCCGCAAGTGAATGGCTATATGACAAAGCCAGTAATTGAAGATGAGCTAGTGCTTATAGCTCGAAAAGGTCACCCTAGAATCAATGGTTCGGTTACACAAGAGCAGTATTATGACGAAAAACACATTACGTTTCGGATGCGTCGAACTCGCCTATACACCGCAGAATACTTCACTAAAACGCCACTCAAGCAAAGGAAAGTGAGTGCAGAATGTGATTCGATTATGACCATGTGTGTATTGGTAGCGGGATCGGATTGCGTAGGCAGTACGTCACGTGATTTTGCTAATCAATTTGCGGAGACCTTCCAGCTACAAGTATTGGAACAACCATTCGAAATTGTTCCGATGCAGCAATACATGATCTGGCATAAAAGAACCGACTTGAATTCTGCCCATCAGTGGTTAAGAGATAAGGTTCAGCAATACATGAAGAAGTCTGAAAACAGCTGAATCTGAAGATAGAACTATAAAAACGGCCTCTAAAATGAGGCCGTTTTTATTCTTGATTGTTCCACTTTTGTTGAGAGCCAAAGTGAAATTATGCTGAACTCAGCTCGCTCGTTGTCGACGTTTTTGGCGTGCACTTTTGAACATCTGCGTTGGAGATAAACCGGTCACCAGCATGGTACCGGTGATAACCAAGACAGAGCCAACCACAGTATTAATGCCAATAGCTTCACCTAAGAACAAGTTACCCCAAAGGATGCCAAAAACGGGAATTAGAAAGGTAACTGAAAGCGCTGAAGGCGATCCAAGCTCATTGATGAGATTGAAATAAAGCAGGTACGCTAACCCGGTACATACTGCACCTAATAAGATGACCGATGTGGTAATCGTGAGATCGGGAGCCTCTCTCATTGGCATGAAAAACACAAAGGGCAATACGATTAACACTGCTGCCCACATGCTGCCGTGGGCATTGTTGAAGGCTTCAACCTTAGGTGCTGTTTTGGTGTAGTTAGACGCGATACCGTAGCTAAATGCGGCCATCACGGCTACAAAGATTGGAAGAATGGCTTCTTGGCCAATATTGAATGCATCCCAACCAACCAACACGCTAACTCCAGTAACACCTATACCTAGCCCAAGTAATACCTTGCTCTCAAGTGCGGTTTTTGTCCATATTGCACCAATGATTGCCGCCCATATCGGTGCGGTGGAGTTCAGAATCGCGAGAGTTGAAGCATTCAGTGTTTGAGCCGCATAAGCGAAACACAAAAAAGGAAGCGCGGTGTTAAACAAACCGAGAATGAAAAAGTGTTTCGAATGAGCATTAAATGAGAGCTTTCTCTTTAGATAAAAAGAAACTAAAAGTAGGGTGATTGCCGCGCATAAAACTCGCGCTTCAATTAGGACCGCAGGGCCTAAAGGATTGGCTGCAATTCTCATGAAAAGGAACGAGCCTCCCCATATGGCAGCAAGCATTATCAATTTAAAATAGCTCACAGTTTAAATCTCGATTGTGTAAAACATCGACTATGGAGCAAAGCTAACTATTACACAAACTGAGATAGCAATATTGCGCAGCGACTGGGTGAAATATCATCAAATAAATAGGAAGGTATTTGACGTTTTCTGTTCTGTTTATTGCGCCTTATTTGCGGAGTAACCTAATGCTAAATATCCACATTAGGTGTTAGAAATGAAGATTGAACATATCGCGATTTGGACCAAACAACTCGAAGTACTGAAACTATTTTATGAAGATTACTTCGGTGCGACGTCTAACCAGAAATACCATAATCCAACTAAAGGCTTTTCTTCTTACTTCTTATCTTTTGATACCGGTAGTCGTTTGGAACTGATGGAGATGGACTCGGTTCCTGAATCGAAAGATGACATCTATGATCAATTCACCGGCTTCATTCATATAGCGATTTCGTTGGGATCAGAACAAGCCGTCGACGAACTGACTCATCGCTTAGTCGAAGATGGCTATGAACGTTTAGACGGTCCAAGAAGAACTGGCGATGGTTATTATGAGAGCTGTGTCCTCGATCCTGATGGTAATCGCTTGGAACTTACCGTTTAATGTAAGGACTTGATTGAATGACTTATGGATTTGAGGGGGAATGATGAAGCGCATTTTGGCTTTTGTGTTTAGTCTTAGTTTGGTGGGATGTGCGTCTTCGGAGCTAGCGCAGGTTGATGCACCAGAGACGACAATCGAACCATCTCAACCGATTGGCTACCTTGGCTTCAAAGATCATCAAAACTGGGCTATCAAATTCAATGATTGTACGGTTTACGATCTAACCGGATCTCAACCGTATCAATGGTTTGATCGCACTTCTGCGTCTGTAAGTTGTTATACCTTTAAGCCAAGCGACGCTATTGCACCTTTGCCTGTTTATTCGAGTGCAAGTTTCGAGAGCGATAAGCTTACCTCGCTTGAGCGCTTTCAAGAGCTACAGGTGTCGGATTCTGGCTGGGGCCGTTTTCCTATTGTCTATGAGAAAAACGGTACCAATTGGCTAAGGGTTAAAGAAGGCTGGATTCATCTTACGCTCGCCGACCAGACGCTCGTCCAGTTCTATCCGGGCACTCAAGATCAGTCTGCTAAATCACAACATGATCAGTATTTTGAGCAGCATTGATGAACGAATGATCAATGCCCCTTACTAAATGCGGTTTGGGGCATAAATAGCTAATCAGTTAGCAGTCAGCCTGAACAATGACAGTCACTGTTTCTGCTTCGCTTTGATGATAAACGGCAGGATTGCACTGAATAAAATCACGCTCGCACCAATCAAAGCGAGTGAATTTGGCAGCTCCGCAAACAACAGATAGCCTAGAACCATTGAGTAGATCATTTGTGAGTATTCGACATTCGACACCACGTTCGCTTCCCCCCATTTATAAGCTGTTACTCCAAACCACTGCCCGATAGAAGAGATAACGCTGACCAGAACTAATAAAGCCAGCTCAGACCATGTCGGCCATTGCCATTCAATGATCGCTGGGATTACTGCAACAGCGCCAACAAAGATGGCTTGGTAGGCCAAAACCACGGTTTTCGATTCTACATTCGCCATCTTCCTCACACAGATAACCGCAATAGCAGCACCTAATGCCGCGACTAATCCTGTTCCAACATAGAACATAGATTCGCTTTCTAAGGAGGGTTGTACGACTAACATCACTCCAGTAAAGCCAATTAAGATCGTCGTCATGCGAGCCCAACCAACGTTTTCTTTCAGGAATAGACGAGAGATAACTGCCACGAACAACACCTTCAGAAATCCTAATGCGGTTGCATCGGCAAACGGAATATTACTGACGGTTAAGAAGCTGAAGTAGAGCGCAATGAATGCTCCTGTGACACGCCATACATGCATCGACACCATTTTAGGGTGGAGCATTGCATCGATGTTGCTGATTATCGATGGCATTAATAAGGTCACAAAAACCAGTTGGCGAAATAACAAGATCTGGAAAATATCAATGCTCTGGCTCAACTCTCGGACAATAACGCCGACTAATATGAACAGCGCATTTGAGATAAGCGCCAGTGCAATTCCTTTTGCTGGGTCGGACAGTCTGTCGAAAAATGAAAGCAGCGGACGAGGCACTGCGAAGGAACGATGAATAGACATAACACACCTCTTGATGAATGGGTGCTGAGCATAAAGCCTACACTGGTAGACGGGTCAAATAAGTTATCAAGAAAACTCTGAGGAGTAACGGATAGGAATTAATGAACCTTTCATAAATTTAATTAATAGGAATGAGGTAAAACCATATAGATTTTTTATCACGATAAACGAAAGTTTATTTTATAACTTAATGATGAAAATTAAATTTTGACAAATTTAACGAGACCTGAAGTTTACTCGATAATAAGCAAAGTGATGTTCATATCCTTTTTATTTATATGGTTAACTTTCTAGGAATATATTCTAAATTATAAAAAACGTTCTAAAATCATTGATATTATTAACATTAAGTATGGGTATTGATGCGAGTGACAACAAATAAACATGCCGAATTTTATAAAAACTAATCCTTCTTTGTTGTGGAGGTGAGTGATTACTTGAATATTGTTGAACTATTAACATTTAAGTTGATGTAACTTATTGTTTTATATTTGGATGGTTTGTAAGTTTGTTTTATATCCTAGTTAGGCTTTGCAATATTTAGGAATTTTACATTGTTGAGGTGATTAATTAACTTGGCGCTGTCCGTTTAATCAATTAAATGGCTTGTAAGTAATGGTTATCGGAATGGTCAATGGCGTTTACAAATTTGATGATTTGAACATTAAATAAGGCAAAGACCTTAAGATGATTTAATTATCAAAAAACTGTCATATCTAAAGATAACTGTGCTTTTTATTTAATTTCTTAACGAATAATGTTGAGGGTCAATACTATGAAGTTATCGATGAAGAAGTCATTGTTATTAGCAATGTCGGCGTGTGTTTTTTCTAATGTAAGTGTTGCTGCCATTAATGGGGATTATCATGTGGTCGACGATGATCTGACGGCTGATCATAATGAAAGCAATGGTGTACCAATGCCTTTTTATGCTAACGGAAGAATGCAGTCAAAACTCAGCGTTTCTGTTTCTTTTGCGGATAGCTACGGCAGACCAGTGACCGTATCTAAGAGTGACTTAGAGGGGGCGATATCTTTTTACCTAAAGAATAGTGGGCAGGAGTTAGGCAAAGATAAAGACTGCAGTTACGGAAGAGGTTGTTGGGGATACACGTTGAATTCAAATGACTACTCTCACCAAATGGGCAGCAGTTACGGTTACTCGAAAACCCTTCCTACGTCTCGTGTTTCAGCAAGTGATACTAAATTAACCGCTTGGGTGTATAGCAACGAAGTCGCTCAATATCGTGAAGTGTGTATGAAGGTTAAGTTCGATGCCGGAAGCCAGTATGACAACAATTACTACGATAGCTGTGCCTTCCCGAATGAAAGCAGTGCGTTCTACCAAAGCGTGCAGCCTAAGTCTTACAGCGCTGCTGACTTTTCTGAGCTTGGAGAAGGTGAGTTGGTGTGGGAAGAAGCCAATGCCGACGGGTTCTATTTTGATAAAGCAGAGATGCGTAACTTTTATGTGACGCCGAAAGATACGTCCGTTCAACTGGTTCAGGTTGCTATGGATAACTTTGACGAGTCGGATAGCGATAAAGTGTTCCTAAACGATGAATGGTTGGGCTGCTACTCAGATTGCCCAGACGATAATCGCTCTGTGAAAGGTTATATATTTGTTCCAGGTTCAGAGCGCAATGTCTCTGACGAGTATGTTTGGAATAGTGCTGCTGGTGAAGGCAGAACTGCTGTGTGGCGTGTTAACCAACAGCTGAGATCAGTGACTCTTAGCAAGCTGTTATATTCGAATAACGCAACATCAAACAACGATTCGCAAAAGGAGTACCGATTTACTGTATTTGACCAGTACGGTAACAAGGGACCATTGAAGCTTACTTATCCTCAAAGTGAATTTACTGGTGGTGGTCAGAAATGGGATTACACCCGTTGGACCCTAGTTAGCCAATAACATTCGAACAAAACAGAGTTAGCTCAACCATTTGGGCTAACTCATCCACTTTAGGGGAAATTTATGTCTAATTGGACTTCAAATGCTTTTAACTTTGATAGCTTTTGTTCGGGCGGCGTAGACCAAAGAACCAGAAGCTACTCATACCAAATCTTACTTGGCTCTCTTATTGGTAACTGGCTCAAGGGACCAAACCTCGACATCTCCATTCAATTCTCTCCTTACTCAGCCGACAACCTTGGTTTTGGTAAAGGCTGGAAGTTGAATCTCCCGAGATACGATATTGAAAACAAACAACTCTATCTGGCCAATGGACAATCCTATCGCGCCGAATTAAATGCCAATCTAGAAATGAGTATTCGCTACAAAAAGTTGCTCGATTTTTCGGTATCGTCTAGTGCGAATGGTTACGAAATTACTTATAAAAATGGCCGTACTGATATTCTAGATAAAGATGGCAATATCATTAAGGTAGTTCAAAGTAATGGACATGCTCTCTACTTTTCTTGGCTCAATGTTGGCGGCAAGAAGCGCTTGGACAAAGTTTGGGACGACAGAACAGATAAGCAAACGGCACTGCTGTGGGTTGAATATGTGAGCGCAGGGCGCATAAACATTTTTACCAATATTGGCAGCACCCATGAAGCCTTTTTTAGTCTTACGTTAAACAACAGTAAGCTGGTTCAATGCAATTTACCCGAGCGTGCGGGGAGCTATGGCTTTGGCTATCAAGATATTGGTTCGTACACGTTAATTGATGAAGTGGTCCATCCTTGCGGTTTGACTGAAAGGCTAAGATACCGAGCCGATGGTATTCGAATTAATTCGATGACCTATCTACCTGCGGTGACTGCTCATGATGTGCTCACTCTCAACTCTCCCATCATTACGACAACCTATGACAGCATTGGTACCGATAGTCGTAATTTTATGGGGTACGGATCGCCTGGTGGCGAGTTGAGCGAAGGACTTGATAATTTGCTGGAGCGCGGCAGAGAGTACAGCTATCGCGTACAAAAAATTGAAAATGGCTCTATTGTCACTGCTCAAACCTACAACCAATTCCACTTACTTATTGAAGAAGCTCGACACGTCGATGGCAACCTTGTTCATTTGAAAAGGTTGGGCTATCCCGCCCTTGATAATCAAGAGTTTTCCGCTCAACCCGCTCAGTACTCATTGATCAGTAAAGAGGAGCAGATCTGGTTTTCTGGATCGGATAGCCAAGCTCAAAATAGATTCTGGGACTATGATGAATACGGCAACATGCTTAGATTTGTCGACGAGAATAGTATTACGGAACACTATGAATACTATGCTAAAAATGGTGAGACGGGCTGCCCGGCATCACCAACTGGCATGGTTAATTTCGTCAAGTCTCGCACGTTAGACAATGGCTCAGAACAAAGAGTGATCGCATACCAGTATGCTTCTCTAGAGGGGTTAAATGGTCAGCGAGACGTGGTGCTGAGCTTAGAAGAAGATACGCAACGTTACCAAACTCATTATGCCTATCAAACTGATACGCGTGATACCTATTCATTTAGTCGACTGGCTTCGGTGCAAAATGACATCCTTCATCCTAATGGTGTCTATTCTGCCACTTCGCGCTATCAGTATGCACTGGATAATGATGTCCTTGAAGAACACGAAGAACTGACTTGTCATGATAATACGAAAACTCAACTCGTTGTTGGTCATTACCTTGATATTGGCGAGTTAGCGCGACATGTCGACTCGGATGGTGTCAGTTGTTCATTTGCGTATGACACGCTGCGAAGAACCACCGAAGAGCGTATTGAAGGAAGTGCATCCCGTTCTTACCAATATCTTGTTGATACAGGTCTGAGCCGACAAACTCTGTTGTTAACAGACTGCAAAGGTAATTTGTGTGAACAGAGTTGGGATGGTCAAGGGCGAGAATTAGAAGCCAAGATTGGCAACTCTGTCGTATGGACAAAAATGTACGATGCGTTCGGCAGACTACAAAGTAAGAGTACCTACGATGTACTGCCTGATCGTGATTCCAGATCGGCACCTGTGGTGCTGACCGAGAGCTATGAATACGATGACTGGGGGCAAGTTAAATCGACACTGCTTGCGAACGGAAAACGTCGCGTTGAATTTAACAACCTTGCATCGCGTAAGAAAACTCAGGGTATTGAAGGCTTAACCATGACGGTGAGCTCTCTGAATACCTGGGGTCTTGAGGACAAAAAAGAGCAGGGGATCCATAGCTGGGATTATGAGTATGATTCGTGGGGGAGACTGATCAAAGAAACCAACCCGCTTGCTCAATCTAAGCACTACCATTACGACCGATTTGATCGCGTGATTCGCATGACTCAAGCGAACGGTGTCGATCACGACATCACCTATGCTGAGCATACCGATCAGTCACAGGTTGTAGACCTGAAGATTGGTGGGACAACGGTGGGACAACGTGACATTGATGGCTTAGGACGTCAGCGATCACTACGACGCGGTGCGAGTACTCAAGCGGCGCTGAGTTGGTCCTACTCAGACAGCAGTAATATTCCTGAAACTGAAACTAGCTTGTCAGCGCCAGTGCGTAAGTTTACTCGCGATAGTCAATTGGGTGTATTGAGTGCCAAGTCGTCTGATGGGCAGGTTGCTAACTATAGTCATGACCCAATATCCGGCTTGCAAACCGGGAGTCATGATAGTGAAGGCAATCAAAGTACCATCACCTATTCGTCGAAGGGGTTGCCTGAAGTTGAGGTAAATGATGGACAGATTCGTTACTACAGCTATTCGGATGGCGGGGTTATCGCTGCCGTTGATAGCGACACGGATACTCGACAGTATGGTTATGATGAACTAGGACGCTTGGTGAAGCTGAGCTCAAACTCGACAACGGTTTATTACGAGTATGACGAGTTTGATCGTGTGATTGTCGAAACCTTGGTGTCTGGTAACCAAACTCAAATCACCGAGCTTGATTGGGATGAGTACAGCCGTGAAGTGAATCGTGCTGTTGCCTTGAACAACCATTATATCTTTGAGCAATCACAAGAATATAACGCGCTAGGTATGCTCGAATCTCGTACCAAAGAGTGTGCGACATTAGGCAACCTGACAGAAAGCTATACCTATGACGAGCTTGCTCAGCTTACTAAGGTCGAATTCTTTGGGGCTGGACCTTTGAGTGATTGGGGACAGCCAATCACTTCAATTGAATGGAGCTATGACGAGCTGGGTAACATGTTGACTCAGCGTACATTGACGGCTGAATCTGAAGATTTCGCTCGTTATTTTTACGAGTCGGATGACCCTAGTCGGTTGACCAGTATTACTCACTCTCATCCACAGCTGGATAGCCAAATATCAATCGAGTACGACTTGAATGGCAACATGACTCAAGATGCGGACGGTCGAGTGCTTGAGTATGACAACTTTGACCGCCTGCAGCGTGTGTTTGCCGACAATACCGAATGGTTATACCACTATGACAGCAACGACCGACTCTCGGCTCAGCAGTCTTCTTCGGAATCTCGTCACTTTAGTTATCTGTGGGGTGATCTCTCAGCAATAGAAGAAAATGGCAAACTGACTCAGTATGTCTATCACGAAGGGGTCCCAATATGGTCAGAGTCAGGTTCGGATACAAACCTGTTAGCGACCGATCAAAATGGATCTGTCGTTGCCTCTAATACTTCAGGAAAAACGGGCTCAACGTACCGTTACTCTCCATATGGACAACGTGAGCAAGCGGGGAATGCAAATGAAGAATAAAGACTCGGTATTTATTACCCCACTTAATCGCCGTCAGTTTCTGATTAAAATTGGTCAAACAGCGGCAGTGGCTGGTGGCATATCCTTGCTACCGACTTCAGTTCGTTTGGCGATGGCGCAGTCTATGACAATCTCTCATTCAGACATTGGTTTCAATGGTGAGTGGCTAGACCCCGTGTTGCAAGGTTATCACTTAGGACAAGGCTATCGTGTTTACCAACCTAAGCTGATGCGTTTCAATGCCCCCGACAGTTTGGCGCCTTTTAATGAGGGTGTTCATAATGCTTATGTGTATTGTCACAATGATCCTATTAATTTCACTGACCCAAGTGGGCACCTGAACATCAGCAAGATCTTGTTTGGTGCTTTTGGTGTACTTGCTGGGATAGTTGGTATTGCATTGGCGGCACCTACTGGTGGTTCAAGCTTGGTGTTGGCGGCTGGTATCATCGGTGGTATTGCCGGGATGACCAGTGGCGCATTGCAAATCGCATCTGGTGTTATCGATGATGGGGACATTTCCCGTAAACTTGATATAGCGACGATTCCTTTCGATATTATTGGTGTGGTAAGTGGCGGGTATTCGGCCTATAAGTCGGTTCAGAATCTGCGTTGGGTAAGAGCTGGCGGCGCTCTAGAAGATGTGACACAGCCAGGCCTTGGTTCTCGCTTAATGAACAAAATCAGGCCTTCGAGTGAGTACAATGTTGCATGGGCCAGTAAAACGAACCCGGCCATGCGCATAGGAAGCTCTGAGGGGCGGGTGATAGCGACCAGAATGACTCAGGGCGGCAAGACGATGACGTACACGCCTCCGCCGATTCATGGTGGCTACACAAAGATCCTCCTTGGGCAGGTAAAGGTTGGTGCACGAGGCTATACGATCTATCAAGGTATAATGACGGCGCGCTCGATTGGCAGTTTGGGCTGGTCTACGGTCAAAACGATACCTGGGCGCTTGGATCAGGAAAAGTCATCAGCGGATAATATGGTAACTGAAGGCAGAAGTGCTAATCCTGCTGCTAAGAAGACCCAAATGTACGCACTCGAAGAGACTAGGCAGCGCATAAAATATGGTAATGAAGTACAGCAAATGATCCGTCAATTGCCATTGTCTTAGCCTGCTCTATTTTTTCTTGAGCAATGTAAAGCCAGCCCAACCTTAGTTGAGCTGGTTTTTTTGTATTTAGTATTGGCGTTTTTGAACGTTAGCTGTAAATCATGAGCACTTCCCTTAGATTCACTTTGTGATCAAAAAAAAGATCAAAAACAGTTGTTGAAACCGGTTTCAGTGTGTATCTTTATTGCATCTTGAAATCGGTTTCAGAGTTGCAGCTTTTAAGTTTGTTATCTTAAACCTATCTATTTTCTAGCGAATAACTTGTAGCGAGTGATGGTATGAACAACGAATTTCCAAACGATTTTTTATGGGGTGGCGCGGTTGCGGCGCATCAGCTAGAAGGCGGCTGGGATGCGAATGGTAAAGGTGTGAGTGTGGTCGATGTGTTAACGGCAGGTGCTCATGGAGTACAACGTCGAATCACCGATGGTGTAATCGATGGTGAAAACTACCCAAACCAAGTGGCGGTTGATTTCTACCATCGCTACAAAGAAGACATTAAGTTATTTGCTGAGATGGGCTTTAAGTGTTTCCGTACTAGTATCGCGTGGACGCGTATTTTCCCGAATGGTGATGAAGCCGAGCCATGTGAAGCGGGCTTAAAATTTTATGATGACCTGTTTGATGAGCTTCTGAAATACGATATCCAGCCAGTCGTGACACTGAGTCACTTTGAAATGCCTTACCATCTAGCGAAAGAATACGGTGGCTGGATGAATCGTAAAGTGATCGATTTCTTCGTTAAGTACTCAACCACGGTGATGGAGCGTTATCAGCACAAAGTGAAGTACTGGATGACCTTTAATGAGATCAATAACCAGATAACACCTCGGCAGACATCTTCGGATGGTTGTGTTCTGGTGTGAAGTTTCCGCAATGTGAAAAGCCACAAGAAGCGATGTACCAAGCGGTTCACCACCAGTTTGTTGCAAGCGCATTGGTGGTGAAGAAAGGCCACGAGATCAACCCAGAACTTCAGATCGGTGCAATGTGTGCGATGGTGCCTTTCTACCCTCGCTCTTCAAAGCCAGAAGACATCATGGTAGCGCAGCAAGCGATGCGTGATCGTTACTTCTTCTCTGATGTCATGGTTCGTGGTCACTACCCAAGTTACGCCAAGCGTGATTGGGCTATCAAAGGCTTCAATATCGAAATGCAGCCTGAAGATGAGTACATCCTAAAAGAGGGAAAGGCCGATTATTTAGCTTTAGTTACTACATGTCCAATACCTTGGATTCTTCTTCGCATCAGTCGACTGAAGAAGTAATGGACGGCGGTCATGAAAACTCGGTCGAGAACCCGTTTATCAAGTCGAGCGATTGGGGCTGGCCGATTGACCCAACAGGCCTGCGTTACTGCTTAGCGTCTCTTTACGAGCGCTATGAAGTGCCGCTGTTCATCGTTGAGAATGGTTTTGGTGCGGTTGATACCATCGAAGAAGATGGCAGCATTAATGATGACTATCGTATTGCTTACCTTGGCGATCACATCAAAGAGATGAAAAAAGCCGTTGTGATTGATGGTGTTGACTTAATGGGCTACACCCCTTGGGGCTGTATCGATTTGGTGTCGTTCACCACTGGTGAGATGAAAAAGCGTTACGGATTCATTTATGTAGACAAACACAACGACCAGTCAGGAACATTGGAGCGCAAACGTAAGAAGTCGTTTGAGTGGTACAAAGGCGTGATTGCATCTAATGGTGCCTCTATTTAGAATGCCTGCAATTAAACGGCAGCGAGCGTTGCCGTTTCACTAAGCAATACAATTAGCTGGCTTAGGTCGGCTAATTTTTTATAGAAGGGTAAGTGAATGGTCACAATGCTTGATGTCGCGAATCGCGCTGGCGTCTCGAAATCGACGGTCTCTCGCGTGCTGAACGGCAAGAACATCGTAAGGCCTGATGTTGCCAAGAAGGTCTTTGATGCGATTCAAGAAACGGGCTATCGACCAAACCTGTTAGCTCAGCAATTGGCGACCAAGAAGACCAACTTTATCGGCTTTGTCATTACCAACGAGTTGTTTAATGGCCCTTACTTTTCATCTTTGATGTATCACGCCGCTTCTTACAGTGAAAAATCCAATCATCAGTTGGTGATCACCGATGGCAAACACAGCGCTGAAGACGAGCGAAAAGCCATTAACTTTCTACTGGATATGAAGTGCGCCGGGATCATCATTTACCCGCAATGCTTGAGTGAATCTGAAATCGCTCAGATCATTGAGAGTACTGACACACCGATTCTGGTGCTTAACCGAGAAATGCCTTCGAAGCCTGAGCATGCGATCACTACCGATCATTATCAAAGTGCTTGTTTGATGGTTGAACACATCATTGAGCAGGGACATACAGAGATTGCGGTGATTCGTGGTAAAGCTAGCTCGTCGACCGATGAACAGCGTTATCAAGCGTATCAAGATGTGCTCACTAAGCATGGTATTGAGCTAAACCAATCTAGAGTAGCTCAAGGCGACTGGACGATGGAGAGTGGCTACCACGCCGCGCAAGCTTTAATGGCAAGTAAAGCAAGTTTCACTGCAATTCTTTCTGAAAACGATGACATGGCGATTGGTGCGATTAAGGCGTTAACTGAGCTGGGATATTCATTACCTCAAGATATTTCTATCGTCGGTTTTGATAACAGCAAAGTGGGCGAGTTTTTAACGCCTAGCTTAACCTCTGTGAGCGTCCCACTTGAGCAAATGACGCAAAAAGCGATTCTACAAATCGTTGGAGGTTCGGAACAAGCAGATGCCATCGACACCACTGGTAGTCTTGTCATTCGAGATTCAGTTGCACAGCGTAGCTAAACGATATGACACATCAATTTCAATTGGCCTTTGCTTAATAGTAAAGGCTTTTTTATTGATGTCATCTATGTGTTGCGTTTGTTGATCATGAATTTTAATGGGGCGTTCACTACAAATCGTGACAGAAAGCGCATCTCCGTAAGCCTCTTAAAACCGCTCTTATTGTGAGAGGGAAAGATATGCGATATTGCGTTTTTTGGTCATTGTATTGACCATTACTGGGTTAATCGTGTGGAAATAGGTAAATAACGTGAAAACAGAAAAACAGAAGATGTTGGCTGGAGAGACTTACTTAGCATGGGATGAAGAGTTGTATGCGGAGCGAATCGAGTGTCGTAAGGTTCTGCAAAAGCTCAACAACAGTATTCCAGATACCGATGAATGGCGCTCTGCAATTGACACTCTAATTCCTGATTCTGAAGACGCTTATTTAGAACCCCCATTTCGCTGCGATTACGGCTCAAACATTAAGCTAGGTAAGAACTTTTACGCCAACTTTAACTGTGTCGTGTTAGATGTGGCAGAAGTGACGATCGGTGACAATGTGCTGTTCGCCCCTAATGTACAAGTGCTTACAGCAGGCCACCCATTGGATGTGAAGAGCCGTGTCGACGAAGGCGTTGAGTTCGGTACGCCAATTACCATTGGCGACAATGCTTGGATTGGTGCTGGCGTGATTATTTGCCCAGGCGTGAATATTGGTAAGAACAGTGTGATTGGTGCGGGTAGTGTGGTGACCAAAGATGTTCCAGACAATGTGGTCGCAGTCGGTAATCCATGCCGAGTTTTGAAGCCAATTGATAATGAATAGTTGAACAACCAAATAGACAAAGCCCGAACCTAGATTCGGGCTTTGTTTTTTCTATTCTAGCTAGATGCTAGATGCTAGATGCAGCGACTTGCTGAGTCTGTTTCTTGTCTAGCAGACCACTGAATTGAGTTAATACAGTAGCGAGTCAATGCGGTGTTCTATAAATCATCCTCGGTATCTAAGCGTATCTCTGCGTTTATCGATTTTATTCAGCCTAGGCTAAACCTTTGATTTGCGGTTAGACGAAGTTAATCTTCCTATTTATTATTACTAATGTGTAATAATTATTCTCAAAAATGTGGGATTATCAAATTGGATGGTCACACCTATACTAGCCTCAACAAAACGAGAGAGCGATAACAAACAGGCTCAACGTTGACTGACTAATATAGGAAATATCACATGACTATCGAAATCAAACCTGGTCAAACTCATATCCAATCTAAAGCTATGGTTGCTTGGAAAGCTGGTGAGCCGCTAAAGCGTGAAACGGTTGACGTTGAACTGCCAAAGGCTGGCGAAGTACTTGTTCGCATCGTTGCTACTGGTGTTTGTCACACTGACGCATTCACTCTTTCAGGTGACGATCCAGAAGGTATCTTCCCTTCTATCCTTGGTCACGAAGGTGGCGGTATCGTTGAAATGGTTGGCGAAGGCGTAACAAGCGTTGAAGTTGGCGACCACGTTATCCCACTTTACACAGCTGAGTGTGGCGAATGTAAATTCTGTAAGTCTGGCAAAACTAACCTTTGCCAAGCGGTTCGCGAAACTCAAGGTAAAGGCCTAATGCCAGATGGCACAAGTCGTTTCTCTATCAACGGTGAGCCAATTTTCCACTACATGGGTTGTTCTACTTTCTCTGAGTACACTGTACTTCCAGAAATTTCATTAGCGAAAGGGCTCTTCTCCGCTTAGATGAGTCTATAAACTAACAATAAAACCGCTAACACATTGATTTACAATCGCTTCCCACCTTATATATCAGTGTTGTAGTTTGTCGTTATTATCTTCCGCTCTATTTAACTTTAAAGGCCAATCCGTACAGTCTGTAACGCTTGAAGAAAGCTCTCATTCAGTACTCGTCAAGTGCAAGCGAGATAGACGCTGTAAAGTTGTTGATCCTGAGACTGGAGCTCCGCGCACCGTCGACCACTACGTTCACCGTCGCCTGTCGGATTTACCTGTCAGTGGTCGCCCTTGCGTTATAGAAATTGAATTGGCTCAGACAAGGGATAGGCTCGGCCGAAGGTTGATTGAAGAGGCTGATTTTGTTGATAAGGGGAGTCGTTATACAAAGAGGTTCTGTCACTTTATTAGTGGACTGTGCCGCTATATGAGCATCCACGCAGTGTCGAAGCATTTAGACATACGCTGGGAAACCGTGAAAAATATCGATAAAGCATTCCTTCTCTCTACCTTGCCTGCTTTAGAGCCTAAGAAGTTGACCAACCTTGTTCATATTGGCGTTGATGAAGTCGCCAGGGCTAAAGGCCATGATTATATGACCGTCGTTTATGATCTCGTTTCAGGACAACTTATTTGGGTTGACCATGGGCGGACTTCAAACGTACTCATCAACTTTTTTGAACAATTATCACCGCAAACGAGAGACGGCATCCAAGCGGTATCAATGGATATGGGGCAATCTTACCAATCAGCAGTGAGAAACGCTCTTCCGAATGCAGACATCGTTTTTGACCGGTTTCACGTTATGCAGAACTACTCTCTTCTGATAAGGAAAGAGCGTAATAAAGCGTTTAGGAAAGGAACACATGACGAGAAGAAAATGCTTAAAGGGACGCTATTTTTACTCCTCAAAAATGCGCCGAAATTAAGCGATAAGCAGTCAGATAGGCTAGATGATTTACTGGAAAGCAATAAGACTCTTTGTACGATTTATATGCTCAAAGAGCAGCTTCAAGCCTTATGGGATGAACGTAATTTTGACTTGATGATCGCAGCGCTTGATGCGTGGTGCCAGCTTGCTAAAAAGACGAGGATCTTATCTCTCATCAACTTTGCAGACGCGCTTTGGGAGAGAAGAGTTGGGATCTGCAACTATGCAAAATATAAGCTGACGAATGCCCGAGTGGAAGCAGGGAATGTATCGATAGGTCTTCTTAGACGGAGAGCCCGAGGAGTAAGGGATACTGATTACTTTAAATTGAAGATTAGACAAACCTCAATCCTAGAAACTCACTCTACCATTTATCCGGAAATCAAGCTCATCTAAGCGGAGAAGAGCCGCGAAAGTAAACAAAGAAGCACCTCTTGAGGAAGTTTGTCTTCTAGGTTGTGGCGTAACCACAGGTATGGGCGCAGTACTGAACACAGCTAAAGTTGAAAAAGGCGACACAGTTGCTGTATTCGGCCTAGGCGGTATCGGTCTTTCTGCAATCATCGGTGCTCGTATGGCGGGTGCAAGCAAAATCATCGGTGTTGATATCAACGAGAGCAAATTCGAGCTAGCAAAACAACTTGGCGCGACTGACTGCATCAACCCAATGAACTACGACAAGCCAATCCAAGACGTTATCGTTGAGATGACAGACGGTGGTGTTGATTACTCATTCGAATGTATCGGTAACGTAAACGTGATGCGTCAAGCTCTTGAGTGTTGTCACAAAGGTTGGGGTGAATCAGTTGTAATTGGTGTTGCAGGTGCAGGCCAAGAGATCTCAACTCGTCCGTTCCAACTAGTAACAGGTCGTGTATGGCGTGGTTCTGCTTTCGGTGGTGTTAAAGGCCGCTCTGAGCTACCAGAAATCGTAAACCGTTACATGGCGGGTGAGTTCGGACTACAAGAGTTCATCACTCACACTATGGGTCTTGAAGACGTAAACGAAGCATTCGAACTAATGCATAAAGGTGAATCTATCCGTACTGTTCTACACATGGATAAATAGCCTTAAATCTTAAACCTCATTTGGTTTTCTTAAAGTCCGTTAGAGCAAATCTAGCGGACTTTATTTTTTCCTAGGCATGCTTTACCAAGGAATATTTTTATTAAAGGTCCATCCCTTTAATAAAGGTATCTGAATTGTCCTACAGGGTTACTGGAATTGTCCTTATGTTGACTAAACTTCGCCACTCTTTACCTCTACAGTTAATGTTAGCTGCTTTGCTTGCATGGCTTTTCGCACAACTTATTGCTTCAACCTCTGGCATTACCCAAAGTTCTTAATGCTTGGCAAAACTACTTATATCGGCTTGCTAAAAATGGTCGTTGGCTTAGTGGTTTTATTCTCGTTGTTGCAAGGTATAACAAGCATTGGCTCGATAACTCGATTGAAGCAAATTGGCCGCAATACCGTACTTTTCTATAGCTTCACGACGCTGATAGCCATCTCTTTGGGCTTGGGTGCTTCACTGCTGTTGCCTGCTTGGGAGCCTTTAACCAGCGTTGCTACGATTGGAGACGATGTTCAGCTTATCAGCGAAGATGCGGCAGGAGGAGCTGCGATTGCCAGCAAGCTGTTTAGCATGGCATTAGTGAACCCGGTAGCGGCGTTAACCAATGGTAACTTGCTCGCGATTGTCGTGTTCTCATTTATGTTGGGTATTGCTCTACTTTCTTCATTGCCAGAAAAACACCCAATTTTTGAGGTGCTTAATGGCTTGAACAAGAGCATCAATACCATTGTTGGTTGGATAATTCGTTTAGCTCCGCTGGCGGTTTTCGCCATTGTCCTCGATTTTACCGTTCGTGGTGGTGAGTCACTGTTTGAGCAATTGGCACTGTTTGCTTTGCTCGTGTTTGTGCTGACTCTGATCCACGGAGCGATTGTCTTGCCGACTATTGCGAAGGTGATGACTGGGATTCGTCTTAGCACACTATTCAAAGGTATCTCGGCACCGATGGCGATGGCGTTCGCAACGTCATCAAGCTCTGCTACTTTGCCACTGGCGATGCAGAGCGCAGAAGAAAAGCTCGGCGTATCGCAAAGTACAAGTAGCATGGTGTTACCGCTTGGCGCAGTGATGAACATGGATGGTACGGCACTCTTCGAAGGTGTCGCGGCAATCTTCTTGGCTCAACTGTTTGGTGTGGACCTCACGACTTCTGGCTTGGTGATGATCTTCATTATGGCGATGGTCTCGTCTGTGGGGGCTCCGGGTATGCCATCTGGATCTATGTCTGGCATGCAGCTAGTGTTATTGGCCGCTGGTATACCACTGGAAGCAATCGCGATTCTGCTGATTATTGAACGCCCGTTAGATACATTCCGTACTGCGGTTAACGTTGAAGGTGACATGATTGCTGCACTGGTCGTGGATAAATGGCAGAAACAACAAAAGACAGTGCTTGAGCCTGCACTGAGCGAGTCAGTAGTTTAGAGAATATCAAGTTCAATGAAAAAGCCCGTTCAGGTGTTCTGAACGGGCTTTTGTTGTTTGTTAATGTGTGCAGTCAGTGACTAACCGATTTTTGTCATCTCATTGAGAGTGAACGACGCCACACAACCTTCGGTTGCTGCCATGTACTCAGCGAGATGAGTATTACTCATGTGTGTTTGCCAAAGTTCGCGAGACGTCCAGTTTTCGTAGAAAGTGAAATGCGCTGGGTTTTCGTTGTCTTGATGTAGGTCGTAGTTGATGCAACCTTCTTCAGCGCGAGTGATATCAATCAGCTTTAGCAGCTCTGTTTTAACCAGTTCAACTTTGTCTTCGTTAGCGACGATGTTTGCAATGATAGTCAGTTGAGTCATGTTCGTTACCTATATTATTTGATTCACCGAAGTGGTGTTGTTCTTTGTCACAGAGCGCTTTGTTAATCTAGCTCGTCTGTGTCGATGGATAAATAATAATCGGAATATTCATAACGATAAACCGCGCGCAGTTAGAATTATTATCAAAAATTATTTGATAATAAACTAAGGTTTATAGCCTTCCGGATATGGGTTAAAGAGTATTAAAACCCGCCAGCCCAAGCATCAAAATCATCAATATTGTCGAGTTCTTGCTGGCTTCTTGGAGCAGGGTAATAAGGCAGTGCTAATCTTACAGCAGACGGTAATAGCTCCCATTCTGGCGTCATCTTAAGGCGCTTCAATTCATCATTAAGACGCACAAACATGTAGTAGCCGTCGCTGTGAGTATTCGCGTAACTTGCGATTGTGGCGATATCACCAGAAGGTAGTTTTACATCTCGGCCAAGTGGGTAGAGCTGGTGAAGCGCAAAGCTCACTTTTGGATCTTGTAATTTGCCTTGTTTAAAGCGTTCTAAGCCAATGGCGGTAGAGGTGGTGCGAGGCTTCCAGCCTGTGAGGAACAAGCCACTCAAACTATCTTGGAACGGCTTACCTTTTCGATTACCTTCATTGCTAATGAATTGAACCGTCAGTTTGTCTCCTGATTCTTCCAGAATTTCTAAAAACTGTTCACCAGTACGATCGACTAAAAGCTTCATAAGACGTAAATACCATTAAGAATGAGATACGATAAATGGTACTGCTTTAGGGGAGTGTTGTGTAGGAGCGATCAACCCGTTATTGCAAGTGTCGTGTCAAGATTGCCGTACTTATGATGAATGTACTGAGAGTGAATACGCCGAGAGCAATTAGCCCTCGGCGCATTTATGAATTGACAGTTAAAACCTGAGGTTCACTTAATACGGAATTAGCTTAACTCGTCCTCAACGTATTGAAGACAAAATGACTGAGCATGATCATCAATGTTGACTTGCTCGTTACCTCTTAACTCAAGGTACAGTGTGACAGCTTGTTTGAGTGCAGGGATTAACGCGTCACGTTCTGGCATTGCGACGGTTTTTACGAGTGCTTGTGAAAACTCAGGCAGTCGCTCTTCAATTTTCCTAACACCAGATGGCGTGAGCCCAGCTTGCTTCAGTGCCAGCGGAGATAGCACGTTTTGACGAATAAAAGAGAGAAACTCAACCGTTTCGAAGTATTCGCCACGAGCAATCTTGGTTGCGGCGTAGTGCGTCCAGATCCAAAAACGATCTTCAATCCATTGAGGGTCTGGTTGTGGGTAGCGTGGTTCCGCGGTGCTGAATACATCGGTTAATACGCTACCTCGTTCCCATAGCACCTGGTTGTTATCAACTCGAATTGCTGCATCTGGCAGAGAGACAAATTTGAAATCAACATGCACAGGTTCTGGGCCAAATATCGATACAATTAAACGTGGTTCACCAACATGCTCACCCGTGAAGGCCACGACTTTACCGCCAATACTATCAAGAATGCTGAACCGTTCTTGCATTACGCTTTCATAGTCGGCTGGGTTGACCGCGATAACAAAATCTAAGTCGCTGTATTTGTCCATCGAATCAGCGTCAAAGGAGCCACTTGCGGCAATGCCACATATACGAGGATCTTGAGACAAGACATCAACCACTTTGATGAGAAGTGCTTTGTGAGGTGCTGGAAGAGTGCTTGGGTAGTTCATATTTTACCTATCTTAACAAGTTAGAACTGCAGTGCAGCTAGTGCGGTAAAATCAACGCAGTATTATAGAGTGTCAATGTCGGCTTAGCTTGTCAATAATTCGCTTGTGAATAAAATAGATAGTGGTTTTGAGGTGAGAGCTGCGGTTGCAGACTTTAGATTTCGTAAGTCATGGTGGCATGATGAGCCAACTCGATTTTGGCTCATCAGCATCGATCATTTAAATGGTTTAACGCTTACGCAAGTAGTGAGTGGTTACGATCTCATCAAGGTAAGTGGTGACACTTTTCAGCGTAAAGTCGAGAGGAGAGACTAACTCACCAAATAGTGGAGCGCCACCACCAAGAACCACAGGGAGCGTTGAGATAATCAGTTCATCAACCAGGTCTTCTTTCAGGAAGTTTTGAATGGTCACACCGCCATCAATATACAGATTGTTAAGGCCTTTGCTGTTTAGGTCTTCGATGATCTGAGTGAGTTCGCCCTTTATCAAGAACACTTTACCTTAAACCTCTTTAGGCACTTCAGTCAACGTGTTACTCAAAACATAAACCGGTTTTGTGTAAGGCCAATCAATACCGAAGCTCAGCACCATATCCATTGTGTTTCGGCCCATTACCAAAGCATCGATACGATCGATATGGGCGTTGTACCCCATGTCATCACCCTCTGGGTTTGGGATGGCTTGTAACCAATCTAGACCACCGTTTTTGTCTGCAATGTAACCATCAAGACTTGTACCGATAAAGACAATATTTGACATTGTTAACTCCGAAATTGAACAGGAACTTGGCATTTACACTGTATTAAATTAAAATATTCTACAGTGTAGAAATTTAAGTTTAAGAGGTGCTGTTATGACTGTCAAGGATCAAAAGCGAGGTCGACCAAAGAGTGGATCAAGCCAACTAAGTGCCGAAAAGATCTTAGATACGGCAAAGGGCATGATGCGTGAAGGCGGTAAAGTTCCGAGTATCAGAGGGTTAGCCACAGAACTCGGTGTCGATGCGATGGCGATATATCATTACTTCAAAAACAAAAATGATCTATTGGAGTCGATCACTGTTTCATTAGTAGGTGAAGTGGCACTGCCTGAGCAAAACCAAGTGTGGCAAGAGAACCTGTATCAGCTTAGCGTGAGCTACCTGTCGGTGTTGAACGACTACCGTGGGCTATTAGAAACTTTGCTGACGATGAAATCGCTTGGGCCCGTTGAGGTATTTAGTGAGCGCTTTGAAGCGGTAGTGAGCCCGTTGAATCTCACATCAGAGCAATCCGAAGACGCTCTTCATTTGCTAGTCGACTATTTGCATGGCTATGCGCTTGCATTGAACTGTAACCCGGATAGAACTGAGATTACGGTTGAAATGGTGAGAAAGCCTTTAGGCCTTTATTGTTTGGGTATCGAACAACTGAAAGTATCGTGACCTTATAGTCACTATCGATGCTTGAATAGGTGAATTCGGTACTGTGTTCCTCACGATGAAGTCGCTAAGTTTTATTTATACTGGATAATTACCTATAAATTTCTGGATTTAGCAGTAATAATCAATGAATAACCTCGAACAACTTGGTCGTTGAAAAGTTGTCGAGGCCAATTCAAAGACCTCACCGTGAAAAGGAAGTCAAACACATGCCTGTGCTCCAACGCATCAGCTTAACCTTATTACTCGTCGCCGCACTCGGCGGCTGTTCTTCATTACCTGAAGGCATCGATCACCCGGCAGAACCGTACACCTCTTATGGACCAAGCGCTTTATCGGTTTTGGCGGATGAATATCAACCCGAATCAGAGCAGGCGACGACTGCCGTTCGTTTACAAGAATCCGGTTGGGATGCATTGGCTCAGCGCTTGGCACTAGTTGAAAGCGCAGAGCACACCATCGATATTCAATATTACATCTGGAACTCGGATGAATCGGGCAAGTATCTCGCTAGCCGTTTGTTAGCCGCTGCTGATCGTGGTGTTAAGGTTCGAGTGATGCTGGATGACATCAACCTCAGTGAGCGTGAAGGGCTATTGTCGGCACTGGATGCACACCAGAACGTCGAGATCCGAATCTTCAACCCAACACCTACACGCCGTGGTTTCAGTAAGTGGTTGAGCTTCCTTGGCGATTTCTCTCGTTTAAACCGTCGTATGCACAATAAATCCTTCACTGTAGATGGCACCTTGTCTGTGGTGGGTGGACGTAATATTGGTGATGAATACTTTGATCTTTCTGACGAGATCAACTTCCGCGATCGTGATGTCTTGGTGATGGGCACGGTGGTTACCACTATCCAAACCAGCTTTATTGAATACTGGGACAGCCGTTGGTCTTACCCTGTCGCTATGTTGGGTGACGAAGAGCAACCGGATCTTTCAAAGATTGACGACATAACCGTTCCGCAATACAAAAATTACCCAGAGTTACCATTAAATCGTGAATCGGCAGATAACTTGCTGAAAAGGGCTCTTGATGAGATGACTTGGGTGAACGCTCGTTTTGCTTACGATCGCCCTGTACCTGTCGATTCAGACAATACTGATGAACCCAAGGCAGCGGCAGTTCTGTTAGGACAACTAGCAAGCGAGTCGAAACAAGAGATCTTGCTTGAGTCGGCTTACTTGGTATTCGATGATGGCCAATTAGATGAGTGGCAAACGTTGAATAACGAAGGCGTTGAGATAAAGGCACTGACTAACTCAATGGCGTCAAATGACTTGGTTACTAACCACTCTGCTTACGCGGGCAGACGCTACGATATGTTAGAACATGGCATCGACCTGTTTGAGCTAAAACCAGATTCCAAGTTGTGTGAAGCATCTACCCAAGACGTGTCTAAATGTGCTCCTGAGACAGCTTACGGTTTGCATGCTAAATCAGTGGTATTTGACCGCAGTATTGCGAGTATTGGCTCATTTAACTTCAACCTGCGCTCGACCTACCTAAATACGGAGTCGGTGTTAATCATCGAAAACAAAGCGATTGCTGAAACGCTAGCTGAAACTATCGAACAGGCGATGAGCGAAGATAACAGTTGGCGTTTGGAGCTAGAAGATGGTGATGTGTATTGGTATTCAAGTGAGCAAAGTTGGGACAGCGAACCAGAAACCGGTAGGTGGGAACGCATGCAATCAGGCTTCCTACAGCTTCTCCCGATAGAGAAATACCTCTAAGAAAATCAGAACCCTAGAAAAGAAAAATGTCAGCGCATAATACGCTGACATTTTTGTTTGTGGTGATTGAAACTGAGCTTGTGTATCTGAGCGAGGTTTTGAACGCTATCTCTTAGTCAGTTGCTTACTGTTCAAGTACGGCAAAATATGTGGGCGAGATTCTCCAGAGAGTTTCTGTGTGATCTGTTGTGACCAACTGCTTTGCTTTTGGTTACTTGAGCGGTTGGCGTAGTAGCTCTGCATTGAATCATCATAGCTAGCGATTTCATCTAGGCTCAATGGCTGGTATTGGTTTTCGTGCATCACCACATGAGCTGGAAGTCGGGGTTTTATCTCTGGTTGCTGTGCTGGGTGACCTAAGCACATACCAAAGAGCACGGCTGTGTGCTGTGGAAGTTCTAATAGCTCATCAACCTGTTGAGCGCTGTTACGTAAGCCACCAATGTATACGCCACCTAATCCCAACGACTCCGCAGCTAACATGCAGTTCTGCGCCATAATGCCAGAATCGACGGCGCCAATCAGAGTTAGCTCGGTAAAGTCGGTTTTTACGTCAGGGTTAATCTGAGCGTGGCGTTGATAGTCGATACAGAACACCAAAAACTCAGCAGCACTTTCCACGTAAGGCTGGTTGCCAGCGTATTCCGCTAGCAGCTTACGTTTCTCTTTGTCTGTTACTCTAACGATGGAAACAGCCTGCAATAAGCTTGATGATGATGCTGCGAGACCTGCCTGGACAATTAAATCGAGGTGCTCTTTCTCTATTGGTTGATCGGTATATTGACGAATGGAGCGATGCCCCAAGATGGTCTCAATCGTACTATTCATAGCGCTCTGACTGTCCTTGTTTTTATGATGTATTACAAATCACCATAACGACATTTTTTAGTGGGGTAAACCTCTAACTCCACAACTCTTTTATATTTGAACTAGCCTTTGAAGTTAGCTCTTTGTAAGCACTCAAGGAACGGCAATATAAGCGTCGGTTATAGTGTTCATAAGTGGAAAATCAGAGTAGAGCAACTAGGATAAATGACATTAAGTCCGTTAATTAATTCAATAACATGGTAGTGCTATGAAGAAAATAACCCTTTTGTCCGTTGCAATTTTATCTAGCCTCTCTTTCTCATCTTTTGCTAACGACTGTGACCCTAATCTGCTGCCTTCATGGAAGGATAGTGAGAGCAAATCCGCTATCGTGGATTTTGTTGGTCAAGCTACAAAAGCGGAGTCTGATACATTCGTTGCGGTCCAAGATCGTATTGCCGTGTTTGATAACGACGGTACGCTTTGGTCTGAAAAGCCATACTACTTCCAATTAGCTTTCGCATTAGATCGAATTAAAGAGATGGCGCCTGAACACCCAGAATGGAAAATGGAAGCACCGTTTAAGTTTGTGCTTGAAGATGACATTAAGAGTGTTTTAGGAAGCGGCGAAGAAGGGTTATTGAAAATTATCATGGCGACGCACTCTGGTATGACAGTCGAACAATACCAAAAAGATGTTGAGCAATGGTTAGCTGCAGCGAAAGACGAACGCTTCAACAAAGCCTATACCGATCTGACTTACCAACCAATGAAAGAGATGCTGACTTATCTTCAAGAGCATGACTTCAAAACTTATATCGTATCGGGTGGTGGTGTTGATTTCATGAGAGTGTGGGCACCTGAGGCTTACAATATCCCGCCAGAGCAGGTCATCGGTAGCGCACTTAAATACAACTACAGCTACAACGACGGCAATCCGACCGTTACTAAAGATTCGACTATTTTGACCATTGATGACAAAGCCGGAAAGGTCACTAACATTCAGCATATTATCGGTAAGAAGCCTATTTTAGCTGTGGGTAACTCAGACGGTGACCAAGCGATGATGCAATGGGCAACGAGCCAGCCAAATTCAATGGCGATGATTGTTCACCACACCGATGCCGAGCGAGAGTGGAAGTACGATCGTGAATCCCATGTTGGTAAGCTTGATAAAGCACTCGACGAAGCGAACTCTAGAGATGATTGGACGCTGATCGACATGAAATCCGATTGGTGTGAGGTGTATTAACCCACACAAACAATCAGATAAAGCAACAAAGGCTCGGATGGTTAATTCGAGCCTTTTTGCTAAATAGCGTAGGCTTCATCTCATTTTCAGCAAGAACGTACTATAAATTTTTAGCGCATGGCGCTTTAATCGGGATAGTCAGAAATTAAAGGAATAAAAAATGAAAACGATCGGTTTGCTTGGTGGTATGAGCTGGGAATCGACCATGAGCTATTACAAATCCATTAACGAAGGTGTTAAAGCTACGTTGGGCGGCCTTAACTCTGCAAAGATCTGTATGTATAGCGTGAACTTCGATGAGATTGAAAAGTTACAACACCAAGGGCGTTGGGCTGAAACAGCAGATATATTATCGGAAGCGGCTATATCGGTAGAGAAGGGCGGGGCGGACTTCATCCTGATCTGTACCAATACCATGCATAAAGTCGTTCCTGAGATCGAAGAGAAGACCACGATCCCCATCTTACATATCGCTGATACCACTGCGCAGAAGTTGCTTGATCAGGGCGTGAAAAAAGTTGGGTTGCTCGGCACAGCTTTTACTATGGAACAAGATTTCTACAAAGGTCGCTTAACCGAAAAATTCGATATTGATGTTGTGATTCCGGATGAGAGTGACCGAAAACAAGTGCACAACATCATTTACCAAGAGCTATGCCGAGGCGAAATTAAAGAAGAGTCTCGCACTATCTATAGTCAGATCATTGAGAAGCTAAGCCAACAAGGAGCAGAGGCCATCGTTCTCGGCTGTACTGAAATCGCCTTACTGATTCAGCAACAACATAGTGATGTTCCTTTGTTTGATACTACAGCCATTCATGCAGAAGCCGCGGTGAGCTTGGCGACGAGCGATTAGCTTACAGTTAGCTTTCAGTCATTAAGCTGGCCTTTCTGGCGTGTTACACCATCAGTTGGTTGATGTGTAATTAAAATCTCTGATTTTCAAAAGGTTGCGGACTTTTCTATGAGAGTGCGTTATGAGTCATTTTCCTCTTTTAGAAAGCCCCAAATTAAGTGAATAAGCACTCTGTATCACACTTTTTATAAATTAGTAGATATACCAATACACATTCATTCTCCTCGTGAATAGAATCTCGTTCTAGCGTTATTTTGGCTATGTAATTGAATGAGAATAAAAATGAAATTGAAATCTATTTTTTTGGCTTGTCTGTCAGCAACGGCTCTTTCTGGCTGTTTGAGTGTCCCAATTGAAGAGTTACAACCAACAGCAGATCAAGAAACAATTGATACCGCTATTGAACATCTAAGCGATATAAAAGGAATGACGATTACAGAAAATGGCGTGATCTATTACGTTGAGTCACTGCCGGGAAATTCTCGATGGTCAACTGCACATATTTTGGAATCGAGCTATCGTTTCTCTTGCCAAGACCTTCGTTGGTTTGTTGATAGAGGCATGATCGTTAGAATGAGATTCCAAGGTAATAGTGGCACGACCCAAGATTATGACCTTGAGCGTTGTGAAACCGAAGTTCCAACAAAATTATATGAATCTAAGCAGTAGGTTATTAATCATCTCACATTGAGATTAAAGTTCCTCCTCTATCAATAAGTACATTAATACCCTCTCCATCAGGTGAGGGTATTTTATTTAAAACCTAAAAACTGATTCGACTATATTGTGGATTATCAACAAATGCTGATGTTGATACGCTTTGGTGTATTCAAGCACGCTCTGTGCTTGTAGACCGGAGAGACCAATATGAAATATGAGGGAAAAGTATATCGTCCATGGATAGAGGCGAAGAGTATTCTTATTCAAACTACACTAGGTTGCAGCATCAACACGTGCACATTCTGTAATATGTTCAGCGATAAGCGATTTAAGGTTCGCGACATTGAAGACGTGTTTAAAGATATTGAAGAAGCGCGCCTGATCTATCCTTACGTTGAATCGATTTTCCTTATTGATGGCAATGTGATGGCGGCTCGTACGGATTATCTGATTAAGGTCTTGGATAAGCTTCGTCACACCTTTCCTGAAAGTAGAAAAATATCACTCTATAGCGGTTTGAATGATTTCCGTCGGAAGAGCTTGAGTGAGCTTAAAGAGCTGAAAAGTGCGGGGTTAAGCATGGCGTATGCGGGTCTTGAGTCTGGTGATCCTGTTGTGCTCGATAATATCAAAAAGCGTATGACACCAGAGCAAGCGATTGAGGGCATGGCGCTGGTAAAAGAGGCAGGTATCGAAACTCTATTGTCGTTTATTTTTGGACTCGGCGGTTGTGAGCGTTCCCGCGAGCACATTGTCGAGACAACAAGGCTGCTGAATATCATGAAACCTGAGCAGATAGCGCCAATGGCGTTAGCAATACAACCAGGAACGATTTTGGAGCAGCAAGTTAATGACGGTACGTTCATCATGTCGACTCAACTTCAGATCTTAGAAGAGGAAAAATACTTACTCGAGAACCTCAATATCGATACTTTCTATTGGGGGGACCACGGCAACAACATCGTGACTCAGAAAGGTTTCCTACTTGATTCTAGAGAGCAGTTCTTAGCTAAGGTGAATCATGCGATTACGTCTAATCCAATGGCGAAGGATAGCGTGATTCAAACTTTTGCCTGGTAGGTCTCACTCAAAACTGATATCTGTCAGCAGGGTTTAAATCCAACACGACAAGAGTAGTGCTTACAAGAATTCATAATTCTCGTGAGCCTATATCGTTACTGAGACAATTCAATTTAACGCCCTCGATTTTGTAGGGGAATGTTGTAATTTTGTGAATCTAAATTGTCTATATTCTATGCTGTGTACTGGATCTCATTTGTTATTTGAGTCCCTTGCTAAGGTTAATAATGAACGTGTAATACCAATCACTTTAATCAACTGAAGAGGTTTCTATGCTAGGTGAAAATCACTCTCTTGTTCACGAATTTCCTGAAATGAAAGACAAAATTGCTGAGCTTGCTAAAACTGATGATGGCTTTGCAACAGACATGAAGACATACGACAACCTTGATAAAGAGATTCGTAAACTTGAGCTGAAAGATTCACCCATTGATGATGGCTCAATGCACCAACTGAAGCATGACCGTTCTGTGCTGAAAGATGCGCTATATGCTCGCTTGAATAGCTAATGAACAACAGCTTTTAGATATCGACAATAAAAACTCCTTCGGGAGTTTTTTCTTTTTTGGTTCCGAGAATCTGAATGTCATCAAAGGGGCAGCATATGTTGTATTGTTAGTGGGATGACGCATAATGTGGGTTATAGCGATATAATTTTTAAGATTCTGTTGGTAATCACATGAACATTGAACACCTCAAATTGTTTGTTCGTTTAGCGTCCACACATAACATCAGCATGGCTGGCCAAGAGTTGGGTTTATCTCCCGCTGTGGCTAGTTCGCACATCAGTAAATTGGAAGACAATTTAGGTGTTCGCTTGGTGCATCGCACCACTCGTAAAGTGTCACTCACTGAGGAGGGAGAAGCATTTCTACCTCATGCCGAAGAGGTCTTGTCGAGTGTCGATGCCGCAAAATCGGCGGTTGGAGTCGGTAGTGATTCACCAACCGGAACGCTGCGTGTTACCGCTTCTGCTTCATTTGGACGCTTGCATCTAATACCGGCATTACCGGGGTTCCTTGAACGATACCCAGGGTTAAAAGTCGATTTCAGATTTTCAGATTCCGTAGTCGATCTTGTGGAGGGCGGTTTCGATATCGCGATTAGAATCTCTGAATTAAAGGATTCGACTCTGATTGCTCGCAAGCTCGCAACAGATAAACGAGTCGTATGTGCATCGCCAGATTATCTCATCAAATATGGCAAACCCGCCACGCCTCAAGACCTTAATGGCCATCAATGTATTAGCTTGATTGGCCTCGAAAACTGGACCTTTCATACTGAAAATGGACCGAAAACTATTAAGGCGACAGGATCTTTTAGAGCGGATAACGGAGAGGCACTACGTGATGCCGCAGTTGGTGGGCTTGGTATTACAGTGACGTCGAATTGGTGTGCGTATGAACAACTAAAAAGTGGTCAGTTGATTCAAGTGTTGGAAGATTACCCACTCACCTCAGAACCCGCGATCTGGGCGGTGTACCCAAGTACTAGGCTGCTTGCTCCCAAAGTAAGAGCGTTTATTGATTACTTCTCTGACTACTACGGTAACCCGCCGTATTGGGAACAAGACTAAGATTGAACGACAAAGCCCTGCATCGTTATGGCAAATCATAAAAATGCAGGGCTTTTTCTTAGAACCATCAAATCAACGGTATATCGCTGACTTAAGAAAGTGTTGTAGCGATAATCTCTTCTATTTTGGCGACAACTTGTTGTGCTTTGTCACCGTATAGCGCATCTGGGTGTGGGTTAGCAAAAGTATTGTTGTCATTATCAAAATATTGACCGCCGGCTTGTGCGAATTCGTCAGAGAGTGACGCACGAACGAGAATGTCAGAACCAATGCTTAGGTTGCCGCCCGCAATGCCGTAGGCGTCTTTCACCATCTTACTGCCCAATAAAGAAGCTGGGTTAACAGCAACCACCATTGGACCAGTAGAACCTAGTTCTTTTGCCATCTCACGTGTCCACATAGTGATCGCAAGTTTACTTTGCGCGTACGCGTCACCATCAGAAAGTGACTTTTTCCCTTCTAGTGCTTCGATGTTCACTGCCGCTTGCGCAGCCGACGATAAGTTCACTACTCGGCTCGACGAATCTAATACTGGCAAAAGGCGCTTGGTGAGGTGATACGGCGATACTGTGTTTACAGCAAAACGAACATCTAAACCGTCTTTGGTGATAGGGTTTGGAGTATTGAACACACCCGCGTTGTTGATCAATACATCAATCTTCTCGTGCTCGGCAATCACTTCGTCAGCCAGCGCATCAACATCTGCCAGAATCGACAGATCGGCCACGTAGCTTTGGATCTTTGCCTCTGTAGAGAGAGCGACAAGTTGCTGCTCAACGTCTTTAAGTTTGCTTGGGTTACGTCCATGCAATAAAACGTGGTGACCTTGCTGAACGAGTGCTTTTGCTGTTTCGAAGCCGATACCGTCGGTAGAGCCTGTGATCAGAATGACTTTTTGCATGGAATAGATTCCTTATTAAAGCGCTGACATCGTGAGCGTTTTGAATGAATTGTTTTGTTGAGATAAAGAATAGCAACCTTTCATAAAGTTGATAATTAACCCATTTGATAAAACACTATTTAGTTTTTGTTGAAAATAGAAGAGAGTAATAGGGCGATCTGGGTAGAGTGATGACTACTGAAGTGCAAGTAATTGAAAACAAATAGTGGGGACAAATAATAAAAAAGCTTAGCGTGGGGGACGCTAAGCTTGGTTATTAATCAGGTTATTGAACTGTGCTTGTTGGCTGGTGGAATTAGCCTACTTGAGAAAAGCTTACCACTTTACGTTGTAGCTTCTCTTTTAAGTAATCAGACAATGCTTGTTGCTCAGATTCGCTCATGTACAAGCCAAGTTTGGTTCTGCGCCATAATATGTCTTCGTCTGTCATTGCCATCTCTTGGTTGATCAAGTAATCAATCTCAGCTTGGTAAACACCGTGTGCTTCGTTTGAGAACTGGATACCGAGGTCCGCTTCACACGTAGCGCCTTCAAGTAGGTCCCATGTGTAAGTACCAAATTGGGTAACGTAACGAAGCAGCAGTGCTTCTGATGCCCAAGGATATTTAGTGTGCATCATTGCGGCAAGCTGTTCGCGGCTGCAGCTGAAGTTACCACCCGGCAGCGTGTCGTTAGCTGTCCAAGGTGCGCCCATGTGTTTCAGGTAAGGTTCTAGCTTGTTGAGTGCCGCTTCACCGAGTTTACGATAAGTCGTTAACTTGCCACCGAAGATAGATAGCAGTGGTGCTTGATCCATTTCTGCATCCAGCTCTAGTGTGTAGTCGCGAGTGATCGCTTGTGGCGAGTCAGATTCGTCGTCACAAAGCGGTCGTACGCCACTGTATGTCCAGACCACATCGTCACGCTCTAGTTGCTTAACAAAATGCTGGTTAACGATATCAATTAAGTAATCAACTTCTACATCGTCGATAGCCACTTCGCGAGGATCGCCTTTGTATTCAAGGTCGGTTGTGCCGATGATCGAGAACTTATCTAGGTAAGGGATCATAAACACGATGCGGTTATCTTTGTTTTGTAGAATGTATGCTTGTGGTTCGTCGTGAACACGCGGTACCACAATGTGTGAGCCTTTGATTAGGCGAATATTACGTGGTGAGGTTTGCTCTAAACCATCATCAAAGAACTGTTTCACCCAAGGGCCAGCAGCGTTGACCAACGCTTTTGCTTTGCGCTCAAAACGTTGGTTTGTCATCACGTCAAGAATCGTTACGTGCCAAATGTCGCCTTCACGGTGTGCTTTTTCAACTCGGCAGTAGTTGCGTACTTCTGCGTTGTTTTCTTTCGCCGCCAACACGTTCAGCAATACCATACGCGCATCATCTACCCAGCAGTCTGAGTATTCGAAACCTGTTTTCATTTCTGGTTTAAGTAAACCTGATTGAGCCAAGTTCACCGTTTTACTTCCAGGAAGAGTCGTACGTTTACCTAAGTTATCGTAAAGGAATAGGCCACAGCGGATCATCCAAGCCGGGCGTAAAAATGGTCGGTGCGGTAAACGGAAACGCATTGGCTGTGCAACATGAGGTGCTTTTCTCAGCAACACTTCGCGCTCTGCGAGTGCTTCCGAAACTAAACGAAACTCGTAATGTTCAAGGTAACGTAAGCCACCGTGGATTAGCTTTGAACTTGCAGAAGACGTCGCAGAGGCGAAATCATTTGCTTCGTATAAACCAACGTTTAGACCACGACCAGCAGCATCTGCCGCGATACCCGCACCATTGATGCCGCCGCCAATAACGATTAAGTCTAGAGTTGAAGATGTACTATTGTTTGAATTAGTTTGTTGAGCACTCATGGTTTTGACCTCTTTCTGAGCGAACGAGCATTTTAGAACATAATTGAATCCTATATTAACTTTCGTTTGCGGTCATTTATTATTTTCGTTTATGCGCGTTTTATGTGATTTGCGCATAAAAAAACCTTCGCTTATGACAGCGAAGGTTCAAAATAACTCTTATTCGAGCATAGAAGTGATACTGTTCATGTTCAAGTGCGACTTTCTAAGTAACAAAAAAGCCCATTATCGATAAAGTGAACTATCAATAATGGGCTCTTTTAATGAACATGATTTCTGAGCGTTTTTTATTCGTCCGACGCTAGTGGTTGAGCTGCGGTTTCGATAACTTCTAACGGAATATCTGAATCTTTAAGGATGTTCAGGATCTCTTCTGGGGGCTGTTTATTGGTAAACACCATGTGTGCCTGAGAGATGTTACCTAGCTTAACCATTGCGTTACGACCAAACTTACTGTGGTCGACTGCCAGGAAGATGCTACGGCTGTTTTCGATGATGGCTTGCTTCACTCGGACTTCATGGTAGTCAAAATCGAGTAGTGAGCCGTCAAAGTCGATGCCGCTGATCCCTAGAATGCCGAAATCGAGGCGGAACTGCTTCACGAAATCGAGTGTTGCTTCGCCCACGATGCCACCATCACGGTTTCTCACTTCGCCACCCGCCAAGATAACCTTTATCTCTGGGTTTGGTAGCAGGATACTGGCAACGTTGATGTTGTTAGTCACGACTCTGAGTTGTTTGTGGTTTTTGTTTAGTGCGCGCGCCACCGATTCTGGCGTAGTGCCGATATCAACGAACAAGGTTGCACCATCTGGAATGTGTTTTACCAGCTCGTCGGCAATCACATCTTTTTCATTGAAGTTAAGCGCTTTACGCGTGTTGTAAGAGGTGTTTTCTGAGCTAAGAGGAATGGTTGCACCACCGTGATAACGACGGATTTTGTTGCTATCAGCCAGTTCATTAAGGTCTCGTCTGATGGTTTGTGGGCTAACATCGAACTTCTCTACGAGCTCTTCGGTGCTCACATATCCTTGTGTTTTTACCAGGTCTACAATCTGCTGGTGTCTTGGTATTTGCTTCACTTAACTTACCACTCCCTGCGCGCTGCAATACTTTAGCGCACCTAATTCTAAATATTACCTCGCGCTATTGTGCTCGAATTGATACTCATAGAGAAGTAATGATGGTAAGGAATTATGTCTAAACCGCAAAAACGTTGATCAAAACATGAAAAAAAGGCCTCAAACGCAAAAAAGAGCACAAAATAGTGCTCTTTTTAGTTTCGTTTACTGAGGAACGAACAATTCAATCGATAAGAGAGTGATTATTCGAACGCTCGATTTTACTCTTCGTCGTCATCGTGCAGTTCAGACCAAACTTGTGCACACTTGATAGCACGCTTCCAACCTTTGTAACGGCGGTTACGCTTCTCTTCATCGTGGTGTGGCAAGAACGTGCGATCTAGTACTGCTTTGTCTTGAAGCTCATCGATGCTGTCCCAGAAACCAACTGCTAGACCAGCAAGATATGCTGCACCCAGAGCCGTTACTTCAGTTACTTCAGGACGGTGAACTTCTGTATCTAGCACGTCTGATTGGAATTGCATTAGGAAGTTGTTCGCTACTGCGCCGCCATCAACACGTAGGTTTGCTAGCTTGATGCCCGAGTCCGCTTGCATCGCATCCAATACGTCACGAGTTTGGTAAGCAATACCTTCCAGTGTTGCACGAATGATGTGGTTCGAGTTAACGCCACGTGTTAAGCCAACAATTGTACCGCGAGCGTAAGCATCCCAGTATGGTGCGCCTAGACCAGTAAATGCAGGAACAACGTAAACACCGTTTGACGTATCTACTTTAGTTGCGAAGTACTCAGAGTCTTCTGCGCCAGCCAGTAGCTTCATTTCATCACGTAGCCATTGGATTGATGCGCCACCCATGAATACCGCGCCTTCAAGTGCATAAGCTGGTTCGCCTGTAGGACCACATGCTAATGTCGTTAATAGGCCGTTCTTCGATGTTACTTTCTCTTGGCCTGTGTTCATCAGTAGGAAACAGCCCGTGCCGTATGTGTTTTTCGCTTGACCAGCTTCAACACACATTTGACCGTAAAGCGCTGCTTGTTGGTCACCCGCAATACCCGCGATTGGAATACGAGTACCACCTTTACCACCAAGGTTCGTTTGGCCGTAAACTTCAGAAGAGCGTTTCACTTCAGGCATCATTGATGCTGGGATACCCATCTCGTCTAGTAGCTTGCTGTCCCAGCATAGGTCGTTAATGTTAAACAACATAGTACGTGATGCGTTAGTGTAATCCGTTACGTGTACACGGCCTTGAGTCATCTTCCAAACCAACCAAGTATCAACCGTACCGAACAGTAACTTACCTGCTTCAGCGTCTTCGCGAGCACCTTCAACGTTGTCTAGAATCCACTTTACTTTTGTACCTGAGAAATACGGGTCAAGGACTAAACCTGTATTGTCACGCACGTAGTCTTCTAGGCCGCGCTCTTTAAGTTCTTCACAGATTTCTGCAGTACGACGACATTGCCATACGATAGCGTTGTATACCGGCTTGCCTGTCTCTTTGTTCCAAACGATGGTGGTTTCACGTTGGTTAGTGATACCGATACCCGCTAGCTCGTCGCTGCGAATGCCTGCTTTAGCTAGAGCTTCAACCAATGTAGAGCTTTGAGTCGCCCAGATTTCCATTGGATCATGCTCAACCCAGCCAGCCTTTGGATAAATTTGAGTAAATTCTCGTTGAGAAGAGCTTACGATGTTTGCATCGTGATCGAGGATTACAGCGCGAGAGCTTGTAGTGCCTTGGTCTAGGGCAACAATGTATTTTTGCTCGGTCATGATAAGAATCCTTTTTGTTCCGTTATTTATATTTTAGTAAATGTAAGGTTGCTTGGGGTTAAGCTTGAGCTTGTTCAGCTTCTTCTTCTGTTTCACATTGGTTTGGAATTGTGCAGCCATGGCCTTCCACTGGTAGGTGAGCACCGATAACACGTGGGTACAACCAGCCACCAAAACACGCACCAGCAATAGGAGCAAGAATTGGAACGATGAAGTAAGGAATATCACGAGCACCGGTTAATGCAAAATCCCAACCTGCAAAGTAAGCGAAAAGTTTTGGTCCGAAGTCACGTGCTGGGTTCATTGCAAAGCCAGTTAGTGGACCTAGAGAGCCACCGATTACCGCGATAAGAATACCGATCAGTAGAGGGTTCATTGCGCCACGTGATGCACCATTGTTTTCGTCACCCAGTGCCAGAATGGCAAACATCAATACCGCAGTAATCACGAATTCCACAGCAAAAGCGCCGAAGAAAGAGAGTGAAGCATGTGGGTAAGTCGAGAAGATACCAGCAGTTGATAGTGCGTCTTGGCTGCTACGAACAAAGTTATGCGCGATTTCGTAATCGGTGAACAAGTTGCTGTATAGGCTGTAAACCAAAGCTGCAGAGCAGAAGGCACCAAGTAATTGAGAGATGATGTAAGGCACAACTTTCGCCTTATCAAATCCATGGAACATGGCTAACGCAATGGTTACTGCAGGGTTTATGTGTGCGCCAGAAACGCCAGCTGTACAGTAAATTGCGATAGATACGCCGAAGCCCCAGATGATACTAACTTCCCATTGTCCGAATGTTGCACCTGTTAATACCAGTGCAGCCACACAGCCAACGCCAAAGAAGATGAGCAGGCCAGTACCGATAAATTCGGCGAGGCATTGCCCAAATAAAGAAGGTTGTTTGTTTGTTGTCATGTTCGAGTCCTTGTTATTTTTGCTTATCTAGCACGCGTATTGTGCATGAATTTGCGAACTCGAAAATAAACGAGCATTAAAAAATGAGCGTTTGAGCGTAAAATTGTTAATTAAACTGGCTTGAAATGTTAAACCGAACACTTTTGCTCGAAAAAGAAGCTTGGATGGACGCTATTGCGCGAATGTATGTCCCGTGAGGTCGCTAAAAGTACCTGTATGTAAGCAGATGCACAACTGGTACGAGGAGTTGATGGCTGGATTTGTGATGCTGATTCGCGAGTGGTGGTTTATTAAACTTGGATCTTGTGGACCTATCCGGGGTCTCAAATGTTGGAAAAGCGTTAACAAACAAGGGTATACTTAAGCTGTGACAAAAAATGCCAGATCCATACTGAATCTGGCAATTCGCTTGGTCTATCGCTCAGTGATGATATTTGAGCGAATTGGTGACTTAGTTGAGAGCGCTAACTTTTCCTAGTGTAACAAAGTAGTTTCTTACTGAATCATACGCCCAGTTAAATCCGATAGCGTAGAGTACAAAGAAAATGACTAGGCCGATGTCCATAATCAATACGGTCAGAAAATCGAGCTTTAACACCCACATCAAAACTGGCAGCGTTACAGTCATTAAACCAAGTTCAAATCCCAATCCGTGTAAAACTCGTGTTTTCTTGGTTCGCTTTGTTCTGTCTGCCCCGAAGATTTTGTCGTAGCCGTAGTTGTAGACGTAGTTCCAAGCCATTGCTATTAGCGACATCGAAAGTGCTAACCCCGCCATTTCCCCAGCTCCATTACCAGTAATGTAGGTTGCTAGCCCCGCCATCATGATCAGTGCGAACACTTCAAATAGCACCATATGTAGAATTCGTTCTTTGTGTGACATGTATTTTCTCTTTCTGTTGAATCTATATTTGCTGTTTGAAAGGTATATTATCTTTAATTATGATTATAGAAAGATAGTAACTATCACTAATGATAATAGGTTGGTGACATGTATAACATTGAACAGCTTAAAATGTTCGTTTACGCAGTAGAGCTGGGTTCTTTCTCAGCAAGCGCTCGTCATCTGGGTAAGGTGCAATCGGCGGTAAGCCAAGGCATTAACAATCTTGAAATAGATTTCAATGTAGAGTTATTTGATCGTTCGACCCGCAAACCTTCGCTGACAAAAGAAGGGGAGCAACTGTTTAAACAAGTGAAAGCAATCGTCCTTCAGGTTGAAGATCTCAATGCTTCCGTTAGTGCGATAGGAACTGGCGAAGAAGGGCTTATTAAAATCGCATTAGACGATTCCTTGTTGGTCCCTAATCTATCTAGAATCCTAAGTGAATTCAGCCAACATTTCCCTGCGACAGAGGTTGAGTTGATCGCTTGTACCACCACAGAAGTGAATCCCTTTGTAGTTGAAGAGAAGGCAGACCTTGGTTTGATGTTCACCAACTTGGCTTTTGATGTAGGTTCTGAACCTTGCTTCATTGGGCATTTGCCGTTTGTTGCTGTGTGTCACCCAAGCCACAAGCTAGCCAAAACAGGTGTCGCAAAATTGTCTGATTTGTTGCCACATCGTCAGCTCATGCTGAGAGGTGATAAAGGTAAGATGATGGATCAGTTTCCACTCATAGCGGGCAAAGTATGGTGGTCAAACAGTTTTATCGTCATCAAAGAAATGATCCTCGGTAGTGATGTCGGTTGGGCATACTTACCTAAACACCTTGTTGAAGAAGAGCTGAGTAAACAGCGTTTGATAGAGGTGAACGTTTCATTTGACCACAAAACGTGGTCGCCTCCGGTTGATCTGGTTTTATCTAAAACACGCTCGAAAGGGCCAGCATTGCTATGGCTTGAACAAGCATTGAAAGGCCTATTAGACGAAACACAAGCAGGATGAGAATTGGATGAACTGGAATAAAGAAAAGGCTCACAAAGTAATTTGTGAGCCTTTCTGTTTAAAGCGATATGTATTTTTTTAGTTCGCAGATTTCACTGTTAGACCGTTGTAGTACTTGTCTTTCATCTTAAGTGCAACGTTCACTAGGTAAATCAGCACAGGTACTTCAATCAGTGGCCCAATAACACCTGCAAATGCTTGATCTGAGTTGATACCGAATACAGAGATTGCAACCGCAATCGCTAATTCAAAGTTGTTACCCGTTGCTGTAAATGCGATTGATGCGTTCTTGTCGTATTCAATGCCCATCTTCTTACCGATGAAGAAACTGATGAAGAACATCGCAGTGAAGTAGATAGTCAGTGGAACCGCAATTAATAGAACGTCCATTGGCAGTTCAACAATCATTTCACCTTTCAGGCTGAACATCAAAACGATAGTTGCTAGCAATGCAATCAGCGTCATTGGAGAAATGCGCGGAATGAACACCTCGGTGTACCATTGCTCACCTTTCATCGACACAAGGATCTTACGGCTCAGGAAGCCTGCTAAGAATGGGATACCTAAGTAGATAAGCACGCTGTGTGCAATATCGATCATCGAGATATCAACCAACATGCCTTTGTAACCGAATACCGGAGGAAGAACGCTGATGAACAACCACGCCATAAAGCTGTAGCTAACCACTTGGAACGCACTGTTCAGAGCAACCAGCGCGGCACCGTATTCTTTGTTACCGCCACCGATGTCGTTCCAAACTAGAACCATTGCCACACAACGAGCAAGACCAATCAGAATCACGCCAACCATGTAACCAGGGTGATCACCCAAGAAAGTTAGTGCCAATACGAACATTAGAATTGGGCCAACAAACCAGTTCATGATCAAAGAGAGCTTGATGGCTTTCTTATCTTTTACCACGGTACCTAGCAGGTTGTAGTTAACCTTAGCCAGAGGTGGGTACATCATTAAGATAAGGCCAATCGCAAGTGGAATGTTAGTGGTGCCAACAGACATTGAATCATTCCACTGTTCGATCTGTGGGAATAGGGTACCCAGCAGTACACCAAGGCCCATGGCGATGAAGATCCATAGTGTTAAGTAGCGATCTAGAAAACCTAATTTTGGTTTCATGGTAATCTCTCTTTTTTGATATCGTAAATCGTCGAAAAACGATTGATTGTGGCAAAAAAACACGCTTAAAAGTAAAGGCTACCAAAGCCGATCCCTCAAGCGTGAACTTCTATTTTAAAATGCTGTTAAATACCGATTCGAAGCGTTGAATATTGTCGCGGTCGATGCGGTAACACATCTTCGGCGGGATAGACTCAGCAGTGATAAAACCTGAGCTTTTCAATATTCTTAGGTGTTCTGAAACCGTTGATTGAGCCAACCCCAATTCACTTACCAGATCACTGTTTAAGCAGCCGCCCGACTTTTCTAATGCGGACAAGATACTAAGTATGCGAATTCTTGCTGGGTGAGCGAGTGCTTTTGCTAACGCTGCCATTTCTTTTTCTGCTTCTGCATTACTCGGCGGAAGAGGTAGAGAACAGCTTTCTGTTGCTTGGCATGTTGCAGTCATACTGAGGTAGCTCACTTAATTCCAATCGTTAAAAGACGATTAATAGTAAGCCTATTTCTTTTAGCGGTCAATGTGAATTTTAAAAGTCGCCTTAAATTGGCCTGCTCAGCTTGTTGTTTTGATGACGCTTGATATCCGATCAGTTATCAAATTGAAATCCTATTAGACATAAACAAGATCTAAGATTTAGGCAAATAAACCGACCGAAAAGCATTGCACTCACTGGCTACTCTAGCGATATAATCGAACGCAGAACCGTTACCCAAGATAACGAAAAATCATAATTTACAATTTAATTTATATTTATAGGTAAGCTCTGAAATGCCACAACAGAACATCAAATTTATCGCTGCTGATATGGACGGCACTCTGCTTAATGAACACGGAAAATTAGACCCAGAATTTTTCAACCTGTATGAGCGACTAGAAGCTCAAGACATTATCTTTGCTGCTGCGTCGGGTCGTCAGTATTACAGCTTAATGGAAACTTTTTCTCCTATTAAAGATCGCATGATGTTTGTTGCTGAAAACGGCACATTAGTGATGCACAAAGGCGAAGAGCTCTACAGCTGCTTACTAGATACAGATGCCATTAAAGACATCATCAAAGAAGCGCGTGCTATCGAAGGCGCTCATGTTGTGTTGTGTGGTAAGAAGTCGGCATACATCGAAACCAAAGACGAGCGTGCTCTAGAAGAGATCTCTAAGTACTACCATCGCCGTGAGCAAGTAGAAGATCTGTTGGCGGTTGCAGATGAATTTATCAAGGTTGCTATTTGCCACTTTGACGGCTCGCAAGAGAAAGTAAACCCAAGCATCAACGCTAAGTTTGGTGAAAATTACCAAGTGGTTGTAAGTGCAAAAATTTGGTTGGATGTAATGAATGCTGAGGCTTCAAAAGGGGCGGCAATTAAGCATCTTCAGAACACATTAGGTTTCACTTACGAACAGACAATGAGCTTTGGCGACTACCTAAATGATTACGAGATGCTTAAAGAAAGTTACCACTCATATGCGATGGAAAATGCACATCCAAAACTGAAAGAGATAGCTCGTTTTGGCGCGCCAAGTAATGTTGATGCGGGTGTATTCCAAGTGTTGGAGAAGCTTCTCGCGTAACGTCCGAAATCCTATTTAGATTCATATCAAAGCCGACTCACTAACATGAGCCGGCTTTTTTATTGGAAATCTCGAATTTTGATAATTCGCCTTAACATTGATTCGCTAAGGTACACTCCGGCTTAATTTGTCTGCCAAGTTTACCCATCCAAAATGTGGCAGCCAGAACCACGGCTCCAGCAATGGTAAAACCATAAATAATCGCATCGGTTTGCGCCAATACGGCAATCAACACATAACTTAGGCTCTGAGTTAAGGTAGCGAATAGCGCAAGCCCTCCATCTACTCTTCCTCTTTGTTTTATTGCTACTGCATGGTGCATCCAGTTGGTTCGGGCGATTCTATTGAGCGCGTTGAATGCACCGAAAATAAAAGTAAGAACAATAAGATACGCAGGGTTTTCTACTTGGCTCATTAGCAATAAAGAGAGTCCGATGATGTACATCGCTATTTGGATGATTGTTTTGTGAGATGTGGACTTCAGAATCAGTGGTAAAGATATCCCAATAATCAGTGCTCCGGTGCCGAGAGAGATATTGTAAAGTGCAAGCCAGTCTCCGGTGATATTCAGTTCTGAAAACCAAATCGGAATTAAGCGGCTTAAAAAGGTCACCATCGGATATGAGAGACAAGAAACGATCAGGAAACCGTAAAATTGAGGCGATTGAGAGAACACATCTTTAATTTCGACCAATTGCTGTTTGAATGGTGTATTCACACTCTCCGTGATTTGTCTTCTGTAAGGTGTCACCAAGTAACTTATCGCTGAAGTGCTCGAGGCAATACCTGCAAAAATCGCAAATTCAATAATGCTCCACTGCTCGAGTAACACAACGCCAAGAGCGCCAGCACCCAAGGTTGTTGACTGCAAAATAATCTCTTGGTGACTCGAAATTTTGGCATATTCATGGTGGTCGTAATTCTCTTGCGTAAAGGCATTGTTGGTGTGCCAGGCGAGGCTACTTGAAACCCAAAAAATGAGTTGAGCAGCACCCAAGACGACAATAGAACCGACGCCAAACCAGTAAATTGCAGCGACAATAAATGCGTTTGAAGCCTGGATTATCTGCGCGATGATCAAAATATTTTTACGAGAATGTCGGTCGATCAACGCTGAAAAATAGGGTGTAGCAAGAAAGGTGGTGATCGTACAGACCAGAGCCGTGAGCGCAACAAAAGTGCCCATATTAGGCGTTGCTAGCATTAACCACGGAAGTGCCAACATAAATAGCCCTGAGCTAATGCCATCAAAGAAGCGTCCAGTAAGGTAGGGTGGTGTTTTTCTTTTCATATCTCTGTCTCATCGTCTCTGTTTTGTATCACTCTACAACTTAAAGTTAACTTTAAGTCAAAGGCTAATTGAGAGAAGTTTGAGTAATTTGAGAGCGAACATGTCGGTATTTGAACGGGTGTTCAAATTTTTGTAGTCTTAATGGCAACAAGGATATCCACCTTGTATTGGATCTGCCTTATTAACGATATTTGGAATGACGATGAGTAAGAAACTTCAACTCGATATTATTTCTGACGTAATGTGCCCATGGTGCGTCGTCGGTTACAAAAACCTAGAGCAGGCTGTTTCAGAGCTAGGTTTAGAACAACAGATTGAACTTGAATGGCAGCCGTTTGAGTTGAATCCAGATATGCCGCAAGAGGGTGAAAACCTGCGTGAGCATATCATGAGAAAATACGGTTCTAGTGCAGAAGAAAGTCAGCGTTCACGCGAGCAACTGGCGGCTCGTGGCAAAGCGGTAGGATTCGATTTCAATTTTTATGACAGCATGAGAATGGTGAATTCACGCCACTTACATGTGTTGCTTGATTTTGCTCTAGCGCACGGAAAACAGACTGAGTTGAAGCTACGCTTCTTCACAGCGCATTTTTCAGAGCAGAAAGATCTGTCAGAGCTGGATGTTATTGCGCAAGAGCTTGAAGCGGTTGGCTTAGATGCAACGAAGGCGCTGAAACGCTTAAAGAACACCGACAACTTAAAGCAAATAGAAGCGCAAGAGTTCGAATGGCAACGCATGGGGATCTCTGCGGTTCCTACTGTGGTATTCAACCGCAAGAGTGCAGTCACTGGGGCGCAGACGGTCGAAACGTACAAGCAAATTCTTCAAGAGCTTATGGCCGAATTATAAGCCGATCATTGGTATCAATTAGAGTCTGAATTTAATGGAATCATTGTCACTCGCACAAGCGAAAAAAATTGTACTGCTTTCGCAAAAGCTGCCGCCTAAAAAGAAACGTAATGGGAGCGCTTTGGCGAGCACGCTGTCTGCGATTGAAAACCTTGGGTATGTGCAAATTGATACTATTTCGGTGATACAGCGAGCCCACCATCATACGCTGTGGAATCGTAATCCAGATTACCAACTTAGCCATCTTGATAAGTTGTTAGAGCGTCGCGAGGTATTTGAGTATTGGTCGCATGCTGCTGCGTATTTACCAATGCGTGTTTATCGTTTCAGTTTGCATCGAAAGAACGCGTTCGCAAGCGGTAAGCTGAAGCATTGGTATAAAAAAGATGAGGCACTCATGGCTCATGTTCTCAAACGTATTGAGAACGAAGGGCCATTAATGGCGAAAGATTTTGAAGGCGATAGACCAACCCCCGGCGGATGGGGCGGTAAACCGGCCAAACAGGCGCTAGAAACTTTGTTTATGCAAGGTGACTTAATGGTGCCGAGCCGAGTGAACTTTCATAAGGTGTATGACCTAACCGAGCGAGTTGTGCCGAGTGGTATTGATACCTCTGAACCCACAGAACAAGAGTACATTGAGCACCTGATTATTCGTTATTTAGAAGCGAATGGTGTGGGCATCGCATCGGAGATGAGCTATCTCCTTAAGAACACCAAACCATTGATACAGAAGACACTCCAACAGATGCTTGAAGACAAGCGAATTGTGAAAGCGGATGTTCAAGGTGCTGATTACTACGTGTTGCCTAATGCGTTTGAGTTACTTAATCAGCCACTATCTCGAACCAAGTTAAAGATACTTTCTCCGTTCGATAATCTGTTGATTCAACGTAAGCGAATGCAATCACTGTTTAACTTTGACTACCTTCTCGAGTGCTATGTTCCTGAAGCCAAGCGCCAGTTTGGTTATTTCAGTTTGCCGATTCTATGGCAAGGAGAGCTGGTGGCGCGAATGGATTGCAAGGTCGACAGAAAGAGCCGTTTACTCAATATTCGTAACTTGGTTGTGGAAGATAGAATCAAAAACCATGAGTCGTTGATTCATGCCTTATCTGATGAGCTTAAACACTTCATGGTGTTCAACCAATGTGATGATATGGTCGTTCACAATACTACGCCTTCTGGCCTTGGCAGTTACTTGATGAGTCATTGGCAAACGCTTTAACCTTCATCGTTGGTTCAAAGCCATTAGTAACGCAGCCCACCTTAGTTACTTAAATCACTCTAGTTATTTAGAAAGCTCGGCTAACAAGAACTCGACAAAGGTTCTGTTTTTCAAAGACAGTTGCTTGGTTTTGTAGAGCAAGTGAATCGGCTTAGGCAAAGGTGCCATACCGGGTAGGATCTCCAGTAAAGCACCACGTTCAATCTCTTCTGCGACTAAGATAGTTGGCTGTAACAACACACCTACGCCTTGTAGGGCGGCATATCGCAACACATCTCCATTGTTCGACATCAAACGCACTTGGCCTTTATTCCCCGAGCTATGCGCCGCTTGGTGGTTCTTAGGGGCTAGGAGTTGCGGCTCACTGTTTAGGGTATTGCGTAGTTGGGGTTCGCGACCATTCACATCACGACGGCTGCTGTAACTAAATCCAAGCGATGGGTGCTGTGCGAGATCTTCTAATACACGAATCTCTGCATGTTGGTTTAGGTATTCAGGCGCTGCGCAGTAACACATCTCGTAATCACCTAAGTATCTGGCGACTAAACTGGAGTCAGACAGGTCACCAATGCGCACAATTAAATCAATATCGGAAGAGTAGGGATCAACAAGATCGTTGTTCAGTACGAGCTCGACATTAATTGTCGGATTATTGGCAAGGAACTTCGCCACTATCGGGGCTAGCACCTTGTTCCCATAGGTCACTGGGCAGTTTATTTTGACCGTGCCTTGAGGTTGGTTTTCTAAGGTTTGAATTAGATTTTCAGCATTGCTGATGTCTTCCAGAATTCGTTTACATTCTCGATAGTAGAGCTGCCCTGAATCGGTTAAAGACTGCTTACGCGTAGTGCGATGAATCAGCTGAGAGTTAAGGCTCGATTCAAGGTGATGGATATGTTTACTGATCATGGTTGCCGATAGATTGAAGTGGTTGGCGGCACTACGAAAGCTACCTTGCTCCACCACGTAAACGAAGACTTTCATGCTAGTTAACTTATCCATTGAACACTCTTGGTTGATAAATAATAAACAAAAGGTGAGTTTATCAATTCTTAGGGGTTAATTATATTAATGGCAAACCAATAGTTGATTAAAATAAGAGCGTGAAATGCCTGAAACAAACGAAACTATCTTTGTTACTGCCGAACTTAAGATTAAAACCAACATTGAACGTGAGGCTGCGGTTGAAGCCATCGAACAGTTTTGCCTAGATATGCAGAGCGAGCCGGGCTGCCTACAAGCGATTGCAACCTATGACTCAAGCCAACACGACCGAGTGATCTTGCTTGAGCAATACGCTAACCGTGAAGCCATTAACCAGCACTTTGGAATGCCTCATACGCAAGCATTTATCGAGCGTGACATAACAGAGCTAGTACAAGCGTTTGAAACTCATAAGAAGGAGATCTAAGCATGAAATGGGGAATTCTAGGAACCAGCTTTATCTCAGGCGTTATGGCGGATGCGATTAAAGGTGATACTCAAAGTGAACTGTATGCCGTTGCAGGTCGCACAGAGAAAACACTCAATGAGTTTTCTGCACAATACCAACCAACACGAACCTTCAATAGCTATGAAGATCTGATTGAAGATGAGTCGGTCGACATTATCTACATCGCGCTACCTAACCACGTTCACCACGAATATGTGATTAAAACTGCTCAAAACGGTAAAGCGATTCTGTGTGAAAAGTCGTTGTCGGTTGATATGGAAAAAACCGAACACGCACTGCAAGCAGTGAAAGAAGCGGGCGTATTCTTCGCAGAAGGTTTGATGTACTTAAATCACCCATTGATTGCCAAGCTTCATCAAGAACTGGCAACTGGTGAAATTGGTGAAGTACGCTCAATTCAAGGCTCATACGTTGCGGCGATTGATCAGTTCGTGAATCCTGCGAGCAAGGGTGCACTGTACAACTTGGGTTGTTACCCAATGTCGCTTATTCACTCTGTTGTGCAGCAACAGTTTGGTGAGAGTGTGTTTGATTACGTGCAGATCTCAGCAATTGGCCGACGTGGTCAAGATGGCAATATCTGCGAGTCGTCAGCGATGATGCGATTCAATGGCCAGTTCACTGCGCAAATCCATACTGCAGAAGACCACGGCTTAAAGCATGGTTTTACGATTTTAGGCAGTAAAGGCTGTATCACTCTCGACACCAATCCATGGTTACCGACCGAAGACAACACATTCACGGTTGAGATTTATGAAACATCCACACGTGAAGTGAAAGTCGAAGCGCAAGGCGATGGCTTCCATTATCAAGTGCGTAATATCCGTCAAGCGGTTGAGCAAGGCGACACACAACTTGCAGCACCAATGGCGAAACATCAAGACTCTCGCGTAATCATGAAGTTACTGACTGATTGGGAACAAGCGGCGAGCTAACACCTTAACTCAACTTTGTATCTGCCCCATGTCTGATGCTTCGTATGCTGGCAAGCGTGGGGTGTTTGTTAACCTACTAGCCATTAATCCCTAATAAATACTTTGCATTTGAAACACTCACAGTGTCCAATATCGGTTAAGACTACATTGACCAAAAAACCTTATATTTTAAGGTGTTAAATAGGGGCTTTGCTTCATGCGTAAATCAGATAAGAAGATCGAAAATCAGATCAGAGACGTGCTAACTGACGTGTGTGAAGATACGTTGAAAGGCTACAATGGTTTTCTTTGGGTGACTCATACGGTCAATTTCTCTTCTTTTCCTCAAAGCTTAAAAATCGTTTGTGTATTCGATACCAATCACGATAGAACAAGTTTCTTAGAGGTTGGCGGTCAACAACAGGTGGCTTCCGTTATTCAAAGCGCATTCAATCAAGTTGGGATTAAGCTGAAGAGCATTGATAAGCACCTAAGCTACGATACACAAGAAAATTGCGACCGTGACCACCAAGGTAAGTGGAATTTAAGGCTGTAATTCTCCCCCAGAGCATCTTGATACTCGATCAACGGTGACGGAGTTTGGTGGTGTTACTTTGGAAACACCACAATCTCTCTTTGCCCAAAATTCTCATTTTGAGAATAATTGCCCCCTCAATTTTCACTATCTGTGAAAGTTACCTTACGAGAAAAATTAAGATTATAAGTTTTTAGTTTTCCTTGTAACGCGCTGAGTTTGAATATCTATTTATATGGGCTGCTGGCAGGTAACTGGCTTTCAGGCGGAGCACCCTTGATCAATACTTATATCTAACCAATACTTTTTCTTATTTTGATTCCTAAATTGACACGTAAGTTGGCTGACTTTTCGTCTCGTTATATGAGTTACGACAGTATCGATTAGGAACTTTTGATAATGAAAACCTACATTCTTTGGGTACTAGCGCTCATACCATCATACTTGGTTGCTAGTCACTCATTTGCCGTTGGTACAGCGGTAGTATTACCTGGGCAACATGAGCCCGGCACTGCTCTCGACGGCTCTCCTTTGTCTGCGGATGATGTTATCGATTGGGAGATCGCTAACAGCGACATTGTATTCGGCGCTTATTCAGATATCGCTGACAACCAGCACGCTACAACAATTGGTTATATGTATAACCAAGCGATGGCGGTGAATTCTGGTTGGTTGGAGAACGATCTGCGTAATCAAGCCGAGTTGGATGGCATTAATTTCGAAGACTATTTCCTTCATTTCTCCGAAGATACGGTCATTGCTGAAGTTGATAAAACGCACGGTGAAAACACGCTTTTAAACCGAAAACCCGTAATTGTCGGGTACACAGTCAGTGAAGACCATGCGGGTTTTTGGCTTTACCAACAACCACCGTGGGATGCGGATGTATTTGAGAGTTTCGAAAGCGGTGGAGCGCTTCATATCTACCATGCTGAGCCGTTTGATCGTTTAACCTTCAAGTTTTCTCAGTTTGCTGCAGGTGGCGAGTTTTGGATTGAATACCCAGCAGCCGTTGATTCTCATGGGTTGGTATCGCAGTGGCAAACACTAGAGATCAAGAAAGATAGAACCCTCAATATGACCAAAAACCAGTTTGTGATTTGGAACCCACCAAGTGATTGGGTGAGAGCATCGACACACGATGGCAGTGGTGCAAGCTATGGTGGTGGGCAGTATTTTGGTTCAACCTTTGTAAGAGATGGCGGGCGCTTTTATGTTGTTAGGGTTCGTTGGCAGGGGGATAACCCACAAGACCGCCCGCGTTTAAAAGACGTGAAGCTGAAAAACAGTTTTCCGACGGTGAAACTGACCGATGCACCAACAGTCACGCCAGATGGAAGTCTTATCAGCCAATGGCGAAAAATCCGTGGTTTTGATGTCGCTGCAGACCTCAATGGTGATAACTACTTGTCACAAAGTGAGTACCGCAAGCGCACAAACAAAAATGCTACCGCTCGCTTTCGCTGGGAATCGAGAGTCATTCCATTTGGTCGAATGTGGAGTGCAAATTCCTCTTGGGCGTTAACGAATATGGATAGTCTGGACTACCTATCGGCAATACAGGGCTATTACCAACAAAGTTGGGATGAACAAGGTCTGAATGGTGCTTACAACGATGATACCAATAAGCTGATCGGCTCCAATCAATTCTTTGTTTACTCTGGTGGGCATGTTGAGGAGCTTGGTGCGGTCGCTGGCTCAGCTGAAGCGGATGAGCGCTATAAACTGCAATTTTCAGAGTTCCTGAAAAATCTATCATTGCTGGAAAGTGCTTCGTTGATTGGATTGAATATAGGCACGGCAAATTTGCTAGGAAGAAATGGTCAATCTCACTTGCGCGAAGCCGGATCACTATATCTCAGAGAGCACTATATCTTCCCTTCTACAGGTTTTAGTGGTTACTCAGGAATATCAAAACACTGGGATAACTCTGCACTCGCTTATGCTGAGCAGGGCGTTATCTTTCAGGCAACTACGCGCTATGGACGAGTTCATCACTACGGCAATAGTGAGCAAAACTGGAAGCAAGATCAGTACTCCGCTTTAACGATTTACCATCTGAGTCGCCACCCTCACTATAGCTATTTTAACCAATGGAATAATGGTTATGTTTATGGGAGTGGCAATACCACATCAGATAATTTTTGGCGGGGTGGTATACCGAAGAATTTGGCGTATCAGCCAAGCTCGCTGTTAGCTATTGAGTTAGGTGAGCCAGCGAACCATATCCCACAAGGCTTTGACGCCATTCCTCTAATGCTCTCGACAAGTACGCCTGTGCCAGCCGATTACACCATAGTCGGTGATGCATCGATGAACGAGATGGTGCACCAAGACTTACCTAGTGGTATGACGCATGTATTGCCGACGTTTACCTATTTTATCTATCAATCTGAAGAGCAAGTGGTTGCTGGTGGGCCTGAAGATATGGTGTTGGCGAGAGAGTTCGATCATGGGCGAGTACTGTATCGCACAGACTTCCACGGCAAGAGCGCAAGTTTTTATGCGACAGAGAAACTGACGATTACATTGGATATGCCGATGAAGCCCGTTGATGCAGATGGCAACATTGGTGAATATGTTAATCAGATAGAAATTGGTGGGTATGAAGAGTTGTTTCTACTTTACTAGCCGAAACTCGAGGTGCTTTAAGTTGTTTGTCGGGCTTCTATTTTGGAAGGCCGCTCTTTGCCAATATTGAATTAGGCTCTTGAAATCAGTTTGTTGTTTTTACACTGTTTGAACTCTTTGGCTATCCATGACTTTTCATTCAAGCCATTGTCAATTAAGGCAAATAGGTAACCATCAACCTTGCTTGAAGCGGCCGGGTATTCTTGAAATACGTGCTTAGGATAACCCGGGTAATTCGTTTCATATTTGCTGTCTAGTCGCTTGCCCTGCTCTCGCCATTTAACGAATAGCTCTGAAGAAGAGGTTGGGTTCTTGTATTGACCTAGAATCCTTTGGTGATGAACCAAGGCTACTTTAGCGCAGTGATTAGTTTGAACGACTTTCTGTATTAACTCAGCTTGTGTTTCGCTCATTGTTTTCGCTAGTGCGTTCTCTTGTTCGATGCGCTCTATTCGCTCACCAAAGGTTTCAGCGTGTGTAGAAAAGACAACAGAAATGGGTAAAACTAATGCCAAAAGGCGCTTGCAGTACATAACCTAACTCATTGAATGGATTCGCGACTATTATGCCGTTGAGCAACAATATTATTAACGAATAAAGATACTTAATTGTAAGAATTATTTTTATCGAGTGGATTAATAAGTGCTAACTTCTTTTAGTTATTCACTTCCTGAATATCTTGGCTGTTTAGCGGGTAAGTATCATTTATTGGCTTGCATGAGAGATTAGCGCGTTGATTATAAATGTTGAATATCAATCTCTTGATAAGGGAAGCCAATGGCCTTAGCTGCATTTAGCAAGGCTTGCTGACTCTTGAACACCCTCGGCTGCATCTTTCTGTCAGACTCAAGAAAACTGTTTACTCCCCATTTATGGCTCTTTACGAGCAGGTAATAACCTTTAGTTCCTGGTGGAATCACTCCAATTGCAGCTTTCAAGTCTCCGCGGCCAAAGTGCTCTTTGAATTCACGTAGCAACATACCAACTCCCTTATCTGAATATTAAAAAAGGGAGCACAGTGCTCCCTATTGAGTGAGGTTAATGATTACAGGAATGCGCGGTAAGGCAGTTCTGGATCATTCTTGAAGATGTCAGCAAAACCACGGAAGTGCTGGTAGTGCATGCGACCTTTGTCTGTTGGGTAAGTGTACTTACCACCCACTTGCCAGAAGAAAGGTGCGAAGCCGTATTGAAGACGCTCTTTCTTCATATTCCATAGCATTTCGATTTCACGAGGATCGTTTTGGAAGTTAGCCCAGATGTCATGGTGGAACGGAACCACTACTTCACAGTTTAGAGACTCAGCAGCACGAAGAATATCTGAAGACGTCATTTTATCAGTCACGCCACGTGGGTTTTCACCGTAAGAAAGCAGTGCTACATCGATTTTGTGGTCGTTACCGTGCTTTGCGTAGTAGTTCGAGTAGTGAGAGTCACCAGAGTGGTAAACAGAGCCGCCAGTTGTTTCTACCAAGTAGTTCACTGCGCGATCATCCATGCCATCCAGAATGTCTTTATCGATAGAAGACGTACCTTCTGGAAGAGTGACAAGCGCTGTACGGTCGAATGCGTCTAGTACCTTGATGTTTACGTCTTTAATGCGAATCTCGTCACCAACTTTAGCGATAACACAACGATCTTCTGGCACACCCCATTTCATCCATAAATCAACACACGCTTTAGGACCAATGAATTTCACGTGATCGCCACAGTTTTGTAGAACTGCTGCTGCAACATTGATATCGATGTGGTCACCATGGTCATGCGATGCCATTACCGCATCAATCTCTTTAATCGCAAATGGGTCTAGCGGGAAGATAGCAGTACGTAGGTTTGGTTGAAGCGCTTCAACACCACCCATACGCATCATTTGGTGTTGGTTTTTCATTTTTTGAACCGCTTGTGTCTTCTTACCAGTACCACACCAGAAGTCCATTGATAGGTTTGCACCCTCTTCAGATTTTAACCAGATACCTGTACAGCCAAGCCACCACATCGAGAATGTGCCTGGTTCAACTACAGTTTGTTCAATCTCTTCATTTAACCATGTGCCCCACTCAGGGAATGTATTTAGGATCCAAGACTCGCGAGTGATTTCGTTTACATTGCTCATGATAATACCTTTTATTTCAATAATTTGATTAATTTTGGATGTAGGGAGCCGAGCGCCTTAATTTGGACTAAGGCACTGAGCTGAAATTTATTATTATTTGAGGGCGGGTTAGCCCATTAGATTTACACTAAGATGACTTGCGTCCCTTGAGCTTCAATCTTTTTAACCACGTCTGGGTTGGCATCTTTACCGGTGATTACGATGTCTATTTGCTTGGCATCGCAAAACAGCATTCCGGTCCTTTGTCCAACTTTAGAGCTGTCTACCACAACGACTAACTTGTCGACTTGCTCCAACATCTGCTGCTCGGCAACGGCGGTTAGCATGTCGGCTTTATAGAGACCCGCATCAGTTAGCCCTTTACCAGACGTAAACATCCAGTTCCCGGCATAGCCACCCAAAGAGTTTGGTGCTGGGTTTAAAAAGATGTTTTGTGCCTTGTTGTATTGGCCACCAATGATGATCACGTCGTCATGATCTTCGTTGATCAGGTAGCTAGCGAGTGGGAAATAGTTCGTCACGATCTGAACGTCTTCTCCACATAACTGCTGACCCAGTAGGAAAGCGGTTGAGCCACAGTTTATGACTACGGTGTCACCCGCTTGACAAAGCTCGGCAGCGGCATGCGCTATTTGAGCTTTCTCTTCATAAAACTCAGTACTGTTGATATTGAGCGGTGACCACTTTCTCTTTTGGTTTTCTATTCTTTCGGCGCCATTTCGTACCTTTCGAAGTCTGCCTAGCTCATCTAATTTTGCGATATCACGTCTAGCCGTAGCCGGTGAAACACCAAAACTATCAATAATATGAGAGACGTTAATCGTCTGCATTTCTTCTAGTAACGACAGGATGCCGTTGTGTCTTTGCACTTCGTTCATATTTATCACTCTATTTGTCGCTGTGACAATTTGATGATTACTTTTGATTTGTTTTGATTCTAACAATCACATTTATGATTGTCAAATCCTTGCTGTTGTAAAACAAGACTTTAATCACAAGTTTTTATAAGCTATTGTTTTTATTGTATTTTACGTTTTTCGGTGTGATCCAATGCCCAATTACCCACATTCTAATGGTGGATAATTGATATAAATCAAAGTAATCACAAGTGAGCATTGAATGATTGCTTTTGATTGTTAAAGTCTATCTCGTGAGCAAAACAAGACATCACTGAATCCTACAAACCATTAAAAATACAAATTATATCAGGGGTAAAGATATGGAGTTCTTATACGATATCTTCTATATTTTTTACAGTCAGGTTATGACCAAAGCACCTTTGCTGCTTGGTATCGTAACTTGTCTCGGTTACATCCTTCTCAAACGTGACGCAACAACCGTTATCGCCGGTTCAATTAAAACCATAGTTGGTTTTATGATTGTTCAAGTGGGTGCGGGAACACTGGTAGCAGGTTTTAAACCGGTTATTGAAAAGATGAGTGAAATTCATGGACTGACAGGCTCGGTAATCGACCCTTACACCTCCATGATGGCCACCATGGAAACCATGGGTGACAATTACTCTTGGGTTGGATACGCAGTCCTTATGGCACTGGGCATCAATATTTTATTGGTTGCCTTCCGTAGAATTACGGGTATCCGCACCATCATGCTTACGGGACACATCATGTTCCAACAAGCAGGCTTGATTGCTGTTTTCTACTTCGTGCTTGGCGCGGGTATGTGGGAAACCATCATCTACTCTGCGATTTTGATGGCTCTATACTGGGGCATCTCTTCCAACATCATGTTCAAGCCTACACAAGAAGTGACAGGCGGAGCGGGCTTCTCTATTGGTCACCAACAGCAGTTTGCATCTTGGGTTGCAACGAAAGTTGCTCCGAAGTTAGGTGATAAGAACGACAGTGTAGACCACATCAACCTACCGAAATGGTTACACACCTTCCACGACAGTATTGCTGCGACTACGTTAGTCATGACGGCATTCTTCGGCATCATCCTTCTCTCTTTCGGTCTTGATAACCTTCAAGAGATGGCGGGTAGCACACACTGGCTTATCTACATCTTCGAAACGGGTCTGAAATTCGCAGTAGCGATTCAAGTTATCGTAACCGGTGTACGTATGTTCGTTGCCGAGCTTTCTGAAGCGTTCAACGGTATTTCTCAGCGTCTCATCCCGAATGCGGTTCTTGCGATTGACTGTGCGGCTATCTACGCATACTCACCAAACGCAATGGTGTTCGGTTTCCTTTGGGGTGCAGTGGGTCAATTCACAGCAGTATTGGCAATGTTGGCCTTCGATGCGCCAATCATGATTATCCCTGGCTTCATTCCAATGTTCTTCTCTAACGCAACGATTGGTGTGTTCGCTAACCATTTCGGTGGCTGGAAAGCGGTGATGAAGATCTGTTTCGTGATGGGCATTATCGAGGTGGTTGGTTCAGCTTGGGCGATTCACATCTTTGCGCAATCAGGTACTGAGTTTAACGGCTGGATGGGTATGGCTGACTGGGCTCTCGTGTTCCCACCAATCATGCAAGGTATCTCTAGCTCTAGCATGTTCTTCTTTGTTGTTGTCGCACTAGCGGGTGTTTACATGTACTTCGCATCTAAGGCACTGCGTGCTGAAGAAGATGGCGAAGCGCAACAAGCGCAAACCATGACAGCAGTAACTCCAGAAGGCGTAGAAGTTGAGGTTGAAGCGCCTAATTCTCAAGCGCCAGTAAAATCTCAAGCGGTGGCTGAGGCTCCACAAGCGAGTGGCGCAACTGAACAGAAACCAGTACGAGTTCTCGTGTGCTGTGGCTCTGGCCAGGGCTCATCAATGATGTGCTCTAAGAAGATTAAAGAGTTCTTAGATAAGAAAGGTATACCAGCAACCACATTCAACAGTGCAATCACAGACTACAAATCACACTTAGGTTCATTCGACATCATCGTTACTTCGGTTGCGCTGGCTGAAAAGATAACCAATCTACCGGAAGGTAAACAGCAGCTAGCAGTGAAGAACATGATCATGGTGAAAACCTTTGGTGATGAGCTGATTTCACTTATCGAAAACAACTTCCATAAATAATTGAACTAGCCCAGCGGCAAAGCGGCTGGGCTAATAAAAATACTAATAACAAATTACTAAGTGAGCAAAACAATGAACTTGAAAGAATCTCTGATTACCAACAACTCAATTCAACTTAATGCAAAAGCAACCGACTGGCAGTCGGCTATCAAAATCGGTACTGATGCACTAGTTAAAGCAGGTGTGGCTGAAGAGCGTTACTACGATGCGATCATCAAAGCGATTTCGGCTGAAGGCCCATACATCTGTATTCACGATGCATTTGCTCTACCACATTGCCGCCCAGAAGATGGCGTGATCAAAACAGGTTTTGCGTTAACAGTCTTAGAAACACCAATTCTTTTTGATGATGTAGACGAGCCAGTCGATGTGCTGATCACCTTGGCAGGTAAAGATTCAGAAGAACACATCGAAGGCACGATGCAGGTCGCGAACCTAATCGAGTTTGATGAAGATTTCTCAAAACTACGTGCATGTAAAACACCGCAAGATGTGGCGAACCTGATTGATATGGCGCTCGCACAAGCTGAAGCGGCGTAAGGAGTCGATATGTCCAAATATAGCCAATTGAAACAACGTGTTTTAGAAGCGAACTTGCAGCTTCCTAAGTACGGCTTAGTGACCTTTACCTGGGGAAATGTTTCTGAGTTTGACCGTGAAAATGGCGTGATAGCGATTAAACCTTCAGGTGTTGAATACAGTGACATGACGGCTGAAGACATGGTGGTATTGGATTTAGAGGGCAACATCATTGAAGGCAAGCTGAATCCTTCAAGTGATACTGCTACTCACCTGGAGCTCTACAAAGCGTTCCCAGACATCGGCGGCATTGTTCATACCCACTCTCGCAGTGCAACGATTTGGGCGCAGGCGGGCATAGATATTCCAGCTCTGGGCACGACACACGCTGACTATTTCTATGGTGATATTCCGTGTACTCGCAAGCTCTCGAACAGCGAAATTGCTGATCAATATGAGAAGAACACTGGCTTGGTGATCATCGAAGAGTTTATCCAGCGTCGTATCGACCCGATGGCAGTACCGAGTGTGATTGTGGCGGGGCACGCGCCTTTCTCTTGGGGCAAAGATGCCAAAGACGCCGTACACAACGCGGTGGTGCTAGAGGAAGTGTCAGCGATGGCATTGGCTACACGCTCGCTGAACAGCGGCATTAAGATTCAGCCGGAGCTATCAGATAAACATTACCTACGTAAGCACGGTGAAAATGCTTACTACGGGCAGCAATAAGCGTGATGTGAGGAGAGGCGATGTATCAAGTATTGGCGTTAGACCTTGATGGAACCGTGTTGAACGATGATCACACCATCCATCCTGAAGTGAAAAAAGCGATCCAAGAGGCCAAGCAACATTGCCATGTGATGATCGTGACTGGTAGGCATCACACCGCAGCAAGGCCTTATTACTATGAGTTAGGGCTAGACACTCCAATTATCTGCTGCAACGGAACCTATGTGTATGACTACCAAACCGAGACCGTTTTAACTCAGAACGCAATTGAGCATGAACATGCTCTGACGTTTATCGACTTAGCACAGGAACACAAGCTGAAGATGGTGATGTACATCGCCGATGCGATGACGTACTCCAACTACAACCCATTCGCCTACATGTTGGCGTTGGAAGAGTGGGCTGAGCAAGCGCCAGAGCATCACAAGCCAAATATCTATCGAGTGGATTCATTCTCTGAAACGGCGAAGAACACCGAGTTTGTGTGGAAGTTTGTGGTGGAAGGGGAGCAAGAGTCGGTTGATCGCTTGATGCAAACGCCTTGGGTCAAAGACCACTTTAATGGCGAACGTTCGTGGTCGAACCGAATCGACTTTGCCGCTAAGGGCAATAGTAAAGGCCTACGCCTTGCTGAATACGTGAATGAACTGGGGTTTCAGCCCTCTCAAGTGATTGCCATTGGCGACAATCACAACGACATATCAATGCTTCAATACGCAGGCTTAGGTGTAGCGATGTTTAATGCTGACGACACCGTCAAATCGAACGCTCAAGCCGTGTGCAAAACAGACAACAATCAAGATGGCCTTGCCCATCTAATACGTGAACAAATTAAAGGATAAAACCATGACTAAACCAATGATTCAAATCGCCCTAGACCAAACGAACCTACCTGCTGCTATTGAAGTGGCGAACAACGTAGAGAGCTACGTAGACGTGATTGAAGTGGGGACTATCCTTGCGTTCGCTGAAGGCATGAAGGCGGTTTCGACACTGCGTAAAAACCACCCTGACCATATTTTAGTGTGTGACATGAAAACTACAGATGGCGGGGCGATTCTGGCTCGTATGGCATTTGAAGCAGGCGCTGACTGGATCACGGTTTCAGCTGCAGCGCACATTGCAACCATTGATGCATGTAAGAAAGTCGCTGATGAGTTCAATGGAGAAATTCAAATCGAGATCTACGGTAACTGGACTATGGAAGACGCTCAAGCATGGGTTGATTTAGGTATTACACAAGCGATCTATCACCGTTCTCGTGATGCTGAGTTGGCAGGCGTGGGCTGGACAGAAGCAGATTTAGTGAAGATGCGTGCTCTGTCTGAGCTAGGTATCGAGCTTTCTATCACAGGTGGCATCGTGCCAGAAGATTTGTACCTATTTGAAGGCATTAAAGCGAAAACCTTTATTGCTGGCCGCGCGTTGGCGGGTGAAAAAGGCCAAGAAACCGCTGAAGCACTGAAAGAGCAAATCAACCGCTACTGGAACTAGGAGGCGTTATGTACCAAAACTTAACGCGCCATCGTGTCGGGCTTTATGAAAAAGCCATTCCGAATGACTTAAGTTGGGAAGATAAGCTAAAAGCGACGAAAGAGTTAGGCTTTGATTTCCTTGAAATTTCGGTCGATGAATCTGATGAAAGACGCAGCCGTTTAGACTGGTGTGATGAAGAGGTCTATGGCCTACGCCGCTTGTGTGAACAGTATCAAGTGCCGTTGCAGTCGATGTGTTTGAGTGCACACCGCAAGTTCCCATTTGGCTCAGCCGATCCGAAAGTGCGAGAGCAAGCCGTTATCCATATGGAGAAAGCCATTACGTTGGCGTACAAGTTGGGTATTCGCACCATTCAGCTCGCTGGCTATGACGTGTATTATGAGCCGGCAGACGAAGCGACACACCTGCGTTTTATCGAAGGTATGAAGCTCTCGGCACAACTGGCGGAGCGCGCTGGGGTGATGTTAGCGGTTGAAATCATGGACACGGATTACCTGAACTCGTTAAGCAAGTTTGAAGTGTTGAGCCGTGAGATTGATTCGCCTTATTTCACCGCGTATCCAGACGTAGGCAATATCTCGGGTTGGAACTATGACATCGTGACAGAGCTTAAGCTGAGTAAGCCGCACATTACGCAGATTCACCTTAAAGACACATATCGCGTCACTCCTGAATATAAAGGGCAGTTCCGTGATTTAGTGATTGGCGAGGGAGAAGTCGATTTCAATGCGATCTTCAAAACATTGAAAGAAACGGAGTGCGTAGTACCACTTGTGATCGAAATGTGGGCGCAAGATGAGCACTGGAAAGAGAACATCTTGAAAGCTCAGGTTCGCTTAAACGAAGTTTGTCGTCAAACGGGAGTGATGCCCCTGTTTGGGAGTGAATTGCTTGGAAGCTAATCGCGTAGATTGAGATTGCGCAAAAATAACAGAATAGCAACTCAGTTGGCTTAATCGATTAGCGAATCAAACATCGCTAATGTCAGAAAATTCATGCTCCTTTCTGGCAATAAAAACGTGCAGCATATTGCCCCCAATATGTTGCACGCTCTGCATTATCTGCGGTGAAGAACTCGATCGCCGTTGGTTAGATAGCAACAGTGATGTGGTCGCGTCCTACCTTTGCCATCTCCATCAGAACTTCAGTGTGGTACTTCTTCTTCACGGTAACGTGAGTACCAATTTCACTGGCAATCTTTACGATTTCTAGTGCGTCTGTTGGGTGTAGAGAAGAGTCTTTCGCGATTTCGATGTTTACGCCTAGTTTGACGAGTTCAATTGCGTCAGTTGAATGCATGGTATTTTTCCAAAATTGAATTTTGGTGGACTATATCACTTTCATTTTATTCAACTCTATACGCATCCCTCAAAAACGGATATCGATCCGATCAAAATAGGATTTCAAGAGGGAAAATTATCGCTTATTCCGTAAAGGAGACTTGAGTAGGACTACTTTATTGGGTGTTCGATATTCTCTTTTCTATGTAGTAACGTTGTTGAATATCGACTTATCAGAGTGCCTAGTTATGAAAATTGTTATTGCACCAGACTCGTTTAAAGAATCTTTATCGGCTGTATCGGTGGCGGCGTGTATTGAAAAAGGTTTTCGTGAAGTTTTCCCCGACGCGGATTACGTGACCTTGCCTCTGGCTGATGGCGGTGAGGGTACGGTGGATGTTTTGCTACAAGGTTTAGCAGGGGAAAAGCGAGTAACGCAGGTTGAAGGGCCGTTGGGTGAACGTGTAAACGCAGAATGGGCGATGCTTGAGCCATCTGCACGAACTTCGAAAAAAACGGCACTGATTGAGATTGCGGCGTCGTCGGGTTTAGATTTAGTAACGCCAGAGTTGCGTGATCCGTTGGTGGCTTCTTCATACGGTACAGGTCAGCTCATTTTAGAAGCGATGAAGCAGGGCGCTCAAACGATCATTCTTGGCTTAGGTGGCAGTGCAACCAACGATGGCGGCGCGGGGATTGTTCAAGCGTTAGGCGGTAAGTTGCTCGACAGTATAGGGCAAGAGCTTAGCCGAGGTGGCGCTGCGTTAGCCGAGTTAGCATCTATTGACCTTACCGATCTAGATTCACGCTGTGCTGATATCGAATTGATTGTCGCTTGTGATGTGGATAATCCGCTGTGTGGTGAGAACGGTGCCAGCCATATATTCGGCCCACAAAAAGGCGCAAGCCCAGAACAAGTTGTGATGCTGGATAAAGCGCTTGCGAACTTTGCTCAAGTTGCTGAAGCGCAAGGTTGTGTTAGTGGCGATGAACCTGTTCATAAGCGCACTGGTTATGGCGCGGCTGGTGGCACACCGATGGGGCTGTGTTTGCTATTCAACATGCAGATTAAACCGGGCATTGAGATGGTGCTTGATGTATTACAAGCCGATGAGATATTGAAAGGTGCCGACCTTGTGATTACGGGGGAAGGGCAGATGGACAATCAAACTCTACAAGGAAAAACACCTTATGGGATTGCTAAACGAGCGAGTTTACAAGGCATTCCGACGATTGGGATTGCAGGCTCGTTGGGAACTCAAGTTGAGGCTTTGTATAGTGAAATGGCCAGTCTATTCGGAACCGTACGTTCTCCCCAGCCTCTTGAACAAGTGCTGCAAGAAGCCGAATTGAACCTAACCAGAACAGCAAGAAACATTGCATCAACGCTGAAATTAGGTCATACGATTCTTAAATAAAGTAATGCAATACAGGTGCTTAGTTAACTCACCTGTTCGATAGGTTTTATAGATAGCAACGATAAATATAAACGATTATATTTTCCGGCCACTCAGGTCTATTCTTTACCCATATTATTTTAGTGGTTTTTAAAGTATTGAATCCACTTAAATCGAAGGTATGGCAACGATGCGATATCTTTTACCTTAAGGAATAGACCATGAGTAAAAAACTAACTACAGCTGCGGGTTGTCCTGTTGCTCATAACCAGAATGTTCAAACGGCGGGCAAACGTGGCCCACAGCTTCTACAAGATGTTTGGTTTTTGGAGAAATTGGCCCACTTTGACCGCGAAGTGATTCCAGAGCGTCGCATGCACGCAAAAGGCTCAGGTGCTTACGGTACATTTACCGTGACCCACGATATTACCAAATACACCAAGGCAAAACTGTTCTCTGAAGTTGGCAAGAAAACCGACTTGTTTGCCCGTTTTACGACAGTAGCGGGCGAGCGTGGCGCGGCTGACGCAGAGCGTGATATCCGTGGTTTTGCATTGAAATTCTATACCGAAGAAGGTAACTGGGACATGGTGGGTAACAACACGCCTGTGTTCTTCTTACGTGATCCTCTTAAATTCCCAGACCTAAACCACGCGGTGAAACGCGACCCACGTACTAACATGCGTAGCGCGAAGAACAACTGGGATTTCTGGACCTCTCTACCAGAAGCACTTCACCAAATCACTATCGTAATGAGTGACCGTGGTATCCCTGCGACTTACCGCCACATGCACGGTTTTGGTAGCCACACATTCAGCTTTATCAACAGTGACAATGAGCGTTTCTGGGTTAAATTTCACTTCAAATCTCAGCAAGGTATTAAGAACTTATCGGATGCTGAAGCAGCGAAGCTGATCGGTGAAGATCGTGAAAGTCATCAACGTGACCTGCTAGAAAGCATCGACAATCAAGACTTCCCGAAATGGACACTTAAAGTTCAAGTGATGCCAGAAGCGGACGCAGCGAAAGTACCTTACAACCCATTCGATCTTACTAAGATCTGGCCACATGCAGATTACCCATTGATTGAAGTGGGTGAGCTAGAGCTTAACCGTAACCCTGAAAACTTCTTCGCTGAAGTTGAGCAGTCAGCATTCAACCCTGCTAACGTGGTACCAGGTATCAGCTTCTCTCCAGACAGAATGCTACAAGGTCGCTTGTTTGCTTATGGTGATGCGCAGCGCTACCGTTTAGGTGTGAACCATCAGCATATTCCAGTGAATGCACCTCGTTGCCCTGTGCACAGCTACCACCGTGATGGTGCGATGCGTGTTGATGGTAACTTTGGTGGCACACTAGGTTATGAGCCAAACAACGAAGGCCAATGGGCAGAGCAACCAGACTTTGCAGAACCAGCATTGAACTTGGATGGTGCGGCAGCGCACTGGGATCACCGCGAAGATGAAGATTACTTCTCACAACCGGGTGATTTGTTCCGCTTAATGACTGCAGAACAACAAGCAATCCTGTTCGATAACACAGCTCGTAACCTAGGCGGCGTGCCTAAAGAGATTCAACTACGTCACCTAAGACACTGTTACAAAGCAGACCCAGCATACGGCGAAGGCATTGGTAAGCTGCTTGAAATCGATGTGAGTGAATTTAAGTCATAATCGATTAGCTTGATTCGTTAAATGGAAGGCTGTTGAGTTAATCACTCAATGGCCTTTTTTTGGTCACTGTTCTATATAAGTAAGTTATTGAATCTTAGACAGTTACCAAATGATAGTTTTTTCCTATCGAAGTAATAAATTATGCCCATTATCTTTATGATTTGGGTGGGATTATCCTACAGCTATCAGTTTATAAAGTAGTAGAGTTTGAGATGAGTAAAAGTGCATTAATCGTTGAAGGTGGGGCAATGAGAGGCATCTTTGCAGCCGGAGTATTAGACGCCTTTATGCAAGAGGATTTTCGTCCTTATGATTTTGCGATTGGTGTATCTGCGGGTGTGTCTAATTTGGTTGGTTACTTATCTCAGGCGCCAAAACGCAGCTACAGTGTGATTACCACGATGGCGACCGATAAAACTTTCTTTAACCCAGCCCGCTTCGCCAAAGGTGGCAACTTGGTTGACGTGAAGTGGTTATGGAATGAATCAAATCAACGTTACCCACTGGATTGTGGAGAGCTTTTTTCAAGCATTCCACTGATTGCCGCGGTGACTAACGTCGACACAGGCAGTGCAGATTACTATCACATCAAGCCAGAAAATCTCTCGAACGTGGTTGAGGCAACAACGGCTTTACCTATCGCTTATCGTGAAACACCGTGTTTCTCTGGTGGTTGTTATACCGATGGTGGTGTTGCAGATTCAATCCCAGTTCGTGAAGCTTATCGCCGCGGTGCGCGAGAGATTACTGTGATTCTTTCTCACCCATTGAGTTACCGAATGAAGCCGCAGAAGTATCAATGGATGCTGAAAAAGCTGTTAAAGAAATTCCCAAACATTGCAGAATCGATGGCGGTACGTGCTGAAAACTATAACCAATCTTTGGAGTTCATTCGTAATCCGCCAAAAGATGCGACCATTAAGGTGATAGCGCCACCAGAGGCGTTCGCGGTTAAGCGACTCACCATGGATAAAGCGGTATTGGATGCAGGTTATCAGATGGGCCTGAAAGCTGGAGAAGAACATCTGGCGATTCGCAAAGGCACCTATGGCCTAGATATCGAGGACTGCCACTTCTGCATATAGCTTTGATACTAACTTAAACCAAAAAGCCACGCTGTTCACATAGGGATAGCGTGGCTTTGTATTTGTAGAGCTAGTTTGTTTTTAACTCAGTCCGTTATTGAACAAGTTCATTGCCGCTGGTGTTGCCTGCAAAGAAAGCGTCAACACTGGTTAGGGTTGTGTTCGCAATATTGAACAGAGCATCTTTGGTTAAGAAAGCTTGGTGACCGGTGAACAGCACGTTATGACAAGCCGATAGACGGCGGAACACGTCATCGACAATCACGTCATTCGATTTGTCTTGGAAGAACAGCTCTTTCTCATTGTCATACACATCAAGACCAAGCGCGCCAATCTTACTCTGTTTAAGCGCTTCGATAGCCGCTGTGGAATCCAATAGTTCACCACGGCTGGTGTTGACGATCATCACACCATCTTTCATCTTCTCAAATGCAGTCGCGTCTAATAGATGGTAATTCTCTTTACTCATTGGGCAGTGCAGAGAAATCACATCAGACTCTTTGTAAAGCTCGTCTAGCTCTACATATTTAGCGCCTAGCTCAACGGCTAGTGGGTTTGGGTATGGGTCATAACATAGGATGTTCATGCCCAAGCCTTTCAGAATGCGCATGGTCGCTAGGCCAATTTTACCTGAACCAATCACACCTACTGTTTTGCCGTAAAAGTTGAAACCAACCAAGCCTTCTAGAGAGAAGTTTGCATCACGAGTGCGTTGGTATGCCTTGTGAAGCTTACGGTTCAAACACATCATCATGCCGACAGTGTGCTCTGCTACTGACTCTGGTGAGTAAGCAGGAACGCGCACTACTTGTAAGCCAAGCTCTTTGGCTGCGTCTAGGTCGACTTTGTCAAAGCCAGCACAGCGCATTGCTATCAGCTTTGTGCCGCCTTGTGCAAGAATCTCTAGCACTTCTCGCGATAGGTCGTCGTTTACAAACGCACAAACCACTTCATTGTCGTGCGCCATTTTCGCTGTGGTTGTGGTGAGGCGAAAATCATGGAAATGAAACTCAGCGTTGAGTTCGCCTTTCGCAAGGTTGAATGATTTTTCGTCGTATGATTTTGAGCTAAAAAAAGCAATGTTGAGCATGGCTTCCTCTCTTACCTAAAAAATGAATACCCCAATTATGTTTATTTGATAAGGGGTAAAAACTAACAACTTCGTTCAGTGTGCTAGAGTTTTTTTGTCTTGTCTATCACCATTAGTCATTGTAATTACTATGGTTATTTTACCTTTTGTTGTTATTTACTGAACATTAAAAATCACACTACGAGGTAGCTTGCTTACAAGTTCATTAATACAGAGTCGATCTTACTTTCGAGTATTGAACATTTTCTTGGTCTCTTTTTCTGACCAGAAGTTAATGTTGAATTGCGCGTTGTCACTCAGTTCTACTCGGTGCCAATATTGAGGTGGACTTGTGGCAAATTGCCCAGCTTCAATAGTGATAACGGTTTCTGGTTCTGTCGCTTCTGCATCGGCAAAGCCATAGAAAGTGACGGTGCCTTCCATTACGCAGATCTGACCAAACACGCCTTCAGCCGTATTGTGATGATTGAGCAGTGCTGCTGGGATGTTGTCTTTAGTGAAAAACGGTGTTGAACGTTGAATTTTCCAGTGAGAAGGAATACGTAAATGACTCATATAAAACCTCTTATTTAACTCTAACTGTTCTTTGAAATAGGTACTTCGGTGTTTTAGTTGGCCTATCTTTACCAGTAATTTTCACTGCTGAATTGACCAGGCTTTCTACGTAAGTGCTTTTCGAAACCTAAGCTGGTTAGTGCTTCGCTTGTGTCACGAACCATTTGCGGATTGCCGCAAAGGTAGAAGAAACTACGGGTTTGATTGAAAGTGACAGACGCGGCTTGCTCGAGGTCGCCTCCAAGTAACAAGCTTGGAATTCGTCCGCGCAAAGTTCCGGTAACTGATTCTCTAGAAATAATTGGCACATATTTAAGTCTCCCTTGAAAGTGATCAACGAGTTGAGTGATACGATCTCGATAAGTCAGGTCTTGCTCTGTTCTAACGGCATGCACCAGAACCAGGTTTTTGAATGAAGAGGCTTTGTCTGAAGCCAACTCATTTTGCTGTATCTGCATGCTCTCAAGCATTGAGATAAACGGGCCTACCGCGGTTCCGGTTGAAAGCATCCATAGATCGTCGGCGATCTCTGGGATCTCATCTAATGTCATAAAACCACTTGGGTCTTTGCCGACAAAGATGTCATCGCCCGCTTGCAATTCGTGAAGTTGAGGCGAGAGCTGACCGTTCTGATCCTTAATAATCAAAAACTCTAGATGCTGATGTCCTTGCTCATGCTCTGGTGCATTCACCATAGAATAAGCGCGTCTTACAAACTCACCTTCGTTATTGAGCAAACCAAGCTTAGTAAACTGACCTGCTTGATAAGAAGAGACAGGTGCACTGATTTGGAGTGAGAACAATTGATCTGTCCATTCTGTCTTGTTTAGGACTTTGCCTGTGACTAAACCATGAGGAATATCTGTCATATCATCACCTTTAAGAAGAGAAGTTATCTCATTAAGGATACTCAACTATTTACACTTTAGAGTTGCATGTACCATGCCAATAATGAGAATGCTTATCAATACTGACTTGGCGGATGAAATTAATTGTTTTTGTGTCAAAAAGACTTTTCTATAAATAAGTCCAAATGACTCGTACGTGTGGTTATTGTTTGCGTGGTGCGTTGTTTTGTGGATCTAGAGCCGAGCTTTAGTCAAGTCTGCAGAGTGGTTTGACCCCTGAAGTATTGCACTAATAACTAAAGAGAATAATTTACAGATGCGTATAATGGCGGCTTTCGATCTCAATATAGCCGTGTTTTATGCTTGATAATCTTCGTATGGCCTTGAACGTATTGTTCGTGACCATCAATACTGCAATGACTGCGTTTACCGTGAGCTTCTTTGGCCTCATCAAACTGATCCTGCCAATCTCTGTTGTGCAAAAGTCGTGTACTCGTTTAGCTAACTTCACATTCTGGTGCTGGGCTTCGCTCAATTTATGGATGTTGAACGCCAACAACGACATCGAATGGCAAGTGGAAGGGGGGGAAGATATTTCGACCAAGCAGTGGTATTTGATGATGTCTAACCACTTAAGCTGGGCAGATATTGTGATTTTGTCTTCGATCTTAAAAGACAAAATGCCGATGACTAAGTACTTCTTGAAACACGAATTGCTGTACGTACCATTTGTTGGCTTGGCATGCTGGGGTTTAGATATGCCATTCATGAGGCGCCACTCTCGTGAGTTTCTATTACGTAACCCTGAACGCCGTAATGATGACTTCAATGCAATCAATAAAGCGTGTACTAAGTTCAAATTAGCACCGACAACATTGGTTAACTTTGTTGAAGGGACTCGTGCAAACCACGAGAAACTTGCGTCAGCGAAAACCCCTTACCGTCACCTACTGAAGCCAAAAACAGGTGGTGTGGCGTTTGCTTTATCTGCAATGGGCCCAATTTTGGATGGCATCGTGGATGTGACTTTAGCTTACCCTGAAAACCAAACCTCTCCGTTTGAAGATATGCTGAAAGGCAAAATGACTAAGGTCGTTGTGCGTATTAAATTGCATCCCATGGATGAGAACGTGAATGGTAACTACTTTGAAGATAAGGCATTTAAACGTCGCTTCCATAGCTGGTTGAACAATACGTGGAAAGAGAAAGACGCCTATCTTGATACGGTCTATGGGGTTGATAAGCCCTCTGAGGTAGAGACAGTTGATGAGGCTGATAAGCTTTATAAGAAACAAGAGCAGTAAGCTCAAACTGAACAAATAGTATTAAAAAAGCCGGTAGTTCATTGAACTATCGGCTTTTTTATTGATTCGGCTTTCTTAATCTTCAACAGTAAAGTTAGTACTTACTATGGGTTTAACCGCTTGGTAGGCATTAATAATATGCTTCACTTGACTAGCTTTACCTTGCTTCTCCTGCCCTTGATGGATGCGTAAGTAGTGCTGCAGTGTTTTGGCTTTGTACTGCTGAGATACCTTAATTTGTTCATCGCTGTTTGGAGTCCATATCTTATTACCGACGTTTGAAATCTCGCTTACTGTCGAAGTATCTACTCTTTCACCTCGGTTATTGCTGACCAATAAAATTTCGTAGTAACGGCGATTCTCTTGAATCAACACCTCGTCAATCAGCCCGAACTTGAGTGATTTTAAGTGGCTTCTTAGCTCAAATTGCTGATGAACAGGGCAGAGCAAGAAGTCGATCGTTTTGTCTGGATGTTGACGGTGAATGTCGTCTACAAGCTTTTGCGTTAGATCGCCACCGACTCCTGCAATGATGACCAGATGCTTGCCCGTGTGTTTTTCCAATGGGATTGCAGAGACATCCATGCAGTAGACTTGCCATTGGCTAGTGACTTTTTGTTGTGCCTTCTCGCTTTGGGGAAAGTAACGCACCAGTTTGCTTTCTAGCTCGTTCATTAGGGACGGAACAATATCGACAAAGTGAATGTGAGGGGCTTTGTTATCCGCCAACAGTTGAACACCCAAGAAGCCATGATCACAGCAACAGTCCCAAATGTGTTGGTAGTCATTACTGACAAGGGAGTGGAGAGTTTGCAGTCGGTTACTTAGCTTCATAAGATTCGTATCGTTGGAAAGGTGAGGTTGTCGTGTTGAACGCGCATTGTAATGACTTTCTATAAAAACAAAAGCACCGAGAGCGTGAACCCTAGGTGCTTTGTTTTCATCAGTATCCGAGTAAGGGATTTGTTAGGGCAGCTTAAGAGGCCTTTGCAACTGCCCTGATGTGCCCTTCAACTCGATTTTTTCCAAGTTGTTGAGCGATAAGCTTTGCTTGCTCCGCAAGTGCTAGGGCTGTATCTGGCTCTCCCTCTATTTGTGAAAAACCGACACTCACGCCTAAAGAGAGGCTGATGTCTGGCGTCACAATAGTTTTCTCTGCTACGCCAATTCGGCATTGATCCAGTTGGAGCTTGGCGTCGTTGGCGCCGTTTGCTTTAAATAATACTGCGAACTCTTTGCCTCCAACACGAGCAAGGCATAGTCCTTTAGGCTTCGGAAAGTACGAGCGTAGTGCTTCTGCTGTTAGCTTGATCATCTTGTCACCCACAGCTTCACCATAAGCTCGGTTCACGTGGTCAAAATTATCGATATCGAGTAGAGCGATATAGGTTTCAGGCTGGTTGGCGTAGTTTTCCAGTGCAATATTAAAGCTACTTTTGTTGTCTAATTGCGTCATCAAGTCCTTGCTACTCAACTGGTGCTGAAGCAGTAAGTTAGACAGTGAGACTTCGGTGTAATCTCTGATCATACGCAGAATACTTTGGCTGATCGGCAAGCGCGCATTCACATACAACACAGCAATCAATTGCTGACGTGAGTACAAAGGAATGCAGTAGTGACGTTGGTCTATTTTTAGTTTGCGTGCGAGAGGATCGGCGTCCTTACCATTTCGATAAACCATGGCGTTTGCGACAAAGCGTTCAGAGAGCGATTTATCACAATGTACTGTCGACTTGTTTCCATGATAATCAAGTGTACTGAATGAGTGGTTCTCTGGTTGGTAGAGACAGAATTGAATACCTTTGTGGTAGGTAAAGTTATCCAAAATTGATTTCAGTTTGCGCTTAAAACTCGCAAGGTCTTCCACTTTGTTGAGTTGAGACAAAGAGACGTTTAAACGATAAGCCAGATAGTTGGCACCAATCCACAATAGCAGGAGTGAGCCCAGTACTAAGCCCGTCAACGTAAATTGATGTGAGCTGGTTAAGATGTCATGGCGATCAGTGCCCGCAATGAACACCCAATTTAAGCTGTTGTCTGCGTCAAATACCGATATTTTGAAGTTATCTTGATAGTAGTATTCATGTTTGCCCGCCAATTCACCTTGAGATAGTTGGTGGCTGATCCCTGCATGGAAGCTGATGGATTTAGAACCGATACGCTGTGGATCCGGGTGGAATACCAGTCGCTCTGTTGCTCTGTCTACAACAAATACATAGCCATTATTCAGCGTTTTTAAATCTCTTAAACCTTGCGTGGTATGCATTAAATCAAACTCAATCCAGATTTCTTCGTTGAGCTTTTCTGCAGTGTGTTTAACGGCGAAAACCCATCGTCCATCGGCTTTTTGGTAAACGGAAGAGATGTAAAAATCTTCTACAACACCGTCTATTGAATGCCATTGTATTGTGGCGATTTGCTCATTGGAAAGAGGAAGACCACGAGTGGAGACATAATGTTGGGAGTTAGGTTGGTATCGAATGATATCGGAGAAGTTCGGGGTTCTTTTTAGAATATTATCGCTAAGTTCGCGAAATTTTTGGTCGCTAAAGTCGGTGGCGTTAGGTATGCCTAGACTGGTTTCTAAGAAATAGAGTTTACCGAATACGGCCTCTATGTTGGAACGAATAGTCGCGCTTGCGATGCGAATGTTTGATGCTGATTGGTTGGTTGCTGCGGTCTCTACTTTTTCTAATTGAGCTGCTGCGAGGTAAAGCATTCCTCCGGTTAATAAGATTATGTATGGTTTAAAAAGCCGAATAAGTGTTTTAGGTAAAGCCATGATATCCAAAGACGTGATAGATTCATTTTTATAGTACGGCCATACTAAAAAGTTTTATTAATCACATCAATGCAAATGATTCCATATGAAAAAATGAATTTTGTGATATTCAGCTAACAAAAAAGCCAGCTAAAAACATAACTGGCTTTTATAGTTTTTGCTTTTTTATTGAGTGGGCTTAACTTTCACTTAACTCAGTTTTGTTTGGCGAATAGTGCAAAATCGCCATCGATGTTGGTGATAGCAGCAATTCCCCTTCGGCATGACCTGGCTTTACGTTTCTCAGGTTGGTATCACATATCGTCACCCAGTTTTGTTCACGGTCATTGGGTAAGCTGAAACGCGCTGGGGCGTTGGTTTGGTTGATCAGATAAATCAGCTCATCGCCATCTTTACCAATACCAAGATGCAGTGCTACTGAGCTTAAACGGTTCCAATCATCATGTTCCATCAGTGTGCCATCAACACGGCTCCAGAAGATGCGATTAGAGTTACGTTTTTCGCCGCTGAACGCCTGGATAAAAGGCACCATGTATTGCTGACGTGCGGCGATCATCTCTGACAGCCAAGTTTTGAAGTAGGTCTTGCGCTCTGAATCTTCCCAGTTCAGCCAACTCGTCTCACTCTCTTGGCAGTAAGCGTTATTGTTACCCTTTTGAGTATGAGATAACACGTCTGCTGTCAGAATGTGTGGAATACCGAAAGCAAACAGCAGGCTCGCCATGAAGTTACGTTTCTGCTTTTCACGAGTCGCGATAACCAAGAGGTTTTCTGTTTCACCCTCTACACCGTAGTTTTCAGAGCGGTTGTCACCATGTCCATCCCGGTTATTCTCACCATTTTCTTCATTGTGCTTGTGCTTGTACGAGACAAGGTCTTGCATGGTGAAGCCATCATGGTAAGTGATGTAGTTGACGGTTAGTTTGTAAGGCCAGTGCGCCGCACTGTAGATATCGCGAGAGCCCATTAGGCGTGTAGCAAATTCTTTTAGGTAACCTTGATCACCGCGCCAGAAGCTACGTGTGATGTCTCTCAGCTTGTCATTACATTCATTCCAACCAAGTGGGAAATTACCCACTTGATAACCATTAGGGCCAATATCCCACGGCTCTGCAATTAACTTAGTTTCTTTAAGTACAGGGTCTTGAGCTACGGCTTTAAAGAAAGCAGCCTCAGGGTTGTAGTTGTCACCTTCGCGCCCCAGTGTGGCTGCCAAGTCAAAACGGAAGCCGTCGACTTGGAATTCGCTTACCCAGTAACGAAGCGTGTCCATAACTAGGTTGAGTGCTGGCTGGTGGGTAAGGTCGACGGTGTTTCCACAGCCTGTGAAGTTTGCATAATGGCAGCCGTGCTTGATGTAAGTTCGGCTATCTAGTGCCTTTAAGTTAAAGGTTGTGCCACCTTCGCCGCCTTCTGCTGTGTGGTTGTACACCACATCTAAGATCACTTCGATACCGTTGCGGTGCAGTTCACGAATCGCAGTTTTGAGCTCAGTTACGGCGTCTTTCTCTGCATAACGAGGGTCGGGTACCATAAACAAATATGGGTTGTAGCCCCAGTAATTCACTTTACCCATATCAAGCAGGTGGGGTTCGTGCATGCAGGCCGCAATGGGCAAAAGTTGTAGAGAGTTGATGTTTTGTTTCTTGTAGAACGCAAGCATTTCAGGGCTCACTAACCCCAGGTAACGGCCTTTGATATTACTTGCGACTTCAGGGTGAAGTTGAGATAGGCCTTTAACATGCGTTTCAAATAGAACGGTATCTTCGCGGCTAATTCGCGGCTTTTCGACGCCTTGCCAGTCGAAGGTATCATCAACAACGACACATTTCGCCATCGCAAAGCTTTTCTCATTACTATAAGGCGTGGTGTAGTGGAGCGGCTCACTTATCGCTTTAGCATAAGGGTCAGAAAGTAATATTGGACCATTAGCTGTTTCTGCAATGAATCCGTATTTTTGCCCCGCTTTAATACCTTCGATAAATACATATCGAATATCAGCGTATTCATTGTCCAATTTATAAGTTGTGAACTCCTCGTTCTCATCAAAAAGAGCGAGTGAAAGAGATTTACAGTCAGGAGAATAAATAGAGAAGTTGCAGCCAGTGTTACCTAGCGTTGCGCCTAGCGGATAAGGGCGAGCGAGCGTTCTAGTCATTGCTTGATTTCTTGTTCGTTTATCAACATCAGTGAACTATTAGTAAAAGGCTTTGTCACAGTAAGGTCAAGCAACTTCACAGATTAATTACGGTTAAAAAAATAATTGATCGATGAAGTTCAAATTATATATTTGAACTAGATCTCACTTATGCTGAATAATTAGATCTTCGTGCTGTCTACTCCTCCTAGATTAAGTGATCTACCTCTTTAAAACACCATTCTGTATATTTTCTACTCCCCTCTAATCCCCCTTAATTTAGTTGGGGGTGGAGGAAGTCAAACTTGTCATCCCCTCTTAATATTGACCCCGTTGAAACGAATCAGGGGAAACCCTAAACCTCTCTATCTTACGACTACCATAACTGCCTTTGGTTGCCGCAAGAGAGCAAAAATATAAAAACCTAAAATAAATCGTCCTTAATGGAGTTAAGAATGAAAAAAGTAAGTTTGATTGCTGCTGCAGTGGCGACTACGCTAGCTGCTGGCTCTGCGTTCGCTGTTGACTTTAATGGTTACATGCGTGCTGGTACCGGTATCAGCGGCAACGGTAATGGTGATGTATCAGTTAACAAAAACGGTATTGGTCGTCTAGGTAACGAAAATGACAACTACTCTGAGTTTGGCCTAGCTGAAGAACTAAAAACTGGTGAGCAAACGTGGCGCGTTGAGTCAATGATTGCTTCTGGTGCACCAGGCGCAAATGGTTGGGAAGATTCTGATTTTAACGTTGCTCAGTTCGCAGTTAAAGCGAAAGGCGTTCTATCTTTCGACCAAGAAGCAACTCTTTGGGCTGGTAAAACATACTACCAACGTAAAGATATCCATATCACTGACTTCTACTTCCTAAACACATCTGGTACTGGTGGTGGTGTTGAAAACATCTCAATCGGTGACCAAAAACTATCTGTTGCACTAATCCAAGATGGCGCGACTGATGATTCAACTGGCTACATCTTTGATGCTCGTCTAGCGAACATCGGCCTATGGCAAGATGCATCTCTAGAATTAGCACTAGCGTACAACTTCGCAACTGATTCAGATAACGCAAGCGAGTCTGCTGACGACGGCCTACTAGCTTCTGCAATTGTACATCAAGGAACGAGCAACGGTTTCCACCAAACAGTACTTCAGTACGGTACTAACGGTTACGGCGTACAAGCTGCAAACTTCTGGGGTTCTGGTTCTTACTACGCACGTGGTACTGAAGCATTCAATGAAGCATCTGGTTTCCGTCTAATTAACTGGGGTGTAATGAACCTTGGCGAATCTTGGGAAATGGGTCACCAACTAGCTTACCTAGCAGGTAGCGATATCGGTGGTCAAATTGGTGGCGACGGTGACGACTCAAATAAAGCGACAGGCAAAACTTTTGACATCGACCAGTACTCTGCTGTAGTTCGTCCAATGTACAAGTGGAACGACACAATGCGCACAGTATTTGAAGCTGGCTACAACGCTGGTGAGCGCATTGCTGACGGTGGTCTAGCGAAAGAAGACTTCGGTAACGCTAAATTCACAGTAGCTCAAGCTTGGGCTATGGGTGACAGCTTCTGGGCTCGTCCTGAAATCCGCGTTTACGGCTCTTACATCCTAGATACTGAAAACAAAGATGCATTCAACGGCGACGATACAGAATATGTATTCGGTATCCAAGCTGAAGCTTGGTGGTAAACACTTAGCTTAACCAATCCTAAACTGTCCTAATTCATAGCCGGCTCGCGTCGGCTATTTTTTTAAGGAATGTACGATTAAGTGGATCGTTCCCTAGGTGAATAGTTTTCTTTGTGGTAATTAAAGTTAGTAAATTTCTTAAAAAAATAACAAGAAGGAAGAGTTATGTATTTTAAAGCTCTAATGTTGAGTGGCTGTGTTGCTTTGGCCGGTTGTCAATCTGCACAAGTTGTAGAGCAGGTGCAAGTGGCACAAGCCGAACAAGTTAACTCTATTGCTGGTCTTCAATTTGCCCCGATGAAGCTGCCAAGCTCGGCAATTTTCGATGTAACACCAGACAGCCAAATTTTGAACTATCAGGGTATAAATAGCCCTGTAGTAGCGATCGAGCTACCGGCGGAGCGCGGTGAATACTCTATTAAGATTACAAGCATGATCGGCGACACAGCATTCGTCCCTAATGCGGTTATCTATGATAAGAACGGTCGTGAGTTAGAGCGCTATGGTAAAGATAGCTTCGAATACGCGAAGCCTAGGTTGCATTTAGGCAACCGCCTTGTCGCAGAAAACGATTTCTACCCACCGACAACGGCTGAGTCGGTTTACTTAGTTATCTATACAGATCAAGCAGACCTTGATGGTTTTACTGATGTCATTCACCCAGCTCGTTTGGACGCGGAAGGCCGTGGTAACTACCTACCAGAAGTTGAAGATATTCCAGTTCCAAACTCGAACGTTGGTAAAATAGAAGTCGCTATTGATCGAGTTGGTTTCTTCTCATTCGGTTCAAGCAGTGAATCAAATGCTAAGCCAGCAGCCGCGAAGGTTGAGGCGATTCAACCAGAGACACAAACTTACTACCATAATGCGATTAAAGCCGCTGTCGAAGCAGACAATATTCCAAAAGCTTTGGGTCTATTAGACGAAGCGAAAGCATTAGGCATTGAAGGCGCACAAGAAGTCTTTGTAAAAGCAGTTAATAAAAAGTAACTGATACAATCACAAAGTCTGATTTAAGAGAAGGGACCCTACTAGGGTCCTTTTTTATTGCCAGCGATAAATGAAATATTCACATTGGTTGAAATCAATTAGCTCGAAACAAGCGAGTTTATGAATGCTGTCGAATCTCATGAGTCGTCGATTTTATTAAATACGATCCTTAGTGGTGTAATATTCTTTTGAGTAAATAGCTTTATCCTACACAGAGCCTCTCTTTTCTCCACTTAATATACTTAAATCAAATACAGTGACTTACGATTATTCGGGCTGCAGTGCAGATGAAGAAGAACTGTTCTATCTAGAACGCAAGAAGTGAGTTCATCATTGAAGTTGAATGCGGCTCACGGATAGTAGAGAAGGCATATTTAGGTTGGTGTTTGTTGGGTACAAAAAAGGGAGACTGACGTCTCCCAAAGGCTAGCTTTCGCTGGTTTTTATTATCTGTTACTTAGCTTCGGCCCTTTCAGATTTACTGCTTAGTGACCGAAACAACTGGACCATCTACGTCGTCATCGAGCTCGTGAATGGCATTCAAGGTGAATGTGTAGGTTCCAGACTCTGTTACGTTTAGTTGGCAGTTACCATCAGTTCCCAGGTCGATTGACCCATCAGCAAGTTCTACAGAATCGCAACCAAAGTTAGGTGTTTTCCAATCAGCATCTGCAAGCTTGAAGCCATAGTTACCCGCTTCCAAATTGCCTGTTACAGAATAAACACCATTAGCAACAAAGCTCATCGCCCAATCATCAACAGGATTCCAACCATTCATATCACCACGCACATACACGGTTGTTTGACCGTACGGAGGAATGCTAGATACATCCTTGTCTGAGTTATCAACCGGCAAACCAGCGCCTTGAGCACCGTTTTGTGCTTGTACAAACACAGCGGTGGTTAGTGCTGGAACAGTGAATGATTCATTAGCAAAGCTTGCGCCTTTCACTATGTCATCCGCTGAGTTTTGTTGAACCTCGTGAAGCGCAAAGCCTGTTGCTCCTGTGATTTTGAACGATTGAGACTCATTGGTTGAGTTTACAACTGCGACAATGGCGTCATGAGCAGGATCAAGGTCTTCGCCTGCGGATACACCATCATCGATAGACATTACGATTAGGCCTTCGACTTGGGCTTCGCCAACGTTACGGAAATCGACTCGCTTCATGACTTCGTCAGCGGTATCTAAGCGGAACAGTTCACTTGAGCTGCGGATCTTTAATAGCTCTAGGAATTGCTGCTTAGTTAACTCGATGTCGTCTACGTCTGGTTTTGCCGTTGGGTCAGCAATGATGGTTTTGATCAGCTCCCAGTTCGCGCCATCTTTGTCTTCACGAGGTAAGCCGACATTCCAGTTGCTGTCAGATCCATCGAAGAAAACACGGTTGTACCAGTCACCAGAATCGTAAGAGTCGCGCTGCATAGATTTCGAGCGCAGCAATTCCGAACCCATGTGGATGAACGGTATGCCTTGGCCCAACATCACGGTAGAAAGCGATACCGACTGCATACGAGCGCGTTCTGCCGAACTTGTGCCAGTTGCGATTTTGTATGCGTTGTTGTCCCAAAGTGTTTGGTTGTCGTGTTTTGATACGTAAGAGATGTTCTCTGAAGGCATCTTGGTGTAACCCGCCGGTGCGCCATTGTAGTCGACGTTTTTACCCAGTTTGGTATCGCCTTTGTAATCAATCAGTACGTATTCTGCGAGGTTACCCGCCATCCCCAAGCGAACAAGGTCTTGGTTGTGTAAACGACCGTTGATGGAGTCTTGATCTGTCTTGGTTTCTTCATTGGCGATAGCTGCGTTACCGAAGCCTTGATTAAAGCGAAGCGGGTGATTTCCTTCAGAGTCAACACCGCCATCGAACGGGCTACCGCCACGAACGGCATCACGCAAACGGTCTGAGAATGTACCGATTTCTGTACCTGCCATGTTGATTTGGTTTGCTTGGTCGAAGCGAGCGTTGTTGGCGACTTCACCAAAGTCCCAGCCTTCCCCGTAGAACAGGGTATTCGGGTCGATTTTGCGCACTTCTTCCAGCGCTTCGACCATCACGTCTTTTGGCTGGTGGCCCATTAAGTCAAAACGGAAACCGTCTACCTTGTAGTCGTCAGCCCACACCTTGAGTGAGTCGACCATCAATTTACCCATCATTAGGTTTTCAGTCGCAGTATTGTCACAACAAGTCGAGTTTTCTACGCCACCTGTGTTGACGTTAAGACGGTGGTAGTACCCAGGGACAATCTTATCCAGTACTGACTTATCGTTTACGCCAGATGCATTAGTGTGGTTGTATACCACGTCCATGATCAGCTTAAGATCCATGTCATGTGTAGCTTTGACCATTTGACGGAACTCTAGAATACGCTTAGAACCGTTTGGATCCGTCGCGTAACTTCCCTCTGGCACCGTGTAATGGAATGGGTCGTAGCCCCAGTTGAAGCTATCAAGCATACGAAGGTCATTCATTAATGCTTGGGCGTCACCCGTTGAAGGGTCATAACCATCGAGTACATCTTCGATGACTTTGTTTTCGTCTTCGCTTCCACATAAGGCAGCAGTCGGTTTTACATCACACAGTTTGCCTACGGTGTCGGTGATATCAACACGGCTCGCGGCATCTTCATCAACGGTAGCGATATCAAATGCAGGTAGGATATGCAGCGTCGTCAAACCGGCATCTTTCAGCGCTTGAAGATGTTTGACTGATTCACGATCGGCTTCTGTGAGTGCTAGGTATTTTCCATTTAGGCTCGCTGTGCCGAGTTTGTCGCTGAAGCTAAAATCACGCAGGTGTGACTCGTAGAGAACGTGGTCTTCGTCTTTCTCGACGGTAGGACGAACGTAGCCAGTCCAGCCTTCTGGCATCAAGGAAGAATCATTCAGGTCGATGACTTGAGAGTATGCTGAGTTCTTCGACAAACTCAGTGAGTAAGGGTCCGTTACAAGGCGAGTTTCGATATTGCCAGTGGTTGGATGGTAAACTTTCACTTGGTAGCGGTAGTACATGTTCACGGCGTTAGACACCGATTCTGTTGCCCAGATGCCTGTCTCAGTACTTTCCGTCATTGGGATGACTTGTGAACTTTTTAGATCTTCACTGTATAAGACTAGCTCAACATCTTGGGCTGTAGGAGCCCATAGTTTAAAGGTAGCTGCGCTGCCGTCGATAATAGCACCGAGTTCTTCACCCATTGCATTACCGGCATCCTCACTAGCAAATACCGAGTCAAGCACGCCTGGTTTCTGAATCTCGGTCGAAGAGATAACATCGCCATTGGCATTGGCATTGTAGGCTACAACAATGATCTGAGATTTCAAAATGGTGCGTAGTGTTGTGTCATCAACGTCAATCGCGACTGCTGGTAAACTTGCTAGGTGGCGGAAACGTTCTTTTAATTCAGAGGATAGCTCGCCATCTTTGCTCAGTTCAATTGCAGTGCCACCGACAATCTCTTTGTCATCATTCATTGAGATGCTGTTATCCAATGCATAGAAGAGTTTTAAAGAGTCTGCATTGCTGGCCGCTTCCCAACCTATGGTCGTTGCATCAAGCCAATGTGCTTTTTGACCATCAATATTCACTGGTCGTTCTGAGATAGGTTCGTAGTACAACTCGCTACTGCCATGGAAACCAAATACTCCCTGAGATTCACCAAGTTTATCCAGCTCTACTTTTGAATTTGCGCTGCCAAATGCTTTCTCATCTCCGTTGTGCAAGATAAAGTTCATGCATCGGTGTGGGTCAGAAGCGTCTGGATCGACTTTCAATACATAGTAAGCGCCGTAAGTATCGCTAATACCATCGTATTCGTATGGGCTGTTCCAATCGGTACCTGTTGCACTTAATCCCATCGCTTCTAGGTCTGTGCTAGTGCAGCCTTCACCATTCCATAAATGCAGCCCCCAACCGTCATAAGTCGAGCCTGATGTGCTTGAAGCTGCAATATCACGTTTGTAGTAAATAACCACTTCGTTTTCTGCAGCTGGATACAAACCACTATTACCAGTATCTGTACCGCTGTCGCTGTTATTATCACTGCCACAACCTGCAATTAAAGTGGCGGTGAAAAGGGGTAAAATCGCTTTGGCTAAAGTCGATTTATTGAAGCTTTTTTTCTTTGTATTGTTAAAGGTATTTCGTAGAGTTAAACATTGATTAATATTTATATTGTTCACGTTTCGATATCCATATTTCACTTTTTATGAAGATAAATATCCTAGTATTAACGGTGGTCAGCCATTTGTGATGTCTATATGTAAAGTTATTTTTAATAAGTAAAAATAAGAAACCTAGTGTCAATGTCACGATTTGTACTTGGTTTGCAGTGAATTACTTGGATCAATAGCTCATATCTTTAATATCAATAAGATAGGGCGTAGTAGCTAGGAGTAGAGAAAAGGGCGGGATCGAACTTTAACCATTGAAAATAATGGATTTATTTTACAGGGAACTTTTTTAGATAATCACGATCTGATCATGAAGTAAAAAAACATGAGAAATTCGCACATGATTATCATTGAGCAACTTAAAAAAGTGAAAGATACCCGTTCGCACATCAATCAAGTTTATCCTGTTATGGAAGTCGCTTTCGTGGTCATAACAGCCATGATTTGTGGTCAAAATAAATGGACAGAGATTAAGGATTTCGGTGAAGGAAATATCGAGTGGTTACGTGAGTATTTCCCCTACGAAAATGGTCTTCCCACTCGACATAATATAGCTGCGATCATGAGATCCGTTGTGCCAGAGACGCTATTGGAAGCTATGGTGGGCTGGGTCAATTTGCACAGAGAGAAGCATGCTCAGCCTATAATCAGTGTTGATGGGAAGGTTCTAAAAGGGGCAAAAGCAAGCAAACAACAGCACCCCCTCTATATGGTTTCGGCATTTGATGTAGACGAGGGTTTGACTCTCACACACCAACCTTGTGACGGCAAAGGTATGGAGCTGCTAGCAAGAAGAAACATGCTAGACGCTTTAGATATCAAAGGATGTTTATTAACTGCTGATGCCCTGCATTGTCAGGTTGAAACACTGAATAAAGTAGTTGATAAAGGTGGAGATATCCTAGTACAAGTTAAACTCAATCAACCAAGTTTATTAGCAGAAATTGATGTGCAATTCCAATACTATTGGGCTTTGCCTGAAGATAAACAGGAATCATACATCACGGAAGAGAAAGGGCATGGTAGAAAAGAGGTTCGTGAGGTTTACGTGCTTCCTGCAGCCTTCAGCGAAGCACTCAGACAGAAGTGGTGTCTCGTAAAAAGCATTGTTGCAGTGGTAAGAGATAGGAGTGTCAAAGGGAAAGGAAGTTATGAAACCTCGTACTATATTTGCACAGACCATTTATCTTTAGAGTTAGCCTCAAAGGCAACAAGAAAGCATTGGCATATTGAGAATCAGCAGCACTGGGCGTTGGACGTAATTTTCAAAGAAGACGAGCAGCGAATTTACGCTGGGGATTCAGCGTTGAATATGGCTTGTTGTCGTCGCTTTGTGCAGAACCTATTTAGAAAATCAGAGGGTAACTTGTCTGTACCAAGAAAGATGAACCAAGCCGCATGGAATAAAGATTACAGGGAAAAAGTTCTTTTTACATCAGATTAACAAAGTATATTCGCGCCCTTGAGTAGAGAATAAGGATGAGAGCTCATCCTTATAAATGTGAGGAAGATATCGAAATGGTCGGCTGTTAATTTAACTTGGGAATTAAGTTGATTATCAATTAAACTTTATTTTCTTTCTATATAATATCGACAACGGTTTTAAGTATTTAAAGGTAATACCCAAACCAACGATGACAGCGGTTTTAATTCAATATTGAAACAGCCAATTCCTTCCTCTACGCGTAATTCTTGTGACTGATTAGATTCGATATGTTCATTAAGCAAGTAACTGCCATCCGCAATTTTGATTGATTGGATTACATCACGTGGAATAACCAAACAAACACGCTCTGTAGCGTGCTGGCTGAAGTTCGCAGCAACTATTGTCAGCTCTTGGTCGTTATAGCGCAGAAATGCGTAAACCGAATCACTCAAATTATTGCTTTGGTGTAAGTCTCGGTAATGCCCGGTCATTGAAGAGTGCTCGAGCGAAAAGTTCATCACCTTTTGATAAAAGTGACGCAGTTGCTTTGCGTTATCGTCTAATAGCCCACCATCGAATGCGCCGTGGTTCATCCATTTTTGATGCTGTGGGACACCTATGTAATCGAAGATGGATGTTCGAGAGGATTGCCCAAAACCTGGATTTTCTGCTCCAGGTTCGCCGACTTCTTGTCCGAAGTAAATCATAGTCGGCGAGCTGCTCAATAAGGCGCTGACGAGCATTGCAGGTTTGGCGATATTCGGGTCGCCTACAAATTCAGGAGACGCGATACGCTGTTCATCATGGTTATCCAAGAAGTGCAGCATGTGGTGCTCTATGTCCATTATTTGATGTTGAACCTCGGGAATGATGGCTGTTGAAGCTTTGCCCTGCATAACGGCTTTGAGCCCATCATATAGGTCCACTTTGTCGTATAGATAGTCCATTTTTCCTAAGTGGATGTAGTCGCGGTATAAGTCTGGTTGATAAACTTCTGCCATTAGAAAGGCATCGGGGTTTTGCATCTTTATGGATGAGTTGAGATAGCTCCAGAACTCGACTGGTACCATTTCCGCCATATCGTAACGAAACCCATCGACGCCTTTATCTAACCAGAACAAGGCGATGTCTCTGAACTTAACCCAAGAGTTAGGCACATCGATAGCTTTCCAGAAATCGAAGTGTTCTCGGTAATCACGTTGAGCATAGTCACTCGGCAATTCAGGGAAGTCCTTTGAACCATCAGGGCGTACACCATAATTGATCTTCACGGTTTCATACCAATCATCGAAGTTGGGTTTAGCTAGGCGTGAGCCATTACCAGTCCATTTAGCGGGCATTTCGACAAATGGAGAGTGTAGGGGTGGGTGTTGTTCACCACCAAGTGGGATAAAATCGGGCTCGATATTTGGTAGTTTAAAGGTGCTGTTGGGGATGTAGTAGAAGTTATTGTCTCTGTGGTATTCGAGTGTTGTGTCATCGTGAGCACCAAAGTCACTTACGCCTTGTGGATTGTTTAACCCTTTGTAGTGACGTGCGACATGATTAGGGACGATATCGATGATCACCTTTAAGCCGTGGTCGTGGCTTCTTTTAATTAGCGTCTCAAATTCCTCTAGTCTATGTTCGGGATTATCAGCGAGATCAGGGTTTACTGAGTAGTAATCTTTGACAGCGTAAGGAGAACCTGCACGGCCTTTTACCACGCTTGGGTGATCGTCTGAAATACCCATGTGTTTGTAGTCATTGATTAACGCGTGGTGAGGAACTCCGGTATACCAAATGTGAGTCATTCCAAGCTTGCGAATTTCATACAGCGCTTTGTCGGTAAAATCACTGAATTTACCAACGCCATTTTGTTCAATGGTGCCCCACGGGACATGTTGGGTGTTTTTATTACCAAATAAACGCGTAAAAACTTGGTAGATGGCGTACTTTTGGTTGTACATATTTATAATTCCTTTAACTTCCATCATGTTATGTAGGGATGAAAGGGCTTGTTTATTTTTTGCAGGCTAACTGAATTACAATGTGCCTTACTCATCCTTATCAAAATCTACAGGGCGTAATTGCCACAGTATGTGAGCTGTTACCCAAAAGGAGTTGATGTTGTCTTCATCTATTCAAATCGCTATCACTTATTTGGTTCTGGTGGCGGTGTCTACGTTGTTTGCGGAAAGCTCAAAAGCGCTATTGGCGTGGTATTTAGTTATAGGTGTCGTGACGTTTTTTGTGTACGCAAAAGACAAGCGAGCAGCGATCAATGGCAATTGGCGTGTGCCTGAGAAAACCTTACACATTTTTTCTGTTGCTGGTGGTTGGTTGGGGGCTTTGATTGCGCAAGATAAGCTACGTCATAAAACGCAAAAGCAGCCGTTCCGAGCGATTTATTGGCTGACGGTGGCAATAAATATAGCAGTGTTTATATGGACGTTAACGCCGAACGGGCAGGCGATATTTGGTCGTTGGGTTAGTGAAATTATTGAGTTTCTTTAACTCGAATGATGGTTAGTAGCGGTGTACTAACCATCAATAGGTAAAGCTGAGTCGATTAGAGCATTGGAATCGTTGATGCTAATAGCAAGCCCGCCATACCGTAATTAAAGCTTTTGATACGTACTGGAGTTGTTAACCAGTGTTGCAGTTGCTTGCCTGCTGCAGTCTAAAAGGTTACCGACGGTAAGTTAGCTAATGTAAAAATGGCTGCGATGATCGCAAGTTCCCACCATGAACTGCCACTGCTATAAACAGAAATGGCTGTCAGTGCCATTGACCAACCTTTCGGGTTAACCCATTGAAAACTTGCCGCGCCGATGAAGGTCATCGGTTTATAAGCTTCAGTGCTTTTCGCTTTTCCACTCTTGGCTATTTTAATTGCGAGGTACACCAAATACGCAAGGCTCAGGTATTTCAAGATTTGGTGAGTCACTGGGTACGCGTTGAAAATACCCATTAAACCGAAGCCGACCAATAGCAACATAGCTGCAAACCCTAGAGCAATGCCAAGCATGTGCGGAATGGTACGGGCAAAGCCAACATTCGCACCTGATGTCATGAGCATGATGTTATTTGGACCCGGCGTGAAGGTCGAGACAAACGCAAACAAGGCAAGTGCGCTAAGTTGTTCTAAAGGCATAATGGTTCTCCAGCAATAAAATGAACGAAGTGACTGACCGGTCATGACTTTCACGTGTTGAGAAATATAGTAGGTGGAAAGTGAGGCAATTATGTGCTTTTATTTCCTCTATTATCACTAAAGGCACAATAATAAATACTTATGGATAGATTTGACGAAAGGATATTGCAAGAGCTTAAGTTGGACGGCAGAATCTCCAATATTGAGCTCTCAGAGCGGATTGGCTTGTCGGCTTCAGCGACGTTAAGGCGTGTACAAGAACTTGAGCGCAAAGGCATCATTCAAGGTTATCGTGCGGTTCTCGATACCAGTTTGATGGGCGTGGGCTTTATCGCCTACGTTTCGATCGGTTTATCAAGCCACAAAAAATCTGCTCAATTGGAGTTTGAAGAGCACGTCGCTATGGAGAAAGAGGTGGTCGAGTGTCACAACATCACCGGAGCCAATGAGTACTTGTTGCGAGTCGAGACTAAAGACTTACCGAGCTATAAGAAGTTTCATGCCGATGTGCTAGGGGAGTGTGCTCAGGTTCAATCCATCACAACCATGGTGGTGATGGACACCCCTAAAGATGAACGTTAATCGAGCTTAATATTAGGAGCGGCACAGTGCCCAATACCAATCAGTTGTTATTGTTCTTAGATGTAGTTCAACAAGGGTCGTTTACCAAAGCGGCAACCTTGCACGACATGGACAATTCCTCTCTCTCTAAACAGATCAAAAAGCTTGAGCAAGACTTAGGTGTTCAGCTACTCAACCGTTCTACTCGATCGTTTTCTTTGACGTCTGCTGGGGAAGATATTCTTGCGCAAACCTATGTGCTGAAAGACACCATCAGTCAGATTCAAGGCATCGCTGACTCCTATCAGTCTGAGCCGAAAGGTGTGCTGCGTATTACCTCACCGATCTATTTTGGCCAGCAATACCTGCAACCTATCATCACTCAGTTCATGAGAAAGTACCCAGATGTTCAGATCGTACTTTCCTTGGACGATAAGATCGCCAACATCATTGCAGGGCAGTTTGATATCGCGTTCCGCTTTAGCAAGCTGGTGGAATCGAATTTGATTGCGAAGAAGATAGCTGACAGTAACTTCATGCTGGTCGCCTCAAATGACTTTGTGAAGCAACATGGTAAGCCGAAAACGCCACAAGATTTGTTGTCTCTGCCTGCGGTGATTTATACCAATGGCGATATGACGGTGGATCATCTTCGAATCAGTGAAGAGCCGCATGGCAATACTTTTCAGAGCCTGACGATTCGTGGTAACTACAAGGTGAGTGATGTTCGTACTATGGTGTCTTGTGTGAAAGATGGCTTAGGCTATGGCTTTCTTGATCAATCAAATCTGTACGCCTCGATGAAAGAGTTGGACTTAGTGACACTGCTTCCTGATTACGCCATCTCAACAGCGGATACCGCCATTTATGCCGTCTACCCGCACCGTAAGCAGACCAAGCTAGTGAAAGAGTTCATCACTTCAGTGCAAGATTATATTGGGTCGCCAACGATTTGGGAGAAGATGCAGCAAGATTAACGTTTTCTCTGCTATATCAAATCAAAAAAGAAGCCAGAACGTTACACGAACTGGCTTCTTTTTACTGTTCTAGCGTTGACTAATTTACAATGTAAAGTTCAGATATAGCTAGCGTGAGAGGCTCTTTTCTCTAAAGAAGTGCCTCTTTAATTAAAGTTAGTGGCTGTGAATCACTTCTTTGCCACTTGGGTAAGCTTTTGTACCTAGCACGTGGCCATCAACTTCTTTACCGTAGTAGCCTTGGTGATTGTGATAGCGTTCTGCATTAGCAGCCACATCGCCCTTGTATCTCGGATCTTGTGGGCGTTCATGGCTGTTGACGAAAGCGGCCACATCCCATGCATCTTGAATGGAAAGCTGTTGGCTCTTTCCAAGCGGCATATTCTCGTAAATAAAGTAAGCCGCTGTGTTTACGCGGTGCATACCTGCGCCCCAGTTAAATGAGTTCTCGCCCCAAAGTGGTGGCAGGTATGAGCGACCATCAGTCCCTTTAATACCTTCGCCATTTTGACCATGACAGGTTTGGCAGCTGGTTTGATAAACCTTCTCACCACGAGTAATCGAAGGTTCTTGTTCAGGTTGAGCAATCTTAGGATAGCCACGACCTGCCAACTTGCTGCGATCATCAATTGGGTATTTGCTTAGCAGCTCTTCAGGAAGAGGGAAGCTTTCCGCTTTACCACCGACTTGTAAATCCGCATCGCTAACCTCAGGAACGGGCGTATCTTGCATGCCGTTTTTATCTAAGATGCCACCCATCGCCAACCAGTAGGAGTAAGCGCAGAGTGCGACCAGTTCTTTTGAGTCTAAGGCTGGTGCGATTCCGTTCATTGAATAGGTGAAACAGCCTTGAATACGCTCAGCGTAGCTGTTGACCTTGTCGTTTTTCTTACGATAAGCCGGGTAGGCCATGTACGCGCCCCAAAGTGGCGCTGCATTGGGCTTCATGCCTGCTTGCATGTGGCAGTTAACACAGTTTTGCTCGTTGCCTACGTATTCGCCACGCATCTGTTGTGAGTCAACAAACAACGAATAGCCCAGTTTGACCTTGTCGCCAAATTCTCCCGCTGGGATATCCACTAAGTCGCGTGGCACTAGGTACTTGTTATCTTTCACTTTTTCGACGGCTGGCAGTTCGGTTTGGCGATCAGGTAATTCACCCTCGGCATAAGCGAGTCCAGAGGCAAGGGTTGCGGTGATTAAAAGTAGTGTTTTCATGCTAGCCCTTTAGTATCGAAAAGATGCGAAGTAGTAAGACAGGTTTTTGATCTCATCGTCGGTCAATTTGCCAGCGATGTTGCCCATCATGTTCAAATCATCCCCCTTGCGAGTTCCGTTTTTCCATGCGTTAAGCTGAGATTGAATGTAGTCGGCATGTTGGCTCGCAAGGCGTGGAAACTTGTCTACGCCCATTCCGCTTGGTCCGTGACAGGTAGCACATGCTGGAATGTTTCGGTCCCAGTCGCCTTGAAATACAAGCTTGCGATACGGGTTCTCGATATCCGCTTGCGAGCCACGCTGTTCTAAATCTGTGAATTCGTATGAAGGGAGAGAGGCAAAGTATTCGGCAACTTCACGACGAATAGCAGGATCAGACACGCCATCGGCCATGCCTTTCATGATCGCGCTTTGACGCTCTCCACTAGAAAATAGAATCAATTGATGTTCTAGGTAGTCAGCATTCTGTCCAGCAAGCATAGGGGCGATGTTAGGCATACCTTTCCCGTCAGCTTGATGGCACCCGCTACAGGTTTCTGCGGCTTCGGGCATTGGGTTAGGCGCTGCTTGTGAAAAACCGGATAAAGAGAAGCTTCCTAAAGCAGCAATGCAAAGCGTGAGAGTTTGAGTTTTTATATTCAGCTTAATCATGAGGCGTCGCTATTGGTTGTAATGCACGCATTTTCGACATAATTGATTGCTCGCGCTATTGTGGATTTCCACATTAATTCACTCGGAACTTGAGGAGAGTCTCACGTAAATAGGCTCAATCAGCCTGTTTTGACCTTAGAGATAAGCATAGTTGCTTGAGGGCGGTGGGGCTAAAACTTAAAGGGAAGTGGTGAAAAGAATAGATAGAGGAAGGTTTAAGTTGAATGAGGTATCTGAAAAAAGAGCAACTCCGAATAATGAAGTTGCTCTGTTTATTTTATTATTGGACTAAGCTCACCGAGATTTAGATCTTGTAGATCTTCGCAGGAAGCGCCTGTCTTGCTGCTGCGCCGACTACCCAATCTAGCATCACGCCTTTGCCTTCTCTTGTCGGGTCAATTAAGCCAATATCGTTAATGTTAACGCCATCGTTGGACTTCATCTTCACTGGTTGTTGTGTGTCGCCAATCCAGTGTGCACGTTCACCGAGCTCTTTATGGCCAAAGCCATGCTCAAAGCCTAGTGTTCCCGGCTTGATACCATCAATCACCATTGCCAACGCTTTTGTCGTTGCGCTCGGCGTTTTAATGGCAAATACGTCACCGGTTTTGATGCCCGCTGAAGAGGCGTCTTGTGGGTGAATGTACACTGGGTTCACGCCTTTGATGGACTCCAAGCGTGGTGACAAGTTAGACACCGCACTGTGAATATTGGACTTAAAGTTAGTCAGGGTGAATGGCCAATCTTTTGCTGGGAACTGCTCAGCCAAAGGCGTGCCATCTGCCAACTTTTGTGGGTGCCACGTTGGGCAACCCATGTACTGCTCGCCACTGATGGTATTGCGAGAAGTACCGAGCTTTTCATTCCAGATAGCCAGTGGTTTGGTCCATTTGTACTTCATGGTTTCGTTGGTGTAGGCATTGGTAGCGTCCTCAAAACGACCGCCCCGTGCAAAAATGTACGCCACCTTGAGCATCTCTTCTGGCTTGAGCGTTTTGTTCATCACAGGAACAAGGCGCTCAAGACCAGACCAAACAATGTCTTCAGCATCCACATTCGGCACGCCGCCTTTGGCAAATGCTAAGTTCGCCGCAGAGCGTAGGTAGAAGTCTTCTGCACTGTGGATACCGTGCCAATTGCCTTGGCTGTCTTTGATTGCATCATCACCAAAGCCGCCCAGCTCGAGTGTTTTCGCCAGATCAATAAAGAAGTTCTCTAGATTGATGGCACGACCGTCCTGAGTGCGAGAGGTTTTAGGTTCCACAATCGGCCAACGAGCAGTGATCGCTTTAGTTGCAACGCCATGCCAAGGTGTTGCCATGCCCCAGCTTTCGTAGGTTACTGTGTCTGGCACAAGGTAATCTGATAGTGCTGTGGTTTCATTAATGAAAGCATCGATAGAGACGATCAAACCCAGTTGCATTGGATCCTTAAGCTTCTCGCCTAATAGGTTGTCTAACCCCGGAACGCCATAAAGTGGGTTCGCCATGTGGTTGATCCACGCTTTTGCGCGATATGGGTAGCCATCAATCGCCGCTGACAAATGCTCGGTTAGCAGCGGCGCTGAGATTGGGTACCAAGGCGCGCGAGTTGGGTAGGGTGACTCACCGGCTGCAACGCGACGTTTGTATTCGCTGGTTTTGTGATACGGAAATTTACTACGAGATAAGAACACGCCTTGTGGCTTCGTCTTACCTTTAAACTTGGTAAAGTCGTAACGTGGGCCTGCAACAGAAGTTGGGTAGCCGCCCGCTTTCGCCATCGCTCCGCCTTTCGCATTGATGTTACCGATCAGCGCGTTCAGCATCAGAATAGAAAAGGAGTTGTAGAAGCCATTGGTGTGCATGTTGCCACCGTGAGTATCGACGACTGCTTTTGTACCATAGCTAGTGAAGCGTTTCGCCAGTGCAATAATCTGATCTTGTGGGATTTCACACTGCTCGCTGTAGTAAGCAAGGTCATATTTGAAGGATTCTTCTTTCAATCTTTGTAGAGAAGACTTAACGCGAACGGTTTGACCATCGATTTCCACGTCTTGATCGACGAACAACGCCGCCTCATCGACCTGAACATTTGATGTTAGTAGTGACGTTGTCACATCTAGCGCGATAAATGCATCATCGTCAGACATCGGTTCGCCTGTTTCTAGCAACCCTATATCCGATGTGCGAAGCATGCGCCCGTTTTGTGGGTGCGTTTCGTCGCTGATCACGAGGTGAGATGCATTACACCAGTGTGTGGTGCCGGCTTTTTGCATCGCTTGTGCGCTCGGGCGAGACAAGAAGTCGTGATTGTAGCGTTGGTTTTCGATGATCCATTGGATCATGCCTAATACTAATGCTGAATCGGTGCCCGGTTTAATCGGGAGCCAGTTGTTGCGATCGCCTGCCGCAAGGCTTGAAGAGCCTGCAGGAAGGCTTGGCGTCACTATGGTGTAGCTCAGTTTTCCGTTAGTACGAGCCTCAGCAAGTTGTCGTGCTTGACGCTTAAACGGGTTACCTGCTTGAGCCGGAGACATGCCGATGAAAAGAATGAATTCCGCATTGTTGAAGTCGGGTTTTAAGTGCGAGAACTTGTCTAAGTCATTCATGATCGCGCCAGAACCTGCCCGGAATGCGTAGCCACAGTAAGAGCCGTGGTGACCAAAGTTACGTGTACCGTAACTGTTGAATGCAAAGCGCTTCAAGATATCATCACGGCCTTCATTGCCGGCATTCGTCACCAGTAATTGGTTTGCTTTTGGTCCGTATTCAGGGTTGTTTGGGTCTAGCGGTGTTTCGATGTCGCGAATCGATCGTAAGCCTTCCACTTCGCCTTCACCGAACAAGTCACCACCTTTGGTGATCTCAGTGATTAGTTGCTCGTAGCTGATCGGCTTCCACTTGCCTTCACCACGTTTACCGACACGTTTGAGCGGTTGAGTGATTCGGTATGGGCTGTTTTGAATCTCTAACATGCCGTTACCACGGGCGCAGGCTGTCGAACGGTTATTGATGCCTGATTCACCAGACAAGCCAATGTAGGCGTCTTTTACCGGTGTTTTGAACGGGATTTGCTGATCACTTGATAGCGGATGGTAGGGATTGCCCGAGATACGCAAAATTTCGTCATTGCGATTATCGATACGTACACGCAAGCCACACAGTGTCCAGCAACCGAAACACATTGATGGTGCTACGCGCTGATTTGGATTCGGCGAGATCTTACCTTGTTCATCGACACTGTATTCCGTCTCTAACGAATTACCGTGGTGGATGTGGTTGGTTTTCTTACCTGCGGTGCCATCAATAGCACCGTGAACCATGTGTTTTGTGGTTGTCGCATAACCTGCAGCAAAAGCTCCAACACCACCGGCAGCAAGACCTGTTTTCAAAAATTGACGACGTTTGTTATCCATGATGATTCCTCAGACTACAAGCTATGTGAGCGGTTAAGTGGTGACGATGTATTATGGTGTGTCTTCGATGCTGTCTTTGGTGTAGATCGAGTCGACACGATCTCAGAAGCAAACAAGGCAAGCGCAAGCCACAGGCCAAACATGCCAACGATGCCGAGTAATCCAGCACTACCCATAGGTAGTTCATAAGGGAATGGGCCCACATCGAAACGTGGAATGGTTTGAACTTCCATCATGGTGACCCAGCGTACTGCCCATGCAGAAACTATGGTCGCAAGTGCTACACAGATAATTCCCAGCTTGCTTTGAGATAAGCGCTGCAGCGGAAGAACTAAGATCATGCACAGCAAAATGCTGGTGGTCATGATGCCTAAATTAATACCCCAAGCGTCGTTTTCATACAGGTCGAAGTGACCATGGTTAGAAGCCCAAATCGACGTAAGAATGATGGCAAGGCCGCCTGTTAAGGTAATGGTTCTTTGTACTAGAGCGAGGTCGGTTGGTTTTAAGCTTGGCTTGTTTGAAGGCAGCAAAGCCCAAATCAACAGCGTTAAACCCGTTGCAGCAAAAAATGCTGTCGTAAACCAAAGCAGCGGAGAGGCCGGTTGATGCCAAAGCGGTCGGCTCGCCAAAATTGCGATCTCGGCACCTGTGTAAAGCGCGATGCTTAGGCCCGAAATGGCCGTCACAGCAGCGAGTACAATCATTAGTTTTGCTGAAACCTGCCATTGGCCTAGGGTTAACCAAGACAAGCGCTTTAGAAGCGGGTTTTCACTTTCTTTAAGTTGTGCGATGTCATCACGCAAGTAAACCCAAGCCGTCGCGACAGCCAGACCAGAGAACAAAGGAAGAAACAGAGAACCCAGTGACATCCATGACCAAGGCGTGATGTGTGCGTAGAAGTGCCACGCACGTCCAGGTTGGTGTAAGTCACCAGTAAGGGCTAATGGTCCAACAATGGCGCCAATGGCCATCACTAGTACAAGGGCTGAACGGAATTGATGACTGGTTGAGCTTTTGAATATCAGTGCAATCAAAAACAGAATAGCAGCAGCGTAAGCCGAACCAATGTAGAAGAAATATTGAACCGCCCACGGTAGCCAAGCAATCTCTTGAGCGGGAACTAACACCTCGGTGATATTCATGCTGTCTCTCCTTATTTGCTAGAAGGTGCGTTATCGATGGCGGCTGGATCATAAATCGCAGGTTGGCCTTCAATGTGATTAACGAATCGCTCGTTCATACCGATATAGAAAACATGCGGGTTGGTGTTTTGCTCTGGCTTGAGCACCTTGATGTCGTCTTGGTTCTCATTGAGCAGGCGGTTGATTTCGCTGTTTGGATCTTTAAGGTCACCGATTACACGTGCGCCGCCGACACAGGTTTCCACACAAGCGGGCAGTAAGCCATCTTCAAGGCGGTGTGCACAGAAGGTGCATTTGTCGGCTGTCAGTGTGTCGTGGTTAATGAAGCGAGCATCGTAAGGGCAGGCTTGAACACAGTAGGCACAAGCTACGCAGCGTTCGTTATCGACCATCACAATGCCATCTTCACGTTGGAAGGTAGCTTGAACAGGACAAACCTTGATGCACGGTGCGTTGTCGCAGTGATTACACAGACGAGGCAGCATGAATGACTTCACCTCTTGTTGAGCTGTTGAACCATCATTAAGGGAGACTTCATACTGTTTTACGGTGGTTCTGAACTGGCCAATCGGTGCTTGGTTTTCAACGCTACACCCCACTGTGCATGCCTGACAGCCTACGCATTTACGCAAATCAATCGCCATGGCGTAGCGTTTACCCACTTCGCCTTTACGGTCTGGTTGGTTGTTGTTGCGAATGGCTGTGCTGGCAACTGCGGTGTTGATTCCGGTAATGGGAATGAGCGCAGCACCAGCGGAAACTTTGCCGAACTGGCTGAGAAACCGTCTTTTCAATGAGTCCATATTGGTACCTATAAATGGGTATTGGTTCTGTTGAGCTCATTGTCAGATTTTGACCCTACACGGGGTATTGTGGATTTCCACATTCCCAGATCAAAGTTGATCTAGAACAAATGTGGTTTTCGCTATCTAGCTGGGCTCTTCTCCGCTTAGATGAGCTTGATTTCCGGATAAATGGTAGAGTGAGTTTCTAGGATTGAGGTTTGTCTAATCTTCAATTTAAAGTAATCAGTATCCCTTACTCCTCGGGCTCTCCGTCTAAGAAGACCTATCGATACATTCCCTGCTTCCACTCGGGCATTCGTCAGCTTATATTTTGCATAGTTGCAGATCCCAACTCTTCTCTCCCAAAGCGCGTCTGCAAAGTTGATGAGAGATAAGATCCTCGTCTTTTTAGCAAGCTGGCACCACGCATCAAGCGCTGCGATCATCAAGTCAAAATTACGTTCATCCCATAAGGCTTGAAGCTGCTCTTTGAGCATATAAATCGTACAAAGAGTCTTATTGCTTTCCAGTAAATCATCTAGCCTATCTGACTGCTTATCGCTTAATTTCGGCGCATTTTTGAGGAGTAAAAATAGCGTCCCTTTAAGCATTTTCTTCTCGTCATGTGTTCCTTTCCTAAACGCTTTATTACGCTCTTTCCTTATCAGAAGAGAGTAGTTCTGCATAACGTGAAACCGGTCAAAAACGATGTCTGCATTCGGAAGAGCGTTTCTCACTGCTGATTGGTAAGATTGCCCCATATCCATTGATACCGCTTGGATGCCGTCTCTCGTTTGCGGTGATAATTGTTCAAAAAAGTTGATGAGTACGTTTGAAGTCCGCCCATGGTCAACCCAAATAAGTTGTCCTGAAACGAGATCATAAACGACGGTCATATAATCATGGCCTTTAGCCCTGGCGACTTCATCAACGCCAATATGAACAAGGTTGGTCAACTTCTTAGGCTCTAAAGCAGGCAAGGTAGAGAGAAGGAATGCTTTATCGATATTTTTCACGGTTTCCCAGCGTATGTCTAAATGCTTCGACACTGCGTGGATGCTCATATAGCGGCACAGTCCACTAATAAAGTGACAGAACCTCTTTGTATAACGACTCCCCTTATCAACAAAATCAGCCTCTTCAATCAACCTTCGGCCGAGCCTATCCCTTGTCTGAGCCAATTCAATTTCTATAACGCAAGGGCGACCACTGACAGGTAAATCCGACAGGCGACGGTGAACGTAGTGGTCGACGGTGCGCGGAGCTCCAGTCTCAGGATCAACAACTTTACAGCGTCTATCTCGCTTGCACTTGACGAGTACTGAATGAGAGCTTTCTTCAAGCGTTACAGACTGTACGGATTGGCCTTTAAAGTTAAATAGAGCGGAAGATAATAACGACAAACTACAACACTGATATATAAGGTGGGAAGCGATTGTAAATCAATGTGTTAGCGGTTTTATTGTTAGTTTATAGACTCATCTAAGCGGAGAAGAGCCTCTAGCTGTTATGCTTTATTTAAAAGCGTTGAGAAATCACTAAATAGGTAACCCGATTGAATAAAGAGATGTCCGTGACTGTTCGCAATTTCACCATATTCATCAGTACGTGCTGGTTGAGCTTGAGTGCAGGTATTTGTTTCGCTGCTCAAACGGAACCTGTTTCAGTAGCGACAAGTACGATTGAATCAGACCAGACGATTGAAGTGGGTGTTTTAGCCATCAGGGGCAAACTTGCAGCGCAACAACGCTGGCAACCAACGATGGACTGGTTATCTGAGCGTATCCCGGGAAAACACTTTGTTCTCAAGCCTTTTAATTTGGAAGAGATGGCGGAAGCGGTAAAGAAGGTCGAGGTCGATTTTGTAATCACCAACCCCGGTCAAGCAGTGCGTTTAGGACGTCAATACGCGCTCTCTTGGATGGCGACCATGACTAGCCACAACTTCGACGACCAAAGTGTGAGCAGCACACGCAGTATCGGATCGGCATTGGTGGTTAGAAGAATGTCACCGTATATCTCGTTTGAGCAATTGAGCGGAAAGCCGATTGCTGCTGTCTCTGAAAATGCGTTTGGCGGCTACCTCACCATGCGCTATCAAGTGATGCAGGAAGGACTGAACCCCAACCAATTTTTCTCTAATACTCAGTTCTTGGGTTTCCCGATTGATGCCAGTTTGTACCAACTGCGAGAAGGACACATTGAGGCGGCAGTCGTCCCTGCTTGTTTGGTTGAAAACATGATTAGCGAAGGTTTGCTGGTGGCTGGGCAATATCGAATCATCGGTAACCAGGCGCCTGAAGGCTTCCGATGCCAAGTGTCTACACCTCTGTATTCTAATTGGTCGTTTGCCAAAACAGAACGAGCCTCTTCGGCACTGGCTAAACAAATGAGCCAGGTGCTGTTTTCGATGCTAAAGAGCAGTGCACCAGCGATTGCAGCGAATGCTTCGGGTTGGACGTCACCAACTAGTCTGCTTTCCATCGACAAGCTGTATCAGCAACTCGACATGCACCCATTGCAACAGCCATGGTGGAAAGAAGCGTTAATCTGGCGTAAGTACAATCAGCAATGGGCATGGGCGTTTTTCTTGTTAGTTGTGTTCTTGAATGCTTACCACTTTTGGCTTGAGTACAAGTTCAGCCGCAGCAAAAAGCAGTTAGAAGCGACACTTAATAAGCTAAAGAGTAAGAGTGAACAGCTAGAGCACTCTCAACGCATCGCCGTCGTGGGCGAACTGGGGAGCAGCCTTGCACATGAGATCAATCAACCTTTGGCGGCTATTCGAAACTACAGTGAAGGTGGTCTGCTACGCATTTCTAAAAACAAACCACTCACCGATATTGAACCTGTGTTTGAGAAGATCCAATCACAAGTGGATCGAGCAAACGCGATCATTCAACGCCTAAGAAATATGATAAAGAAACGCTCAGCAGAGAAGTCAAAAGGCGATATAGAGCAGTTGCTAACGGACACTATTGAACTGTTGCAATTTCGTCTCGAACAGCACCAAATTACTATTGAGCGTTACGTCGTGGGTCAACCTGTTGAGCTCTATATTGACCCTGTGGGCCTCCAACAAGTGATAGTTAATCTCATCAACAATGCGACCGATGCGTGTAACGCCCAACAGCAGCGTGCGATGTCTGATATTGACTATAAAAACCATGAGCCAGCGACAATTAAAGTGATTACCGAGTATCAAGCCGATAAAATGATGATGTCGGTTATCGATAATGGCACGGGATTAGATTTCACCGAGCATCAAGTGACACAAGCTTTTGTGAGCAGCAAAGAAAACGGCTTGGGTCTAGGGCTTGCGATATGCCAAGACGTAATTGAAGACCACAGAGGTCAAATGAGCATTACGTCTCTCACTCCACATGGTTGTCATGTTGCGGTGACTTTACCTTTCTCTCTTTCAAATGATTCATGAGGAATCTTGTTATGTCTGAACTTCATCAAACGTTAACGGTCTATGTGGTTGATGACGATGAATCAATGCGCGATTCATTGGTGTTCTTACTGGAAGAGCATGATTTTACGGTGTCTGCCTATCAAGACGGTCCGAGTTTTCTCGATGCTGTTGATTTAAGTGCGGCTGGGTGCGTGGTGCTCGATAGCAGAATGCCGGAGATGAGAGGCCAGCAAGTGCATGAACTGATGTTAAAGGAACAGAGCCCGCTTTCGGTTATCTATCTTACTGGTCATGGTGATGTACCTATGGCGGCAGAAGCGCTGCAGGCTGGCGCGGTGAATTTCTTCCAGAAGCCAGTCAAAGGCAGTGAGCTAGCCGAGGCGATTAAACAAGGCTTAGCGGCTTCAGAAAAGCATTTGCACATGAACGTCTACCGTCAGGCCTATGCTTCGTTAACTGAGCGCGAAATCGATATTCTTAAACAGATTATTGACGGCAAGCGCAATCAGAAAATTGCTGATGAGCTGTGCATCGCAGTAAGGACAGTTGAAGTTCACCGAGCAAGTTTGATGAAGAAGTTTTCTGCAAAAACGGTCGCTGAGTTAGCTTACATTTATGGTCAATTGACCTAGTCATAGCGGCATGTGGTCATAAGTTTTGAATCATCAGTATCTGGTGAGCGGTTGAGCCTCGTTTGATGAAAGGCAAGCTCGAGAGAACATCCTTATTGAAGCAAGATCACACGATTTGTGGGTTGCGTACGGATTAGTCTTTGCAGACTTCTTATCGTTATGTATTCCTGAGATACTGAATCAAGTTTAAGGCGGAGCGTGTAGGGACTGCGCCTCTTGTCACCATCATGGCTAATAGCCCCAGAAATTAACTACTCAATATAGTCTGCTTGTGGCCGATATAGGGTAGAACGAAACCGAATTAGGTTAAACATTTTATGAGTACAATGGGAATCGCAATTGGTGCGACTGCTCTTTCGTTAATACTTGTTGCCGTGTGGCTGATTTCTTTATCACTGAGAAAACAGCGCTTGGAACAAGAACGTAAAGCGCGTGCTGTCGCTTACCGAAAGGCGATTGAAAAAGCACGTATCCAAGAGCAAAAAGAGCGCCACTTTAAAGCAGAAACCGGGCATGTCCCGTCGATTCTATTTTTGGCGAAAGAAGCGGAGCGTAACAATATCAAGGAAGCGTTATATTGGTACGATAGAGCGGCGCATTTGGATAACGTCAACGGCATGTACGGCATTGTGCGCTTAAGCATGAAGCGCAAAGAAGACCTGATCTTAAGAGAACAAGCTAACTTTTGGCAGCTTGCGATCGCAGCCTTAGACAACGACATGTCGGCGAAATTTGAGATGGGTAAAGCGCTGGTTCATGGGCGCGGGACCGTAAAGAACATTCCCAAGGGGTACACCTATATTGAGGAATCTGCCGCTGGTGGTAATACCGAAGCGATGCTGTTCATGGGTGACTGGTGCCTAGACAAAGAAAACCCAGACTACTCTGCAGAAAGCTCTGTTGATTGGTATCGCAAAGCGGCTGAGAAAAACAACCTAGATGGTAAGATTAAACTGGGTATGAGCTACTTAAATGGTGTCGGCGTAGAGCCTAACCATGGTGAGGCTGTGTACTGGTTTGAGACAGCAGCAGAAAAGAACAGTGCAGAGGCGATGTTTAGAGCGGGTGAGGCATGGATAGACCATGGTGAAAACGGTAATGCGATTGCTTATATCTGGCTATTCCTATCTGCTCATTTTGGCTACTCAGAAGCTAAGCAGCAGAGAGATAAAGTGGGCGGTGAGCTAGGTGTCGATGCGGTTGTGGGCTTACAAGCACTGACTAAACCGATCATGACCAAACTTACCCAACAAGCAATCACTAAGCACTCAATAATCAAAGCGCTCAACAAGCTCTACAAACGCAATATACCGATTCCAAAGAAAGTGAAAGAAGCGTCTGATGAAGACGGTGAGTCATTAAATGTAGAGACCAGCCATCTAGAAACGCCGGTACCTAATGCTCAAGAAGCGAACATCGATTACAGCCAGCAACCGAACACAGAGCAACCGAATTTAGAGCAAGCACCAATAGAGAAGCAAGCTAACCAGACTAGTGACCCTCTAGACTTTAGCCAGTCTAATTGGAGCAGAAGCTAGTTAGTGGTGTTCACTGGATTATCCATGGGACATGTTATCCATCGTGATAAGTTGAATACAGCTTGAGTGGTTGTAATGAAATTCAGACAACAAAAAAGGGAAGCAGATGCTTCCCTTTTTCTTTATATAGCTTTTGGCTTGTGAGCCAATAAAGGCTTATTAAGCTTTGTTCTGCTCAGCTTTACATACTGCAGCTGTGAACACTACGTCTGTCGAGCTGTTAAGCGCTGTTTCAGCAGAGTCTTGAATCACACCGATGATGAAACCTACCGCTACTACCTGCATCGCAACATCGTTTGAGATACCGAATAGACCACATGCAAGAGGGATAAGTAGCAGTGAGCCACCAGCAACACCAGATGCGCCACATGCAGATACCGCAGCAACAAGGCTTAGTAGGATTGCAGTGAAGATATCAATCTCAATACCCATCGTGTGTACAGCAGCCAGCGTTAACACAGTGATAGTGATCGCAGCGCCAGCCATGTTGATGGTTGCACCTAGTGGAATAGATACAGAGTAAGTGTCTTCGTCTAGGTTTAGCTTCTTACAAAGGTTCATGTTTACTGGGATGTTCGCAGCACTTGAACGAGTGAAGAATGCCGTTACACCTGATTCACGAATACATTGGAATACTAGAGGGTATGGGTTCTGCTTTGTTTTAACGAAAACAAGCAGTGGGTTAACCACTAGAGCAATGATGAGCATTGAACCTAGTAGTACCGCTAGAAGTTGACCGTAGCTCGCTAGCGCCTCAAAACCAGTGGTTGCGAAAGTCGCTGAAACTAGACCGAAGATACCAAATGGCGCTAGGCGAATGATGAAGCGAACAATGTGTGAAACACTGTGGCTTAGATCTTCGAAAACCGCTTTTGTTGTTGCAGATGCGTGGTGCAGAGCAAGACCAAGACCGATGGCCCAAGCAAGAATACCGATGTAGTTTGCGTTCATTAGCGCGCTAACTGGGTTGTCTACAAGCTTGAATAGAAGCGTGTGAAGAACTTCACCAATACCTTGAGGAGGAGTAGCACCTTCCGCGCCAGCAACCAGTGTCAAAGTGGTTGGGAACATGAAGCTTAATACTACTGCTGTTAGTGCAGCTGAGAAGGTACCAATCAAGTAAAGCACGATGATAGGACGCATATGAGTATGCTGACCTTTCTTTTGGTTTGCGATAGAAGCTGCAACAAGAATGAATACTAAAATTGGGGCAACAGCTTTCAGAGCACCAACAAACAGACTACCTAAAAGGCCTGCGTCTTGAGCTGCTGAAGGAGAAACCATGGCGAGAACGACACCGAAAACAATACCAGCAAGGATCTGTAGGACAAGATTCCCACGAGCGATGCGGGCGAGCATGTTGTGATTTTGCATAAAATACCTGCAATTGTTAATTTATTATAGTGATGTATCTTTTATAAAGTTGTACCGAATCCAACTATACACTAGTGGAATGGGCGGTCATATTAGCGGGATCGTAGCGGGTGTCTAGGAATAGTTTACTTTTAGTGTGATTGTTTGCACTACGTGGTGTTTTTAGAGCTAAATGTTAAATAAATGTATTTTGATTGAGCTATAAATCTGAAAATTCATATTTTATGGGGCTAATATACTGTAAATTAGAGGATGTAAATGGCGATTGGTAAGAACATTGTGTGCGTAAATAGTCACTTTCTTATCTAATTGAAACAAAAAGCCCCACGCGATTGGCACGTGGGGCTCGGTGTTTCAGCTCAGCGTTGAGCGATTAACTCAGATTGCCTTTATATCTAACTGCTTAAGCTGAGCCCTTCTTAATGTTGCGGCTTTCTGACTGTACGTTTCGATACATCTTGGAAAGCTGCTTATTGCTGGCGCGTTGCTCTGCAAGAGAAGCGCCGTTTCTTGCTTGCTCTCTCAGTAGCTTTTGATAGTTAGTAAATCGTCTCTCAGACAGTTCACCACTCTCAATAGCTCCCCTTATCTTGCATCCCGGCTCTGATTCATGACGACAATCAGAGAAGCGGCAGTGCATTGCTAACTCTTCTACGTCTGAAAAAGTTTCACTCACGCCTTCAGCGCAGTCTGCAAGTTGTAGCTCTCGCATTCCTGGAGTGTCGAGTAACAAGCCACCTGATGCGAGCAAGCGGAGCGATCGTGATGTTGTTGTATGACGGCCTTTGCTGTCGTCTTCACGAATACCACCTGTTGCCTGCGATGCTTCACCTAGCAGTGAGTTAACCAAAGTCGACTTACCCACACCAGAAGAGCCCATTAGCGCGACGGTCTTGCCGGTTTTACACCAAGGTGACAGTACTTGGGTTGAGCCTTGATCTAGGCTATTGACCGCTTCGATCATCAGCATCGGGTCTAAGCTTTGTACCTGTTGTACTTTGTCTTCGTAGTCGTCACACAAGTCTTTCTTCGTCAGGACGATAACCGCTTCAACTTGTGCTTCATTTGTGAGTGCCAGGTAGCGTTCAATGCGACTCAGATTAAAGTCGTTGTTCAATGAAACCACGATAAACACTGTGTCGATATTGGCTGAAATATATTGTTCAGCAACACGACTGCCCGCAGCTTTTCGGCTAAAGAGCGATTGGCGTTCTAGTAAGCGATCGAATTGCAGTTCAGAGTTCAATATTACCCAATCGCCAACCGTCATTGCAGGTTGGTTGTGATGAATAGGTAGAGTGATTTCGCCTTGTTCAGACGCCAATGTGTAGCCACTGCGATGGTGCGCGGTGATACGGGCGATCACTGAATGGTCGTAATCTTCAAGTGTCAGTTGTTGTTGAAATACAGGTTGCCATCCAAGTTGTTGAAGTGACATTGGATGAGAAAATGCAGTTTGTGAATTCATGTCTATTTACCCAGACGTGCGAGCTTTCTTTTCTTATAAGAGCATTTACTTCTTGTGAGATCTCTTATTGTTGGTGAGATCAGAAGCGTTAAAAGCCCAAAAGCGTCGAGACGTCAAAAATGCTTTAGAGTTTGGGTCGAATTCAAATAGATAGGACCCCGGATTGATTCATGCATAATGAGCATGCTTTGACCATGTGCGATCAAATGTAAACCGGGTAAAAGTGTGCGGTAGCTAGCTGGTGGCTTAATGTTGGTAGTTCGGAATTAAAGTTGGTTTAACCAAACAAAATTAACGCGTTACTTTTACTGCCAGTTTTAGTGTTTTCATTACAATCATCTTCTCTTCTCCTTGGTTATTAATATGGTTAGGCTTTGCATAAAAAGCGAGTGCAGTTTAACAAAAAGCCACGATGGCGAGAAGTCATCGTGGCTTATTTTGTCTAATTTTTCACTGATGTGTTTTGGCTCTTGATAAGCCTCACTGAGCATCAGTTTCTAGAATTAGTGATGATCGTGATTCATCTTTTTCATGCCGCTCATCACTTTCTTAACTGGAGCTTCGAAAGTTTGTGTTTCGCCATTTGCGAAAGTCAGTGTTATTTCGATCTGCTCACCTTCTTTTAGACCATTTTTTAGGTCGAACAACATAATGTGCAGGCTACCAGGCTTAAGTACGGCTTCACCATTTGCTGGGATTGTGATCTGTTGAACCTGACGCATTTTCATTACATCGCCTTCAATGATCACATCATGAAGCTCTACCTTACCTGCTGCAGGTGTTGTCGCTGAAACGATAGCGCGATCTTTGTCACTATGGTTCATCAGGGTCGTAAATACTGCGCTGTTTACCGCTGTTGGCGGTGTCGCACGAGCATACGCGTCATGAACCATGATGTCGCTTTTTGCGTGAGCAAGAGGAGTGAGCAATAAGCCTGCTAGAGCAAGTGCTTTTAACTTCATGTTGTTGTCCTTTTTGTTTTATGTGTTGGTCTGGGACCTGACTTTACGTATCGAACTCTATTGGTTGAGTTCTTTATTTTTGTACACGTTGTTTCTAGAGTGATCTAGCATACTAGCGCGTCAATGTGTTGATCGCTTCAACAATTGGCGCAGGCGTCAACGTGTGCGGTACTTTGGTAATCAAGGTACCATTGGGCTTTAAAAAGTAGAAATATGAGCTGTGGTCAAGTGTGTATCCTAGCTCTGAATCTTCGAGCTGTGTCTTTCTGAAAATAACACCGTATTTATGCGCCAGATTCGTGGTGACATCCAATGGGCCACTCATCCCTTCAATCATTGGGTTGAAGTACTGCGCGTATTCATATGACGCTTCCGCGGCATCGCGCTCTGGATCAAGAGAAACAAACATAGGGCGAATCTTGGCTTTCGATTCATCAGAGATCTGGTTGAGCGCACCCGCTAGCATTGCTAATGATGTTGGGCAAACGTCAGGACAGCGTGTGAAGCCAAAGTAAACGATACGAATTCTGTCATCGGTTTCGTCAAAGAGTTTTATTGGTTGGTTGTCTTTTCCAAAAAGCGTTGTTTCGGAGAATTGTTGTTTTTCAACGTGTTGCTCTTGAGCCTCTGTTTGACCATCGAGATAGCTTTTTACTCCAAAGCCAAGTACAAACGCTACAACCAGCGCTAGCGACCAATTCTTACTCATCTTGTCATCCTTATTGCAGGTTTTACGGTTTCAACACCATCGGTGAGCTCACCAAGCCAAGTCATGTGATCCATGGTACACACGGGTAAAATGACATCACCTTCATAGATGTTGTTACCAGTATTTTTTAATTGGAAACGTGCTGAGCCCATTTCCATCTCTAAACCGGTCAGCGATAGCATCAAGGTTTCAGAGGCCGCGCCTTCCCACACCACTTTGATTTTTGTTGGGACTAAAGGTTGAGCTGTTTCATGCTCAAGGGTCATAGCAACGCTGTCTTGCTCACACGATGTTGTTGAAAGCATGCAGTAGTCATCTAAGTTGACGTCAGGAGAGTGGCTCTCTACTACCGATTTAAATTGCTCGACTGCCTGTGGTCCATAAAAGCCAGCGACCAGCGCAATACCGAGCGCAGCAACCTTTAATGCTGGGTGCATGTCGTGTTCTCATTTGATTTTATAAGAACGGCGATGGTATCACACCACTCAATACGTGCTTGTATCAAAAAGCAATTTTGTGCGTATGGTAGATATAAAAAAGCGAAGCCAGTAGCTTCGCTTTGATTCAATTTACTGACACGTCGCTATTTAAGGAAAGCACCCTACATGCGAAATGCCGCTCGATTGTTAGAGGTTAGTCAGCATTGCGCTCGGCAAACTTTTCTAAGCCAAGAACTAATGCGATGGCAACCAACATCATGATCACAGCCAAGGTCAGTTGAGAAGGCTGAGAGGTGACGGCTTCGAAGTTAAATGGAGACAAGTTCTCTTGAATGAGAGGCACTTGCTCACCTTTAGAGTTGATGCGCCAGCTGATGGTCTCTTTCCAAGGCCAGATCTTAGGCAGCGTACCGATCATCAAACCAGTTAAGAACACAAGCGTGAAGTCGCGGAATGAACGCAATAGCCAAGACAGTACATGTGAGAAAGTCAGCAGTCCAATCACACAGCCCGCAAGGAATAGCGCAAGTACATCGACTTGAAATGATTTAACGGCGCCAAGCACTGGGCCATACATGCCAATCAGGAGCAGAATAAAGCTGCCTGAAATACCGGGTAAAATCATCGCGCAGATAGCAATCGCACCCGCAATTAAGACGTTGATGCTGGTTGGCTCCATTTGCAGTGGCTTAAGCACAGTAATGCTATAAGCGAAGGCAACGCCAAGCAGTAGAAAGACGAATCGAATCATATCGCGCTTTTCTACTTGCTTAAGAATGTGGAAAACCGACACCAATATTAAACCAAAGAAGAAAGACCACAGTGGGACTGGGTGGGTGACCAATAACCAAGAAATCAGTTTTGCGAATGTCGCAATGCTGGTAAATACGCCTGCGAACAAAGAAATTAAGAAAAAGCCATTAATGTGGTTAAACGCAGCTTTGAAGCCTTCGCGTTTCCATAAACCAAGTACGCTAGGGTTAATTCTGCGAATGCTTTCTAATAGCGTATCGTAGATACCTGTGATGAATGCGATGGTGCCGCCTGAAACGCCTGGGACAACGTCAGCTGCGCCCATGGCCATGCCTTTGAAAAAAGTACTTAAGTAGTTCATTGCTTCATAGAGTTGAGGGTGATTTCGTGCAGTATACAAACTTTGCTGTCAAAAAAGTATGAATATGCTACTGAGAAGGTGCTTTTCTTACTCTCTTAATTGTAAGGCAATACGTTGATGTGAATATCTGCCTAACATTTAAAATACAATCACTTAGTAATTTATCATTAACGCTAGGGATGAAACTGGTCTCTTATCAATATTGCATCTTGATTGCATTATGCAAATGCACTTTGCAATTCGCATGTGAAATTAACCGTTTTTATGCGATGCAGGGCTTATAAAATGCCTAATTAAAGTTGGCACGCTAACTGCATGGTATTGAGTGACCCTTCTTAAGCCGAGGGTCACCTAGCCAACTGACGTTGTTAGTGAACCTATGTTTTGTTCACAAATATATAGAGCCAATCGCGATTATTGCGGTTGGCTATTTTTTTGCCTGTCATTTGGTGTTCTCCTTTTTCTATTCCCGCCCCGATACTTTAGGCTCTGAATTTCAGATGAAAAAAAAGCCAGCCACCGTCGGTGACCAGCTTATGTTTTCTCGAATTTCGAATCCGTTTAGTAACCCATTAACTGCAACAAATTCTCTGCTGTGCTGATCGCTTCTTTACGGTTAGCTATGTTGAGCTTCTGATAAAGGTTTCGAATGTGAGTCTTGATAGTTGTCCCTGCGACATCCAGCTCTTGAGCGATTTGCTCGTTACTGAAGCCAGAGTAGATCAAGCCGAGTACTTGCCATTCACGTTGAGTGAGTGGGCTGGTGCGCACAAGCTCAGGAATGTTCGGGTGGTTAACCAAGTTTTCAACAAAGTCTTCATCAAAGTGAACGGATCGGCTGCGCTGCGTAGTCGAGATATCCTTCATGATTTGCTGTGCTCGGTGACGTTCTAAATCACCCAAGCCAGGTTTGTTGCTCAACTTATCTAGAATATGCCCGATAGTGCCACCATCGACCAAGAAGTTACCGACCATGCCTGTTTGGTTGGTCATGTGTAGGGCTTCTTCAAGCAATACACGCGCGCTGTCTTCATCATTGATTTGTGTACGCAGCACCGCCTCAACAATCAAGTTACGGTTGGTGTCAGTGACCAAGTGTGAACGCTGTGCTTCGCTCTTCAAGAATGCTAGCGCCTCTTCTGCTTCTTCATATTGCTCAAGGATGATGTGAGCGCGCACGATGTTACGCCACTGAAGCTGACAGAAATGGTTGCTCGCAGATTCCGGTCTTACCGCAACGCTTAACCAGTCGCGGATAGCATCTTTATCGCCTTTCACTTGCCAGAACAAAATCAGAGACAATGAAGCATTCGCCGTCCAGTCAACGTGGTAGGTTGATTGGCGCAATAAGTGTTGGATCTGGTCGATAAACTTCGATGCTTTGTCGATCTCACCGCGGCTCAGAGAAATACGAGCCAACATTGAGTAACTATGAAGGTGTTTACTTGGAGAGTGGTGCCCAAGGATATCTAAGCCTTTGTAGCAACACTCTTCCGCTTCATCTAAACGGTTCCAACACCAGAAGATCTGAGCTCGAACACGTAGTAAGAACTCATGCAGAGGTACATATTGCAGTTGATGCTCTTCGATCAATTTGAAGGCGCTGTCTTGCAATTCAAATGCAGCTTGAACGTAGCCCTGGGCAATCAAGATTTCACTCTGCTGAAGAATTGCCCACAGTGCCTGATGGTAAACCTGATACTGGCGAGCCAACTTCTCAGTTTGCTGCATCATTGGTAGCGCACGGCTTAGGTTACCCATTACGTGATTCACTTCGCCAACAACCGAGGTTGCCACAATGCGGCTGCGATAAACCGTGGTATTCAGTTGGCTTAGAGAAAGCTCTGCGAGTTCGAGCGCTTTTTCTGGTTCATTACTGTTGATAGCAACTTGTGCGCGTAGTGCGTTGTATTGGCCTTGCTGCTGAGTATCGAGTTCAATGTTTCGTGCTTGATACTGAGTTTCTGCCTCTTCTAACAAGGTACCCACTTGATCATAACGATGCTGACTTTGCGCCAACCATGCGCGTAGCATCGACAGCTTTGGTTCGCTGTAGAGCTGATCTGTGGTGAGTTGCTTGATTGCCATCTCCAGTGATGACAATTCACCTTGGTTGAACATCTGCCAACCGTGTTCGCTTAGGATCTGAACAATCAAATCAGGATCATCGGCGCGTTGTGCATGACGCAGTGCTTGATGCGGTGTCTTCTGTTTGATCCACGCTTTTGCCGCACTGCGGTGCAGTTCAGCTTCTTGTTGTGGAATGCGAGCTTGGCGCTCATGGGCAAGGAACTCACCAAACAGATTATGGAAGCGATACCAGTTTTTCTCTCCCTCAAGAGGGTAGATGAACAGGCCAAATCGATTGAGTGATTCAATCATACCAAGTGCATCTTCGCGTTGAGTAAGTGCGCACACCAATTCATCATTAAAGTGGTCAAGTACAGAGCATTGCATCAAGAACTGGCGGGTTTCTTTGTCTAGTAGGTCGAAGACTTCTTCAACCAGGTAGTCCCACAAATGAGCATGGTTGAAGTGAGAAAATGACTCTGCAGACTGCGCCAGTGTACGCTTTTGGTGCTGTGCTTGAAGGGCGAGAAGTTGAAGCGCAGAAGGCCAACCTTCTACATAACTACAAATACTATCGGCGGTTGTGTCATCAATGCCATCGGCAACACGTTGATTAAAGAAGCGTGTCGTCTCTTCGGTATCGAATGCCAAAGAGTCATTGCCTAGTTCGATCATTAAGTCACGAACGCGAAGGTTTGCTGTACCCAGTGGCGGTGTGCCGCGGCTGGTCACAACAAGCGTTAGGTTGTCGGGCATGTGCTTGAGGAAAAAGCGCATGGCTTCATGGATGTCGTCATTATTTACTAAGTGATAGTCGTCCAACACGAGGAAACATTCTTGATGGAACTCAGACATCTCGGCGAAGACTTCGCTTAATAGAGAATGCAGCGATGAAAACTGTCTTTTTTCTGCCAGTTTTTGCGCATTAGGGCAGGCGTTTTGCGTCGCTTTATTGAGTGATTGAAGTAGGTAGTTGATAAAACGGAAGGCATCGTTGTCACTATCATCGATGCTATACCAACCCACGTTGGGTTTATCTACCAACCACTGGGCAGCCATGGTGGTCTTGCCGTATCCAGCTGGAGAGCGGAACAGTACGAGTTTATAGCAATCTGCATTCTGAAGCAGATCGAGAACCCTAGGACGCAGAATTGCATTGTGTAAGCGGCCGGGACGAGTCAGTTTCGAAGGGATCCACATGTCGAAGTTTTACACCTATTCCGTGGCTATGGTCTGGAATCTATCAAGCACGCATAAAGTGCAGTCCAATGACACTAGCCTAATTACTTAAGTCTTTACTCATATTACGTGAAGCAAAACGACACCGACTATGATCCTCCGCAGAAACCTTGCACTCCTGCATGTTTTTGAGTCTCTACGCCCTTTATTTGTGACTTTTCTCACAAACTGTGGTGGTTAGATAATGTGACTTTGTTTCTGTTTGCACTGTATTTAATGCAAAAGATGATACCCGGAAAATATTTTCGTGATCTGAAACTCAGATTTGACAATGACTGTAATTAGGTCAAATAAAAATCACATCAATCGAAGTTAAGTTATCGAACGGGAGCTTGTGATCTTAGTCACTCCAAGTTTTTGTTCGAAGTCAGAACATGAGAGTCAGATCACTAACCCTATGTCGGTACGCCCCCTACGCCCTCCCATCTACTCCTAGTTTGGCGCGTTAGCGGGAGGATGTTTAGTTTCTAGTGACCATGCACGATATGTCACAGATGAATTAGAACTATTAAAAGCGAGATTTCTGAAATGAAACCAACTCAGCAAAAAACTTTCGATAAAGTGTCGTTCCAAGAAAGCGTTAAGAAACATCTATCTGCAACCTACGCAACTACTATAGAAAACGCAGATAGCCGCGCATGGTACCTAGCAATGGGTCGCGCGCTAGCCGAACTTACAACATTTGACCTGTTAGAAACTGAAAATGACGAGAACATCAAAAATGCGAAGAGCGTGAACTACCTTTCGCTAGAGTTCTTGATTGGTCGCCTAACGGGTAACAACCTAATTAGCATGGGTCTGTATGAGCAGATCACGCATGCGATGGAAGAGTTAGGTCAGAACTTAACGGACCTTTTAGAAGAAGAACGTGACCCATCACTAGGTAATGGTGGTCTTGGTCGTCTAGCAGCATGTTTCATGGACTCTTGTGCTGCACAAGAATTCCCAACAGTAGGTTACGGCCTACACTATGAGTACGGTCTATTTAAGCAGTCTTTCGAAGACGGTCGTCAAAAAGAAGCACCGGACGCATGGCGTGGTGTTGAAGGTTACCCATGGGAAGTGGCTCGTCCTGAACTTGCTCAACACATTGGTTTTTACGGTCATGTTGAAGTTGAATACATTGACGTTAAAGAAGTGCGTACTTGGGTTCCAGGTATGGAAGTAAAAGCAATGCCTTGGGATCTGCCAATCGTAGGTTACGAGTCAAACACGGTTTACCCACTGCGTCTTTGGGAATGTCAGGCTATCGCACCATTCTCACTAGCAAGCTTCAACAACGGTGATTACTTCGAAGCACAACACGCGCTAATCGATGCGGGTAACATTACTAAGGTTCTATACCCGAACGACAACCACGAAAAAGGTAAAACGCTTCGTCTAATGCAGCAGTACTTCCACTCTGCAGCGTCTGTACGTGACATCCTACGTCGTCACGAAGCAGCAGGTTTTGCTCTAGCGGATCTTCCTAAGCAAGAGACTATCCAGTTAAACGATACGCACCCAACAATCGCGATCCCAGAGCTAATGCGCATTCTTATCGATGAGCGCGGCCTATCTTGGGATGAAGCGTGGGAAATCAGTGCACACACATTTGCATACACGAACCACACTCTACTTCCAGAAGCTCTAGAGACTTGGTCTGAGTCGCTAATCCAGCGTCTACTTCCACGTCACATGGAAATCATTTTTGAAATCAACCACCGCTTCCTGCAAGAAGTTCGTAAGATGTGGCCTGGTGACGGTGAGAAGCAAGCGAAGCTTTCTATCATCCAAGAAGGTTTCCACCGCATGGTTCGCATGGCAAACCTATGTGTAATTGGCTCTTACAAGGTAAACGGTGTAGCAGCGCTTCACTCTCAGCTAGTTAAGAAAGACTTATTCCCTGAGTTCAACGAAATCTTCCCAGGTAAACTGACTAACGTAACAAACGGTATTACACCACGTCGTTGGTTGAAGTTCTGTAACCCAGGTCTATCTGCGCTAATCACAGATAAGATCGGTTCAGAGTGGCCTGCGAAACTTGAGCAGCTAGAAGGCATTGCTAAGTACGCGACAGACGCGAAATTCCAAAAAGAATTCATGGCCGTTAAGAAAGAAAACAAACAGCGTCTTGCTGATTGGGTTCAAGAGAACATGGGTATCGAACTAGATACTAACGCTATCTTTGACGTACAGATCAAGCGTCTGCACGAGTACAAGCGTCAGCACCTAGACTTGCTTCACATTCTATCTCTTTACCACCGTATCCTGAACGAACCTGGTTTTGAGTGTGAGCCACGCGTATGTTTCTTCGCAGCGAAAGCAGCACCGGGTTACCACCTAGCGAAAGAGATCATGTTCGCAGTGAACAAGGTTGCCGAGAAGATCAACAACGATCCTCGCATCGGTAACAAGCTTAAGGTGGTATTCATCCCTGACTACCGTGTAAGCATGGCGGAAATCATCATCCCAGCGGCTGACGTTTCTCAGCAAATCTCGCTAGCGGGTAAAGAAGCATCGGGTACGGGTAACATGAAGATGGCTCTAAACGGCGCTCTAACTATCGGTACGATGGATGGTGCGAACGTTGAGATCCGTGAAGAAGTGGGTGATGAGAACATCTACATCTTCGGCCTAGACGTTGATGGTGTACAAGCACTGAAAGCTCAGGGTTACAACCCATACGATTACTACAATGCAGACCCACTGCTGAAAGCGTCACTTGATCTACTAACAGGTGAAGAGTTCACACCAGGTCAACCAGGCCTTTTACGTGCAACGTTTGACAGCCTGCTAGATGGTGGTGACCCATATCTATGTCTTGCTGACTTTGCTTCTTACGTGAAAGCGCATGAAGACATGGGCACGCAATACAAAGACCAAGCAGGTTGGGCTAAGAAAGCGATTCTTAACACAGCATTGGTTGGTAAGTTCACATCAGACCGCTCTATCCGCGACTACGTGAACAACATCTGGAAACTAGAAGCGGTTAACCGTTAATAGTTCCCAAGTAGCCAAGGCAGCCTCTGCCTTGGCTCAATTAGCTTGTGAGCAAACAGACGGTTTCTACCGATAGCAATGCTTACAAACTGATTGTCACAAGCTAATTGATTAGTAAAAAATTAAATAAACAACCCTACAAAAATTGAAAGCGTCAGAACGTTTTCGGAGAGAGCGATGAAAGAACAGACCGTATTAAAACAAGTCGCAGAAATGGCAAACATTGCCGACAGTTACGTTAGTGCGTGGGGCGATGAGGCACAGGTATCAGACGAAACTATTACGTCTCTATTGGCTTCATTGGGCTACGATACAAGCAACGATGATGCACTATTAAAGTCAGCAGAAAGAAAACACAAAAAAGATGTACTAGACCCAGTTCTTGTCTTGCGTGATGGTGAGCCAGTAGAAGTGGCGCTGAATTTAGGTGTTAGTGCTCGTGAAAGCGAGTTCAGCTGGCGCTTAGAAACCGAGCAAGGAGAGGTACTCGAAGGTTATCTTCAATCTCAAGTCGTTCGTGATGAGCGTGCCGAGGGTGGCCCTTTAGTGTTTGCATTGCCAAGTGATTTGGCATGGGGTTATCACAAGCTAATTGTGAGCCGTAAGCGCCGTAAGAAGCCTTACGAGATGACACTGATCATTACGCCAAAAGCGTGTTTCAAGCAGTCTCCAATTGAGCAAGGTAAAAAGCTTTGGGGACCAAGTGTTCAGCTTTACACACTAAGAACTCAGCACAACTGGGGTATTGGTGACTTCGGTGACCTAAAACAGTTGGTTGCTGATATCGCGTCTCGCGGCGGTGACTTCGTTGGTCTAAACCCGATTCACTCATTGTTCCCTGCGAACCCTGAAGGTGCGAGCCCATACAGCCCGTCATCACGTCGTTGGTTGAACATCCTATACATCGATGTGAGCTCAGTACCTGAATTTGCATTAAGTGCAGAAGCACAACAAACTGTAGGCAGCGCAGAGTTCCAACAGCGCCTACAGAAAGCTCGTGATGCACACTGGGTGAACTACACCGAAGTGTCTGAGCTGAAGATGAGCATCTTGCCTTTGCTATTCGCAGAGTTTAAGACTCGTCACCTAGACAAGAACAGCGATCGTGCACAAGCCTTCCTAGCGTTTGTGGAAGAGGGCGGCGATAGCCTGATGCACCAAGCGGCGTTCGATGCACTGCACGGTGAACTGCATGCTGAAGATTCTGGGATGTGGGGTTGGCCGGTATTCCCTGAGAAATACCGTACATTCGACAGTCCAGCTACACAGAAATACATCAAAGAGAACCTAGAGCAAGTGCATCTTTACATGTACCTGCAATGGTTAGCAGATTGCCAAATCAACGATGCTCAATCACTTGCTGAAGAGAAAGGTATGGCGGTTGGTCTGTACCGAGACCTAGCGGTTGGTGTTGCAGATTCAGGCAGCGAGACATGGGCTGACGAAGGCAACCTAGTAATGGATGCGAGCATCGGTGCTCCATCAGATATCCTTGGTCCTCTAGGCCAAAACTGGGGCTTACCACCACTGAACCCAGAAGTGCTTCTAGAAACAAGCTACGACGCTTACATCAAGTTGCTTCGAGCAAACATGAAGCACTGTGGAGCGTTGCGTATTGACCACGTATTAGGTCTGCTTCGTCTATGGTGGATTCCAAAAGGTGAAGATGCAACTAAAGGTGCTTACATCTACTATCCAGTTCAAGACATGCTGTCGATTCTTGCTCTTGAATCTCATCGTTACCAATGTAGCGTTATCGGTGAAGATTTAGGTACTGTGCCGGATGAGATAGTCGATATCTTGGCTGATGCGGGTGTTCACTCGTACAAGGTATTCTTCTTCGAAACATCGGAAGAAGATGGTGGTTTCATCTCACCTGCTCATTATGCTGAACAGTCGATGGCGGCACTATGTACTCACGATATGCCAACACTACGTGGCTTCTGGCACTGCGATGACCTGAAAATGGGTCAAGAGATTGGTCTGTACCCAGATCAGGAGCAGCTGAACGGCTTGTTTGATGACCGTCTTGAATGTAAGCAAGGTATCCTAGACTCTGTGGCATGGCATGGTTTCTTACCTGAAGGTGTAGGCCGTGACGCGAGCCAAGTACCAATGGATTCTTACCTTGCTGAAGCATTGCAGTTACACGTTGCTGCTGGTGGCTCAACATTGCTAAGTGTTCAATTGGAAGACTGGTTGGAAATGGACCAGCCAGTAAACATTCCTGGTACTGTAGATGAGTACCCGAACTGGCGTCGTAAACTATCGATGAATCTAGACGAAATCTTTGCTCATGACGGCGTGAATCGAATTGCTTCTAAGCTAACAGAAGTTCGAGAAAAAGCAGGTAAATGATGAGTTTGAGTGGCTTTGAAAATAGGTGGTTTTTTGCTTACGGCGTACGAAACTACAACCTTGGTCACTCAATAATGAATGCTCATCTGGTAGAATAAATCGTCGTTATATTGCCCGCACTAATAGCGGGCATTTTTGTATTATATTTTTTGGATGTTTGGTTAGGGAGAAACGTTTTGGAACTAAGTTCGATTTCAAAGCAAAAACAAATATATACCCAACTATCACAGGCTTGTTTCACTGACCCATTTGCGTTTTTAGGGCCGTACTTACCTTCAGAGCAAGGTGCATTACGTGTATGGATCCCAGGGGCAGATAAAGTCGAGTTGATTGTTGGAAAGGAACCTCGTATTGAGTTAGAGCGAGAGGATGAAAGTGGATTCATTCTTAAGCAAGAAAGAGACTTGCGTTTTACTCACTATAAGCTCGCAGTTGATTGGGCGGGAGTAGAGCAGATCATCGATGATCCTTACCAGTATCATGATCTGTACGCGAGCTATGAAGACCTTCACACACCGAAAGATATGTACCATCACATGGGGGCTCAGTTTGTTACGCTAGAGCGTGATGGTCAGACAATTTCTGGTACTCGCTTCTTGGTTTATGCACCGCATGCAACAGCGGCTAGCTTAGTAGGTAACTTCAACTCGTGGGATGGTCGTCGCCACCCAATGCAACGTTTGGACTACGGTATTTGGGGCTTATTCATTCCAGACTTGGAAGAGGGCGCTCAATATAAGTTCGAATTCAAAGGACCAAATGGTGAAGGCTTACCACATAAGGCTGACCCATGGGGTTTTTACTCAGAGCAGTACCCTTCATTCTCTTCTGTGACTTACGATCACGCTCGTTACGAGTGGCAAGATGCTAAGTGGCAAAACCGCCCGGTGACGGAGAAACGTAAAGAAGCACTGTCGTTCTATGAGCTGCATGCGGGTTCTTGGAAGCGCAATGCTGAAGGTGAGTTCTTAAATTATCGCGAGCTTGCGGCAGAGCTTATCCCATACCTAACGGAGCTTGGTTACACACACGTTGAGCTGATGCCAGTTTCAGAGCACCCGTTCTATGGTTCATGGGGTTACCAGCCAGTTGGTCTTTTCGCACCAACGAGCCGCTTTGGTTCGCCGGATGACTTCAAATACTTCGTAGACCAATGTCACCAAGCTGGTCTAGGCGTTGTACTTGACTGGGTTCCAGCACACTTCCCAAGTGATGATCACGGCTTGGCTAACTTCGATGGTACACCGCTGTTTCACGACCCAGATCCACGTCGTGGTTGGCATCAAGATTGGAACTCTTACATCTATGACTTAGGTCGCGAACACGTACGTCGTTTCTTAGTGGCAAACGCGCTGTACTGGTTCGAGCAATTCCATATTGATGGTATTCGTGTGGATGCCGTAGCTTCAATGCTGTACCTCGATTACTCGCGCAGCCACGATCAATGGATTCCGAACGTGGATGGCGGCAATGAGAACTACGACGCCATCGCGACATTGAAATGGATGAACGAAGAGGTATACAAACACTTCCCGAATGCGATGACGATTGCGGAAGAATCGACGGCTTTCCCTGGTGTTTCTGCACCGACCTTTATGGGTGGTTTAGGCTTCGGCTTTAAGTGGAACATGGGTTGGATGCACGATAGCTTGTCTTACATCCAAGAAGATCCAATTAACCGCAAATACCATCACGATACGATTACTTTCCCACTGGTTTACGCACACAGTGAGAACTACGTATTGTCATTGTCTCATGATGAGGTGGTTTATGGTAAAGGTTCTATCCATAACAAGATGCCGGGAGATGAGTGGCAGCAAACGGCTAACCTACGCGCATACATGGGTTACATGTACGCACAACCGGGTAAGAAGCTTAACTTCATGGGGGCTGAGTTTGGCCAGACAGCAGAGTGGAACCATGATGACCAACTGCAGTGGTTCTTATTAGACTATGAACGTCACCAAGGTGTTCAAAAGCTAACGAAAGATCTGAACCACCTTTACCGTAATGAAGCTTCGATGCACGATCTTGACTTCGACCCACGAGGCTTTGAATGGCGTCTTCAAGACTCTGCAGAGGCGAGTGTCTTGGCTCATGAACGTATCAGTGAATCAGGTGAACGCGTGCTAGTGGTTTCGAACTTTACGCCAGTACCACATGAGCATTTCCGCCTAGGTGTTCCGGCACAAGGTCAGTATAAGTTGCTATTGAATACCGACTCTGCAGATTACGCAGGTAGCGATTATGAAGTGAAGCAGATTGCTGAAATTGAACAAGTGGAAAGCGAAGGCTTAGCGACATCGATTGAGCTTCGTCTACCGCCGTTATCAACGGTTTTCTACAAGCTGAACTAGTTAACGAAGATACGCCACTTATTAGACAGAACAAAAAGGGAACCCTAGAGGTTCCCTTTATTATTTCAGCAAATTGATCTGAGCTACTTGAAGTTGGTGAGATAGAGCATGGAGCGTCCTAGCATGGTCTCAAGAAGCCGAATCGAATCGGTGCCAAGACTCTCCAGCATTTTCTCGCGAAACTCACTTTTCGAGGTCATATCAAAGGCCTCGGGGTGACTAACTTGTGATGCGTGGAAGAACATCAATTTAATCACATACTGGAAACGCTCTGTATCGAGGGCGTTCTCCCATGACTGTATAAACGCCTCTTCTGATGAAAAATCGAGACACTCCATGAAGATCGATAGCATGGGTTGGTGTAATACTGATCGGATAGCACGAGTTGTTGGATAATAGCCCTGAAGCGTCGTTATACTGATACCAACTTCTTGAGCAATCCTTGCATAAGTTAGTGCTTCATGACCTTCAGCAAGAAAAAGGTTGAGTACAATTTCATCGTAATGTTTTTGATTTTCTAGCTTCTGTATTTTAGTAATTCGAGACATTTATAAATTATAGTCGTCTATTTCATATTGGGAAAGTCTTGGTATGTAAGGGAAATTCAGGTATGTAAGGGAAATTCAGGTATGTAAGGCGCGGTGAGCAAATAAATAACGGTAGATTTATACGTGATAGCGTTAAATTAGCTTTAATCACGAGGTTTATAAGTTGTCCATAAAAGGATATAAAAATGGACGCACTGGTTGTGCAGCCTTCTTCAGTTGCTTGTGTTTTAGGTATGAAAAAGGAGCTCTAAAGCTCCTTTTTTATTGACGATGTACTTGCTCAGTGCTGTCGGAAGTTCGTAAGGTAGAGCATAGAGCGTCCTACTACGGTTTCAATAATCCTAATAGAGTCAGTTCCAAAGCTCTCGAGCATTTTATTTTTAAATGCACCATCTGAGCTGATATTAAACTCTTCTGGACTTTTAACCTGAGATGCATGAAAGAACATCAACTTGATCACGTATCGGAATTGTTCATTATCTAAAGCGTTTTGCCATGATTGAACAAACGCTTCCTCAGATGAGAAGTCTAGACTTTCTATAACAATCGATAGCATGTGTTGGTGTAATACGGAGCGGATAGCACGAGTCGATGGGTAGTAACCCTGAAGCGTCGTTAAACTAATGCCAATTTCCTGAGCAATCCTTGCATAAGTTAGTGCTTCATGTCCTTCAGCTAGAAAAAGGCTTAGTACGATCTCATCGTAGTGCTTTTGGTTTTCTAGTTTCTGTACTTGGGTAATTCGAGCCATTACAAATCTCTATTTCGCACAACATTCTGTAAAAAGAATATTAAGAGCTTATAAATTAGAATTCAAACCAAAGATGTGAGGAAACGGTCAGTTTATCGTCAAAATCCGATGGTTATGGTTTGTTCGGTTGATTTTTGTTCAAAAGTGGACGGGTAAAACAAAAACACCGCCCTATTGAGCGGTGTGTCATTTTAACTATTTGTTTCGCTTGATACTAAAATGGATACCAAAACAACGCTGGTTCAAGGATCCGTTTTGCGATAGCCAATATCACGATTAAACCGATGATAAATAAACAAATAAAATCGATACGTTTTAATGGTGCGTAGCTATACCAAGTGCGAGACTTGTGTCTGCCAAAGCCACGTAGCGTCATAGCATTCGATATTTCATCTGCTCTATCTAGGCTTGAGAAAATCAATGGTCCTAACACTTTAGCAACATTTTTAATGCGTACAATGAGTGGTGCTTTCTTGGAAAGTTCAACACCACGAGCTTGTTGGGCATGCATGATGTTGACGAAGTCCTTCTTAACTTCTGGCAAGTAACGTAGTGTTAAGCTCACCGCATAGGCAATCTTGTAAGGAACACCAATACGATTGAGGCTCGCGGCAAACTCAGTAGGGTGCGTTGTGAATACAAAGATCAGCGCTATTGGAAACATACTCATGTACTTGAGTGTTACGGTCACCAAGTAAAACAGTGTCTCTTGGCTCAACGAGTAATTACCGGGCAAAGCAACTAATAGTGTTTCGCTACCGATAAGCTCAGTACCTTGTTGTGGGGCTAGCAGATACATGAATAAAGCATTAAGGCTCAGTACACTAGCTGTACCCAGCAACAGAGGCTTATATACCCTAACAGGCACTCTGGTTAGCTTGAGTAGATAAAGCCCCGTTAGGATGAGTAACGTGATTAACCGTAGGTCGAATGTCGTTAAGACAACGGTCACCCAAGCTAAGAAAAGCGCAAATTTAGTGATGCCGTTTAACGCATGCAGCGGTGATTTGGTATCAATGTAGTTGATGCCGAATTTTACTTTTGATGCATTCATAGCGAGCTTCTCTCGTAGTCGATGAAGTACTGCATAAATGCATTGGTGTAGTCGATTTTCATCATGGTCGCGAGTTCATAAATACTGGTGGTACAGAGGTTTGCACGCTCTAGAAGCGATGGTTGGCTGAATACCTCAGTCATGTCTGCGTTAGCAATCAGTTTGCTGTCAGCAATGACAATTGAGCGTGTGGTGTACTCTAGAACCAGGTGCATGTCGTGTGAAATGATCACGACGGTGATACCTAACTCGCGGTTAAGCTTTTGGATAAACGCCAGCATTGAGGTGTAGTTACGGTAATCTTGACCCGCTGTTGGTTCATCCAAGATCAGAAGCTCAGGTTCCAATACTAAGATAGAAGCGATCGTGACGCGTTTTTTCTGACCGTAGCTCAGTGCTTCGATTGGCCAGTGACGGAACTTACTTAAGCCACACAGCTCAAGAACGTTCTCAACTTTCTCTTTGATTTCCTGCTCTGCAATCCCACGATTACGTAGACCGAATGCAACTTCATCAAAAATCATATGATGAGAGATCATATGATTTGGGTTCTGCATCACAACGCCGACTTTCTGGCTTCTTTCGAAGATAGAAAGCTCTGATAGGTCTTCACCGTTGAGGTACGAAGACCCTGAATCTGCGTCAATCACACCCATGATAATCTTGGTGATGGTCGATTTACCTGAGCCATTTTTGCCTAAGATTGAAACGAACTCACCTTTGCCGATCTTAAAGCTAACATCTTCTAGAGCGTTCTTCTCACCATCGTAGGAATAAGTCAGACCGTGGACCTCAAGCAAAGGTTGGTACTGTTTCTCGGCAACTGGAGTCGGGCGCTCTGCAAACCAAGTCTGAACTGCAGGACGGAACCTTTTGTAATCGAGAGCTTTGAGGTTTGATAATTTATCTTCACTGCTCAAAGGTGCTTTCGCTGCCTTAAGAGCAGATAAATAAAGTGGTTCACGAATACCGTGTGTTTCAAGCAGTTCAGAAGCTAAGATTTCATCGGGTGTCTTGTCCGCAACAACTTCACCGCGCTCCATCAAGATCACTCGGTCGATATCGCGGTGCAGAACATCCTCAAGACGATGCTCGATGATTACGATAGTCTTGCTGGTTTCTTTATGAAGTTGGTCGATGATTTCGATAGTCGCTTTACCCGTTTTCGGGTCAAGGCTAGCCAAAGGTTCATCAAACAACAGGATGTCAACGTCATCAACTAAGATGCCTGCTAATGACACGCGTTGTTTCTGACCGCCTGATAAATCATGTGGCGAACGATCAAGCATATCTGCTAAGTCGACCATTTTTGCTGTCGACTTAACCAGAGGGTACATATCAATGTTCGACACTAACTGGTTTTCCAGAGCGAATGCGATGTCTTCGCCAATACTCAAGCCGACAAATTGGCTATCAGTATCTTGTAATACTGTGCCAACCTGCTCGGTATAGTCGTGCATAGAAAAATCAGAAATGTTCTTGCCGTTGATCTCTAGAGACCCGGTCACCTCACCTTTGATAGCATGAGGAATTAGACCGTTAAGGCATTGACCTAGGGTAGATTTACCACTGCCGCTTGGTCCAATAATGACGATTTTCTCTCCTTTCTCTATCCTTAGATTGATATTTTTTAGCGTCGGTTTATCCAGCGACTCATATCTAAAAGAGAAGTTCGAAAATGCTATAGTCATTATCGCTTATGCCTCAGTCAGGTTACGGCTTTGTTTGTTGCGTTTAGCGACTGATTTAAGGATCAGCAAGCCAACAACAGCGATCAGAACGGTGTTACCCGCTGCAATGATAGACAGTTGAGTGAAGACTTTGGTAAACGGTTCTGCATAAAGGATGGTATCTAGGAATGCGGAGCAGCCGTAACCGACCACATTACCGGCAAGCGCAAGTATCACAAACAGCGCGAAGTCCTTCATCGGCAACTCACCTTGCTGAAGGCGATTTTTGGTCAACATCGGGAATAAACCGATGATCATACCCACAATACCTGAGCCTAGTACCCAAGTTAACCAAACGCCCCAACCAGCAAACAGGTCTGTTACCCAGTGACCAATGAAGCCGACCAAAAAGCCTACGATTGGGCCGAACAAAACAGAAAACAGTGCTAACACCGCCATTGCTGGTTTTAATGTTGTATTAGCGAATACTGGGACACCAAACATAGGTAAACCACCAATGCCATACAGTGCTGCACCAATGGCAATGACAACCACTGTTTTAGCTGAAAAGTTCATAGGTAACCTCAAATACTGAAAGATAAAAATAACAAAGAACGTATATTCGCCATTTTTAGTAGGTATCTCATCGAGATCGTTTTTTAGGCAAATATAAAAAATAAGGCGCGCATTATACAGTAGAACCCTTCCATAAGGAAAGGTAAGTGTCTAGATGTCTAAAATTCCATCCAGATACGTTTATATGATGTAAAAAGCCGTGGTTTATGGTTAATCAAGCAACAAAAAAGCCAGAGTAGGTCTGGCTTTTTCATTCACATTAACAGTGTGTTAACTCAGTTCTTGACCAACCTATACCTGGCTTAGTGGTCTAGGTATAGGTAGTTTTGCCAACTCTTCATACGGATAAGTACTTTACGCATGATAGATACGTGAGTGAAGCTATCTGAATAAACTGCAACTTCTACTGCTGTACCCATAGGTAAGTGGAAATCAGACAGGTCATCAGTAATGGTCAATTTAACAAACACACGGCCACTAGTACGTAATGCCTCTGTACCCAGTAGCGCACCTCTCGCTTGGAATTGGCTCTCACCGATAGCTGGAATCACTTCTTCGATGCGTCCTTTGAATACTTTGCCTGGTAATGCTCTAAACAGGAACTCTGCTTCGTAGCCTGGTTGTAAGCGCTGCAAAGAATTTTGTCTAAAGGCTGCAGTGTAGAACTGGTCTTCTGTGTGAACAAAGGTCATCACCGGAGCAAGTGGCAGTGGTACTGCCATAACACCCGGGCGCAGTGCTAATTGAGTCACGTAGCCATCAGTAGGCGCTCGGACGACAGTCTGCTCTAAGTCAAACTGAGCTTTACGCAATTCAGCTAATAGGCTTAACACTGCTGTGTTCTCGCCACCGATCTCAGAATCCAAAGCAATTTTTGCTCTTTCTAGCGTTGCATCTGCCACTTTAACGGCAGCTTCTGATGCTTTATAAGCTTGTCTGCGAGTATCCAATTGTTGCTCAGTAAAGGCACCACTGTCGTAACCGCGTTTGTAACGAGAGAATTCACGTTGGGCTTTGTCTCTCTCAGCAATGGCTTTGATTCTTGCTGCTTCAGCTTCAGCAACGTCAGATTCCATTCCTAGCGCGCCTTGGCTTGCTTCCTTTACTTTCGCCTCTAATCTTGCGACTTCAGCCTCGAACGGAATAGGATCGATTTTAAAGAGGATATCGCCCTTTTTCAGAGGCTTATTTGCCTCTACTGGCACTTCAATTACTTTACCTCTAACCCCTGAAACGATAGGCGTTGTTGAGTAAACTTGGTTACCAATCTGAGTGAAAGGGTGGTTGTAGTTCATCAGTAAGATCAAAGTACCGATGATGATCACACCGCCAAGAACAGCGGTAGGGACAGTCCATTTATTTAGCGGAATGTTGAACACCTTAAAAATGGTGATACACAGTGCCGCATAGGTCATTATCAGCAGTAAATCCATTACTTAACCTCCTGATCTTGAGCTTTATTTTGATCGTTATCTTGCTTACTTTGCTCTGGCTTTGCTTTCTTGAGTTGTGAGATTTCTTCCTGAAGAGTGCTCACTTGGTCGATTAAGATATCAACACGATGGTGAATGTCGTGCTGTTCTTCTTCGAGTTTGGCAAAGCCCCATCCACGATCTTTGCGCCATAATGTCGCCCAGATCCAAAGAAACGGCCAGATAGTGTGTAGAGTGAAAAGGCTAACCCAGCCAGAGACATGAATAGCATCTTGATGAGGATGATTGCGTTCTTTCGCAATTTCATAGGGGATATCGTGAATAACGATGATGCCGTAGAAGATGACTAATGCTACGAAAATCAGTAGACCGAGCGCAAAGTAGTCTAAAAACATAACAGATCCTTGTGATGTTAGATATTAGTTATAAATATACTACGCTATCATCCAAGTAATTGTTATCAAAATGATTTACCGAGTTATAAATAATGTGTTTTTGCTTCTAATGTGAGCGATGTCATTATTGGAACTTATAAAATCACTCTCTAATTTATTGAGTTATTTCTGTTATCTTGTTTGTCATACTGACTCAATAGTGATCGTTGAAATATGCGGGATGCACAAAACCACAAGGATAGATACAAATGTATATAGGTGAAATAGCGGCGATCGGTGCCGCTATCGTGTGGGCGTGTGCAACTTGGATTTATGGGCAATTTGGGCATCGTTTCTCAGCAATGCAGCTCAATATCATCAAGGGTTTGGTTGCTTCCGTAATGATGCTGCTTGTGATGCCGCTTATCCCAATGCCAGAGTTTGAACTGAGTGCTAATCATTTTTGGATATTGGCAATTTCAGGGATTATTGGAATCGCAATTGGTGACAGCGCTTACTTTGCTGCTTTGAAAAGAATTGGTGCTAATAAGACACTGCTGCTTGAGTCGTTAGCTCCGCCTCTTTCTGGTGTACTGGCGTTGATGTTCTTAGGTGCTGCGTTGACACTTCAAAGTTGGCTCGGTGTCGTCATTACCACGCTAGCGGTGACCTTCGTGGTATTTCAGCCATCTAATTCGGTGAGTGATGATTCAACTAACCAAGCACAATGGAGTGGCATTGGTTACGGGCTAGTAGCGAGTGTGTGCCAAGCTTCAGGTGTGGTCATTTCTCACTATGCTTTGGTTGCTGATGATATCCCACCTTTGTTGGGGGCGTTGATTCGTCTGACAATCGGCGTGTTTGCGGTGATGATGATTATTCCTTTTGTTGAGAATAAACCTTACTCATCAATCAAAAGGGATTTATGGGAGATGACTAAACTCGACAAGCTATGGTTACTCAGCGCCATTTTTGTTGGGACGTTTCTCGCGCTTTGGTTACAACAAATCGCTTTAAAAAATGCTAATCCCGCGATAGCTCAAACATTGATAGCGACCAGTCCGGTCTTTATTCTGGTGATCTATGCGTTGAAGGGGGAGAAGGCCTCAAAGCAGAGTCTTGTAGGCACGCTTGCCGCAGTAGGGGGAATATCTTTGTTCTTCTATCGATAACGTCTTTTAATGAATAGATAAAGCTCGAAGTAAGTTATTGTTTTGCTATTGGATAGTACCGAGCTAAAGCAGTTCGGCACTAATTTAACTATCCCGTTATTCGGTGCAGACTTGGTTTCGACCGTTTGCTTGTGCACGATACAAGGCTTTGTCTGCTCGATAGAAAGTACGCTGGGTATTCTCTCCCTCACGATGCAGTGTGATACCAATACTGACTGTTAAGCCACGCTCACCGAGTATTTCATGCCAACCAAATTGGAAAATGCGCTCACGGTAATTCTCCGAGTGCATTTCTGCTTTTGCCATGTCGGTATTCTCAAGAATGACTAGGAACTCTTCTCCACCGAATCTGACACAGGAAGCGCCTCGGAACTTGAAGTATGACCTTAACTCTTGAGAAACACTCACAATTGCTTTATCACCCACTAGGTGGCTCAGTTCATCATTGATCGACTTAAAGTGATCAATATCGACAACCATGAGTGCGAAAGAGGCGTCGTGTAACAGCATGTCTTTTAGCTTCACATCTAGCCATCGGCGGTTGTGCAAACCGGTTAATGGGTCGGTGAACACATCCTGTTGTAGTTGAGCTACAGCGTTTTTGTGCTGTTCGGTTGTCTCTTTTAGCTCTCGGTTTTCTTGTTCAGAGAGGATGAGCTTAAGTTGCAGTTCGAATCTCGATAGGCGACGAAGCTGGCTGGCTCCTAGTTCACTGATTGGGATCTGTTTCATTAGATCCGTCTCAATTCGATAACCTTTTTTCTCGTAGCTCAGTGCTTCCTGAAAACGTCCCTGGTTCATGCATACATCGCTTAACGAATCATAAAATCGTTTAGCGAGTACTGGGGATGAGTAAACCTTCATGCGCTTGTCTGTACTCGACAAGATCATGCTGGCGTATTCTTGTTTGCCGATTGCACTTAAACAGTGAGCGAGCTCGAGACGTGTCATGGTTGCTAACCAACTTGCTTGCGTGTTGTTAGCAGAGTATTGAATCTTAGACAGGCAACGCAGTGCTTCGTGATACTTCTTCTTTGCACGCAACACTTTTGCTTGGTATAGCAATATCTGAGCAGTCAGTAGTTTGTTGCTGACCAGAATACTGAGCTCTTCACACTCATTGAGCAGGTCACTTGCTGCAGTAATCCTATTCAGTAGCACTAGGCTCGCAACCATATGAAGCTTGAACTTAAGACGAAGTGAGCGACTACTTATCGCATGGTCAATGCTGTTGATTTTCTGGTAATAGCGAAGAGCTCGGTTGTGGTCGCCATAAGCGTCACACAGGTTACCCATGCCTAGAATTGCCATTACGTATTCATCGATATAGCCATGTTCAACGGCGATGGATGATGAGCTAACGAACTCATTAAGTGCCGAAGTATAATCCCCAACTTCTACCAAGCGATCACTTAGGCTGGTTTTGACGGTCAGAATATCTTCTATATCTGTTGGCAAATTTAATAGATTGAGTGCCAGTCTAAGTTCTTCGATACTGGTTTGTGTTTGCTGCAGTTCAGCGCGATATTCCGAACTGATGATATAGCAGTGCGCTTGTTCGGTTTTGGTTGTCGAAACATGCTGGCGGATATGATTCCAGAATATGATCGCTTCTTCACCTGAAACTGAAGAGGGGTCTAGACCGGCATCGGTGATTTTACTTAGTAGCGTTTCCATCAAACTCTTACCTCGGCATCGTCTTCTTCTAGTTGTTCCAGAGTGAATGGGAACGTCAAAATGTCATTGAGGCTGACGGTGGGTTTTGAACCTTTTAACCCTTTTCTATGCCATGGATAAATATCAAGTATGGTACTCAGCGTTTTGAAAGTTTGCTCTGCAGCTTCGCCTTTTTCAGAGAGCATGAGAGCAACACGCTCTGAACTGAGTCTTGAAATGAAATCATCTTGATTACACAAGGTGTGAGCTATTTCAGTACAAACATCTAAGTAGTCGGGATCGACGTGTTGAAACATAATGATGCTGTGGTTTGAGCGTTTAAGTTCAGTTTTGAACAGGACTAACTGCTCCCACCAAAAGGTTTCTGAAACAACATAAGAGAAATGTTTTTCAGGGTCATACTCGTGTTGGCCACGAATACGGTTGATGAGCTTTCTCGCTCTCTGTTCGAGTTGGCGTTTGGAGCTGCGCGCTTTATCTAAACCAACACGAGTAGTCTGTTCTCGAAGCATACCGATAGAATATTGACGGTACTTCTTAAAGGCGATTAATGCGGCTTTGAAATCTTGATTTTCTTCTGCGACTAAAGATTGTTGGTAGCAGATCTGACTGAGCAGTTCACCATTGTCAAATTCGTTTGCTGACTCTTCCGCGAGCCTAAGCAGTTCCGCGGCTTGCTCTGGTCTTTTTCTGAGTAACTCTAAGCGCGCACGGCTGATATACGAGTGCGCTTTCATCCAAACTAGGTTGTGTTCAACTGCCAAGTTGTGCGCTTTGGCTGTTGCACGTTCAGCGTCGTCTAAGCGCTCAAGGCCAAGTAGAGCTAAGCCTCTGAAGTCCCATACTTCTGCGTGCCAAGTGTTGTCTTTGTGCCCTTTTAACGCTTCTTCCGCACCATCTAACACCGATAGCATTTCAACATAGTTGTTGAGCAGGTAGTAATCCCATGCGAGAAGGATTCTTGCTTTGCCCTCAAGCCAACCAATACGGCTGTTGTTTGCCACTTTAACCGCGAGTTGGTGTGTTGAACGAGCCAGCTTATATTCGTGAGTCATTCGCCAGATGTTGCCCAGACCAATCAGGCATTCGATCTGTATTTCGACTTCATCGACCAGTGCAGACTGCTCTAACGCATTGATCCAGAACTGTTGTGCAGAATAGTACTTGGCTTGTCCCCAGAACTGGAGCGCGTGTAAATGGAGGATTTCGGGCAGAAAAAGATCGGTATCTAAGCGGCTTTGTCGCTTATAGGCTTCCTTAATGTACTTTAACCCTTTTTGGTAATCCATTAGGTTCCAGCAACATCTCGCCATCAACATTAGCGACTGAATCGCGCCTTCTTCAAACAGAACTTGTTCGGATCTGACGAGGCATTGTTGTGCAATCTCAAGGATCACCAATGGTTCAGAGTCGACGCGAGTTTTGAGTTGTTCTAGTTCTGTTTCAAGAAGGTACTGATTTTTGTCCAAGGCTTAGATCCATAATTATCGAACATATTGATAACACAATCATTATAAGAGTGTGATTTAGGATAAGCACCAATTATCTTTCTCAGAGCACTAAAGGAACATGAATCTTTTCCAATTATGGGGGATGCCTCATGTTGTTACTTTAAAATCAATGAGTTCCCGAATAATTATCTAGAGCGCTTGTTTTTATGAAAGTAGTTGCTTTAACGTCAATGGGTGCTCCGCTACGCCTAAGCGCTGCGCTGCGGTGAGTCCTTGCTTATCTTGGTAGCACAGATTGTGCCAAGCCCTGAATATGTCGAGTAATGGAAGAATGCCGCCTGGACGAAGCTTACGTCTTGGCTCATTGATGAAGCTATCAAAAAGCACCTGAAAACGCTCTTGATAAAACTTGGTTTGTTGAATTGATGCGGTATTAAACCACTGTTTTGGCTCGGGATTACTGCCTGTTAGGTAGCAGATACCTTTCTGCTTATTACCTTGATTGGCAATAGCCCAGCGATCGCGCCACCAACTCATGTGAACGATATCGATCTTTTCAAAACTTTGATCGTCTTGCCAGCCTGCGTCTTCTTCTACATACATAAGGTCAATATTTTGACTCTGGATACGCGGCAAACATACGCTCAGGGCGGCAGATCTTAGTAATGGATCTTGTGGCATATAGATCGCAACGTGTTTGTTCTCATCACACATTTCAAGCACATGCAGGAAGTGAGCATAAGACGTATAAGGCGGTCGAATGAGCGCCCCTTTCGAAGGGTAGCTAAACGTTGTGAGGTTACCCATCGGGTCTTCAACATTGCCTCTTGCCAGAATCACTTGGTATTGCTGTTCAATACGCTCTTTGAGTTTGTCTGATCGCTGAGGCAGTTCAAGATTCGCTTCTGAAGAGTGCTCTTTAGATACAAAGCGCGCCACATCATCATAAGGATTGTGATCTACATTCCCTGATGGCTCTTCATTTTGTGAGTAATTCACGTGTTGGCAAAGGATATAGCCAGAATGCGCCTCACCCGTCGCTATCCAAACCACTCCGTTGATACTTTGTGGTTGTAAGCGCTGATAATGGGAAGCGAACTGATAGTCTTTGGCATGATTAACCCATCGTGCATCGATCATCGCTAATTTGCGACGGCACCGGCTAGCGATATGGTCAACATGAGCATAGAAAGTTTTAGGGTTGATCTCTAATTTTCTGCAGATTTCACGTACGGAATAGCCCATGAACAGTAAGCCCATGAGGTTCTCTTGAAACTGGAGTTTTTTATTGGAGCCAGACCACTTGTCAACAAACGTTGATTGGCAGTCTTTGCATCGATAACGCTGCCTGTCGCCGCTGTAGCCGAAGGCATGATAAAGATGTTTATGGGTATGAACCGATAAGCCGAAGTTATCGCAATCGTCATTACGACAAGCAGGGAGCCCATCGCTGTGAAGTTGTCTCAGGCGATGAAGTTCGCTTAACACTTCACGATTGTTAAGTAAGGGGGGGAAAGCTCCACATTCACGACAAACCATCGCTGGACGCTTAGGGTTCGCGTGTTGCAAAACATAGCGTTTTGCATCGCTCAAGCCAAAGTTGTCACACGCCAATGTTTTACAAAAGTTGAGTTGCAAACCATCCGCATCTTTTGGCAGCTTGTCGTTAGACACGATCTCCCCCTCGGGATTATTTGAGCAGCCAAGCGAGCTTGGCTGCGGGGTAACGCCTTTCAATGTATCTCTTATCAAATCGTTAGATGTTGATTGCAGTCTCTAGAGCAACTTTCATCATGTCATTGAAAGATTTTTGACGCTCTTCAGAGCTTAGTTTCTCGCCACGGATGATGTGGTCAGATACTGTTAGGATTGTTAGTGCTTTCGCGCCTAGGTCTGCAGCAACGCCGTAGATACCTGCCGCTTCCATGTCTACACCTAGGATGCCTAGTTTTTCCATCTTCTCGAAGATGTCTGCTTCAGGTGTGTAGAATAGGTCAGCAGAGAATACGTTACCAACTTTCACTGGCACTTCTTGAGCGCGCGCTTGGTTTACAGCTTCTTCTAGAAGACCGAAATCAGCGATTGCTGCAAAGTCGTGGTCGTTAAAACGAATGCGGTTAACTTTAGAGTCTGTTGAAGCGCCCATACCGATAACAACGTCCATTAGTTTAACGTCGTCGCGTACTGCACCACAGCTACCTACGCGAATTACGTTCTTTACACCGTACTCAGCGATTAACTCGTGTGTGTAGATGCAAGCTGATGGGATACCCATACCGTGGCCCATCACAGAAACTTTCTTACCTTTGCAAGTGCCTGTGTAACCAAACATGTTGCGAACGTCACAAACTTGCTTAACGTCATCAAGGAATGTTTCAGCAATGTATTTTGCGCGAAGCGGGTCACCCGGCATCAGTACTGTTTCTGCGAAATCACCAGCTTGAGCGTTAATATGAGGTGTAGCCATGGTCGTTCTCCAAAGTTTAAACGGTAATTATAGGAACAGGATTTAATCAATTACCGATTCTGTTGAATTGAATTCGTTTTGTTGAGGCAATATTAGCGAGTTAAAACGAGGAACCATGAGACCCTAGTCACAAAATGGCTCTACTATTATCGTTTTATTAATGTTGATAACCAAATATGTTGAAAGCGTAAAGGCAATCGATTTTGTATCGACAAATTAAAGGTCAGATAAAGGAAACACTTAGACGAAAGCGTAATTGCACTGGTGTTTGAGGCAACAATACATTGTAGAGACGTTTGATCAGCGATAATCTAAACTTTGATAAAGACGGCAAACCAAGGAATTGTATGTTGTATTGCCCTAACTCGACGCTTATGTACTCCATGAAAACATATATACGTAAGATCGCTTTGCTCGCACAGCGAACGACTAGGTTTACTGTGAAAGGGACTTTGATTGCTGCTGGGATTGCGTCGTCGTGGGCCTCTGCGGCAACTTTTGAGCTTCCTCCGAAAGAGAGCCGCATTGTTGGCCGGATACAACAGCATGAAGTTGCTGCAGGTGAAACGTTAGCCATCATTGCTAAGCAATACGATATCGGTTTTCTCTCTTTAATGGCGGCAAATAAAGGTGTTGATCCTTTTCTTCCCCCTGAAGGTTACGTGCTAAGTATTCCCAGTCGCCTCATTCTTCCTGATACCCCGAGAAAAGGGATAGTGATTAACTTGGCTGAGCTTAGGTTGTACTACTTTGAGCCAGAGAAAAACCAGGTGCACGTATTCCCTGTCGGTATTGGCAGGATTGGACGTGATACCCCAGAGATGATAACCAAGATAAGCCAAAAGAGACCAAACCCGACTTGGACACCACCGAAGTCAATCCGTGAAGAGTATCTAGAGAAAGGTATCGAGTTACCGAAAGTTGTTCCTGCAGGGCCAGAAAACCCTCTAGGTGAGTATGCGCTGCGACTTGCGTATGGAGCAGGGGACTACCTGATACATGGCACCAATAAAGACTTTGGGATCGGCCTGCGTGTGAGTTCCGGCTGTATCCGTATGGAGCCTAAAGATATCGAGTGGCTTTTTGAGCAGGTGAGCCGCGGTGAGCAAGTGACGTTTATTAATGAGCCGATCAAGGTGTCACTGGAACCCGATCGAAGCGTGTTTGTTGAAGCGCATGAGCCATTAACTCGAAGTGACGGTTCTAAGAAATTACTGCAAATCCCTGTTGAACTGAAGTGGTGGCTGGAAGATGCAGATTTGCCTAATTCAAAAGCCAAAGCGGTTATCTTTGCGCAAAATGGTGTACCTGTTGAAATCGCTCCACCGGTGATTGAGTTTTAACGCACTTCTTCTTATCTGAGGCTGTTTGCTCTGCTAGATTCGCCAATTCTCCCTAAAAAAAACAAAAGCACCACATCTGTGAAGAGGTGGTGCTATCAATTTACTGCTTTTGCGACTTATTTAATCTACAGCTTAATCGCGCTTAGATATCAAACTACTTAGTGTAAGACTCAGCGATGTTGTCGATACGGTCGTTAGCACGATCCGCTTCTTCTTTTGCTGCCATCGCGGCTTCAGAAGCTTCTTGAGCTTTCATTTCTGCTGCTGCTTTATCACTCTTAAGAGCTTCAACTTCGCTTGTTAGTTGAGCGACTTGGTTAGTTAGTTGATCCATTTCTGATACTGCAGCTTCTTCTGGCTCTGAAGAACAACCAGCTAGAATGAAAACTGAGGCTGCAGCTGCGATTAACGTCTTATTCATAAGAACTCCTTGCTTATTTACCATCAAAAAATGCGCTATACATTCTTTATCATATAGTCGCTTCATTAATGATTGTAGCGACTAATTTTTTAACTGCAAAAACAATAACTAAAGAAATTGCTAAATTTTTGAGGGAATTAGCTAAGCATCACGTTCTGTCTCACTTATGAGATGGCCGCTTTTGAGGACTTTTTCGTCGATTTAATGGGGCTAACCCTTTGCTAGCAACGCATACAATGTTCTAAACAACTTTGTTAGTAGGGATAAATTTTCTGTGATCTCTATCCTTATAAAGCATTTTCGCGGTATCATGTCGCGTTAAAATAATTTTATTCAATACCATCATGACTGGAGAGTCCTTTGCACTTTAAAGATTTAGGCTTAGATAACCGCTTACTGAAGAACTTAAAACATTACGACTTTAAGAAAGCGACAGAGATCCAATCGAAAGCGATCCCTGTTGCTATGGCCGGTAAGGATCTATTGGCTTCATCAAAAACGGGTTCAGGCAAGACATTGGCGTTTGTTCTGCCAATGATTCACAAGGCATTAAAAACCAAAGCGTTTTCTGCTCGTGATCCTCGTGGTGTAATTTTGGCTCCTACTCGTGAGCTGGCTAAGCAAGTTTACGGTGAATTGCGTAGCATGCTGGGTGGTTTGTCTTACGAAGCGGCGCTTATCTTGGGTGGCGAGAACTTTAACGACCAAGTGAAAGCACTGCGTAAGTATCCTCGTTTTATCGTTGCGACTCCAGGTCGTCTTGCTGACCACCTAGAGCACCGCTCGTTGTTCCTAGATAGTGTTGAAACGCTTATCCTTGATGAAGCAGACCGCATGCTCGATCTAGGTTTTGCTCCTGAACTTCGTCGCATTGCAAACGCTGCGAAGCACCGTCGTCGTCAAACCTTGATGTTCTCTGCAACACTTGATCACGCTGAAGTGAACGACATCGCGAATGAGATGTTAGACGCTCCAAAGCGTATTTCTGTTGGCGTTTCGAATGAGCAGCACCTTGATATCACGCAGAAGTTCTACCTTTGTGACCACTTGGATCATAAAGAGGCGATTTTAGACCGCGTTCTGGAAGAGGCTGAGTACCGTCAGGTTATGATCTTCACGGCAACTCGTGCTGACACTGATCGTCTAACCGACAAGCTTAACGAGAAGAAGCTAAAAGCGGTTGCACTGAGTGGTAATCTAAACCAAACGCAACGTAATGCCATCATGAGCCAGTTTGAGCGTGCGGTTTACAAGATCTTGGTAACAACAGACGTTGCTTCACGTGGTATTGATATTCCAAACGTAAGCCACGTTATTAACTTTGATATGCCTAAGCATACTGAAGAGTACGTTCACCGTGTTGGTCGTACAGGCCGTGCTGGTAATAAAGGTGATGCAATCTCTTTGGTAGGTCCAAAAGACTGGGAAAGCTTCAAGCGTGTTGAGCTTTACCTGCAGCAAGATCTTAACTTCTCAGTTCTTGAAGGCCTTAAAGGTAAGTTCAAAGGCATCAAGCCTCGCAAACCAACCTTCAAAAAGGGCGGTCCAGCTAAGAAAGCGGGTAAACCTCAAGCGAAGAAGGCTGCGAAGAAACCAGTTAAACGAGATAAGAGTTTCCACCAAAACGTGGCTGTGGGTGATAGCGTGTTTATCCCTAAGAAGAAAGTTGCGCCAAAAGTGGACGACGAGTAATCACTTGTTAGCTTAAAGGCTTTTTTGATAAAACTCAGATAAATAAAAACCGCCTAAATAGGCGGTTTTTTTGTATCGATGTTTCTCTACTTTTTCTTAGCCTAATTCAAACTTCGCTCACGACCCGTTTCGAAGAGCTGGGTATAAAAGCATTTGAGTACATTGACTTCCGTCGACAACATTGAGTTTGCGATAAAATGTTAATGGCGTTATGGGGCGAATAGTGTCACCCCTGGCAAATTTTACTAGTCAAAGTTAAAGGTCGATAAATGAGTCATGAGAATATGCTCTGCGAGGTATTTGTGTACTGCGGTCGTAGGATGAGTTACCCCCCAAAAGACATAATGGTCTGAACCATAGGCTGCACATTCATTGGTAAGGTTATGCTGGTAGAGATAATCGGCCGCAGAGTGACGTTGGATGTCTAAACAGGGTTCAGTGGCGTTTTGGAAACCATGTTGCTGCGGGTTTTCGGTAATGCTATTAAACAGAGTGTAAGCATCGAATAGAACGATATTGAGTCCTCTTTGCTTGTAGTAGCTCACCTGTTCTTCGATAAAGAGATTGAACTCGATAATCTTACGTCTTACGAGCTCTGTTTCCGCGTCGCTCGTATACTTAAATTGTGGTGCCTTAGTTGCGTCTGGAAGTGTAAATAGCAAGATGTTTTGAGCGCCAGACCCTGTTAGCCGAATAAGAGCGCTACTAAAATCGGCTTTTACATCGACGACAGAGCGATCGTAATTCATGAAGTCGTTGAGTCCAAACTCTAAAGTAAACAGTGAGTTTTCCGGTTTATAGTTTTTAGCTGCTTCCATGTATCTTAAGTATGACGTCACTTGATCATAAACACCTTTGAGTACGCCATACTGATTTGTTCCTGCTGCTCCACCAACGGCCCAGTTGTAAAGCGGTATCTTTTTCTCTTTCGCCAAGTATTCAGTCCAGACCAAGCCGTTTGAGAAGTGACCTAAGAACCACGAGTTGGCATTTGGAAACACCCACTGTGAGCCGTTGAATAAGTTCCCAGTGTCAGAAAGGCTATCTCCAAATGTGATGATTCGATTAATTTGATTCTCTTGGCGTTCTTCGTCATTAGTCCATATCGAATGGTTGTAGGAGAAGCGACTGTCTGCTGCAAAATACGTGATATCTGCGGCATCATGCTGAAGGTCTAGGGTTTCATCACAACGTTGTTTAATTTCTGATTGCGGAGTTTCACTGAAGAACATGTTTTTGTAAGAGGAGGGTGACCACCAATATCCCTCAATGGTGTAATAATTGTCCCCTTTGTCTCTTGCCCATTTCCAATCCGTCGCGACTGAGTCATTTGATATGTCGGATCGGTACCAGCATCTTACGTATGTCTGTGTATCAAGCATCTGTTCTTGTGTTACTTCATCGGGCATTGTTGAGTCCAAAGGCATTGATGTCTCTGCCTGAGCTGATGCAATTTGGTTCATCGTCAGCGCAAATACCAAGATCATTTTCTTCATTTTCGAGTACTCATTTAACAAGGGTTGTGTGTTTAATTACTTGATGGTTAATAATTAGAATCAATATCATTTAAAAACGTATCGAACATTACTTGCTGTTACGTCAATAACTCATATGAAGCACGTATAATAAGTGTTACATAGATCCAACTTTCAACGAGTTTACGTTTGTTCATTTTTCTTTGGGCGCAAGCCCTTACCCGTATTTTTAATACTTCACTATTAATGTTTATGTTAATTAATCCTTATTAATCAATTGATTATTTTATTTCTCGTTTGTTGTGACTTGCGTCGTTCAATGTTAATTGCAATTGTTTATTTCCAATTCAATATCACAAATATCGAGTCACTCTTTTTAGTTTTATAAAATTATCACCTACGTTTTTGATACTCATCAGAGGTCTAACTTGTTTAAGGAAAGAGCATTGAAAAAGATATTAATTTGGACAATCGCCTGCCTATCCAGCATGGGTGTCTATGCAGGAACCAGCGCATCGGCATTAGAGGTAAGTGGGTACACTGAAACCAAGTATCCCATTGTGTTGGTGCACGGCTTATTTGGGTTCGATACCTTAGCGGGTGTGGATTACTTTTATGGGGTGCCTGAATCTTTAACCAAAGATGGCGCGAGCGTATACGTTGCACAGGTATCAGCGACGAATAGCTCAGAGGTTAGGGGAGAGCAGTTACTGGCTCAAGTCGAAATGCTTCTAGCAGCAACAGGAGCAAATAAGGTCAACCTTGTCGGGCACAGTCATGGTGGCCCCACGGCGCGGTATGTGGCCTCAGTGAGACCAGACCTTGTCGCATCGGTAACGAGTATTGGCGGCGTTCATAAAGGTTCAAAGGTAGCGGATTTAGTTCGTGGAACCGTACCTGAAGGGTCCGTCACCGAGGGAATTGCGGTTAAGTTGGCGGGTGGTTTGACGACACTCATCAATCTATTGTCGGGTGGCACAGACCTAGAACAAGATGGCTTGGCATCACTAGAAGCGTTGACCACAGAAGGCTCTCTTGCTTTCAATCAATTTTATCCTGAAGGGGTTCCAACCTCTGCATGCGGTGATGGTGAGTGGCAAGCCAGTAACGGCGTTTATTACTACTCATGGACAGGGTCTTCCACTTTTACCAATCTTTTGGACCCGACCGATGCGGCGATGACAGTGCTAGGTTTAGCGTTTAACGAACCAAATGATGGGCTTGTTGGAGCTTGTAGTGCTCACCTAGGTAAAGTGATTGGCGATGATTACAAAATGAATCATCTGGATGAGATCAACGGTTTGCTGGGCATCCATCATTTGTTTGAGACTGACCCGGTAACGTTGTATCGCCAGCACGCTAACCGATTGAAGTTGGCAGGCTTGTAGCTTGTCCTGATGATTCGTTAACACAACAAGGAAAACATAATGAATAAGGCCGCCATTTTTTCGATAACCACGATAGCCCTGATGAGTGCAGCGGCGGTCTTTATTTTATATCCAGTGGAAGAGGGCTTAAACCCAAGCGGTGACGAACAACAAAGTATCTCCTCGTTGAAAGTGAGTTCTCAACAAGATACTGATATTGATAGTGCATCGGCTAAAGACACTATGGATTACTTCGTCTCTGGACAAACAGAGCTAACCCTTGAAGATATTCGTAGCAACGTTGCCCAACATCATGCTCAACCACAAGGTGCGATTGTCGACGAAGCCTTGTTTGCCAAATACCTTGATTACAAATCGGCATTGACGTCATTGGATGTTCAGTTCGACCCCTCCTCGCTCTCTGTCGATGATTTGCAACGCTTAAACCTAGCCTTACTCGATCTTCAGGCTCAGTTTTTTAGCCCCAGCGAGATAAGTATTTTATTTACTCACGATAACCAAATGAGGGAGATTGCCCTAGAAAAGCTTCGATTGAAGCAAGAAGGGTTGAATGAGCTGGAGTACCAACAACGGTTAGATTCTTTAATCTCTGAACAAGCTGACTATGTTCAAACGAGTCACAAGAATCAGGTGTTGCTTCAACAATTATCTAATTCTGAAGGGCTTGATCAACAAGAGAAGTACTTGAAGCGAAATGAACTAGTGGGTGACGAAGCTGCACAAAGGCTTGAAGTACTGGACCAACAAAGAGCGGATTTTGAAGGTGCTCTAGAAATTTACTTAGCAGAACGAAAAGATATTTTAGACGACAATGGACTATCACAAGCCGAACGACAAGAGACAATTGCGGAGCTCAGAGTTGCCCACTTTCCTTCAAAGCAGATCAGAAGAGTCGAAGCGATAGAACGAATTTGGGATGCAGAGCTTGAGTAACGAGGGGGATCAGCGCATGTTTTGGGCTACTATGTGGAATCCTTCATCGAATTGACTCAAATTTCAGTCAGCAAGTAAACGTTTGCCTTATTCTGTGAAAGGTAATATATCCGATCAATACCGATACTATTGACTGACTTTAACCCTAAAACTTAGTACAAGTGCTGCATGAGTTTGCACTAGTAAACCTACACAAATCGATTTATTTATTGTGATTAAAGTCATATAAACATGTAAATGATAATTGATCTCATTATCGTTTGAGTGCAGTATACGCGAAATTTATCAAATTAGCGTATGGATTTATTGCATTTATGAAAGCGTTTGTGCTGTTAGCTTTTGTCTTTTTGACGGGGAAGGTCAGTGCTTCTGATCACTATTCTTGGTTACGAGATGATTCTCGTGGTGCAAGTAAGGTACTCGACTACCTTGCGGAACAGAATGATAAAACACAGCAATATCAACACAGCATTCAATCTATAAGCGAGTCTTTAGAAAAAAAATGGCAAGAAAATCGTCCAGATCGAGCTGAAAAACCATGGCAGGAAATCAATGGTTATGAATATGCGATCTTAGAGAATAACGGGAAAAAAGCCTTACTTTCTCGAGAGGTTGGGCATATAGATACAACGGGATTACTAAACCTTGATGAACGTTCTACTGCACACGACTATTATCAGTTAGCGGCTTGGGAGCTCGATTCTACCAAAACAAAACTAGCGATCGCCGAAGACATAACAGGGTCTGAACAATACCAAGTAAGTGTGGTTGATCTTCGAACTAAGAAAGTTACGCCAATCGCTCAAAATGTGGATAGCACATTAGGCTGGTCACGTGATGGTCAATCTCTGTTTCTGATCCAACTCGAATCTAAAACATCGAGGCCTTATGCGCTTGTTCAATATTCTCTAAATCAATCATCTCCTATTGTTGTTCTTAGAGAATTAGACTCTTCTTGGTTGCTCTCGTATTACCAGACAAGCGACTCGCAATTTGTTGTTGTTCAGGCCAATAGTGAGAACTCAAGTGAGCAACGTTTGTTAGACCTTGGCTCTGGTGAACTTACTGCACCTCTGTTACCTCGTGAAACTGGCATTGAATATTACGTTGATGTTTCTGGCTCTCGTTTATTCGTCAATAGTAACCATGAACGCAGTCAATTTGCATTTTACTCTGTACCGCTGAACCAAGTTTCACAAGTAGAACAATGGAATACCCTCTTTGAGCCAGCTGATGAATCCAGAATCAACAACTTCTATTTGTTTGAATCTGGCCCTGTGCTTATTAGCCAGAGTGGGGCAACTCAGTCTTTACACTTCTTTGATAACAACAACCAATATCGTTTAAGCCAGCCATTAACCGAGGCGGGGCAGGTTGCTTGGGTGAGCCAAGTTGGCGACTACGCGAGCAATAAACTGCATATTAGAAGTATGTCTCTTACCCAACCGGCTAAGTGGGAGCGTTTGAGTACGAAAACTCTGAAACGAACGTTGTTCTCACAAGATCATTACTCCCACTATCACAAGTCTGAGTATCAAACTGAACAAATTACAGTTAACTCTGATGGAAAGGTGATCCCTGTCACTCTTGCTTATCGAAAAGACAAGCTAACTAAAAAGACACCTGTGTTTTTGTACGGATATGGGGCCTATGGGATGACGATGAAGCCCTACTTTATGCCACAAATCATTAGCTTACTTGATGAAGGTGTAATTTATGCGATTGCACATGTTCGTGGTGGAGGCTTTTATGGTGATTCTTGGTATCAAGCAGGAAAAGGCATCAATAAAGAAAATGGTATTGCTGATTTCATTGCTACAGCACGGGCATTAAGAACGTATCACCAAGGTGCACGATCCATCTACGCGATGGGCGGAAGTGCAGGAGGAACACTCGTTGCAGCCGCTTTGAATCAAACCCCTGACTTGTTCGATGGTGCGGTGCTTAAAGTGCCGTTTGTCGATGTTGTGAATAGCATGTCTGATGCTTCACTACCCCTAACAGCCCAACAATACGGAGAGTGGGGGAACCCTAATATTGAAGATGAATTGAAGGTGATGAAGCAATACGACCCGTACTTGAATCTTCGTAAGCAAGCTTACCCACCCATATTGATACAGATTGGCTTAAATGACCGTCGTGTTCCTTATTGGGAAGGCGCTAAATATTACGCGAAGTTAAATGAGTTAACGACAGGGCATGGGCCTTATCTATTGTCGACAAGCTTTACCCAAGGACATTCGACAGATAGGAGAAAGTCCTTATCTCAACAGGCGTTTGAATACGCATTCCTTTTATCACTTACCTTGAAAGACATTAAAGCGGAGCAGTAAATGAAGCTTTCCCCCCTATCAGCGGCAGTACTGAGTGTACTTGCTGCCAACCTCGTGCACGCCGAATCTGAGGTTTATCACTTTGAAGAAGTGGTCGTCACTGCCAATAAGATCGAGCAACCACTATCTGAAGTTGCAGGTTCAGTTGCTGTAATCACCGGTAAGGACTTGGAACAAAAAGGCGCAACTGAGCTTTACGACGCTATAAAGAGTGAACCCGGTGTTAGTGTTACAGGGGGCGCAGGCCGACCTCAAAACATTACGATTCGCGGCATGACAGGTAACCGCATCTTGATTGTGAAAGATGGAATCAAGTCTGCTGATGGCTTTGGTGCTAATGACATCAATGACAAGATAGGACGTAACTCGTTCGATATGTCTAACTTAGAAAGTATTGAGGTTATAAAAGGGGCGAGTTCATCTGTATATGGCTCAGGCGCGATTGGTGGTGTTGTCGTGGTGAAATCCAAACAGCCTGGAGACTACCTAGTTGATAAAGATTTCTATAGCGATGTATCGGCGACTTATGCGGGGATCAGTAACAAATATAAAGGTGCAACAAATTTAGCTTTTCGTGCAGGAAAATTTGAAAGTTTGCTTAATCTTTCTTACTGGGAAGGTGAAGAAACACGTAACTTCGATGAAGACCTATACCAAAGAGATGTCGATGGGGTCGGCGGTGGTTACACTCTTAATTACTGGTCTACAGATGCATTAATGTTGAAAGGTAACGTAGAGTACTACAAAGAAAATTTAAGCCGAAAAGAGGGCTCTTCTAAGATTCAAAAAGACGGCAAGTGGGACACGGAAGACTTTGATCAGCAAGGCTATACCGAGGCATTTTCTGCTTATGTGGGCTTGGAGTATCTTCCAACTAATACTTGGTTTGAGGAACTAGATACCAAGATTTATTGGCGTGACATGACAAACGAAGATACCACCAACCGGTTGATGTCTCGAACCAATAATAACGTTTCTGAATTACGCAGAACGATTGATTTTCGTGGTTTCACCGATCAGCTTCTTGGTGCTAGCGCCGACTTCATTAGTGCGTTTCAACATAAAAACATGAGCCATACACTGTCTTATGGCATGAGTATGGAAACAAATCTTCATGAGCGTCCAAGCCAATCTTCTGTTTTAGATTGGAATGGGTTGTCGCTCAATGCTGACGTTCCTTTTGCACCAGCACGTTCGTACAACTTTGCTGCATTTGTTCGTGATGCGATAGAAATTGATCATTGGACAGTGACGGCGGGCGCCCGTTTTGATGTGAACCAGATGAAGCCCGAATCTCAAAACTCGATCAGTGGTTACGAGTTGAAAGAGCAAACCTCGAGCGAGTTATCTCCGAGTTTGTCTGTGAGCTATCAGCTAACGGAATCATTGAATACTTACCTTTCTTATAATCACGGCTTTAGAGCGCCCGGTTACGACAAAATCTATGGTTACCAGAATCATGATTTCGTTCCACTTACTCCGTTTGTGATTGTGCCAAATATGGGTCTTGAGGCGGAAACAAGTGATTCGTTTGAACTAGGCAGCAAGTTTGATAATGGACAGACACAGCTATACACCGCTGTCTTTTATCAGAAGTTCGATAATTTTATCGACGTCAAACAAATTACTTTTACTCCAGATCCAAACACAGGCAACTACTACAAGCAGTACCAAAATGTAAGTGGAGTCGAGACATATGGCATTGAGGCTTCAATCGCCCATCGTTTGAATGATGTGTGGAGTGTTAGTACCAAAGTCGGTTTTGTTGATGGTAAAGATGATGAAGGCGAAAAAGTTCGCACATTAACACCTTGGGAAGGTAATGCTGAAATCGCTTACGACGATAATGCCTTCTCTGCTTATGCGCAGGTTAATTGGGCACAGGCGATGGATGAGGTACCTCAATGTGAAGATGACTTAGGGATGGTGACTGACTGCGCGACTACCTCTGGCTGGGCGAGTGTCGACTTGGGGGTTAGCTATGCTTGGAATTTTGGCTTGGATGTTAGCGCCAATGTGGTGAACCTATTCGACAAAGAATACATTCGATATCAAGACGTAGCGGGCATAGCAGATAGCAACAAAATCTATTCTACAGAGCCTGGTCGTTACTTCACCGTTAATGCCAAGTATGAGTTTTAAGGAGGACATATGAAAAAGAGTTCTCTTTACCTTGCTTTGTGTTTCGTTTCAGCAATAAGCAACGCTGCTGAGTGGGATTACCCAATCAATGATGCTGTTGTGACAACGCAACAGGAAGCGAAAGTTTACTTAGAACAAGCTTATCCAGATGTTGATGTATTTAGATTTCGCTATGAAACGCACTCTAAATTGGGGAATCACTACAACTTCGATGTGTTAATTGGAGGAGAGTATCAACGGCAGAAGACCGTCGTGTTATCGACCAATCTTGATGACCAGGTTTCACGAGTATATAGAAGTTTGGAAAACACTGTGCTGCTCAACGGAGCACCAACAACGGCTGCTGAACTGGAAGCTCCTCGCCTGTTAGAAGCTGAGAGAGCGCCGAGCTTGAGCAGTGGACAGGTTGTTTCAACGCAGGTGAATGTCTTTAGCCCTGATCTAAGAACCATGGACCGTTCTGCGCCACCAGAGACGTTGTTAACTGATGTCAATCAGTATCCAAACGCCCCACATTACGTGCAAGCTGATGTGGATGTTTTGGACCATGGTGATGGTATCTATCTTACGAACTCCCGCGTATCGCAGGTCGATGCAACGGCTTTGTATTCTATTGACCCTGATTCAGGTGCTGCAATTAACCGTGACACATCAAATTTTCTTAGCGCAGAAGGCATAACAAAGTTTTCTGACTTGAATGAGTTACAAAGCATAGATTGGCAAGATACGCGCTTTCCACAGCTGATGGTTTTTGCTCATTTAGACCAGTCTTTACGTTACATCAGTAACTTGGGTTTTGATCTATTCGATGAGCCTTTAGAGTTTGATGGCAGAGGTTTATCCGCTGATAACTCGACCTATTACTATGGTCCTAAAGCGATGTTATTTGGTATTGGTGGTGGCTCTCCTGATGCTCTCGATGGCGATGTAATCCTACATGAACTTGGACATGGCATTCACTACCACATAGTAAAAGATTGGGCTTATGGCCATACCGGTGCAATTGGTGAAGGGTTTGGAGATTACTGGGCTGGGAGCTTTAGTTTTCGTAGCCAGTATCAAGATGCACAAACGCGAGGCCAAGAATTCGAAATTGATACCGTCTTCAATTGGGATGGTTATTTTGGTGTGAGGAACACCACTCGCAGTTTATGGAACCAAAGAGCACGCTACTTTAGGCAAGCTGAGTACCGTCCTCATGAAAGTGTCGCTGGTGAGTTAGGTGATGAACTATGGTCAACGCCACTCTTCCAGGCTTTAAAAGCGTCTGTTGAGCAGTATGGTGAAGTGGCATTTGAAGAGTTTGACTCAATTGTCTTGGAGTCGATGTATGGGGTAGGTCGAGGGCTGAAAATGCATGATTTGGCTGAGAGCACCTTGTTTGTCGCTCAGCAAATGTATCCAAACCGGGACTATGCCGAAATACTGAAGCACAAATTTGATGTACATGGGCTAGCGATTGAGCCATTCGAGGTCGAGGTAGCGAACCGCTATGTTGATCCAAATAAGCCACTAGCAATTGAGCTTTATCCGATGCTCAGAACTGCTCAAGTTGATGGTCAAATCAATATATCTAAGTTGAAACAAGTGTTCGTTAGCGATCCTGTTAACCAGTTATCTATTGAAGCGGCACTTCCTTCGGGAGAAGTTTGTGGTTCAGCAGTGACAATGAATACGAGCATTGACTATCGATACAGTGACACGCTGAAATCAAAAAATTGGGAGCAAGAATCGATACTGATTTATGGCTTGCCTGTTTTGGAATCTGATATCAAAGAAGTAAGCAGCTATCTTCCTGATAGTCGGCTTAGCTCTACAAACCAGCCTATTGTCGGTTTTAAAACGTTCAACTTCAGCCTTAATGGAGCTGCCGAATTAGCTGATGACAACTTTGGTCTGTATTTAGATATCGAGCACCCGCGTTTGAGTGACCTGGTCGTGACTTTAATTTCCCCAAGGGGTACTCGGGTGGACCTACTGAACCATAAATCCACTCGATTTTCTGGCTTCGACGGTTATTTCACACTTAAACATGACCCTACTCTTGATCCTTTCAAGGGAGAGCCAATTAACGGCTCTTGGCGTTTGGAAATCGCCGATTACGTGAATGGTGAAACAGGACATTTAAATAAGTGGGGCTTGGGCACTATTTCGAAATACGAATGTGGCGAGGCTGAGACTTCACCTAAAGAACCGCCGGTTACCACAGGTTCTTCGGGCGGTTCCATTTCACCAGTACTGATTCTATTTATGTCTTTGCTCTCATTGAGCAGGTCATTTGCTACGCGTTACTTGTCTTCGACGACAAGGCTCTTTAAAAACAAAACAAGAAGATAACTCTATGAAACCTCAATTGACGATTTTGGCCATTTCTTTGGCTCTTGCTGGCTGTGGTGGCTCGGGCGGCTCTGATACCCCGACATCCGCATCCTCAGCACCAACTTATACAGTGTCAGGTACAATTACAGCACAAAATATCGATTTACAAAGTAAGGTTTGTGCGGACATAAACCAAAACTACATGTGTGATAGTAGTGAGCCAAGCTCGACAGCTAACGCGAATGGCGAGTTTAGTATCACTAGCATTAAGAAGTCGATTTTATCAGTTCCTCTATTAGCTCAAGTTGATACTGGGATTGCAGCGAATAGCACCAGCGGTTCTGCCTCATCTTATGCTTATATAGCAGCTCCTGGTCTTCAAAAAACTACGGGCAACGAAATCAATGGTATTAGCTCACTGTTAGCTGGTTATGTTGCAGATGGGTTGACGGTTGCTGAGGCTAATAACAAGTTAAAAGCGCAGCTCGCGAAAAGCGGCATCACTATCTCTGGTGATATTCAAGACGACCTGTCTGCGTCTGAACTAGCGAGCTTGGAGCAAAATATTGTCTCGACGATTAAAGCGTTTAAGCATTCGAACCGCGCGTTCATGTTGGCACAGTTGAGTTCTAAATTTGATAAGAGTGCAGCCGATTATGTGAGTGGAGTGCTCTCGAACGATGAAGTTGCGGCGTTTGCTGACTTTCTAGAAGGTGAACTAAAAGCTGCAACGGCATTGAATGACACTGGCGTGGTTCGTTATTTCTCAGACATTGATGACACACAAGATGTGGTAGAAGTGCAGAGTTCCTTTCCTGGGCAAGACGCTGAGTATGGCTTTGATACAACCGAGTTAAACACTAATACAGGCAATGGTTTTCAGTTCGCTAAGCTAGATTCTAATGGGCAGGTATTAAGTGATGATGCAACGCAATGGTCTTGTGTTTTGGACCAACGCAGCGGCTTGATCTGGGAGTCAAAAACAGAAGATGAAAACTCACTTCAATACAAAGTTCGACAGTTCGCATTGGAACTACCAGGAGTGGTAACGCCGTATGATCAGGATGTGGATTTAGCGACATGTAAAACAAAAGGTGATGCGGTATGTACCACGCAAGATTACGTTGATCACATCAATGCACTGAAATTATGCGGTAAATCTGACTGGCGTTTACCGACGTTCCATGAGTTTTACAATTTGCTCGACTTCGGTGAGACCGAAAAGAATGCCGACGGTAAAGTTTACGGCCTAACCTACAAGTACTTCCCTCATCAGAGTATTGGTGGTCAATATACAGAAATCGGTTCTGTTTGGAATCAATCTATTATTTTTAACCAATACAGCAATACGACGGTAGATGGGGGCTTTTATTACAATGAGATCGGCACATTGGGTGATGACCGAGGCTATATAAGTGCATTAGAGATCTACTCTGGTGATGTGGATTCATCAGATAACTACGATTCTTATCAATTCCCTGCTCGTTTAGTTTCACTACAAGGTAAATAGAAATGAAAAATGTACTTACCATCGCTTTAATCGGCCTATTTTCTGTGGGTGCTATGGCACAAGAGTGCAGCCTAGACATTGAGAAATCGGCACCAAGTACACGTTACATTGCGAACGATAATGGAACCTTTAGTGACGAGCTGACAGGATTAACTTGGATGCGTTGTCAACTAGGTAAAACATGGGATCCGAAGGCACTAGCCTGTAGTGGAAAGGTAGAAACCTACCACTGGCAGAGTGCGCTTGCTATGGTTGAATCAATCAATGATGAAAGTGGTAGCCATGCTCTGCATCGCTTTGGTGGCCAAAAGGAGTGGCGTATGCCAAACATCAAAGAGTTGGTGTCTTTGAAAGAAGTGGCCTGCCATTCTCCGGCAATGAGTACTAAGGTATTCGGTGATACGTTTAATTTTGAGACGGGTAATTTAGCCGCTTATGTATGGAGTTCGACTCCTGCTGGTAATGGACAGAGTGTGATGACGCTGGATTCCATAAATGGTGAGGTTTATCAGTACAACGCTGCACAATATAAATTTAGCGTTTTGTTGGTTGCCGAGTGATCGAACTCTTATTGTGTAAATAACAAAGGCCGTGGTTTTCCACGGCCTTTTTAGTTTTGAACGATATGTTTTACTTCCAGTCTTAAACCTTACACCTTGAAGTAACCCAACTGCTGTTTCTGTTGCTCTGCAAGGTTCGATAGCTCATGGCTTGCAGCAGCAGCTTGAGTAATCCCGGTTACGTTCTGGCTTACTAAGCTGTAGATGTTGGAGATATTGCGGTTGATGTCTGACGTCACTTGGCTTTGTTCTTCCGCTGCCGAGGCTACCTGAGTGTTAATTTCCGTCATGTCCGTTACTGAGTTGGCAATACCAGAAAGAGCCTCGCTTACTTCAGCTGCAAGTGTTTGGTTGTGCTCTAGCATCGCCAGTGAGCTGCTCATGCTCTCGTTCGCATTGCCAGATTGAACCTGCAAACCTTCGATAATGGTTTGTATCTCTTTGGTTGAGTCTTGAGTACGTGCCGCTAGCATTCGAACCTCATCGGCAACCACAGCGAAACCACGACCACTTTCTCCAGCACGCGCCGCTTCAATAGCTGCATTCAGCGCAAGTAGGTTGGTTTGTTCAGAGATGCTTTGAATCACTTCAATTACTTTACCAATCTGTTCTGAGTGCTCTTTTAGTGTTCCCACAACATTCGCTGCTTCACTAAGCTGAATAGCCATTTGCTCATTGGCTTTGTTGCTTTCGTTAAACAAACTCATGCTGTGCGTTGCCATCTCGTCAGCTTGCTTAGACGCCGAATCTGCTTGAACGGCATTCTCGTTAACGTGAGAAGCTGTGCTCTCCAGTTGATTCACTGCTGAAGCAACTTGTTCAACTTCTTGCTTCTCTTGATCTGAGTTCACGCTTGATTGCGTCATTACTGCTGCTAGCTCTGTGGAAGCAGAAGCGACTTCAATACTGATTCGAGAAAGTGAACTTACGGTGTCACGCAGTTGGTCTACCGATTGATTAACGTCTTTTGCTAGGCGAGAGATTTCGTTATCGCCGTACTCTTCTGCTTTGACTAACAAGTTACCTTTAGCAACTTCACGCATGGTTGCTTGAATATTGCTTATTGGTTTAACAATGATGCTTGCGAGTACCCAACTGATGCCCAGTGCGACTGAAAGGATAACTAACAGTGCTACCGTCGCCGTATCAAGTGTATTGGTGTGTTGCTGACCATTGATGTCCACTTCTTTCGTTGCAAGTAAGTTGAGCTTTTTAGATAGGGTATTGATGGCTTGTACCATCTCGTTGCCAGCATGACGGTATTGGTCAATGGCCACTTGGTAACGTGCATCGAAGTCAGAAGACAGAGCTGAATTACCATGTTTTGCCTTTAATAGAGGAAGCATTGTTGTACGAGAAAAGTCGACATAATGATTCATCGCCTTACTCATCGCTGCTACTTCGTCTTGCATCCCCGGCACAGTGTTTAAGGAGTTCAGTAGACGAGTGTTCAGGTCGCGCTTTTCATTAAGAGTTTGAACTAAGGTTTTCACATCATCTGCATTGAATAAGCTGTAGATCGCTTTGATGCGCATACCGTAGCTGTTGTCGACGATTTCGCTGAGTTCTTCTTTATGTAGTATCAACTGGTCTGTTGCGATAGATACCTCTTTAAAGGCATTTTCTAGTTTGTCACCACCGATAATAACCCCCGTAAAAAGCAATACGACGGAAAAGAGTACAGGAATTAGTATTTGTATTTTTATAGATAAGCCACTGAGAAGTTGGCGCATGTAATGTCCCTCTTTGAATAAATAAATGAGCAGAAGCAATTGTTATTATTGTTATTAGCGGGTGATTCTAACTTCTGAGAATGACAATTCAATCAGTAATAGATTTGATTTAGATATATGTGATAGGTATTTGATAAATATTGATTATTAATCGTTCAGTCAAGCCTCTTTACCTTTGTAAAGGTAAGGCTAATAAGGGGAGATCTAGACATGTTCTACGTAACGAACAGCATTGATGGTTAATTGCGCAGGTTGTTTTAATTTGGTTGGAATAAATACTTAGTGCTTATAGAACAAGGCAATGTATTACTTTGAAGACATCTAATAAGGAGAAAACAAGAAAATAAATTGCAGTTGTCATATAGGCTTCAATTTAGTGAAACACAACTGTCACATTCGGATTCTAAAGTGGGCACCGTTCAAGCAAACACAACATTACGGCAATAACGCCACTAAAGGAAATTTGTGATGAAAAAGACAGTTATCGGTGCAATCGCACTTCTAGGCGCTCTAACAGTGAATACAGCTTCAGCTAAAGAAACTATCTCTGTAGTTGGCTCTAACAGTGCTTCTCCACTGGTTGAAGTTTTTGCAGAAACCTACATGAATAAAGGCGAACCAGTGTTCATCGAAATTCAAGCACCAGGTTCTTCTGCAGGCATCAAAGCAGCAAAAAATGGAAGTGCTGACCTAGGTATCTCTTCTCGTGACCTTAAAGAAGAAGAGAAATCTGCTGACCTGAAAGAGCTAGTTATTGCTCGTGACGGTATCGCAGTTGTTGTAAACCCAAATAACGAAGTATCTGCTCTGACTGCTGAGCAAATCACTTCAATCTACAAAGGCGACATCACTAACTGGAAAGATGTTGGTGGTGCAGACAAGCCAATCGTAGCAATCACTCGTGATACTGCATCTGGTACACGTGGTGCATTCGAAGACATCATGAAGCTTAAGAAGAAGATCGGCGATAAGAAAGTATCGGCTATCTCTCAACGTGCACAAGTTGCTAACGGTAACGGCGCACTTAAAGTTTCTGTAGCAAGCAACCCATACGCAATCGGCTTTATCTCTCTAGGTACAGTTGACAAATCTGTTCAAGCTCTAACTATCGACGGCGCTGAAGCGACTGTAGATAACGTTAAGAACGGTTCTTACAAAGTTGCTCGTCCTTTCCTAGTACTTTACAAGTCTGGCGCTCCAACAGCTGAAACTCAACAGTTCCTAGACTGGATGGTTGCAGACGAAGCTCAAGCTATCGCTGGTAAGAAAGGCTACATCACAGTTAACTAATCTTAACTGACTCACTTTAAATTATTGCTCAGCCTGACTTTAGGCTGAGCCTTTTCTTTCAACTTTGGTTATTTCGAGCTCTTTTTGAGCCACAAAGTTTGAGATTTTATATATGACCATCGCAAATAGTGAAAAGCTTATGAATACTGAAGCGACTCAAATCAATAAGCCGAGTCTGCGCACCAAGAAGCGCGTTGACTGGAGAGAAAGAATCTTCCACGGCTTGTTCTTATCGAGTGCTGTAATCGGCATCGTATCACTAGCCGTTATCGCTTACTTTATCGTTGCAGAGAGTATCCCTGCATTCCAAGAAGCCGGTGTTTCTGGCATCGTTTTGGGTGTTGACTGGTTACCTCCAGCTCTATTCGGTGTTGCAACTATGATTGTTGCATCGATTGTGTCGACACTAGGCGCTGTAGTTGTTGGTGTTCCAGTAGGTGTACTAACCGCTATTTTTATTGCTGAGATCGCTCCTAAGCGTCTTGCAGATATTATTCGACCAGCAGTTGAACTTCTAGCGGGTATCCCGTCGGTAGTTTACGGCTTCTTTGGTCTGGTAATTATCGTTCCAATGATTCAGAACATCTTCTCTGTACCAGCGGGTAACACCATCCTGGCAGGTATCATCGTTCTGGGTATCATGATTCTTCCTACCGTTATTACGGTTTCTGAAACTTCGATTCGTGCAGTGCCACGCACCTATAAAGAAGGTTCACTTGCATTGGGTGCTTCTAAAATCTACACGATTTTTAAGCTGCTCGTTCCGGCCGCTCGTTCAGGCATTATGACTGGTGTGATTTTAGGTATCGGTCGTGCACTTGGTGAAACCATGGCAATCATCATGGTGATGGGTAACGCTCCAGCAATGCCAGAAGGTATTTTGGACTCGGCTCGTACACTAACAGCGAACATTGCGATTGAGATGTCTTACGCAAGTGGCGTTCACGCAAATGCACTCTACGCAACCGGTGTTGTACTTCTAGTGTTCATCATGATGTTAAATGGTGCTCTACTTTATCTTAACCGTGAAAAATCGAAGTAAGCGGGGATGAGTAATATGGATCTCGTAAAACTAAAACAAGCCCGTCAAACTAAAGATAACATCCTAAAGGGTTTTATCTGGGCGGCAGCAGCAGTCACTGTTGGTTTCTTATTCTGGATTATTTGGTACATCCTATCGAACGGTCTGCAATACGTAGATTGGAACTTCATCACTGACGATTACACTCGTACTGGTGAAGAGCGTGGTATTTTCCCAATGATCATCGCTACGATCTACATGGTAATTGCATCGATTGCCGTTGCAGCACCACTGGGCATCATGACGGCAATCTACCTAACTGAATATGCGAAAGTGGGTAGCCGACTGGTTAAAGCGATTCGATTCTGTACTGAGTCTCTAGCGGGTATTCCGTCGATTATCTTCGGTCTATTCGGTATGACCTTCTTTGTATCGATTCTTGGTCTTGGTTTCTCGATTCTGTCGGGCGCACTAACGCTAAGTATCCTGATTCTTCCTGTAATCATTCGTACTACAGAAGAAGCATTGATGGCAGTACCACAAACTTACCGCGAAGGCTCATACGGCCTTGGCGCTTCAAAAATCTACACTATCTGGCGTTTGATCTTACCAAGCGCAATGCCAGGTATCTTAACTTCGGTCATTCTTAGTATTGGTCGTGTAATTGGTGAATCAGCGCCTGTGTTCTTAACAGCAGGTATGGTGGCACGTGTTCCTGAGTCGGTATTCGATTCTGGCCGTACACTAACGGTTCACTTATATAAGCTGACAACAGAGCTATTTACTATCGATGAGTGGAACCAAGCCTACGGCACGGCGACAGTCCTAATCGTATTGGTTCTCTTGATCAACATGGTTACAAAACTGATTGCAAGACGCTTCAACACGGCAACTTACTAAGCTCACTAGCTACTGGCTCAACAATAAAGAGAGCCCCCGTGATAAAGAAAGCATCAAGTTAGACACGAATTTAAGAATTTAGAGATTACGAACATGAACAAATTTGATATTGAGAACCTAGATCTGTTTTACGGCGACAACCAAGCGCTTAAATCTATCAACCTGCCAATTCCAACTCGTCAGGTGACTGCTCTGATTGGCCCATCTGGCTGTGGTAAATCAACACTATTGCGTTGTTTGAACCGCATGAATGACCTAATTGAAGGCGTTACTATCAAAGGTAAGCTGGATATGGATGGCACGGACATCTACGGTAATATCGATGTCGCTGACCTACGTATCCGCGTAGGCATGGTATTCCAAAAGCCAAACCCGTTCCCAATGAGCATCTACGAGAACGTGGCATACGGCCTACGTGCTCAAGGTATCAAAGACAAAAAACACATCGATGAAGTGGTTGAGCGCTCTCTACGCAGTGCTGCACTGTGGGATGAAGTAAAAGACCGTCTTAAAGCGCATGCATTTGGTCTGTCTGGTGGTCAACAACAGCGTCTATGTATCGCACGTACCATTGCAATGGAACCAGATGTAATCCTGATGGATGAACCAACATCCGCTCTAGATCCAATCGCGACACACAAGATTGAAGAATTGATGGAAGATCTGAAGAAAGATTTCACTATCGTTATCGTAACGCACTCAATGCAGCAAGCGCGTCGTATCTCAGACCGCACGGCTTTTTTCTTAATGGGAGAGCTTGTAGAGCATAACGAAACCAGTGTTATTTTCAGTGAGCCAAAAGATGATCGCACTAAAGGTTACGTTAACGGTGACTTTGGTTAATCGACGATTTACGTGTGGTATTTAAGCGATTAGATACCTTTACACACTAACTGAAACGCAGGTTAGATAATCGAATAGAACAACAGAATTATCACTATAACTATAAGCGATGGAAGTTTTGCCCCACTTTAGGTGGGGCTTTTTTATGTGTCTAAAAAAGCCCCAATGTCGATGTGATTTTGGGCAGAGAATCCCATTTTTGTCGTCCTTCTCATGCTTGTGATAATGTTAAAGGTGAAACTGCGACCCGCTTAACATCTCATTTTTACTTACATTGATTGCATATCAAGGCTTCTGTATTTTTGCTTTATTCTTAATCGCCAATGGAAGGAAGCTGTGCCTGTTAAAGCCTTTGCAAAACAAATATCTGCGACACGCGACCATCGTCTGTTGGCTGAGTCTCTTTTTGACTATCTGGTTAAGGTGTTAGCCCCCAAAGGGATTGGCATATTTGCTGAGCCAACGCCAGAGAGCGACGCATTACCACTATTCTCTTACGGCGAACTCACCTCATTAGCGAACTATCCCGCTACATTTTGGCCGTGGGTCGCACAGTTTGATACCGCAGACGGGGTTTTGCCAATGGCGATCAACACCTGTAAGTGGGAACACATGAAGGTACTTGGCGGAGAGTCATTCATCATGATGCTCGACAATGCGCCTGCCTCCAGAACTTATTTAATTGTTCAAAATTGTTGTACCGAGCAGATCAACCAGACTTTTGATCAAGACTTTGACGTACTTCAGTTAGCCGCAGCCCGTTGGCAATGTATTCGTGCCGAAAAGAATGCGGCGCTTGAAATCAAAAATAGAGACACACGTGAAGCTCAATACTTAGATGAAATAAAGCTACGTGAGCTGTTTGTAGAGAACATGAAACTGGTTCATCAAGTCGCGTTAGAGCTTTCTAACCCTGAGTCTTTAGATGCTTTGTATAAAGCTTCGGTTGAAGCAGTTCGCGACCGTTTAGGTTTTGATCGTGCGATCTTCATGTTGCTCGATATGAAAAAGCGTTGTTTCAGCGGCACTTATGGTACTGACGAAGCCGGTGAAACAAACAGTGAACACCACACTCAATACGATTTGCATCAACTTGAAGCGGAATACATTGAAGCGCTGTCTGATAACCATACTAATCTAGTCATCATCGATAATGCGCCCCTGTATACAGAAGGTAAGGTGGTTGGGCAGGGGTGGAATGGCATGCTTATCTTGCGTGAAGGGGACAAGCCAGTTGGTTGGATCGCCATGGATAACTACATTCATCGTTCACCGATTACTAACTATCAAAAGCAGATGCTTGAGTCTTTTGGCTCTCTGCTTTCTCAGATCTATATTCGCAAGCGCCAAGAGCAGAACATACGTATGTTGCACTCGAGTATGGTTGAGCTGTCTCGATGCGATAGCGTCAGTGAAGTCTGTAAGTCTGCCGTTAGTTTTGCGATTCAACATCTAGGTATCGATCGACTGGCAGTTTTCCTGACGGACAAAAAGTGCAGTTACATGCAAGGTACGTGGGGCACCGACATCAAAGGCGATATTGTCGATGAGTCTTATTATCGCTCTGAGCTGGTGGAACGTGACATTGTCGCGGCAGCACGTGCTTGTCCGAATCAAGTCGCGTTCGAAGAGTCGGTCCCGATTTATCACGATTTCAATATTGTCGGCGTTGGTTGGACGGCCATGACTATGCTCACCACAAACACGGGTGAGCCAATTGCGTTTATCGCTGCCGACAACTTGCTTACTCGTAGCCCGTTAACCTCACAGCTTCGTGAGGTAATACGTATCTTTGCTTCAAGCCTTGCTGAGGTGCTGCAAAGAACCATGGCTCAAGAAGAACTGAAAAAACTCAATGAAACACTGGAGCAAGAAGTCAGTAAGCGCACTCAAGAGCTTGAGTTGGCGAATGAGCAATTAGACATCATCTCTAAACTCGACCCTCTGACACGCCTTGGAAATCGCCGTATGTTGTCGCAGGTTTTAGAAGACTTGAATTGCAACGATCAAGGTGCGTTTGCCTCACAGAACGAAATTACATTTGGGTTGATTCTTGTCGACCTTGATCATTTTGGTTTGTACAACAGTGTCTATGGTCATACTGAAGGGGATGCGGCTCTAAGGACGGTAGGCGAGATACTGAATGCTCATGTTCACAATGACAAAGAAACATTCTGTCGTATTGGCGGAGAGGAGTTTATGTTGTTGATGATTGGCACGAATCACTCAGAGACAAAGCAACGTGCGGAGTCGATTAGAAAATGCATTGAAGAGGCAAAAATTCTCCATTGTGAAAGTAGTACCAGCTCATATTTAACGGCATCCGTTGGCTATGCCTCGATAACGTCTGACCAGCATCAGTTCGATTTTGATTTGTTGTATGGCAAGGCAGATAAAGCCTTGTATCAAGCCAAAGATTCGGGGCGAAATCGAATTGTTTCTGCATTAAAACGTAAAAAAGTCACAGCCTCTCTTTCTTAAAACAAAGGCCGTTGATCTTCATATGATCAACGGCCTTTGTGCTTTACTGTTCCTGATTAGTAGTGTCGACTAAAGCTTTTCTAGCGAGCTATTACGCTTTTTACTCGCGACTCTCTTGGGCTTCTTCACCGTTTTAATTGCCAGCTCAGGGCTCCATGTTTGGGCTGATGAACCGGCTTCACCATAAAGGCTTTGGTTTAGCTTAGTAAGTTCGGTTTCAACGGTTTGCAACGCCTCATCACTTAGGTCTGTATTTTCAGCTTTCCATTGCTCAAATAAGGTTCTGGTCATCACACCATTGTGCGCCTTTAGAGCGGTGACTAACGCCTCTTCGGTATTGGAAGATCTTTGTTCTGGACGCTTCGATTGTGTGATTTTTCCACGGCGTGACCAGAAGTAGAAGGCCATCGCAGAGCTAATCAACCATAAAGCAGCGAATAGGGCGGTGAGATAAGGCCAGAAACCAGGGGTATCGACATTAATCACCGTTGGCGCTGTTTGTTGGAGCGGCGTGCTAGCAACAGGAGGTGTGCTTGATACAACACGATCACTTGCTGTTACTGTTAGCTCTAGGCCCTGAGCTTTACTGGTTTGTTCTGATTGGGCATCAGTATTGAACCAAGCCTGGGAAACATCCGGAAGTGATATGTTTCCTGCCTCTTTTGGGATTAGAACCTGTTTGTACACCACCACCGCATCGCCTGACTGTGTGGTACCAAATTGCGGCTTTTCTTCATAAACACGAACCGATTTAGGGTAGGTGATATTCAGTTTTGGTAGTTGGTGCTGCGTTAAGTTACTCGCCGTCATGGTAATAGTACGAGTTAAAGAATCCCCCGCTTCTATTTCGATGGCTTGCTTGTCGCCTTCTAATCCATTGGTACTGGTTAATTCGTTACCTTGGCTATCTGACCATTGCTGAATTAATTTGAAGTTCGATGTTGGTAACCACTCACCTTTGTAGCCTTTTGGCACATCCTTTACGGTGACATCTAAGGTTTCAACGGGCGTGTCGAGTTGGAACAGTCGAGTTGTACTGGAGTTGTTGGTTGAGTAGACGACTGCTCCTGTTAGCTTCGGCCCGTTCAGCTTAAATTGACCTGCTTTCTGTGACGAGATACGGAATGACTGTTGAACTACCGTCACCTCCTTTCCATTGAGAACGTCTTGAAACTGCTTCGATTCCCCAATAGGTTCCACATCTAAGCCTGAAGAGCTTGGTGGCGCGATTTTCGGATCTTGCAACCTTCTCGGATCAGCTTTAATGATCAACTTCACATCAAGCTCAGCGGTCTCTTGTGGGTATAGTGAGCTCTTACTTAGATTAAGTTGAAACTCAGCCATATCATGTTGAGTTGGCGCCGCTTTATTAACGGCCACATTGATGGCAATGGGCTTGGTTTTAGCCCCTTCAATATCAAAGCTAGGGATCTGTATCTGGCCTAAGCGCAGTGGAGCAAGGGTGATGTTCCATTCACTAGACACGGAACGGCTACCATTAATGATTCGCATCGATGAACCAAAGCTTGGTGTACCGACATAGAAGTCTTGCTGAAGTGCGGTGAGATCCAGAGCATCAGAAGAGACCTTCTCGTCGGTGGTCACTCTAAGTAGGAAGACTTGATCTTTGGTGACACTGTTCTGTGAAACACTCGCCACGGCATTAGCCGCCAATGCTGAAAATGACGAAAAAGCGCCCAATAGCAGTGTTAGGGCTATGGATAAAAATGGCTTATTTAGAAATCGCATGGTTACCACTTTTTGTTCTGGTTGTTAGGGGCACTTTTTTGTCGTGCTTGTAAAATCATTTGTGCTTTAAGCAGCTGGCTCGGGTCACGGACGCTTTCTACTTGCTCAAGCTTTCGCATATCTGGGTCACTCGATAGCGGCTGCCCTGAGGTTTGTGCTACAGCTTGTTGAGCATCGTCTTCACCTTTTTCGCTTGAAGCTTGCTGTACGCTCGCACTTTGAGGTGTTGATTCATCTTTATCTTCTGACTGCACGGCTTTACTTGGTTGCTTAGACGGAGCTGCTTGCTCGCCTTCTTGTTCACCTGCATTTGCATCCGTTTGGTCTTTAGATTGCTCTTGGTTCTCACTTTCAGCTTGATCGTTTGTTGGGCTCTGTGATTTTTCACCGCTTGCAGAGCTTTGCTGTTGATCCGACGAGCCTTGCGAAGAATCATTTTGCTGACCTTGCTGACCTTGCTGACCTTGCTGACCTTGCTGACCTTGCTGACCTTGCTGATTCTGTTGGTCTTGGTCTTGGTCTTGGTCTTGGTCTTTTTGGTCTTTGGATTCAGAATTATCTTGCTGTTGCTGTTGCTGTTGCTGTTGCTGTTGCTGTTGCTGTTGCTGTTGCTGTTGCTGTTGCTGTTGCTGTTGCTGTTGCTTCTGGGCTTGCTTGACGACTTTTAGGTTCTTCTTCGCATACTCATGATCTGGGTTGTTTTGGAGAATACGTTGATACTCTTCAATCGCTTGATCGTACTTGCCTTGTTGTGCTTGAGCATTCGCCAGGTTGTAGCGAGCACTTTCGTCAGTCAAACCTTGTAGTGTTTGCTCAGCCGCTTCGAAGTCACCCGCTTTGTATTGTGAGATGCCTTTCCACTCTTGCTGTTGGAACTGCTCTGCAGCTTGTTGGAAGTCTTCATCTTGATAAAGCTGATAACCCAACTGATCGTCGGTTTTCCATGGGCTTGCAAACGCCGTGTTCGGTTGGCTAAAAGATAGAACCACGGCCAAGCCGCACCAAATAACGCCTTTTCTGAAAAGCCCAAGTGCAGGTAGCAAGAGGAATGGCAGTAGCCAAAAGCCATTGTTGACTCTGGTATTGAGAGAGTTATTGGTTTTGGTTACTTCTGTCGTTGTTGCAATGCGGTCGAGATAGCTCGCTAAGTGTTCAACATCCGAATTATCAAATTGAACCTCAGTAAAGGTGCCACCATAGCTGCCTGTCAGATCGCGCATGTTCTTTAAGTTGGTTCTTGCTACTACCGTCTGTCCAGAGTCGGTTTGCAGCATCGAGCCAGTTGGCAGCGAGATTGGTGCGCCACTTTCACTGCCCACCGCCAAGATAGATAGCGTCCAATTGCCACCAGATAGTAGCGAGTCGATCTCTTTCTTTTCTTGGTCATCGATGTCATCGGCAATGAGTACCAAATCACCTTGGTAGATCTTCGCGCGAGTCATCATCTCAATGGCAAGCTTAACCGCTGCTGGGGCATTACTGCCTTGGTAAGGCATGATATCCGGAGACAAGTTCGGTACTTGGCTCTTAATGGTGTTGATGTCTGACGTTAGTGGGCTAATGGTATAAGCATCACCAGCGTAAGCGACCATTCCGGTTAAGCCCTCATTCCACAATGAGAGTAGATCGAGCGCTTTATATCGCACTTGCGGTAAACGGTTTGGTTTTATGTCGGTAGCGTAGAGCGACATCGACATATCCATCATCACAACTCGTGCCTGTGTTTTTTCAAAGCTAGGCTGCTCATTGTTTTGAAAGCTTGGTCCGGCTAGCGCAATAACACCAACCAACCACCAAATACCAAAGTAAGTACTGCGGTTTTTAGACGGTTTGCTTGATTCTGGGGCTAAATATCGCGCGATATGAGAAGCCAATAACCCTTGTTTCGATTGTCTCTTGCTGAGCCACCAAATAGCGGGCAGGGCAGCAAGTGCTAACAACCAATATGGGTAGATAAAAGTAAAGTTAGACATTGTTTCTCCTAATGGCTAACAGCATAAATGCGAAGAACATGGCAGCCGACAAAGGCCATACAAACCACTCTTGTTGTGGTCGCCATATTTTGGTCGCATTTGTCACGGGTTCTAGTTGGTTGATAGTGTCGTAAATCGTTGCCAGCTCTTTGCTGTCACGCGCCCGGAAGTATTGACCGCCTGTGCGTTTGGCAATTTCCATTAGCGTGCGTTCATCTAAATCTTGAGCGGTGTTTACTTTACGAGTCATGAAGAACTCTTTAACCATCATTTCGCCTGCGCCAACCCCGACGGTGTAGATGGTTGCGTTGTACTTCTTGGCAATATCTGCGGCCTCTAGTGGGTCTAACACCCCGGCGGTATTACTTCCGTCGCTGAGTAGTACCATCACACGTTGAGGCGCATCACTATCTACAAAGGTTTTGGTCGCCAATCCAATGCCGTCACCAATCGCGGTTTGATTACCGATCAGTCTTAGGACTGCTTGATTGAGTTGCTGTGACAGCGTGTCTCTATCCAAAGTCAAAGGTGTTTGTAGGTAGGCATGATCGGCAAAGAGTACCAAACCAACTCGGTCGCCTTTACGACGTTCAATGAAGTCACTCAATACATGCTTCACAGCTGATAAGCGATCGATGTACTCGCCATTGAATTGCATGTCCTCTTGGCTCATGGAGTAGGAGAGGTCGACAACCAACATCAAATCACGGTGCTTCGGCTGAAACTCAACAGGTTCGCCATACCAGACTGGACGAGCGCTCGCCGTGACTAGCAGTAGCCAAATAATCACTGACAGCGCCTTTGGTAATCGAGTACTCGGTGTCTTTGTATTACTGTCCTCTGGCAAAAATGGAAGCTTAAGAGCGCTGCTTGATTCTGCTTTAGGTGAGAATATGTAAATGAGAAACGGCAGTGGTGCGAGGAAAAACATCCACCACCAAACGAACTCGATGTTTAACCAGTTAGTGCTTAGGAGATTAGTCATGACGACCTCGCTTTGGGGGCAGGGCTTTACGAAGCCACGTTTCGCAGTCGTCAACCAATTGCTGTTGGCTTTGACGCTGTTCGTCATTCATCGAAGTTGTATCTTGATAGAGTGACTGTTGCCACTGAGCTTGTTTCTCTACAAACAACGGCTTTTTCAGTTGATCATCTAAGAACTTCAACCAATCATCACCCGCTAGGCCTGCCACTTTTTCACGTGGGAAGTAGCTTAATGCAGCCTGACGAAGGATGCGTTGTGCTTCACTCGGAGACAAACGATCTGAAGACTGACTATTAGTGAAGTAAGACAGCGCTTCTTGCTTCGCCTGTTGATTGTTTTTTCTGCGTCTTACAATGAAAAATACAAGGGAAATCAAGATGATGGATGTGACAATTACGGCCCACCAACCCCACGCTAGAGGCCACCATGTTGGCGCATCTGGTGTAATCACAGGGCTTAAATCTAAGGGCTGCTTCATGACTGAGCTCCTGATATCTGGCTCATCAATGGCTGTGCACTCGACAACGAGCTATAGGGTATCGCGAGAGATAAGCTCAGCTGTTGTAGCTGCTGTTTTTTTAATGAGAACGCGTGGTTGAGTTTTTGCTTCTCTTTAGTGGAGGAGAAGTTAAACCACTGTGTTTTACTGCCATCGGTGACTTGTTTTGAGCCTTTATAGGCCGTTTGACCTTGCTCTAGCGGGTCATAAAAATGTACTAGACGTACTCTGTTGTGTCGGCGAATTTGACTGATAAGTGAGTAGTCACTTTCTTGGTAACGCACAAAGTCACTGAGCATAATAATATCGCTTCCTTTTGGGCAAAGCTGATGAAGAGACCTCAATCCATGCTCTAAGGTGGTATCGCAACGATTATCGTCGTTGGTTAGCGCTGCATTATTGATTTCTATGACTTTTTGCAAAATACGCAAAGGAGCATGGTTACTGCCACTCGGTTTGATTTCTATGATCTCTCTACCGGTATCGATGACTGCACCAATTCGGTCTTTTTGAGCGACGGTTAACCAGCACAACTGACTGGCAAAGTGCGCAAGTTGAACCGATTTCAGCAATAAGGTTGAGCCGAAAATCATGCTGCTTGATAAATCCAAGTACAAGATGACAGGCTGCTCTCTCTCTTCTGAGAACAGCTTAGTATGCGCTTTGCCTGTTCTTGCCGTTACTCGCCAGTCAATGCTGCGTATGTCATCGCCCGCTTGGTACTGGCGAACTTCAGAGAAATTCATACCGCGACCTTTGCGGTTGCTTTCGTGTTGACCATTAAGCTGTGACCAGAGGCTTTTCGCTGGAGGCAACCATCGAACAGACTGCGCTTTGTACTGCAGCAGCTCGTCCAGGTTCAGCATCACGCCGTCACTGTGGTTCGGTAATAAATTATTCATGCGCGTGTTCCTATGCGCTACCAACCAACGAAATCAGGTGTGCAATCACTTGGTTTGCTGTGACACCTTCAGCTTGTGCGTGGTAGCTACGAAGCAGGCGGTGACGCAAGACAGGAAATGCCATCGTTTGAACATCTTGTGGTGTGACATAGTCGCGGCCTACGAGCCAAGCATGTGCACGAGCGCAGCGGTCGAGAGCAATGGTCGCACGCGGACTCACGCCCATATCTAGCCACTGATCCAGTTGGTCGCTGTACTGCTTAGGTTGGCGAGTCGCCATTACCAGTCTGATGATGTACTGCTCAATGGTGTCTGCCATGTGGATATTGAGTACTTCTTGGCGCGCTTCAAAGATAGTCTGCTGAGAGATTTCTTGTGGCTGTACCGATTCGTTACCTTGAGCTTCACCGCGGTTGAGTCGCAGGATCTCAAGCTCACTTTCCATGTCTGGGTATTCAACTTCAAGGTGTAGCAGGAAACGGTCTAATTGAGCTTCTGGCAGTGGATATGTACCTTCTTGCTCAATCGGGTTTTGTGTCGCCATCACCAAAAACAGGTCAGGTAGGGCGTAGGTTTTTCGGCCAGCAGTGACTTGCTTCTCCGCCATTGCTTCTAGCATCGCTGCTTGCACTTTTGCAGGAGCACGGTTGATCTCATCCGCTAGGATAAGTGAGTTAAAGATCGGCCCTGATTGGAATGTAAATTCCCCTGTCTCTGGTCGGAAGATATCGGTTCCCGTTAAGTCGGCAGGCAGTAAGTCTGGGGTAAATTGAATGCGGTGGAAATCCCCTTCAACACAATCAGCCAGTGATTTGACTGCACGGGTTTTCGCTAACCCCGGAGGACCTTCAACCAGAATATGACCATCAGCAAGTAGTGCGATCATCAGTTGTTTGACGAGCTCTTGCTGACCAATGATTTGAGACTCTAAATAGTTTTGAAGGACTTCGAAATTCGTTTTGTGCATTTTGGACTCTCTGGGTATCCATTTGATTTTTATTGTGAGTATTGGTCACTTTTCGAAAGCAAAAAGTTCCGGTACATCTACGTAATTTATTTTTTCAAATTTGGAATGATTTACAAGCGCTTAGCGAGAAACGCGTTTGATAGGTGGTTTTTACCATATCAATCGATGTTTATACACCAAAGTGCTTACTGAGGTAGTTGTGTATGTGTATGGAAGTTTTAATTGCGTAGAGGATCGATGAAGGTCGAATGACGGCATATTTGGTGTGCCAATGCTGTACGATTTTTGATGATTTTGCTTATTACATTGTTTTGCAAATTTTTGCGATATGACTCTTTAGATTTATGGGTATTGGTCGATACATAACTCAGACTGTGCATTCCAGCCTAAGAGTGCACTAAAAAGCCCTGTTTTGGGGATACAAATTAAGAGCGATTCTTTTTAAAGGTCCAAATATGTTTAAAACTAACTCTCTGAGTATTAAGCAAAAGGTAGTATTGGGTATTACTTTTGCGGTTCTTGCCTCTACGGTTATTGTTGGAGCGATGGCACAGCAACAAGCACGAGACGTATTGAGTCATCGATTGGTCGATATTGAACTTCCTGGAATGCTAGAGCGAATCAATGGTGAGATTGACCGTGAAGTTTCTCAGCTATTGTTGGCCGCTGAGCAAATTGCTTCAAATGAATTCATTTCTGATGCCATCGAGTCGACAGATCGCGATCCAGCGTTAGAGAGTAAGTTGGTTAAACAACTGAATAATGTGCGTAACCAATACAACTTAAATGATGCTTCAGTAGCGAACCGTCAAACGGCGTATTACTGGAACCAAAATGGCTTCCTACGCCAGCTTAACCAACAACAAGATGGTTGGTTCTTTGGCTTTACTCAATCTGGGCAGCCAACCATGGTAAGCATGTTCCAAGAAGCGAATGGTGAAGTGAAGATGTTCGCTAACTACCAGCAGCCTTCTGGTTTGGCGATGTCTGGTCTATCAAAATCGATGGATGACATGGTGAGCCTTCTTAATGGCTTCAAAATTGAGAATACTGGTTTTGTATTCTTAACCGACAGCCAAGGTGACGTGCAGATTCACCGTGAGCGTTCTCGCAGTGATTCTTCTCTTCAACAACTTTACGGCCCTCAAGCAAGCCAACTTCTGAATAAATCAGGCTTTAACCTGATCACAACGGAAAGCCAAGGCCAAGAACTGTTTGTCGCAAGTTTGTACGTGTCGTCAATGGATTGGTTCGTTATTGGCGTTGTTCCAACAGGTGAAGTGTTTGCTGAGCTAGATGAGACAGCACAAAAGATGTTGATCATGACTGCGGTAGTGGCATTAGCATTTATCTTGATGGGCGTAGTACTAGCGAACAGCATCACTCAGCCAATCAAGCTATTGGCTAAGCGCTTCAGTGACCTTGGTGAAGGTGACGGTGATCTTGCGCAGCGTATTGAAGTGAAAGGCAATGATGAAATCGCTCAGCTTTCAAAAGGCTTCAATGGGTTCATTGAAAAGATCCATGAGTCGATGAAAGAGGTATGCTCGACAAGCCAAGCGCTTCAAGTAGCGGCGGAGAGCGTTTCTAACAAAGCACACATCACCCACGACAACAGCCAAGAGCAACGTGACCAAACCCTTCAAGTGGTGGCTGCAATCAACCAGATGGGGATGACCATCAGCGAGATTGCATCGAACGCGGCAACCGCTGCTGAAACGGCAACACAGGCTTCAGGCAATACTGAAGTAGGCCGTTCTGTTGTGAACAAAGCAAAAGATGCGATCAGCCGTTTGGCTCAAGACATCGAAAGCACCGGACAGGTAGTAGAGCAACTGGCTTCTACCACTCAAGACATTGGTTCTATTCTGGGTGTTATCCGTGATATTTCAGAGCAAACCAACTTACTTGCATTGAACGCTGCGATTGAAGCTGCGCGTGCCGGTGAGCAAGGTCGTGGTTTTGCGGTAGTAGCGGATGAAGTTCGTAACCTAGCAAGTCGTACTGCGGATTCAACGGAAGAGATTCAGAAGATGATCAACCAACTGCAAAGCGATGCAAAAGATGCGGTAACCGCAATGAGTGCGGGCAAAGTGATTACGCTTGAAGGTGTATCAGCATCGGATGAAGCGGTTGATGTATTGGGTGGTATTTCTGACCGTATCGTTGATATCTCTGACCGCAACACTCAAGTCGCGACAGCAACTGAAGAGCAATCAACGGTGGTTCACACCATTAACCAGAACATCGAAGAGATCAACGCGATCAACGAAGTCACAACGGGCACAGCGGAGCAACTTGCTGAAGCGAGCCAAGAGCTTCGTGACTTGTCTTCTCGTCTAGATAAGATGGTTGGTTCATTTAAGCTTTAATCCTTTCAAGCGGTAACATGGCTTAGAAAGTGATATAGACGAAGAGCTGGATTCATTTCATCGTGAATCCGGCTCTTTTTATTGGTGAGCTCATTTGCTTCTAACTGCCTTTAGCTTGATCTGGTTTCGGGCTTTGCTTTCAATCAACCTAGCATCATAGAGCGGAAATGAGTAAAATCTGATTAGGTTTAATATTTAGGTAAGTATGTATCATGAGCGATTTTGAAAAAGAACTAGAGCAGATGACTCAAGAGATGGGCGATGAGCCAGAAGTAAAACTGCCATCACTTGAAGAGCAGAAAGCGATTGTTGCTGAGTTCAAGCGACTAGAAGCGGAAGGCAAACTGACACCTGAAGTATTAGAAGCGCACTTTGGTCAGTTCAACAAAAAGAATGATACGCCAATCCACTAAGTTTAAAACAAACCTAGTTGTTGGGTTACAGTGTTAAGTGATTGGTTGAGCTGAGGCTCAAACTGAACAGACAAAGGTCTAGCAAGCGCTAGGCCTTTTTTATTGCTTGCTGATATAGATCGGGTTTAAAGAAAAATCCCCCTTACAGCGTAAGAGGGATTTGAATAGGGCAAGTTATATCTTAAAGGCTTAGCGCTTATTCAGTGCCGTACTCTTTGTACAGGCGACGACATGCTTTGCCATCGCTGTGGAACAGGTGACAACGGTGCGCTGGGATACCGATAGCGAGTTTGTCGCCAGGCTCTACTGTTAGAGTGTCTGGCTGACGGTAGATAACGTCTGCGTCAGCACTTTCTAAGTTCAGGTAAACCTGAGTTTCGTTACCTAGCTTCTCAACGATCATTACCTCGCCTTCAATCGTTGCGTCTCCTGCTTCAGCAGACATCAAGTGCTCTGGACGAACACCTAGTGACATGCGGTCGCCAACGTTAACGGTTGTACCATCAACAGGGATCCAGAAAGTCATGCCGTTTGAAAGCTGTACCAGTACGCGCTCTGCTTCCGCTTGTTCAATGTGTACAGACATAAAGTTCATCTTCGGCGAGCCAATAAAGCCAGCAACGAAACGGTTTTGAGGGTAGTGGTATAGGTCAAGTGGCTTACCAACTTGAGATACGTAACCGCCATCAAGTACAACGATTTTGTCAGCCATTGTCATCGCTTCCACTTGGTCGTGGGTAACGTAGATCATGGTGCAACCAAGCTGGCGTTGTAGTTTAGTGATTTGTGAACGCATTTGAACACGCAGAGCAGCATCTAGGTTAGATAGCGGTTCATCCAGTAGGAATACGTTTGGTTGAGAAACCAGAGTACGCCCAATTGCAACACGTTGACGTTGACCACCAGAAAGTGCTTTTGGTTGGCGCTCAAGTAAGTGGCCAAGCTGTAGGATTTCAGCCGCATGCTCAACACGCTTATCAATTTCTGCTTTGTCCGCTTTCGCTAGCTTAAGACCGAAAGACATGTTGTCGTAAAGGTTTAGGTGAGGGTATAGCGCGTATGATTGGAACACCATACCTACGCCACGCTTAGATGGCTCAACGTCGTTCATGCGTTGATCGCCAATGTACAAATCACCAGACGTAATGTCTTCTAGACCTGCGATACAACGTAATAGCGTCGATTTACCACAACCTGATGGTCCAACGAATACTACGAATTCACCTTCGTTGATGTCTAAGGTTACGTCCTTAGAAATCTGTACATCACCATATGATTTATAAACGTTTTTTAACGTGACACTCGCCATCTAGCTTGTCCTCGATCGATCAAATTTTAAGTTTTACTGCTTATCATTATAAGAAATTTTTGGGTCAGCAGTAACTGTAGGAATTGGTAAGTATTGAGTGAGTAAGAAAAAAAGTGGGTGAGACTTGGATTCTGTAACCAAGCCCACCCGTCATAGCCAAACTGGTGCCTATTTCCCCCACATCCAGCTAAACCTCCCCCGTGATTCCATCACAGATTTAGCTCGATGCTTAATAAAGACAACAGCGGGCAGTGAAGCCAACTTAATGCATTATGTATGAAACACAACACTCGCTGATAAAGGGTTCTTACTATCCACTCTTGGATGGATGCAGTTTCGGTGAATTAGCGTAAGCGTACATCCTCCTAATGGAAAATTAACTAGGGGGAGTAGGAGGGGAGGAGTAGATATAGGGGGTTAATAATAATTGGCGATCCAGTTCAAATAAATCCACCGCATAACGGTGATGCTGATCACGATGAGTATGTGTTTTGTGATTTTAGTCTCTAATCTGACCGGATGGTGATCACGAATTTAAGCCATAATAGCTAGGGCGTAGTGGCTAGGATGATGAGCTGTACGTTGTTTTCTCAGATCATAACCGTCGAAAACTGGCTCGTCTTGTTAGATGTGCCCTACGTATAAATATAAAAAAGATATTCACATGAAAAACGCTCTAAGCGCTGTAGCTCTAGGTACATTAGTTGCTCTGGGTTCTTTTGGTGCAAACGCTGCTATCGAAGAAGGACAACTAACAATCTGGGTAGGTGGTGACAAAGCTTACGAAGGCATGGCTGAAGTAGGCAAACGCTTTGAAGAAGATACTGGTGTTAAAGTAACAGTAGCTTTCCCTGACAAACTAGAAGAGAAGTTCTCTCAAGTTGCAGCTGCTGGTGACGGCCCAGATATGATTTTCTACGCACACGACCGTTTCGGTGGTTTCGCGGAAGCAGGTCTTCTTGTTGATATCAAACCTTCTAAAGAGACAAAAGAAGGTATCGTAGACTTCGCATGGGACGCAGTTTCTTACGAAGGTAAGACAATCGCATACCCTGTTGCTGTTGAGTCAGTTTCTCTAATCTACAACAAAGCACTTGTTCCTAACCCACCTAAGTCTTGGGAAGAGATCCCAGCACTTAACGCTGAACTTCAAAAAGAAGGCAAGAAAGCGATCATGTGGCCTCTACGTGGTGGCGCATACTTCACATGGCCTCTACTAGCAGCTGACGGCGGTTACGCATTCAAACAGGTTGCTGAAGGTTACGACATTAAAGATGCAGGCGTAGCGACTGAAGGTGTTCAGAAGTCTCTAGGTTTCATCGAAAAGATGGTACAAGACAAAGTTATCTCTGCAGACATGGACTACTCAGTTGCTGAGTCTGAGTTCGTTGCTGGTAACGTTGCAATGACAATCAACGGTCCTTGGGGCTGGGCAAACATCGAGAAAGCAGGCGTAGACTACGGTGTGGCAACTCTACCTAAGTTCAACGGTAAAGCATCTAAACCTTTCGTTGGCGTATGGGCTGGTGGTATCAGTACAGCTTCTCCAAACCGTGACCTAGCGGTTGAGTTCATGGAAAACTACCTTCTGACTGATGAAGGTATGAAGAGCCTAAACGACGACAAGCCACTAGGCGCTGTTGCTCTAAACTCTTTCCAACGTCAACTAGACAGCGACACTCGTATCGCAGCAACAATGGACAACGCGATGAACGGCGAAATCATGCCTAACATCCCTCAGTTCACAACGTTCTGGTACAGCATGGAAGAAGCGATCGGCAACGTAGTTGATGGTCGTCAAACAGTAGACCAAGCACTGAAAGGTGCTGAAGCTCGCATGACTAAGTAATAACTAAGCACTACCTTTTAAGGAGGGGGCAACCTCTCCTTACTTTTCAATTTTTATCTATATCGCTAGCAGGTTCCTCTATGCAGTCAGTTCAAGGTACAGATGCTATCCCAGCACCATCAAGCCTTCCAGGCAGTAAAAGCGTCTTCATCAAATGGGGGTTGCTTGGTAGCGTTGGCTTAATTAACGGCTACGCTACAATTCTAATGTATTCTCGCGGTGAGCTTGCTTTTGCATTGCTTACTGTGATCTTAACGGCTTTGGCACTTTACATTTTTGGTAGTAAGAAAACTTACGCCCACCGTTATATCTACCCAGGTATTGCCGGAATGATCCTGTTCATTCTTTTCCCATTGGCATACACCGTAGGGCTCGCGTTTACTAACTACAGCGCAAAAAACCAACTCTCTCTAGAACGTACACAAACCGTTCTTCTAGACCGCTCTTTCCAAAGCGGAGAAAGCTACCCATTCACTTTGTACAAAACAGATAACGGCCACCAGATCGTGGTTAAAGATGGCGATCAACTGTTAGCGACTGACGTATTTTCTTTAGAAGGTATGACAGCGACAGACATGGACCTATCAGTTATCGAATCGACTCAAGGTGAAAAAGAGAAGATCAAAGCGATCATCCAAAATAGAGCAGCGATCAGCGGTGTTGATTTCCACCTGCCAAACGGTGATGACATCCGCATGAGTGGCTTACGTAAGTTTGCTTCAGTTGCTCCGCTTTATACACTTCAAGAAGATGGTGAAACACTGGTTAATAATGAAACCGGTGATGTTCTAAAGCCAAATATGGAGGTCGGTTTCTACCAACCTGTTGACGCAAATGGCGAATTTACGGGCAACACAATCTCTCCTGGCTTTGTAGTTGGCATCGGCACACATAACTTTGAGCGTGTGTGGAAAGATGACGGTATTAAAGAACCTTTTATTAGTATCTTCATTTGGACGGTTATTTTCTCTGTATGTACAGTTGCTTTCACACTGGTTATCGGCCTTGTGCTTGCAAACATCGTACAGTGGGAAGAGCTGAAAGGCCGTTCCGTTTACCGAGTTCTACTGATTCTGCCTTACGCAGTACCCGCGTTTATCTCGATTCTTATCTTTAAAGGCCTATTCAACCAGAGCTTTGGTGAGATCAACATGGTACTTGAGAATATCTTCGGTCTAAGCCCGAACTGGTTCTCTGACCCGATTCTTGCGAAAACCATGGTGTTGATTGTAAACACATGGCTAGGTTTCCCTTACATGATGATTCTATGTATGGGTCTGCTTAAAGCGATTCCTGATGACCTATACGAAGCGTCAGCAATCGATGGTGCGAACTTCTTGGATAACTTCAAGCGTATCACGTTCCCATTGATGATTAAGCCGCTAACACCGCTATTGATTGCAGCGTTCGCCTTTAACTTCAACAACTTCGTAATGATTCAACTATTAACGAACGGTGGCCCGAACATGATTGGTACTTCTGAGCCAGCGGGTTACACAGACTTGCTTGTAAGCTACACCTACCGAATTGCATTCGAAGGCGGCGGTGGTCAAGACTTTGGTCTAGCAAGTGCTATCGCAACGCTTATCTTCCTATTGGTTGGTGCACTAGCGTTACTAAACCTTCGTTTCACTAAACTGTCTCAAGATTAAGGAGCACGACAATGGCTATGGTACAAGGTAAAGGCCTTAAATACCGAGTGTGGGCAACACATGCACTGTTGTGGTGTTTCCTGGCAATGATTATCTTCCCACTACTGATGATCATCGCAATCTCGTTCCGTGAAGGTAACTTCGCAACGGGTAGCTTGATTCCAGATAATCCATCGCTGGAGCACTGGAAACTTGCACTAGGCATCTCAGTAACAAACGCGGATGGTTCGGTAACAACACCACCATTCCCAGTACTGACTTGGTTGTGGAACTCAGTGAAAGTGGCGGGTATTACATCGATTCTGATTGTGGCACTGTCTACGACATCAGCTTACGCGTTTGCTCGTATGCGCTTTAAAGGTAAAAACACAATCCTGAAAGCGATGATGATTTTCCAAATGTTCCCAGCGGTATTGGCTCTTGTGGCAATTTACGCACTGTTCGACAAACTTGGACAATACGTACCGTTCTTAGGCTTGAATACGCACGGCGGTTTGATCTTCTCTTACTTAGGCGGTATCGCACTGCACGTTTGGACGATTAAAGGCTACTTTGAGACGATTGATAACTCTTTGGAAGAGGCTGCAGCACTGGACGGTGCAACGCCATGGCAAGCATTCAGACTGGTTCTACTGCCGTTGTCTGTGCCAATTCTAGCGGTTGTGTGTATCCTGTCGTTCATTGCAACAGTGGGTGAGGTTCCAGTAGCTTCTATTCTGTTAGCTGATGTGAACTCTTACACGCTAGCAGTAGGTATGCAGCAATACTTATACCCTCAGAACTATTTATGGGGTGACTTTGCGGCAGCGGCTGTACTTTCAGCGCTTCCTATCACCATCGTGTTCTTACTTGCTCAACGTTGGTTAGTTGGCGGTTTGACGGCAGGTGGTGTAAAAGGATAAGCTGTATCCTATAAGAAAGAAAAAGAGCGACCTTCGTGGTCGCTCTATATTGGCATTTTTATTACATCATTTGGTTTGGCCGCCGATCAGTAATAAAAATAACCCTCAGGTTACGCATAGCTGGCTACTAATCAGGTTCCTTACGCTATTAATGATTAGTGGTTTTTGTAACTCTAACCCAGGTACTTACTTGGGTTTTTTTATGCCTGCTACTTTTGATCTTGTCTTTGTGCTAGCTCTATTCATCAACTGTGGTGCTTATCGCCACTTATGTGTTTAAAACTGCGTTTGCACTGAAAGTTTCGAGTCACTTCTCTCCTAAATACCAACTACTTCACCTCGTTTGCTTATAGAAATGAACTAGTCTCACAAATCAGACATCCAGTATAAGGGGCTATTAGCCTATTGATATATTGCTAATATTCCATTGCGTGATACTTCAATGATTTGTATGCAACAACTATAGATATTGCATAAAAAAAGGACATAGACACAACTGTGCCTTTTAGAGCTTTTGCTCGTTATTTTGTGCGCTTATATAAGGTGGTTTGGGTATTAGTTTTGTGAAGTGTTTTGTTGGGTATTGAGTTAGAACTCTTTACTTGAAGGAGCGCATCCAAGGTGTTGCAGTAATACATAAATACTTTCTTGATCCAAGGCCACACGACGAAATAGGTCCGCAAACGTCGAGTCACCGCCGAAGCAAGTTTGGATGTAATGGTTGATCTCGTTACTGTCGTAGCCTTCGACGTACAAAGTTCTAACCCATTGGTACTCAACAGCCTTCAAATTGTTTAGTGTAGCTTCGCTAAGAGTGGGGCGTGTGACGCTCAAGTGTGGCTCCGGGAATTAAAAGTACATCCATTATGATTGGCGGTATTTAACCAGAGCAAAATGACGACTTTATTACAGTCAAAATAAATCATCGAGCTCGTGACAATTCATTTCAAGCGTTGGCTGAGAATCACACTCTATGAGCGAAACAGAGTGCAATTTGGGGCATGTTAGATAGGTAGGGTTAGATAAACGAATGCCAAGCGTGTGCTTGGCATTTAAACAGTTTACTGGCTGAAAAGGCTAGGTATTAAACGATGCTATAGCCTAATGACTGACCTTATTTTAGATACTTCACGTGCGCTTCCATCTCTTCACCGATCTGTTTTCGCATGTTCATTAGGCGAATCGCTGAGTCTCTTAATTCGATATCTTCTGGAGTTTCTGGTACCCACTCCGGGACTTTAGTCGGGTTACCATTTTCATCAACCGCAACCATAATAACGATACAGTGAGTGGTAAGACGGTTGTTCAGCTCTTTAGGATCACTCGCTTGTACATCGATAGCAATATGCATAGAAGACGAACCGGTATAGATAACTTTCGCACTCACCTCTACCAAGTTGCCTACATGGATTGGGGCAACAAATCGAATACCGCCGGCGTAAGCTGTAATGCAATATTTACCACTCCACCCTGCAGAGCAAGCATAGGCTGCTAAATCGATCCATTTCATTGCTGCGCCACCATGAACTTTACCACCAAAGTTCACATCCCCGGGTTCAGCTAAAAAACGCAGAGTAACGTCTCGTTTACCATCTTGTCGGCTATTGTTACTGCTCATGTGTCATCCTTCATTATTATTTTATTGCATAACATGCTTGTTACTTGCTAATAACAATATACTTAAGACGACATAATTTAAAGCGGATAATCTCAAGGTTAAGAGTATTTTTTCAAACGGATGACAACTAGGTGAAGGTTGATGTTTACGGGGCTTATGGGACCTTGGATAAACAAACCGTAGCGAACTTTAGTAACAAAGAAAAACACCTAGCGCAGTGCTAGGTGTTTTAAGCCTTCAGGTACTCATCGCGGTACCTTTATAATGTTAGCCAACTAACCGTTGTTTTATCTGGTTTGTTAAAGTGATTCTATCTTCATTACCACTAAAGTGGTAGTTAAAAGTCTTTATTGTTGAGCTCACTTTTACTGTTGTATGAAGTATAGATCCTTCGCGTAGATATTTCCTTTCGGATTGTTATTTGGGAAGCCTCTGAGGGTGTTTCGCACTAATCGAGTGTGATTGTAGTGATATAGAGGCATAACTGCTGCAGATTCGTTTAATATCGACTCAGCATGCTGGTATAAAGCAAAGCGATTAGCCTGATCTTCCGTCTTGCTTGCTTGCTGTAAAAGCTCATCGTATTCTGGATTACAGAAACCACTTTCGTTTGCTGTGTGATCGCAAGTGAATGCTTCTAGAAGAGCAGAAGGTTCTGGGTAATCGCCAAATGCCCATGAACGAGCAAGTTGATAGTCTCCGGCTCCTTTCGCTGCGACGTATGCTTTCCATTCCATGTTTTGTAATTCAACGTTTACCCCGAGTGGCTTCCACATAGAGGCAATTGCGATGGCGATCTTTTTGTGGTTCTCGCTGGTGTTGTAGGTGAGTGTGAATTGCAGTGGGTTCGCTTTGTTGTATCCTGCTTCTTCAAGTAGCTGTTTCGCTTTGGCTTGGCGTTCTACACTATTTAATGCTTCAAATACGGATTTCGGGGCCGTGTAGTTAGGAATATTATTCGGTGTCACGCTGTAGGCTTCTGGCTCACCTTGCCCTGTTACCTTATCTACTAGTATCTCACGGTCGACGGCCATGCTGAGTGCTTGACGTACTCTGACATCATCAAATGGTGCCTGACGCGTGTTGAACGAGTAGACGTAAGAACCTAGCAAAGCTTGCGCTTTAATTTGCTCAGGGCTCTCTTTGACAAGTTTTTGGTAGTACTCAAGCTGCACGCGATTGGTCATATCAATCTCACCAGACTGATAACGAATAAGCTCGGCGTTTTGAGATGATAAACCTAGGTAGGTTACCTTATTAATAACCGTTGAATCGTTGTCCCAATAGTTTGGGTTTCTCGTCACTTCGACGTATTCATTGGGAACCCATTTACTGAGAGTGTAAGCACCATTGGTCGTGATGTTTTCCGCACGAGTCCATTGATCTCCTCTCTCTTCAACCAATTTAGTTGGAAGAGGGAAGAAGGTTTTAATACTCATTAAACTCATGAAGTAGGGAGTAGGTTTCGATAAAGAGATCTCTACGGTGCGATCGTCCAGTGCTTTAATCCCCAACTCTGAGGGATCTTTGTCTCCAGATAGAATGTCACTAGCGTTAACTATATTTGCCGTTGAGAACACAAAACCCGTGTTGTTGCCCGTTTTGGGAGACACAGCGCGTTGCCAACCAAACACAAAGTCTGCTGCGGTCACAGGATCACCATTTGACCATTTAAGGTCGTCTTTTAAAACGAATGTGACCGTTTTGCCCCCGTTGCTGAATGTCCAACTTTCAGCTTGTCCTGGAATAATTTGTCCATCGCTGTTCTCGATAACAAAGCCTTCGAACATATCGTTGACGATAATGTCACCGGGCATGCTTGAGTTGACGAAGCTAGGATCCAGTGTGTTGGGCTCTGCGCCGTTGCCACGCACAAAATGTTGTTCTTCAGCGAGTGAAGTACCAGAGGGCACAGAAGCGGCAATAGCTGAAGTGGACGAGAGTGTGATAAGCGATGAGATAAGCAGAGGTAGCTTTGGTTGAGTCATTGTAATTCCTTTTACAACTTAAACAGTGCTCAATGCATTAAACGTGACTCGGACACAGGTTGCAATACAGCAAGTGTGCATTAATGGAATTTGAAAGCGGTGTGAAAAAACGAAAATGCCTGCGGAGTAACGCAGGCATTCTTAAGTGAAACTTGTTCGTTTGTAGGAAGCTTAAAGTATGGGAACTTTGCCTAACTTTGTTGAGGTAGTGGCGCTGCCAGTCTTGGTTTTCTTTTTACTTGAGCAAGGATAACACCAGAAACGACCATGATACCGCCAATGATATGGAACTGGTTAATCTCTTCGCCTAACCATGTCGATGCCAATACAATCGCGACTACAGGCATTAAGTTCATGAACATCGCACTTGAATCAGCGCCAATCGTATCAATCGCTTTGACCCACATCCAAGGTGCCAAAATAGAAGCCGCTACAGCGGCGTAAGCAATCAAAGGAATGGCTTGTTGTGAAGGCACTAGCTGCTCGCTCGTTAGCCAAAGTGGCGCCAACATCGCGACCGCGAATATCCCTTGCATGTAGATGACCACCCAATTGCTGATCGGCATTTTCCAACGTTTTAGCAACACGCAATAAGAAGCATACACACAAGCTGCGATTAACATGTAGCCATCGCCCTGCGTTAACTCTTGATGGATGAAGAATAGGGGATCGCCTTTACCAAGCATTAATGCTAAGCCTGACAGAGACAACACACCGCCCACAATACTCAAACTTGAAATTGACTTGTTAAGCAGTGGAACGCTAAGGAATACGCTGATCAATGGCACTAATGATGTAATCAAAGCCATGTTCGAAGCGGAAGTGGTTAAGCCTGCGTAGTAACCTAAAGACTGGTTCAACACCATGCCTAGAAAGCCAAGGAAAGCCAGCTTTGATAAGTTAGGTTTAATGATTGGCCACTGTTTGATAACCGAGCGAATGCAAAAAGGAGTCAGAATTAACATCGCAATAAACCAACGGTAAAAACTCATCGCGCTTGGTTCGATGGTGCTTGCAGCGAGCTTGTTGACTATCGCATTGGCACCCCAGATACAGACTGTGAAAAAAGGTAAAAGATAATGCATGTGAATTCCATCGCAAAATGAGTTGATGCGGCTAGTTTGACAGGTCGTTATACTTACAGATATCTTTAAAAAGACATCAGGCGCGATAGGAAGACAAGTTTGAAAAAACACCCAAGAAACCTTCACCCATCCTTATCAATTGATAAGGCACCATCCAACGTATTTATGAATTTTGAAGCGTTCTTATCGAATACTGAAACGCGTGTCCACAGTCACCCTTGGGGACAGGTTCAGTTGATCAGTGGTGGGATTCTTGAAATGGAGGCAGAGGGAACTCGTTTCTTGGCGCCGCCACATCTCGCAATTTGGGTGCCAGCAGGGGTTAGGCACTGCAGTTATAACCGTAAACCACTTGATTACTGCTCACTTAATATCGCCCCAGAGTTAACTCAGCACCTTCCAGAAAAGACCAGCTTAATTAAGATCACGCCGATAGTCTCTTCGATCATTGATGACTTTCGTCAGCGTGATATTAACGTGGCACAAACCGAACCAGATAAGAGACTGGTCCAGGTCTTATTGGATCAACTCGCAGAGCGTCAAGTTGAACACCACTTCCTACCGTCAACCGACAACAAATACCTTGCGCCTATTTTAGCGGCGATAGAAGAGAACCCAACGGATGAAGTTTCGTTGAAAGATTGGGCGGAGAAAGTCCATGCTACCGAGCGTACTTTATCGCGTCATTGCCAGAGTGAACTGGGGATGAGTTTTACTGAATGGCGACTGCGAGTTCGTTATTTATACTCAATGGATCTGCTAAGAAATGGACAATCAGTTAAAGAAGTTGCGCTTACGTTAGGCTACAACCAAGCCAGTCCTTTCATCAGTATGTTCAAGAAGTATTCAGGTCAAACTCCCGAACAATATAAGAACCGTTTGTTGTAATAGGTTTAGTTAATTCCTTCGTCTAACAGTGTGGAGGTTATGATTTTTATATCTAAATTATTGTTTTAGTTGGCTAAACTCAATTGATTTTAGCTTGATTCTAGACCTGGTTCTTTTATGGTTTTAATTTGGTTATATATGCGTTTAGTTTTCTTTCGGTAATTCAGTGATGATTTATTTACCACTTGCTTTACGTATCGAGGAAAACCTTGAAGTTCCAAATCTCAATCATATCAGCGTTAGTTGCCACACTTACTGCATGCGGAGGTGGCGGTTCAGCGCCACCGGCTCAAAAGAAACAAACAGTGGTGCCTCAAATGTCGGTCACTCCAGCAAAAGGTAGCGTGGCTGATCCAAAAGAGGATGCAGCAAAGAAATTCGCTAGCAGCCCTGCTATGTACTCGGCCAATACAACTGACAGCACTGAGCTTGAATATGATGCAGAAAAAACATTCGCTAGTTCTTCAGCGATGTATTCGGCTAACACTATTGGTAGCACCGATATCAAACAGTGCGAAAAGACTCTGAACTTGTTTAACATTTACAGTCTTGGTTGGAATGATGAGTTCAACAAGGGACTAACTGCTAAGGAACAAAAAGATCTCAAAGGTTTCTATGGTGTTTATGGTGCCAACGGAATCGTCGATTACTCTGCTCACAGTAAAGAGATGATTGAGGCAAAAGATTGGATCAGTTATTTCTACTATGATGCAAATTTTCAAGATTGCGAAGCTCGCCGTTACAAACCAGATGCTAAGGAAACTAAGGTTGGCGACGACATTACTGAGCTTCGTTATAAGTACAGTGTTAAAGCTGATGCTGTAACAAAGACACCTCAACAAAACATAAGCAACTATACAGCTTGGCAAAGTGATACTGCGAAAAACACGGTGATAGGTTTAGTGACCAACATTATCACGGGCAACTTCAAGTATAAGCAGCAACTGAAGAGCTTCAAATCTGATAGCGGACGTTCTGTTGATAATGTCAGCTTCAGCGAGATGTTTAGAAACAGCTACTTTTTAGAGTCTTATGACAATGGGGACGTTGAGTATCAAGTGGTTGGCGGTAAGGTGATTGATAGATATGCAAAACAAAATCAGTCAGATCCTGATACATATTATGCCGTTAACTTAATTTCGGCGTATTTCCCAGATGTAGGTACCCGAATCAATTGGTGTGTTCGAGGTAGCCAATTCGTATCAAATAAAGAGGCACCAATCACCAAAGTCCAATACAACAACATTATTGAAAGTGGTGATTTAGGCATAGCCTACTGTGATCCATTTGATAAGAATATTGGCAAAGTTCGTTATTATGGTACGAAAGGAAACAAAGTATCAGACAGCTCTGCTATCGCCGACGAACTAAACAACAAGTTAGTACAAGGCACTGTCGTTAAAGATAAGTTGGATCAAAGAGTTACAAATAAGAAGCTGTACTTAGGAAAAACACACAGTGAATATTTCCAGGATACTTCTTTGGCGAATCAAGTTGATCAGATTAAGGCTGATTTGACGCAATAGCTTTTAATTAACCTTATACAGTGAGTCATAACTAGGCTTGTCAGCTAGCGCAAATGTGTTGTTTGCGCTAGCTGCTGTAATAGTGCTTGGCACATTAAGTGCGCCATATATTCCTTTCTTTACTCTCTGCTATTTATGCGGCCGTCGCCGACGAATATTTGATCATAAACTTAGATTTGTTTAATAAATGTGCTGTTACATCAAAGGCATGTGCACGACAATATTCTTGTGAAAACGAAGTATTCGTTAATAAGTAAACCCATGCAGTAGGGGCTTAATGCCTTATCCATATCTTAATTATCAACCGGATCGTTATTCACTGTCTGGGCGGTTTTGATACAGATAGGCAAGGTAATTAACCTCGTTGATTTTACAGAACGTAGCAGTTCGAAAATAAAGAGTGACAATGTCGAGTTACAAATACGAGCGTTTACTCTCAACCACGATAGACAACGCTTTATTGCACCTTTGGATTTCGGTTGCCAACTCAAGAAATCATGTTTCTAGAGATGTCCGAAACCAGATATTGGTGCGATGGTTTAAGCCAAAAATAAATAAGATCCAATATAAAACAATTAAGAAAGAGATAAAGTCGATCATACAGGCTGGCAAGTATGGTACAGCCTTACTTGAAGAGCGTTTATGTGAGCTTAGAGAGCTATCCCAAAGCTACAGGGATAGCTTGAATGACATGCATAAGCTTCACTATCTACTTGAATATTTGAGAGAAGATCATGAGATAACGGCAGACCTTAATGAAGGTGTGTCCGAATATCTTCCTAGTACTTTATATGTCTCGCAGGCGCATCTAGAGCAATGCTTCTCTGATGAGCAACAACAGATTAAGCCATTATCAGTCACTTTATCCAATATTAACGTGGACAACTTTATTCATATTGTCCAACTGTTTGGCTTTCATAAAGTCGAACTCAACACGCATCCTACTAGCAGTTTGCCAATCGTAGAACTTTCTGTCGTTAACTAACTTGGCGCGATAGGAATTTAGTCCTTATTTACTAAGGGTATAAAACATAAAACCAATTATTATTTTTGAAGGTGGACAGTATCATTTTTTTTTAAAAAGAAGGAAAAAAGCATAGATCAACCTGATCACAATATGGATATTGTTGATTCATTGAATCGTTCTTTAGCAATGGTGTCGTTTAATACTCGCGGGCATGTGTTAGACGCGAGTGAGCCATTCTTATCACTGATGGGCTATTCACTAGATGAAATAAAAGGTAAACATCACTCACTATTTTGCTCTGACGAGATAGTGAATACTTCTCACTATACGCAGTTTTGGCGAGATCTTGCTGCAGGTTCAAAGAAAAGCGGTGTTTTTCCTCGTTACGCGAAGGGAAAGCGACAAGTTCATATCGATGCGACTTATTGCCCAATCATTTCAAATGGGGAAGTGCAAAAGGTCGTTAAAGTTGCCGCTGATGTTACCGAGTCTCATGTAAAGCAGACTCTAGACAGCGAGCTATTAGACGCACTCAACCAAACCTTTGCGACTATTTCGTTTACGCCTGATGGCAATATTTTAGATGCAAATGACAACTTCCTGAAAACCTTGGGCTATTCAAAAGAACAGGTTATTTCGCAGAATCATCGGATGTTCTGTTTTGACGAATTTTACAAAGAGAACCCTAACTTTTGGAAAGAGCTGCAATCGGGTCGAGCATTTACTGGGCGATTCTTAAGAAAAGATCGACATGGTGGAAAAGTTTGGATTCAAGCCTCTTACAGCCCGATAAAGAACGAGCGAGGAGAGGTCTATAAAGTCGTTAAGTTTGCTTCCGATATTACCAATGAAGTGCTGCAAGAAGAGGCGACTTCAGATGCGACTTCTATTGCTTACAGCACCGCGGTAGAGACAGCACAGGTGGCAAGTGATGGACAGTCTTCTCTCGCACTGACCCGTCAGCTGTCTAAAAATGTGGTTGAAGATATCGAGAAGTCTGAAAAGTTAATTTGTCGACTGACTGAATTATCGGGCAGCATCGAAAACATTGTGCAGGTCATTGGCAATATTGCTGATCAAACGAATTTATTGGCACTTAATGCGGCCATTGAGGCGGCGAGGGCTGGAGATTACGGCCGTGGTTTTGCCGTGGTTGCTGATGAGGTCAGAGTTTTAGCTTCGAGAACATCTGACTCAACAGAAGAAATCAGTCGAGTGGTTGCAGAGAACTTATCTCTAACTAACGACATTACGCAATCTATGGAAGTTATCAGTCAATCGTCTATCGAAACAAACGATAGGTTAGAAAGCGTATCTGTTGTGATCGAAGAGATACAAAAAGGCGCGGAAGACGTGGCTAGATCTGTCTCGAACTTAACTTAACCGAAGATAGCAGGGCGCAAGCGATTCACTTTCGCTCTGCATCACTAACAAAAGTAGCTTATTCGCGTTCGGGAGTAAGCACCCCAACCCTAAATACCTTCAACCAAGCATGGCTCATGGCAGGTTTGTGCACAGCTATACCTTTCGGCTTAAATAATAAGGCTGTAGCTCAAGTAAGATTTATAAACAAACAGATTGCATATTAATTGTGTTTTGTAGAGTATGAGGGCACTCATTAATGGTGGGTGAATAACAACAATAACAAGGATAATAAAAACAATGAAAATGCGTTTAAATCTAAGCCTCTTGCTGATTTCGACGGCTCTTAGTCCAGTTGCGCTTGCTAATACTAGCTACCCTGATGGTTACTACCTTGAAGCTGAGGGGCTAAGCGGCAATGCCTTAAAAGACATGCTTGGTGTGATTGCTGCTCGCGGGCAAAAGCAACTCACTTACACTCAGGTGTGGTCTGCATTGAAAGACACCAACGAAGATCCGAATAATCCGAACAATGTGATTTTGTATTATAGCGGTCGTTCACAATCCAAAGACTTTACGTCATCAGGCAACAACGACAAGAATGCTTGGAACCGTGAACACCTTTGGCCAAAATCTTTTGGATTTAAGCGCAAAGATCAGTGGGGTTATACCGACATTCACCATCTTCAACCAACCGACGCAGAGATTAACTCTATCCGTTCGAACAAAGACTTCGATTTTGGTGGAGCGCCAATGAAAAAGTCACCGCTTAACAAGACGGATTACGACAGCTTTGAACCTCGCGACGCAGTGAAAGGGGATACCGCTCGTTCGCTTTTCTACATGGCTGTACGCTATGAAGGCAATAACGCGAAAATGCCGGACTTGTACTTAGTCGATGACACGTCGAGCTCTTCAGGGCAACCTAAGGTTGGAAAGCTGTGCACATTACTACAATGGCATAACGCCGACCCTGTCGATGATTGGGAACGTAATCGCCATGAAAAAGCCGTCAAATGGCAAGGTAACCGCAACCCGTTCATTGATAACCCAAGTTGGGTAAATGACATATATGACAGTCGCTGTAACGGTTGATATATAAACTGAAGCCAATGCAAAGAAGCCATCCTAGTGATGGCTTTTTATTTTGCGAACACTTTATTAGTGAGTGCTATTAGCACTAGAGAACGCTTAGTGTATCGATAAGTAACGTAGTTAAGCTTCAGCCAAGCTGTTCGCGTTTGTGTTGAGTGGTATGCAGGTTCTAGACAACGATTGAGTGATATCCAAGTGTTGGTACCAATTATTAAAAACCAGTTCGAAGTCATTAAGAGTAATCCGACCAAACGTATGATTTCGATATTGCTCACAGAGGTTAAAAAGTCGCTGAGCATTATTGATTGGTGATCTAAAGCGAATCAAAGAGCTGTGCGCAGTGACCTGTTTGTATCGACTATCGAAAGTGACTCGTAGCCCTTCTTCTATTAACGCTTCACGTAACTTGTTTCGGAACTGTTCAAGTCCATTACCTATAGCAAAGCCTTGGAGGATGATACAGTTTTCAGAAGCACTTATGCCTTTATATTCAATCTCAATGGGTGCAATTGAACCTACAACTTTATTGAAAACCTCAATGTAGGATTGAGCATTAACCTGGGTAATTTCAAAGTTAGCAACGCATGAAATGATGGAAAGAATGGTTAAATGCAACTCCTCCCTAGGATGATAATATTGGTCGGGTTCGAGTATGTGTAAGGGCGCGAATATACTTTGTTAATCTGATGTAAAAAGAACTTTTTCCCTGTAATCTTTATTCCATGCGGCTTGGTTCATCTTTCTTGGTACAGACAAGTTACCCTCTGATTTTCTAAATAGGTTCTGCACAAAGCGACGACAACAAGCCATATTCAACGCTGAATCCCCAGCGTAAATTCGCTGCTCGTCTTCTTTGAAAATTACGTCCAACGCCCAGTGCTGCTGATTCTCAATATGCCAATGCTTTCTTGTTGCCTTTGAGGCTAACTCTAAAGATAAATGGTCTGTGCAAATATAGTACGAGGTTTCATAACTTCCTTTCCCTTTGACACTCCTATCTCTTACCACTGCAACAATGCTTTTTACGAGACACCACTTCTGTCTGAGTGCTTCGCTGAAGGCTGCAGGAAGCACGTAAACCTCACGAACCTCTTTTCTACCATGCCCTTTCTCTTCCGTGATGTATGATTCCTGTTTATCTTCAGGCAAAGCCCAATAGTCTTGGAATTGCACATCAATTTCTGCTAATAAACTTGGTTGATTCAGTTTAACTTGTACTAGGATATCTCCACCTTTATCAACTACTTTATTCAGTGTTTCAACCTGACAATGCAGGGCATCAGCAGTTAATAAACATCCTTTGATATCTAAAGCGTCTAGCATGTTTCTTATTGCTAGCAGCTCCATACCTTTGCCGTCACAAGGTTGGTGTGTGAGAGTCAAACCCTCGTCTACATCAAATGCCGAAACCATATAGAGGGGGTGCTGTTGTTTGCTTGCTTTTGCCCCTTTTAGAACCTTCCCATCAACACTGATTATAGGCTGAGCATGCTTCTCTCTGTGCAAATTGACCCAGCCCACCATAGCTTCCAATAGCGTCTCTGGCACAACGGATCTCATGATCGCAGCTATATTATGTCGAGTGGGAAGACCATTTTCGTAGGGGAAATACTCACGTAACCACTCGATATTTCCTTCACCGAAATCCTTAATCTCTGTCCATTTATTTTGACCACAAATCATGGCTGTTATGACCACGAAAGCGACTTCCATAACAGGATAAACTTGATTGATGTGCGAACGGGTATCTTTCACTTTTTTAAGTTGCTCAATGATAATCATGTGCGAATTTCTCATGTTTTTTTACTTCATGATCAGATCGTGATTATCTAAAAAAGTTCCCTGTAAAATAAATCCATTATTTTCAATGGTTAAAGTTCGATCCCGCCCTTGAGTATGTGTACTGCTTCTTGAAATCTCATTATTTCATCGAGAAGAGCATTGTTGCCTTGTTTTAGATAGGCTAGAGCAGTGATCCCTCTTCGAGTGTCGTTGGGTAGATCTAATAGATGTGCATCTAGTTCATATTGGCCGGTTTCAGATGCAACTTTAAAGCGTTGCCACATCTTGTCATAAATCTCTTTGCTCACAGGCTTCCTTAGATACTTATTAAGACAAAAGGTGAGTACAGAACTTATTCCATTGAGATGCGTGGCTTAAAATGCATCCTCACTCAAATATTATGTTTAGCTGTTCCATTACTCGGTTGTGTGGGTTTAGGCTTCAACAGCTCCTATTTTCTTAGACATATTAAAACCAGTAATAGAGAAGCCCACTGCTTGGTAAAGTTTCAGTGCTCTTTCATTATGGTACGCAACTCTCAACTTTATTTGTTCAATACCATGCTCCTTAAGCTGCTGCTCTAATAGGCTCAGAGCTTGCTTTCCATAGCCAGTACCTCGGTACGAATTAGATACGTAGAAGTCGTAGATGAAGGTAGAATTGTCTTCTGTATTAATGGAGTGCCAAAGGTAGCCGACAAGGCATGGTTGTCCATTTAACTGAGCTTCTATACAAAGAAGCGAATGCTCGTTTCCTTCAAGGCCATTAGGAAAGCAACGATGTAGATCTTTTTTAGCTAGCTCAACGGAACGCTCCATAGAGTGGCCATAGTTTTTCGCTATTTCACGGCTGTAATCGTCAATAAAATAGTCGCAGTAAGCGGGGTACTCTTCATGGCGCATTTCTCTAAGTTTAATCATGTATCTCCTTACTATGTACTTAAATAAAATCGAGATTCAAGGCGCAGATGCGATGTCTTAACTGTAGGTTAGCTCGAAAGGTAAACATGGTGTGCCTTGGTGATATTTAAGCTGCCAACCAGCCTCAGTCAAAACCCATATAGAGCAACGTTTGGCATAGTTACTCACATCACCAAGTTCACTTACCAAAGCTGTCTGATATTTTAGTAAGTGTACCGAAGGGCTTAGTAAAAGGCATTCGTAGTTTTGTGAGTGAATTTTTGAGGTGGAAGGTTCCTCTGCTCTCATCATTTTGACGATAGACATAAAGTCATAGCTATCGCCACTGCGACCGACTTCAGAAAAATTGGGATGTATTAAACGCTTAATATCATTGTTGTTTTGCCGAACTTCATATTGATGAAGATCGATTTCTTGCTGAATCAAAATGTCCAATAGAGCTCCCTAGCGTAGATTTCAAATTACCAGTTATCATGTTACGTATCATCCCTAGAAGCATTGTATAGAGTGCTTAGGGGCTTCGAGGCTTGGTAATAAGCGTTTTGTTATAGAGTGGTTCCATTTACTAACGACCAGTGGTGTGGCATTAATTCACGGATAGTTTTGAACACCAGCTTATTCTCTTTTGTTGAGATAGCTGCTTTAACGTCGCCTCCCCAATGAATCAGTCTTTCTTGGCAGGCTCCACAAGGAGATAGCACCAAAAACTCACTATTCTCGTCTTCTCGACAGATACACAGAGAGTGCGTGACTTTTTCGTTCAATTTATGCGCTTCCAGAAAGGCGCCGACCTCCATACAAAGAGAAAGTGCATCATTTTTCGTATCGGGAGCAATACTAGTTAAAATTTTGCCTGTTTCCGTTCTTACAGCCGCAGCACCGCCCCAGCCTCGCGGATACCGTTTTTTAATCAGCTCAACGGCAGCGTGATATAACTCCTGTTCTTCTTGTTCCATAGTATCCTCTCGAGCTGCCACTGTTTGTAGCTAGTTAATGATGACGGCCGTTTTCGCCAACTTGTCGCCTATTCTCTGTCTCTTTTTACCAAGAATAAAAAATGCGTCGATAATGCCAAGCAATGGTGATAGCAAATTACGAAAGAGTGATTGTGTTAAACTACAACTTTCTCCTGTAACCGAATCTATAACCGAAATTCCCAGTAGTTTCTTGCCAAGACTTTGACCTCTCGGCAAACCATCAGAAAGTAGGAAGTACGAAGCTGCTATCAAGCTCGCTGACCAACCTGTTATATCTTGAGATAAGCCGATTGAATTACCTAACGAAAGAAAGAGCATGAATATGATAGCACTGATGAAAGTATCGATGAGCTCCCCTACATAACGACGCCCTGGGCTTGCTAGCTTATGCGCTGTAATTACACTGTCACTATTGTTTTTCACTTTTTCCCTTTATATGAATTGGATATTTGAGTTGCTTGATAATGTCAGGTCCACCTAGCTATGTTTGAGCGCGCTGTGACCTCCTTGGACGGATACTCTCTAACATACAGGGTCAATTAATTTGGATGATGACCCTGAAAATCGTGATGGTGTTGCCGGTAAAGAATGAACCGCGTAGCCAAATATTAAGCTATTAGCTTTTGTTGTTTTTACTCTTGGTAATATATCTAAAACTTATACTTGTTAGTATTTATTAAACAGACGTCGATGCATGATCGCTTCACAAAACGGAACCTCACTATTGGGTAGTTGCGTTGTTAGGTGTGCATTTAACTTATTGACTTGGTTGTACTTAATTATTTGATGTTGTAGCGAATATGACTTTACGCTGTGACAAGAGCGTTCGATTTGAATAGGTGGCTGGTTAATTCATGTCTTTTTATTGTCATTGCTTTATGATTGCTCAGACATACCTAATACCCGGTCAACTCCATATACCCTGTACCTGAGTGTGTTCCTTTAATTGAGATTGGCCCCTCCCAATAGGGAACCGATAGTGGCATTTTTGCTTTTGGGTTGAGGGCCGAGACTGTCAGTTCTATTTGCTGGCTTGGAATTGAAACCAGCCACTCTGTTGGATAATCGCGCCCATCAATTACTGTCTGTTTGGTTGCAGTGAGAGTAATGTCTTGCTGCGAAATAGCAGTACCAGAACCATTTTGCTGCATCAGCCTTGCGTGAGCATAACTGGCTTCGCCTGTTGCCGAGTTTCGCAGTTGGAATACGACTAGGCTGGTTTCGTCACTGAGCCTAAGTGCAAACCAATCCCAGCCTTGTTGTGAGTCGAGTAAGAACTGTGAGCTCCATTCTCTGTCTATCCAACCTTTGCCTGAAACCTGATGTGTCACACCATCAATCGTCACGTCGCCTGATACATCGATGAATGGCTGACTGTAGTAGTAGGATGCGACTTTTCCGTCACTGCTTTTGGTGCTGTAGCCTTGCTCTCCTTGTTTTTGATAGGGAGCGTCGCTAGTCAGTGTTAACGAGTAGCCAAACTGCTCTGAGTTAGCATTCAATGTGGCAGGGAACAAGTCATCAGTAGTAGATGTCCATTGCCAATCATCAATATAGACGTGAAACGGTGATGTGTTTACTCCTGCCAATTCTGCTTGATCGCGTGACCATTTTTCATCGGCGTAGTGTTTGTCTTTGGTGGTGACGGCACTGTGCGCCATGTAGATCTGTTGGCTTTGCCATGCGGTTGACTTGTTTTGTTCGACGCTGTTTTCTGGATCTGCGGCAAAGCGGAACTGTGTCCATTGTACACCTAGCGTGTTGCCGTCCTCATCGATGAGGTTGGCTGTTAGGTACCACCACTCATGTCGAAAATTAGGGTGTGCTTGGTGGTCTTCAGGGAAGTTGAGTTCAACGCCTTTAATGACGGGACTGAATTGATCACTCTGCTGTTCGCTGTTCCCGCCGAGTATTGATCCCATGTTTTGAGCGGAATTCGGATCGACCTTGTCACAACCCCATAGAGATAGCAGACCCAGTGAGATAGCAGATAGTCTGATTAACTTACTCTTCAAGCCAATGTTCATTACAACACCTCACTTTGCAAACTGGATACCACAGGCTTACTGACCAAGCGCCATAGAGGAATGAGTGTTGCAATCACCGCCACAATAATTGTGATGAAGGAAATACTGAGCGCATCGCTCCAATTCCACTGGTAATTTAAGCTCCAACCGAAGGCTCGCAGGGTGACAATGTCTGTTAGTACATAGCCAACCATAGCACCGAGTGGGATGGCGATAACCAAAGTAAAGGTCACAAGCACAACGATTTGCCCGATCACCATCGCCATCAACTTTTTACGGCTTACGCCAAGCGCATACAACCTTGCGATAGCGGCCTTACGAGCATCGAGCAGCATAAAACACGCACAGAACAGGCCAATGACGGCAACCATCAAGGTGACGCCATTTAGTGCGCGTGTAATGGCGAAGGTTTGTGAAAAGATGTCCAAGGCGAGAGATTTGATCTGCGCTTGATCGTAGAGCTGACTTGGGTGCAAGTTCAATTGCTGGCGTAACTGTTCGTAGACTTGTTGTTGGTCTCCAGAGACTTTAACCCCTAGGCTAGTTGGCAATTTAGTAAAACCGCTTTCAAGCCATAAATTAGGGGCAAGCAATACCTCGCCATTGGGTGAGCCGTAGTCGTGGAAAATCGCCCCGACGATTAGTGATTTGTTTGGAATAGAGTCGAGCCTAAGTTCGCTGTTCAAAGACAAACCGAGTTTCACTGCCGTAGGTTCGCTTATCGCAACCAGTTCACCCTGATAGAAGCGTTGCCAAAAGTTATCAAGTTGCGATTGGAACACCATGGTTTGCGCTAATGTATCTTTGTCTTTGGTACCGAGTAACGTTGGCAAGCCTTGCAAGTTATCGTCGACATAATATTGCTTATAAACGGTTTCAACGTTCTCAAACTTCTCTAACGCACGTTCTACATTAGCGATTTCACCTTGAGCTGGACTAACGTAAATGTCAGCATGCAGCCGCTGTTCTAACCATTGCTTTAGAGTGGATTCAAAGCTGCCTACTAAGGTATTCATTCCCATGTTAGCCGTTACAGCAAGAAGCAGCGCCATCATGGCAAGGGATAGTGGAGAGATGAGCTCTCTCAATTCAGCAAACAGGTACTGCATCAACCCCGACTGAGTGCGCTGTTCACTCCAATTTGCTAATACGCTGAGTGTTTTAGGCAAATACAAAGGAATAGATACCACTAGTACACCAAGCCACGCCATGGTGAAGCGGTGATGTTCGCTAAGCCACAAGCCAGCTAATGCGATACCCGTGAGTGTTATTCCGATGATAAACAGTCGGTTTTCGTTTGAAGCCTCTGGCGTTTGATAAAAGCCACCATGAGAAGAGAGCGGTTGTTGAATGCGTTGTTTAAAGTGCTGCCAGCAGGCAACAAGTGTGGCGGCTAAGGTGAGCACTAAGGCCTGAACTAACCATGACCACTGCCATGTGCCAGGCAGAAGTGTTGCTCCGTACAGTTGTTCCAGCGTTATCGCCACGGTGGGATGGAGCCAGTGGCTTAATTGAATACCCAAAATGAAACCGATTGAAGCTCCTAGGGTTACTAGAACGGTGAGTTCAATGAGCAAGGCAGAAAACACGATGCTTGGTGAAACGCCTGCTTGCTGAATTTGTACTAACAGCCGATTACGTTTCAGTAAGCTGTATTTCACGCCGTTATAAGCGATGAACAAACCAACCAAAAACGCGAGCAAGCTCATGGCAGTTAAATTGAGGTGAAAGCTGTCGGTAATGGAGCCAAGGTCGGTACTTTGGTTGTTAGTGATCCATTGCCCTTGTTCTGCGATGAGACTCTGCCAGTTATCTTGTGGTTGGTTCTTGGTATCAAAAACGGCGATATAGCTCAGTTGACCTTGTTTGTTGAGCAGTTGTTGAGCGAATCCGATGTCCATCAGCATTCGACTCCCCAGTTGCCACTCATCAGGCAGCACAACCACTTGGGTAACGATGTCATCGAGGATCAGCGTTTCCACTTCGTCTAAGCTTTGATGCTGCGACTGGCTGATCATCACGATGGGCTTGCCTGCCAAGAGCTGAGGTAGGGGAAGTGCATTATCAAAAAGCGATATGCTTTGTTCGCTCTCTTCGGAATAGCGAGCTCTTGAGGTAAGAGCGGCGATGAGCTCACTGCCTTGGATTGACCAACGACGTCCTTGCTCGTCTCTCACACGTCCTTCAATCACCGGTAGTACCGCGCTAAGTCCGTTTTGTCTTAGCTTGAAGTAGAGCGATTCAGGTAAGTAGTTTTGTCCTGCTGGTGGGATGATTAGGTTCTGAGCCTGAGCGCTCAGTTGCTCGGTAGATTCTGCATAGCTGCGTTTGGCATTCAAGTTGATGGCTTGTACCGCGACAAATAAGGTGACTGCCAACACTATGCCAATCAAGATCGCCGCAGCTTGCAAAGGATAATGTCGATAATGCGCAGCGAATAGGTTTAGCGTCAGTTTGGTGTGCGTGATCGCTAAGCGAGCAGGCGTATGAGTAGAACTAACTTTTGGCATGAGTCATCTCACTGGCTTGCTTTTGGTTTACATGCTTGAGTTTTCCATTGTCTAATACCAACTGTCTCTGCATGAAATCAGCGCATTCAGGGCTGTGCGTTACCAATAATACAGCGGTGTTGCCTTGTGTAGTGATTTCACTTAATAATCTCATCACCTCCAACCCCGCTTTATGATCTAGATTTCCTGTGGGCTCATCTGCAAGCAAAAGTTTAGGTTTGTGAGCCAATGCTCGAGCGATAGCGACCCGCTGTTGTTGACCACCAGAGAGGGTAGATACGTGTCTATTAAGTAGTTCGCTGATACCTAATGCGTCGACTAAGTAATCACACCAAGCTCCCCATTTCTGTTGGTTTAAATGTAATGGAAAGGCGATGTTTTGTTTTACATTGAGTGGAGTGAGCAGGTTGAACTGCTGAAAGATAACACCGAGCTTTTGATGGCGGAAACGGCTCCAGTGTTGGTCTTTCCAAGCTGATGTATTTTCACCATCGAGCCATAACTCGCCTTCTGAAAGAGGTTCAAAGCCCGCAATTAAATTGAGTAGAGTACTCTTGCCACTGCCACTTGAACCAGTCAAAGCAACGCTGACACCAGTCCCTACATTGAAGTCGATGTTGTCCAATACCTGATGGGTTTCTTTGCCATCAATAAAGCTTTTACTGGCCTGTTGCAGTGTGACCACTGGGCTATCCATTTCCTCTCCTTGTAATCAAAAAGCGCTCACCAAAGGTGTTATGTGTTGGCGATTACTATCACGGTAGACTCTCTCAAACTGTAGACGACAATTTCAGAGACTAAAGCGATTTATATCGAATTATTAGTAACTTGTACTTGATTCTTGAAGGAATGGATCAGTTGATAGCTGGATAAATACCCCCTAAATAGGTTCTTACTCTCTAGGCTCGGTTAGGGTACTTGGAGTTTCTCGCGTTGATTGGTGCCTTCTAAGATTATTTATTAATAACTATATTTTTAATTTATTGTTATGTTATAACATAACTAAATCTTGTTTTTTGATACTCGGTGGGGAAATTGAACAAACCTGTATTGTCAGTGAAGGGGCTCTGCGCCAATGGTTTAGCTAACTGGAGGGCGGTCTCGGATGTGACATTTGACGTGAATGATGGGGAGTGTATTGCCATCATTGGGCCGAATGGAAGTGGAAAGTCTAGCTTACTAAAAGGAATTACAGGCGAGTACAAAGCCGTTGCCGGCGAGATGTTGTTGTCTGGTATCGAACTTGAAAGTCTAGCAAGGCAACAGGTAGCGAAAAAGGTCGCGGTGGTTACACAACATGAGCATGTGGATCCCCGTTTGAGTGTCTCTGAATACGTTGGCTTGGGGCGTACGCCGCATACTTTTTGCTGCAGTGCGAAAGAGCACAAGCGAGCAGTCAAACAGGCAATGGAAGATGTTGGGTTATTACATAAAAGCCAACATAGCTTTGGTGAGTTATCGGGTGGTGAACAACAACGTGCAAGTATTGCGCGAGCATTTGCACAAGAGCCTAGGCTTTTGTTGCTAGACGAGCCCACTAATCATCTTGACCCTCTGGCTCGTCTTGAACTTCTGAGCCTTATTAAGCAACGCGGCATTGCATCAGTTATCGTGCTGCATGATCTGCCCTTAGTCGCCCCATTTGCCGATAAAGTTCTTCTGATGTCTGACCAAAAAATGGTCACATTTGCATCTCCAGATACAGTCATCCAAGACCGCTATATGGTTCCCGTTTTTGGATTGCGCGTTTTGTCGTTCAATCACCCCAATATGTGCAGCACCATCCATCATTTTGAAGCTGCATCCAATCACTCTAATTTATCTCTAATAGGAGCAGCCCAATGAAGTGGCCTGTAATTTCTAGCCTTTTGTGTCTTTTACCTTTATCTATAGCTCATGCAACAAGCACTCAATACCCGGTTACGGTAGATAATTGCGGGAGCCCACTAACGATTGAGAAGCACCCTTCGCGTGCGGTCGTGCATGACATAAACATGGCTGATATGGCATTTGCTCTTGGCCTTCAGGAGGACATGGTGGGTGTGACGGGCATTACTGGTTGGTACAAGATGTCTGGTTCATTCAAACAACGCTTAGGCGATATTCCAGAGCTTGCCCCTAAGTACCCGTCATTAGAAACATTGATTGCCTCGGATGCCGATTTCTTTTTTGCTGGCTGGAATTACGGGATGAAAGTAGGGGGAGAAGTGACGCCTCAAACGCTGAAACCTTATGGAATCGATACCTTAGTGTTGTCGGAAAGCTGTATTCATACTCAGAGCCAAAAGCAAGGCGCTACCATGGACTTACTTTATGATGATATCGAAAAGCTAGGCGTTATTTTCGATAAACAGCCAGAGGCCGAAGCTCTGGTGAACTGTTGGAAAGAGAGAATCGCAAAAGTCGCTGAACAACAAAAAGCGTCTGGAAAACCTAGTCCAAAAGTCTTTCTGTTTGATTCCGGTGAAGACAAGCCTTTTACTTCAGGTAAGTACGGAATGCCTAATGCAATGATTGAAGCAGCCGGTGGACACAATATTACAGGTGATATGGAAGCCAGCTGGGCACGAACTTCTTGGGAAAATGTGGCTAGCGCCAACCCTGATGTCATCATTCTTCTCGACTACCAAACTGCAAGTGGTGCCGATTCGTTGCAACGTTTTCTAGAAGCGCATCCGTTAATGAAATACACCAATGCGGTGACTGCTGGTCGCTATGTTAAATTGCGTTATGAGCAGCTAACCCCTGGGCCAGCCAATATTGATGCTATTGAGAAACTTGCAGCCGCGTTTGTTTCTGAATAGCAGGCAAGGTTATTATCGAAAAGAGTAGTAGTCTTTTGATTTTATTTGATAAATATCGAGCAGCTTGGTTGATGGGTATCGGCGCAATGCTGCTCGCCTTTATGATGAGCTTACAATTTGGCTCTGTCCCTCTTTCTTTTAAAGAGGTGATGGTTGGATTGATTTCTTTTAATGATCCAAGCCCTGATATAGCAAGCAGAATACTGTTCGACCTTAGGTTACCTAGGGCGCTACTGGCTGTTATTGCTGGTGGGGGGCTGGCGATGGTAGGAGCCTTACTCCAGACGTCGACACGCAATGACTTGGCGGATCCATTTCTGTTTGGCTTGTCATCAGGTGCGTCTGCTGGTGCAGTATTGGTGATCACTCAATTGGGTGATGCCTTGGGCATTTGGTCATTGCCGTTGGCGGCGTTCTCAGGAGGTATTGTTTCAGCCACAGCCGTTTTGATTCTGTTCTCGATGCAGAAGAAAAAGGGCAACGACAACCTGATCTTGTGTGGTTTGGCTATTTCATTCCTATTTGGAGCAATCACCAGCTTTTTAATCTATTCCGGCGATCAAAGAGCGGCGAGCTCAATTTTATTCTGGACGATGGGAGGTTTAGGACTTGCTCGTTGGGATAATTTGATTTTTGCTTTGGTGGGTGTGCTGTGTCTGGTTGCCTTAGTGGTTAAGCGTTATCGCGAACTCGACACCTTATTAGTGAGCGAGCAAACGACAAGCTCATTGGGCATCAACGTTCATCGTCTACAAAGCGAGATTTTTCTCTGCTGCGCGTTTTGTACTGCATCAATCGTTGCAATGACCGGCGTGGTTGGCTTTATTGGTTTGATGGTGCCTCATCTTGTTCGACCATTTTCTGGGGTAACCCATAAACGAGCCATTCCTTTGATCGCACTTTGGGGGGCGGTGCTTTTGCTTTTTGGGGATGTGGTAAGTAGGACGATATTGGCACCACAAGAACTTCCAGTTGGGATTGTAACAGCGGCGCTGGGTGGGTTGTTTGTTTTGTATCTTGTCTGGCGCAAGTAGCTTTTCGGTTTAATCTGGAAAATGCACTAACCATAGAGCCTATGGAATTCTAACCACTATTTTCACACTGGCACTTTCGACCATTACTCTGGTGGTTGAAAGTGCATTCCTAAATATCTTCAATTTAAACTGGCAGCAAGATGATCTTGCCATCTAATCGTGTGGTTTTTGATTCAATAAGATCAATCGCTGTCTGAATTTGTTCGAGAGGAAAATAACGGTCGACTTCGAGTTGAATCTCGTTTTTGATGAAGTGATCGAGCATGGACTCGAATTTGTCACGGCGTACTTTTTTACCTTCAGCTTCTTCCCAATACCTCAAGAAGAAGGTGCTGAAATCGATAGCTTGGTTTTTAGCATACTCGAAGAAACGCGGCTCATAAAAATCCAGAGAAAGCGTACCATAGTTGATGAAACGCCCTTGCTTGCCCAGCGTGTGAATAAGCTCGGTTCCGGGTGAACCGCCAATCGCATCAAAGGCAACCGTTGGTTGCGGCAGGTCAAGTTTCTGGATTTGTGTAACTAAGTCATTTTTGGCATCCAACACATGTTTTGAAGTCGTAAGAGCGCGTTTGGGCTGTGACGTCACGACGATGATTTGAAATCCAAGTGACCTTGATAATTGGGAGAAAATCTTACCAATCGCTGAACTGCCGGCATTGATGATCAACACATCTTCTTTGGTCAACTTCGCCACTTCTGTCGTCAGTACCCACGCGGTGAGCGCATTAATGTATAACTGACATGCGTAGCCGTTATCCATATGTTGAGGCAGGTGGAAAAGGTTGTCAGGTGACACATCGATGTATCTTTGCCATGTTCCACTTGTCGCCACCAGCACTCGCTGGCCCACAGTAAAATCAGCATATTCAGACTCTAAGATCGTACCAACGGCTTCAAATCCTGGAACTCTGGGTGGCTGGTGGCTGTGTTTGTATTGCCCCACACCATGAATCGACAACAGGTCACTTGGGTTAATATTGGTCGCTTCAATCTGTACTCGAACCTTATCTTTATCGAGTGTTCCCAAAGCGACATGCTCGATCTTGAGAGATTCTTTCGGCTGACCGAAACGGAACTGGCTAATTTGGGTGTTTCTTTTGGTATCTGTCATGAGTCGATTACTTAAGTTGGGTTAAGTGAACGTATTCGATTTAAAGGTAGCGCGCTCACAAGCAGCCTGGTGCTGGCAATAGGATAGGCATTGGTGGAAAGTGGTAAGTTATTCCCATCAATGCCGTTTCATAATGCCAGACTGGTGCTGTTCAACCAAGTAACTCATTTTCGTGTCACTGATTTTGAGACTATATGTCGGATTCTTGTGCTGACTTTGTTTTGTTGTTTGACGCTTGTGTGGCTGTCTTTGTCGTACTTACTGCATTGACTGTAGCTGCCGTAGGCGCAAAGTGTTTATCGTTAAGCGTGACTGTCATCGATTCATGTTTTACGGTTGTAGCTTCGGCTTGAGAGTGAGCGTCGTTTGTTGTTTCTGCCAGTGTCATCATTGACGTTGTCGCAAGGATCGTGGCTAGAGTGATTTGAACAAATGTTTTCATAGATTGTTTTCCTATTGGCTAAAGTTATATGTGGATAGCTGATAGGCGCACTATAAAAATTATGTGAGGTCGGTATTTATCATTTTACGCCATCGTATGATTTTTAGACGGCGTAAAGGTTTGGATACTGTAACTGAAAGGGGGGAAGGAACCTTACCTGTTTATTGCCACATGCTCTTCATTGCCACATCACCAAGATTGCAGCGACTGAAAGCAATATCAGCGCAAGGATGTCTTTGCGGGCAATGCTCTGCCCTAACCAGAAGTAGGAGATTAATACCATAAAGACCACTTCAACTTGGCCTAGTGTTTTCACGTATGGCACAGCTTGAAGAGACATCGCGCTAAACCAGCCAAGAGAACCAATCACACTCGCTAGGCTTGTCATCACTACCAGTTTTGATTTTTTGAATATCAGGCGCAATGTATCTGGCTCTTTAATCAGGAGAAATGTGCAGATAATTAATGTCTGTAGGCTAATGACCAAAAACAGCACCCAAGCAGCGCTATGAGGGAAAGGGAGTCCAATACTTAGGCTCGCTTCACGTACCCAAAGCGAGGTTAGTGCAAAGGCGGTGCTACATGCCATACCCAAGCAAAAGACTTTAGGAGAGAGGCTTCGCCAACCAGAAGCGCTACTCATGATGAGCACGCCCAATGTGCCGATTAATACGCCTATCCAACCTGTAACAGTCAACGCTGTACCAAAAAACAACACGGAAAGTACAGCAGAAACCGGGGCCTTACACTTGGCAAGCCCAGCACCAATCGCATAGTTTTCAAGCTTGAATAGTATCACCATCAAGCCGGTCGCAAGGACCTGCATAATTGCCGCAGCAACTATGTAGAAAACAAACTCACCAGAAAAATTAGGCGCTGAGACTGGCTGCCATTGATATAAAGCGTAGAGGTAGAGAAGCGCAATCGGCCCTGCCCAAATAAAACGAGCCAGCGTCACGCCAGCCACACTCATTGTGCCGGCTAGCTTGCTTTGAAAGGCATTGCGCCAAGATTGGCTGAAGGCAGCAAGCAGGGTAAAGGCGATCCAACTAAAAGACATGACACTTCCATGTGTGATGTAATTTGATGGTGATACTAACAAAAAATCACATGATAAGAAGTGTCATGATCTGTTTATAGCCACAGGCTCACCTTTATTCTCTATTCAGTATTAGAGCGCTCTTCAGAAGATCGGCTGTTTCTTGTTTTTGAAATAGAACAACGCGCTAATCAAAACGAACAACAAGGCGAAGTAATAGCAGAACGAAGACAGCGATGCTAAGAAGGCGAGGTTCTGTTCTATTTCTTGCTCGGTGTAATTATTAGAGACCAATTTGTAGTAGTAAGCATACAAAATACCGATCAGTCCGTATCCGAGGTTAAACATCAAACCTTTGAAGCTCAGAACTGTGGCTCGGTTATGCGACTCGGTCTTTTTGTTCAGATGGTAACTGATAAAAATGTTCATCGTCATGATGATAAAGATCAGTACCAGTGCAGGAATTACCCCATAGATCGACCAGCCTAAACTGATCCAATAGTAGGTAGCGATACTTGCTAAGCCCATGACGATAATAAAGGTTTTCGGCTCGATACTTTCTGCTAACCTGCGGCTTTGTCCCGCTAAAATAATTTTTAGCAGACTGATTCCCGCGCCAATAAAACCAAAATAGATAATAGGAATATCGATAGCGAGATAGTATTGGCTGTTCATGGTTAAGAACATGCGCGATGTGTGTTCGAACAGGCTGTAGTAGAGCAGTATGAAAAGTACGTAGGGCGTAGCGAGTACCCACTTACCTGTATCAGCGGTTAACTTGAGGCTGGCGATGGTCGTTGCTAACTTCGTTTGACCATTTGGCATCACTTTCTTTTCTTCACGCATGTTTACCGCCGCATAAATCGCGAGTAGTGCAACCAATAAAGTGGCAAATACAGGTATACGCATCAGGTCTTTGGTGCTTTCAGGCTCGGCTAATCCAAGGAAATGAAAGATGTTCGCCATGAATTCCACGTCGTACATCGCCGCACCGATCAAGGTGACAAAGATACCAACGCTTGAGGCGATACGGAGCTGGATCTGCAACACACGAGGCCACAACTCTTCATTGCCTTGTTCCTTTAAAGTGTCATACGCCAGTGCTTCATCAGCACCACTTGCCAATGCCATGGCTAACCCGCTGAGTATCCGGTTGACCAAAAAGACCATGAACACCAAGTTCGGGTTTTCGGTCGGTACCAAGGCGATCATGGCGATTTCAACAAACATCACAAGGGAAGAGAGTACCACCAACTTCTTCCGACCCAAGGTGTCGGCGAATGCCCCCGATGGGACTTCAGCAAGTACGATGGTGGCCGCCCAAACTACGTTGAGCATGGCGAATTGAGACAGGGTTAGGCCGTAATCTAAGTAGAGCAGAGTGAATATTGGGTAATAAAAACGCGCAAAGTAGCTGCTTCGAAACATTAAGAAGTAGCGAACATTGGGAATTTTTAGGATTTCTTTGAGCGTCATGATGATTTAGTCGATTAGATAACACATTATTATGTATAAACCTTTTTGCCTTATAAATCATGGAATTGTTCAAAAATGATCGACGTCTGACCTAGTTAGAGAGCATTGAGCTGGTGCGGGGCTTATATGTTCCTTTATGAAGTATAGCGACTAGGGGACTAGCATTGTTCCGACTTATTGTCGTGTCATCGATAAGAGTTGTCGTAAGATATAAATAATTCCGCGTTTATCAGAGGTAGTGTCAGAGAACCAGGCTCGATTGTTCGATGACTTGAGAATATGAATGGAATGCCGATTAAAAATAGGAGTGATACTTGGATGCATCATAACGAAAGGCTGGGGGAGATAATTAATTTGGATGATCATCAGGTGATGGTTAAACATTATGAATCTCATTATTCGAGTGAGGTTCACAGCCATGATTACTCTCACTTAGTTTTTATACACCAAGGCTGCCAAATAATCTCTACTGACAAGGATAGTTTGCTCTCTATGCCCGGCTCTTTAATTTACATTCCAGCTGGCGTACCACATCGTGCGGATGCCTTAAAGCAGTCACAGGTCTCCTTACTTCGCCTACCACTAGGTTCAATCCCTGAACTCACCGAAATATGTATCTTGGATATTTCTCCCATCGTTACTCAACTTTTCAGCTTATGGAAAAATGGTGGGCCGGAGCAAAAGCTTGAGCCCCATTATATTCAGGTTCTCATGGATCAATGCACCCGCTGTAAGGCAGTCGACAATCCGTTAATTGCAAAGGAAGGTATGGACAGAAGGCTGCTACCGGTAATTGATGCATTATCAAATAAGCCGAGTATTAAGTTATCTATCTCAGACTTGTCTAAACAAACAGGGGCTTCTGTACGTACTTTAAACCGACTTTTTTTGACTAGTTTCAAAGCATCTTTCAGGGAGGTTCGCCAAAAAGTAGTGATGGAGCGTGCTGAGAAAATGATGGCAAAAGGGATTAGTGCTACTGAAATTGCATTCGAACTTGAGTACTCAAGCCTATCTGCTTTCTCTACTGCATTTAAAGAACATCAGAAAAAAGCACTCCAGAATTAAACCTGGCGTAAATTGTAAACATCGTGGCGCTTCACCCAAAAACTTAGTTTGAGGATCTATTTAACATGATGATCTGTTCTTAACGTTTATGGGAAATCGAGTGTCTAAAATAACTATTATATTTATCAGCATCTTAATGGCATCGAGCTATTTTTTTGCGTCGAGTATGTATACGCCAAGCTTTCCAGATATACAAAGTGAACTGCGTACATCAGAGGCGTTAGTACAGCAGACTTTGAGCCTGTTTTTTATCGCTTTAGCATGCAGTCAGCTAATTTGCGGACCGTTGTCCGAGCGGTATGGACGAAAGCCCGTCGCTGTTCTTTCATCTGTGATATTTGTGATTGGTTCGATGACATCTCTTATGGCTGACAGCATAAATGTTCTATTGCTGGGCAGGGTAATCCAAGGCTTAGGTGTTGGTGGCCTTTATCTACTTTGCCGCACTATCCTTCAAGACGCATTCAGCAAGTCTGAACTCATGGGGATACTTGCTTGGTATGGGATTCTATTTATGAGCCTACCTGGTCTAACGCTCATTTTTGGGGGGTATCTCACTCAGCACTTTGGTTGGCAAGGTAATTTTGTCTTCATGGCATGTTTATCGACTGCAACGCTGTTGATTATTTCAGTCATGAAACGCGAAACGATCAGTCACAAGAATCCAGATGCCATTAAGCCTAAACAGATACTAAGAGACTATGCTTTCATCACATCAAACGTAACGTTTCTGTGTTATTTGGCAATGATGTTTAGCGGGACAAGTTGCCTATTGCTTTTCCAAGTAACGGGTTCTTTTGTTGCTCAGAATCAGTTTGATCTAACGGCCGCGGGATTATGGCGTAGGGTCAATGGTTTTGATAGCGAGTAGCGTAGTATCCAGATTAATTTGGAACCAGTTTCTGAAACATCGTATCAGCGAAAATATGACTCTAGTCTATGGTGGTCTGATTCAGGTTTTGGGTAGCGTTGTCATAACATTAAGCCTTTTGCTGCATAGCTATTCAATAATGTTATTTGGGTTCGCGGTGATGGCTTTTGGTTCCGCATTCTTATTAGCAATAGCAGGTGTTTCGGCATTGTATCTGTTTCCTAATCACAAGGGGCAGGTTGGTGCTATCTACGGTGCTCTTCAGATGATTGGAGCATTTGGTTTTACGTTTTGTTTATCCCTCGTTCCTGCAACTCACGAGGTGATGGTTTTGAGCTGCTGGTTATTGTCTCTGATTAGCTGTGTTGCAATTATTACTATGTACATGTGCCAGCGAAAAACGTATGAAGTACCGGTCGCTTAACCAAGTTCGAGTTAGATAACTGATTGAGTTAGCAATGTGACCACCTAATTGTATCCACAAAAAAATCCCCTCAAAATAAACTTCTGAGGGGATTTTTGATTAACTATTGATGCGCTTATCAGCCACCAACAATTGGTAACCAACTATTCACTCTCCGCTTCTTTGGAAACCTCTTTTGTCGTGTTTTTGTACAGCCATTTATCGAGCACAATTTTCAGAGCGTCTATGGATGTTGGCTTTTCTAGGCGGGCATCCATTAACTGTGCGATCATCTCTAGTTCACGCTGGCCTGACTCACCAGAAAGAGCGATGATAGGCGTGTTAGGTGAGCGTGCCTTGATGATCTGACTTGCTTCAAAACCATTCATGACTGGCATTTGTACATCCATTAATATCAAATCGACGTGATTTTTCCTAAACAGCTCGATGGCATTTTCCCCATTTTTTGCTTGCAGGCTGTTTACGCCCAGTCTGTTTAGATACATCTGAACAAGGGTGCGTTGCACCTCTTTATCGTCAACGATGAGTACGGTTGGGGTTATGCTATTCGTTGTAATTTGTGTCGCTATTGCATCTAAGCCTTTTTCTTCAATTCTTATATTTTGGGGTTGTTCGATGGCTTCATCCGTATTGTCGACAAGGGTCTGTCTTTGCTGCCAGTCGTTAAAGTAAGGTGTCCGTAAGGTGTCCGCTTTTGGTGCATTGGGTACCACAGGAAAATAAAGATGGAACTCGGTAAATTTACCGCGCTCGGATTGACACTCAACTCTTCCGCCAAATGAACGCATGACTCGTTGACAGTAACCTAACCCCAAGCCGCTACCACCGCTTTTCTGGTAAGAAAAGAAGTCGTCGAAGATCTTGTGTCTGATCACTTCATCAATACCTGGCCCTGTATCTCTGAAAGTGAGGATATTTTCGTAAGAACCGAGTTGGGTACTGATTTCGATTTGGCTATCTGGGTACGAATCAAAATAGTAAATTGCATTGCGGATCAGATTGAAAATTACAAAATTGAATAAAGTTTCGTTTAAATTTGCCACAAAATCAGTGTGTTGAGGCAAGCGAATACGTTCTATTATTTTCTCGTTTTCAAAACCATAATGGCTGACTGCTTGATCTATTGCTTTGTGGATTGAAGTCATTGTGACAGGTCCGTGCTCAAGTGAGCTGTCGCTAACCTCTCGTAATATAATATCAATTAGTTGTCGCCCGCGCTCAACGGCCGCTTGTCCATTTTTAATGTCAAGTTGGATCTGTTTTTCTGGGGCTTGGTTTTCGATGTGCTGTTTCAAGACCTCAAAATGCAGCTGAACTTGGGCAAGCGGGTTACGCATCTCATGGGCTATGGAGTTGGCGAGTGCTCGGCTTTGGCGGACTCGTCTATCGGCTTCTATGGTACTTTGAACGCGTGCCAGTAAGGTCTGTAGCGCCGAGATCTCTTCGTTAGAGAACATTTGATCGTTGCTCTTATGTGACGATACCAGTAAATGAGTGACCGACTTCCCTTGCCCAAATAGCGGCATTACCAAGGCAGTATTGTTCAAACTCATCTTGTCATACAGCGCTTTGAGTGAAAGTTTGGAAGGGGTTTTGTAATCCAGCTCTTGAGATAACTCGTCGAATACCAACACTGACTCGTTGGTTGAAAGATAGTCCTCGTAGAAGGTTTCGTTATAGTTGCTATTAACAAGACGAAGCTTGTCTTCAGGGATTTGCAACAGCTGGCCTAAACGGCGCATTGCATCGTCAATCGACAGTTTAAAATCTTCTTCCAAGGCCAGTATTTGCTGTACTGGGGTCTTCTTGTTTCCATAAACGAAGAAAGACGCATAGCGACTGACACGTTTGTAGAGTACGTGCCAGGCGATACCGATCATCGCACATATTGGGATCGCGATTAACCACTGATTATCGTCAGTCTGTGGGATGAATATCACGCCGAATGGAATTACTAAAATCACGCACACTAAAAGTGTATTAAGACCAAGGTAAGCAAGGTATTTTACGCTGTAGAAACGTGAAGTCAGAAGAGCATAGCCAACAAACATCATCTCGCTAATGGATAGTGCGGGAGGTAGCCAAGTTAGCGAAAAGTCTTTAAGGAAGTAAGTCATCCCGACTTGTATCGCTAGAGTGGATAGCATGTAGACCAGTATCCCAGATATCATATAGTTGGTTTTCGCGAGTGTTAGGCGATTACTATTGACTCTCATAGCGAGTAGGTTGAATAAAGTGAGCAGCATAGAGCAAAGCATAGCGTTGAAAAAGTATGAGGTGTGTGGCCCAAACTCTATACTAAACTGACTAGGCCCTAGCACTTCCACGTATTTAACTGTCTGATCTTGTTGTAAATTTACACATAATGAATATGTAACCAGTAGGCAGAAGATGAGACGTTGCCAAAGATAAACGTTGTCTTTTCTCTGCTCTGCGTATAGCTGACACGAGAAGTAAAAAGCAAAAGCAAAAGCCAAGGACGAGGCAATGTTTGCAAACTTAGCCATGAAGACGGCTGTACCCATCCCCAACAGCACAAGTAAGTCCGTATGGAAATATGCATTACTTCCTATCCATGCAATTATACAGTAGGAATAAGCAATATAAGATGCATGATGTGATCGCCAAATACTTTCATTTTTTTGCCTTAAGCGAATGCAATAGTAAAATAACCATATGATAACAATTGCTAAAGTTGCAAAAAGGATAATTGCTTTCGTATAAGAGATGGTTTCTAAGTTAAAATCAAAAACGATCATTGTTAACTACCACGTAGTATTTTTGTTTTCACGAAGCATGCGTCGGTAGTCACGAAAGTTAACTTGCTCAAACGCTCTCAGCATGAGTTTAATATTCCAAAGCCCGCGATAGGTCTTCGTACCATTTCCATTTAAATCACATACGCCTAAATGAAAGTAAGCTTTGGGGCCGATTGCTTTGTAAAAGTCGAGTATCAATGGTTGATCAATTATGGTGAAGCCTATTTTATAGTTGGCTTGGTATAAAAGATTAATCATTTCTTTTTGTGCAAGATAGAGGAAGAAGAGCTTTTGTGTGGTATTCCCGCCGACGGTTAGACGAAGTATTTCACAAAGCGCCGATGTATCCGAAATCTGTAATTGGAAGTGATGATCAAACTGCACAATAGAATTGCATTGCGATAGATCTGGCGGTGTAAAGAGTTTCAACCTTGTCAGTTCATCATAGCTGCGAACTGGCATAGAGTATTGCCAGTGCTCATTACTAAAAAGTGGTGCATAGCTTAACCAAGTTTCCTTGGTTGACCAGTCTTGTAGAAGTGCCGACGATACTAGTGTTGGAAACGCTTCATCTACTGGGTGTTTTAGTAAGATGAAGTGTTGACCAGATTGCGAAAGGTGCAGAAGAGGTAGCATCTCAAACCATTTCTCGCCCTTTATGAAGATCTCTAGATTACTTAAAGCAATCGCATCACTGATTGGCATCGCTTGTGGATGGCAAGGTGTTTGTACCATGAGTGAATCGGACTCGATGTGCTCAATGAGCGCGCCATAATACGCGGAATCTTTAATAGGTAACTCGATACGTGAGTTGGGAGGATCGCTCAGTGGTGATTTAGCCTTTATTGCGGCAATCTCAGATTCACACCAAAAGTCTAACCATGACATATAACATTGGCTTGCGGCCTTCTCTAGCAAAACCAATTCAGGGGCCAAAGTGCTTGGATATCGCTGAATGAGATCGCGATAGTCCATCAACTCAAACAACACTGATAAGCTTTTGTTTTGATGCTCCGGGAACAAAGATTCCAGGAGGTTTCGTCGATAGTCAGTAACGGTTTGGAAAAGAGTTGTACGTTGTTGTGGCTGATAAGTATTGATTACGAGATCTATCAATGTATGTTGCTTTATTTCGATAGACTCATCGCTGGCCAACAGCGAGTCTAAAGACGACAGTAATTTCATGGTGTGAGCCTAGCCTAGGTTTATATAATTATTTTTATTCGATCTGCACTTATTTTCTGACATTTATATTATGTAAGCCTTGAACTAACGTTATTTTCGTTGTGTATAATAACGTTGCTTGTGTCAATGAAATGAAAACAAGTTGCATAATCGAGCGCAAGTCTACTACTTGCGTATTTTCTTAACAACCGAACTTTCTCTAGTTTATGAAGTGCTAAATTAGTTTTTTCTCAATAAGTTAGGTGGGATTTATAATTCTAGCTTAACATGCAGCCAGCGAGCATAAACCCTTGGTTTTATAAACTGATACCAAATATCTATTTTTTGAAGCAATCTCATAATTAATACGCAACCAAATTCACCTTTATAATTGTAGGGAATATAACGACGAGCCAACCATACAACCAATAAATACAATTATGCTTCATACTCGTTTATTTCCACGTCATCGCTTGGCGCTCGCTTGCTTACTTTCTAGCGCATCTACTTTCTCTTTTGCTCAAAGCCAATGTGAGGTGTCAGAACTTCAGTTGTCACCTGACCTCGCTCATGCGGTCTCACTAGCCGACAACAGTTGTTATAGCTCTTGGTTCGCTGCATCAAAAAGTTCGTTAACCAATATCTACAGCGAAAACAGCCTGAACCAAATTAGTAATCTACTGGACTTAGAGATAGCCCGTTACCGAGGTGAATCTGAGCAAGCACGCAAACTTGAAAACTTAGGTGAATTTGTACGTGCAGCTTATTACGTTCGTTATAACGCGCGAGAAGAAGATTTTTCAGAGGCTTTGAGTGAGCGCTTTGCACACTCAACCAATGCATTTCTTGCTAATCCCAATTCGCTAAACCAAGGGCGAGAACAAGTTGGTGCGCTGAAGAGCCTGACATTAATGGTCGACAACGTGAAGCAACTTTCACTCACTATGGATGCACAACTTACGGCACTTAGCTACTTCAATCGTGAAACTACGCGAGACACACAGTGGGTCGATGGGCTCAATAATCTATTTAGAGCGATGGCCGGCCATGCCGCTCGAGATGACTTCTACGACTACCTAGCAAATAACACTCAGCATATAGATACACTAGCGACGTTTGCTCGCGACAATCGCTGGGCTTTGGACACAGATGCGAGCTTTTTGGTTTATAACGCGGTGCGCGAGACGGGAAGATTGCTAGCAAGCCCAGATAAAACGACTAAAGATAAAGCGTTGCAGGTGATGCAAGATGTAATGGTGCAAAATCCTTTGGGTAGTGAGCACGACAAACTGTGGCTAGCTGCGGTAGAAATGCTGGGATATTTTGCACCAGAGGGTTTGAACGGACTCGATCTTGAACAGGCGAAACGCGACGTTGCTCAACGTATCTTACCTAACCGCTACGAGTGCCCAGGCCCTGCAATTCTTCGCTCTCAAGATTTAACCGAGTTACAAGCTGCAAAGGCGTGTGATGTATTGGCAGCCAAAGAGGCAGACTTTCACCAAGTTGCCAACACAGGGCAGCAACCGGTGGCTGATGATAACAATCATAATCTTGAGATCGCGGTGTTTGGTAGTAAAGGCAGTTACGTTAACTACTCCTCATTTCTATTCGGTAATACGACGGATAACGGTGGTCAGTACTTAGAAGGTAATCCGGCCGACTTGGATAATGTAGCGCGTTTCGTCGCTTACCGTTACGACAATGGTGATGAGCTCTCTATTCTTAACTTCGAACATGAATATACCCACTACCTAGATGCGCGCTTCAATCTACATGGTTCATTTAATGATAACTTGGCTCATGGTTATGTGGTGTGGTGGTTGGAAGGATTCGCCGAGTATATGCATTACAAGCAAGGCTATGATGCAGCAATTCGCTTAATTGATAGTGGAAAGATGCGCCTATCGGATGTACTTGCGACCACTTACTCTCATGATTCAAACCGTATTTACCGATGGGGGTATTTGGCGACACGCTTTATGCTAGAAGAGCATCCAAATGAAGTGGAAAGCTTACTGGCGCTGTCTCGTTCTGGTCAGTTTGCTGAATGGGCAAAGCAGGTAAAAATGCTTGGCCAACAGTACGACGGTGAATTTGAACGTTGGCTAGATACGGTAACAAGTGAAGATAAACCTGAGCCTGGAGAACCCACGGATCCGACAGAACCAAGTGATCAAATCAAGACTTTAATTGCTAACCAAAGCCTAGTGTTGAGCGGTGAAGCATACAGTGAGCAGCTATTTTATGTTGACGTCCCTGAGAACACCACACACTTTGAGGTGTCAATTGAAGGGAAACCTCAAGGGGATGCTGATCTCTACATGAGCTACAACCGCGCTGCGCATTACTATGACTTTGAGTTCAGCCAGTATGGTAATGGCAGCAATGAGTTGGTGACGTTTGAGCCAGAGGCAACGGGATATATCAAGCCAGGCCGTTACTACATGAGCGTGACTGGGCGTACCGGTTTTAGTGGTGTTACATTGCTTGCATCGTTAGAAACAGAACAACCCGTTCCACCGTCTTCAGAGCAAGATGACCTAACACCTGTGGTATTAGAATCTGGTAAAGCTCATCTGTTTACTGTTCATCAACAACGTTACGCTGCCGTTTATGTTCCAGAGGGAGTACGAGAGGTTCGCGTATGGTTAACCGATCAAAACAGTGATTAAACTGAACAAGGTAATGTTGACCTGTTTGCGAGCCGTGCATATTGGCCAACCGTTGGGCAGCATGACTATGTGTCGGATTATCGTGGCAGCAATGAGTATCTACAAATACCTGTGACTGAGGAAGGGTACTTACACTTCTTGTTAAGTGCAGAACAGCAAGGTGATGATGTCGAGATGTTGGTCTATTTTCATTAAGGCACAAATCTCGAATAGGTGAAATAACAAGCCGAGTATAAACACTCGGCTTTGTTTTCTGACAGTTTTCTGTGTTTATAGAGTAGTTACACCATAATCTCTGATGAAATGATGACATTGGCGGATTAAGCTTGTTAGCATATGAAACACCGAGATAACGGTGTGGTCACTTGTTAAAACTGAATGATTTATTTAGTGAGGATTTATGAAGAAAGCACGATTAACATCACTACTTGGAGTCGCGACTTTAGTTGGCGTGGTTGCTCTGGCTGGATGCAGTCAGAATGGTGAAGTGATGACTCAATCACAAGAGAATACGAATCCGATCTGTAGTACTAAAAACCTAACTGGTGGTTGGGCGAAAAGTGAAGTCACACCACAAGCAGAGCAAGCGCTAGACGCCGTGCTTAGCCAAATGAACACGTCTGCAAAGCTTCAACAAATCTTGAGCGTTCGAACTCAAGTGGTGGCTGGTTTGAATTACGCGATTGAGTTTGAAATGGATAATGGTGAAGTGTGGAATACGATTGTATACCGCTCTCTACAAGGCGATATCGAAATGGTTCAGGCCGCGCAGCAAGGCCGTTTGTGTCAGTAGTCTAAGCTAGCTATCAAATATAACGTCTCACACAAAAATGGCTCCCGATTGGGAGCCATTTTTTTTGACTAGTGTCTTGTCGTAAGCTCGTAACGGTTTATTCCGCCTCAGATAATTCAGGTTCTGATACTTCGCTTTCGGATAACTCCATAACGCAAGCTCGGCTGATGTCTTCATCGATGTACGCCATACCCAGTTTGTTCAGGTAATCCATGCGGTCTGCAGTACGAAGATCGATATCTGGGCCTGTAATGTCGTTCTCTTGGTAAACCATAGCGAGGTGAGCCATGAACTGTTCGCCCACACTCATCATCAGCAAGCTCATTGCGCCAACGTCTGGTCTTACTTTAGCGCGTTGCTTTTCAGATAAATTCACCTCTAAGACAACAGGCTGTTCCTCTCCTTCGAAACGAACGCTGCGCTCTCTTACGGTTTGTTGTGCCCAGTAATACGCAAGCTCTTTGCTCTGAGTTAGGAAGACCGGCTCTACAGACTCGGTATAGTTATTGCCAATGGTTGCCATGGTTTTTACGGCGGCCTGGTTGAGTGCTTTATCGCCTGAGCGTTTTAGCCCTTGGCCTTTAATGGAAGCGATTAATGCTGAAGAGGTTCCGTGATACCAAGTATCACCTGTTGCGAAACCATTCTCTGATAGCAGTGTTTTTGCATCTTGTAGGTGTTTAGGTATTGAAGTCATAGGCGCTCTCAATCAAAAGAAATTTCAACAAACAGGAATCTCATAAAACATGAATACAGTTAGCTTAAACCGAAGTTACTCACTTGGCCGTGGGTTAGGACACAAATCTGAGACTTTGAGATAAAGCCGGCAATACAAGCTTTATCTCAAAGCCTTCCCCCGGATCTTACCTAAGTAAGAGAGAAGGGCGGGGGAGGCTTTAGCGTTAGCGATTAATCAAAAGTGTTAGTGACTAATCAAAAAAGTGCTAGCGATTAATCAAATTGGTTCGATGTATTCAGTTCACCCGCTGCTTTTAGTGCGTTTTCACCCGCGAAGTACTCTTTATGGTCATCACCCATATCTGAACCAGACATGTTTTGGTGTTTAACACATGCGATACCTTGGCGGATTTCTTTACGTTGAACGTTAGCAACGTAGCCCAACATGCCTTGGTCACCGAAGTACTCTTTAGCAAGGTTGTCGGTAGACAGCGCTGCAGTGTGGTAAGTAGGTAGAGTAATTAGGTGGTGGAAGATACCTGCTTCACGAGACGCATCTGCTTGGAATGTGCGAATCTTGTCATCAGCTCGTTTAGACAATTCAGTTTCGTCATATTCAGCACTCATTAGGTTAGCGCGGTCGTAGGCAGAAACGTCTTCACCAGCTTCAACCATCGCATCGTATGCTTGTTGACGGAAGTTTAGCGTCCAGTTGAACGATGGAGAGTTGTTGTATACCAGCTTCGCATTAGGGTGTACTTCACGAACGCCATCCATCATCTCTTTGATTTGGCCGATGTGAGGCTTCTCTGTTTCAATCCAAAGTAGGTCAGCACCCGCGTTGATTGCTTCAATACAGTCAAATACACAGCGGTCTTCACCAGTACCTTGACGGAATTGGTACAAGCCAGATGGTAGACGCTTAGGACGTACCAGCTTGCCTTCACGGTTGAAGCAAACGTCGCCTTGCTTCATGTCAGCTACATCGATCTCTTCAACATCTAGGTAAGAGTTGTAGATGTCACCTTGGTCGCCCGGCTCTTTCACTACCGCGATTTCTTTTGTTAGACCTGCACCTTGTGAATCGGTACGCGCAACGATGATGCCGTTGTCGATGCCTAGCTCAAGGAAAGCGTAACGAAGTGCACGAAGTTTCGCGTGGAAATCAGCGTGAGGTACGGTTACTTTGCCATCTTGGTGACCACATTGCTTCTCATCGGCAACTTGGTTCTCGATTTGTAGACAACATGCACCTGCTTCAATCATCTGCTTAGCCATTAGGTAAGTCGCTTCTGCGTTACCGAAACCAGCATCGATATCCGCGATGATTGGCACTACATGTGTTACGTGGTTGTCAATTTGGTCTTGGATGCGATCTTGTAGGTCAACATCACCCGCTTCACGAGCTGCATCTAGTTCACGGAATAAACCGCCTAGTTCACGCGCATCTGCTTGACGAAGGAAGGTGTATAGCTCTTCAACTAGGCCTGCAACTGATGTTTTTTCGTGCATTGATTGGTCTGGTAGCGGACCGAACTCTGAACGAAGTGCTGCAACCATCCAACCAGAAAGGTAAAGGTAGCGGCGATCTGTTTTACCATCAAAGTGCTTCTTAATAGAAATCAGCTTTTGTTGGCCGATAAAACCGTGCCAGCAGCCAAGAGACTGAGTGTATTGAGAGCTGTCTTTATCGTAAGCCTCCATATCCGCACGCATGATATCTGCCGTGTATTGTGCGATATCTAGACCTGTTTTGAATTTGTTTTGAGCTCGCATACGAGCAGCAGATTCAGCATTGATTGCATCCCATGGAGCACCTGCAGCGCTTTTTGCAACTTCTATCATTTCGATATCTTGTGTAATTTGCGACATAACTATTCCTTAGTTTCACGTGGGGTATGGTTGCCAAATTGGCTTGGATTAAAACTTTGCTATGGACAAAGAATAACCACGCATGTGATAATTTTGTTAATTTATAGTTATTATATTCGGTATTTTTTATATGAATATTGCTCGTATAGACCTTAATTTACTTGTGTATTTAGACATGTTGCTACGTGAAAGAAACGTTACGCGAGCAGCGAATCAGCTGGGGATTACTCAGCCTGCAATGAGTAATGGACTGCGCCGACTACGCGATCTACTTGAGGATCCGTTGTTGGTCAGAACAAGTGAAGGAATGGTGCCAACCGAGCGCGCGCAAAAGTTGCAACCTTTGATTCGCAACATCTTGGCGAATGTAGAAAAGACCTTGCAACCGACTACGGAATTTAACGCAGAAGACAGTGAACGCGTATTTCGTATCATGGCGAGTGACTATGCTGAGTCCACCATTATCCAACCATTATTAAAAAGGTTGAGTGAGATAGCGCCGAAAATACGCCTCGATATTATGACGCCAAGTGACGTGAGTTATCAGGATGTAGAACAGGGGACCGTTGATATTATCATTAACCGCTTCGACGATATTCCCCAGTCTTTTCACCAGATGAGCCTTTGGCACGACGGCTTCTCTTGCCTATTTAGCTGCGACAATCCGATAGCTGACAATTTCGATATTCTTTCTTATTTAAAAGCGCAACACATTTGGGTGAGCAAAACCGGTATGGGTACGGGGGTTGGGATTAACCCAAGTGAAGCGCAGAAATTAGGTTGGATCGATGAAGCACTAATGCGTATTGGTAAGACCCGAAATATTACTGTGTTTACTCGACACTACCTGTCAGCGATTCTATTCGCTCAACAGAAAAACTTGATCCTTACCATCCCAACCAAAGCAGCACAGCTGCAACGCAACAACCCTAAGCTATTGATCAAACCTGCTCCCTTTGCCATCGAACCTTTTGAGGTGAAGATGGCGTGGAGCCCGTTGTTACAAACTAATCCAGACCACCAGTGGATGCGCCGCTTGATCAAAAGTGTTGCCAATGAAATCGAAAGTGGTGTGACAGAATAACCCTATTTTTGGGGTATTTCTTTTGTGAATGTCCATTATAAATGGCATAAATTAGCTAAATTTTCGTCAGTTACGTAAATTTAAGTGAGTAGTCAGTGATTAACTTGAGAGAGATTTTATGAGCAGTCGTATTCAACAGGGAAGCTTGAACATAGATAGCACCCTCTACCAACTAGTTAATGAACAGATCATCCCTGGCACGGGTATTCTTGCAGAAGGCTTCTGGCAGTCATTTGCAGCCATCCTCAAAGATCTGGCACCAAAGAACCGAGCATTGCTTATCAAGCGTGAAGATCTCCAACATCAAATCGATGTGTGGCACCAAGAGCGTGCTGGTCAAACACTGGATGCTGCAGAATATAAACAGTTTCTACAGCAGATCGGCTACCTAGTACCTGAAGGCGATGACTTCCAAGTAACGACTGCCAATGTTGAGCCTGAAATCGCAACGCAAGCTGGGCCGCAGCTTGTGGTGCCTATCATGAACGCGCGATTTGCACTTAACGCAGCAAACGCGCGCTGGGGCAGTCTATATGATGCGCTCTACGGCACAGACGTGATCAGCGAGAGTGATGGCGCCGAAAAAGGCGGTAGCTTTAACCCAGTACGTGGTGCCAAAGTGGTGAGCTATGCTCGCGGTTTCCTTGATGATGCCGCACCGCTCAATGGCGTTTCTCATAAAGACGTGACTAAATACAGCATCAGTAACGTGAGTATTGGTAATACGCTTACGGCGACTCTAGATAACGGCGAAGAAGTCACGCTAATCGACCGCAATCAATTTATTGGTTATCAAGGTGACGCGAGTGCGCCTTCTTGTATCCTGCTTAAACACAATAACCTTCATATCGAAATTCAAATCGATCCTAGTGCGCCAATCGGTAGCGTTGATGCAGCCGGTATTAAAGATGTGCTGGTGGAAGCTGCACTAACGACCATTATGGATTGCGAAGACTCAGTAGCCGCTGTTGATGGTGAAGATAAAGCACTGGCTTACCGTAACTGGTTAGGTTTGATGAAAGGTGATCTACAAGAGTCGTTAGAAAAAAATGGCAAGACTATTGTTCGTAGCCTTAATCCAGATCGCCAATACACCAGCGTAACGGGTGGCGAGATCTCGCTTAAAGGTCGAAGCATGTTGTTTGTTCGTAATGTTGGTCATTTAATGACGAACCCAGCGATCATTGATGATGAAGGGAATGAAGTCCCTGAAGGCATCATGGATGGCATGATTACTTCACTGATCGCTATGCACGATTTGAAAGGTAACAGTGCTTACCAAAACTCGACCGCTAACAGCATCAATATCGTAAAACCTAAGATGCACGGCCCTGAAGAAGTGGCATTTACCAATGAGCTTTTTGGTCGCATTGAAGACGCATTAGGTTTAGAACGCTTTACTATCAAAGTTGGAATTATGGATGAAGAGCGCCGTACCTCTGTGAACTTGAAAGAGTGTATCCGCGCCGCTAAAGATCGTGTTGTGTTCATCAACACAGGTTTCTTAGACCGAACGGGTGACGAGATTCATACGAGTATGGAAGCGGGTCCATTTGCTCCTAAAACACAACTGAAAACCATGACATGGATTGGCGCTTATGAAGATCAAAACGTTGATCTGGGCTTAGCTTGTGGCCTGCAAGGTAAAGCCCAAATTGGTAAAGGTATGTGGCCAGAACCAGACAACATGGCGAAGATGATGGATGCCAAAATTGGTCACCCACAAGCGGGTGCTAATACCGCTTGGGTTCCTTCCCCAACCGCTGCCACGTTACACGCATTGCACTACCACAAGGTCAGTGTACCGAGTCGCCAAAAAGAGCTGCGCGAGCGTGTGAGAGCGAACGTTGACGATATCCTTACCATTCCTTTACTGGGTAATCAAAAGCTGACTGCACAAGATATTCAAAATGAATTGGATAACAACACGCAAGGCATTCTAGGTTACGTAGTGCGTTGGATTGATCAAGGTGTAGGTTGCTCGAAAGTTCCTGATATTAATAACGTAGGACTCATGGAAGACCGTGCCACGCTGCGTATTTCAAGCCAGCACATTGCAAACTGGTTACGCCATGGCATTTGCGATGAAGCCCAAGTTATGAAAACAATGAAGCGCATGGCTGCTGTTGTTGATGAGCAAAACGCTGGGGATCCAAGCTACCAGAATATGGCGCCTAATTTTGAAAACAGCATTGCGTTTTCTGCAGCGTGTCAGTTGGTGTTTGAAGGCTGTGCTCAGCCAAGCGGTTATACCGAGCCAGTGTTACACGCGATGCGTCTAAAGTTGAAAGCGCAGAGTGCTTGAGTCGGAAAGTGTTGAATCGCAGATAAGCGAAAGCACCAAAAGCCAAATCCGCTGAAATAGCGGAGTGAACGAATAATAAAAACAGAGAATGTAAAATACTAAAAAAAGAAACACCCCTTAACCGAGCCCAAGGTGCCGCGCAATAATAGCGCGGCTTTTTTTTGCTTTCGTTTTCAGAGGGTTTGAGGAGAAAAGCTTAGTTACCACTAAAGCTTAATTTTCGCAGAAACCTTAATTTCCACCAAAACCTTAATTTCCACCGAAGCATAGATACTTAATATCCATGTACTCATCGATGCCTTCTTTTGCCCCTTCACGACCAATGCCCGACTGTTTAACCCCACCAAATGGTGCTACTTCAGTAGAGATCAAGCCGTCATTGATGCCAACCATACCGTATTCAAGCGCTTCTGCTACCTTCCACACACGGTGAATATTCTGGCTATAGAAGTAAGACGCTAAACCATAAATCGTATCGTTCGCCATCTCGATGAGTTCTTCATCACTATCGAACTTCATAACTGGAGCGACAGGGCCAAAAATCTCTTGCTGAACGATGTCCATGTCATGTTTCACGTCTTTAAGAATGACGGGTTGAATAAACTGGCCATCGAGTAATTGAGTTGGTGTCACTGGCTGTGCACCTTGTTCAATCGCTCGGTCAATTAAGCCCTGGATATTCTGCTTAGCTCTTTCGCTGATGACAGGGCCGATGTTGACGCCTTCATTTAAGCCATTGCCGACCTTAAGCTGTTGTACTGCTTGGTCGAACTTAGCCACAAATTCGTCGTGTACTTTGCTGTGGATATAGAATCGGTTAGCACAAACACAAGTTTGTCCTGCATTGCGGAACTTAGATGCCATTGCACCTTGTACGGCAGCGTCAATATCTGCGTCGTCAAACACTATAAATGGTGCGTTGCCGCCAAGTTCCATTGAGGTACGTTTGATGCCTTTGGCGGCTTGCGCCATTAAGATGCTGCCAACACGGGTAGAGCCGGTAAATGAGATCTTTTTGATTAATGGGTGAGAGGTAAACAGTTCGCCGATTTGCTCCGGACTATTCCCTAAAACCACTTGAATAAGGTCTTCAGGGATTCCAGCTTGGTAAGCCAGTTTAACGACCGCAAACGCAGAAAGTGGCGTTTCGTCAGAAGGCTTCACAATGAAGCTACAGCCAGCGGCTAATGCAGGCGCAGCTTTGCGGGTGATCATCGCCACCGGAAAATTCCATGGCGTAATGGCACAGGCTACCCCAATCGGTTGTTTGATGGTGACTAGGCGTTTATCTGCCGCCGTACTAGGGATCGAATCGCCGTAGGTACGTTTGGCTTCTTCGGCGAACCACTCAATAAAGCTTGCGCCGTAAACCACTTCGCCAGTGGCTTCTGCCAACGGTTTACCTTGTTCCATAGTCATTAAGCGAGCAAGATCATCTTTGTTTTCAAGGATCAACTTATACCAATTATTCAGCAGCGCAGCGCGAGTTTTAGCTGGCACTTGTGCCCACTCTTTCTGTGCAATATGTGCTCGCTTGATAGTGTTATCTAATTCCGCCTCGGTTGATATTGGCGCATACCCAATCAGCTCATCTGTTGCTGGGTTGGTAACGGCAACCGCATTGCTTGCTTCTGTCACCATAAAAGAGAGTAATTGCTTGTTGTTGATTTTGAGCATTGTGGTTCCTTATTGATGATTACTTAACACGTGTTTGACTTTGTGAGTGAACTTACCGCTGACCAGGAGCCAGATAGCCTCTAACGCTTTATTGTTGGCCCCAGTTGTCCGCTTCGATTTTCGCTAGTGCTTTCGCCGCTTTTTGCAGTGCAGGCAAAAACTTAATCGCTTCATCTGGCTTCACTCGAATCACAGGTGCTTGAATTGCTAAACCAAGGTTGGATTGACCGGTTGGTGATGGGATGAGTACCGCAATACACACCAAACCTGGAAGAAACTCTTCATCGTCAATGGCATAGCCTTGGATCTTCGCTTCTTCGATATCTTGTTCTAGAACGGAATAGTCGGTAATGGTTTTCACTGTGTACTGCGTCAGAGGCACATTCTCGATCAGTCGTCTGCGCTGTGATTTCGACATGTGAGCCAAAAACAGTTTGCCGGTAGCCGAGCAATGCACAGGAACGCGGGATCCTGGTTGGAGGTGGAAACGAAGTGGGGCTTCCGTTTCTGCACGGTCAAGATAGATGATCTCACCGCTTGATAGGGCTGTCAGGTTGCAGCTCTCGCCAACTTCTGCACGCAGGTTTTCAAGAATCGTGCGTCTTGCACTGTGCATAGTGCTATTGAAGAGTAGGTTTTCGGCCAGTTTTCTGAGTCGAATACCTGAGCTGTAGTGCTTATCGTCACCATCTCTTTGAATGATGCCTGCTGACTCCAGTTGTTGCAGCATACGGTGTAACGTCGGTTTCGGCAGCCCGGTTTCTTCGACTAATCCTTGAAGAGAAATGAATTCGTCTTTCTGTGCGATTACCTCTAATAGAGCAAAAAGTCGAAGAGTGGGCGTATCTCCTTGAACTTGTGGTGTTTCTGTTTGCATACAGTGATTCATCCTTGCGATATGTCTATGTGTAAGAGTGTACATAGCAAATCAATTTCCTTCAATTATCTGAATAATATTTGACCTTTTTTATTATTCCAATAATATAAAGTTAAATTATGGAACAATTAATCTCAATAAATGGAATTTTATCATGAAGGCAATTGAACGGATTATTGATAAGGCTCACTTAGATCGTAAGCGCGTGGTGTTGAGCGAAGCGGAAGATCCTCGAGTGCTCGCCGCAGCACGATTAGCGATAGACAAACAGCTCGCCCATATCACGCTAGTGGGGGATGAGAAGGCGATTATTGAAGCCGCGCAGTTGCATCATATTAATCTTGCCGGTATTCACATTGTTTCACCTCAAACGTCGGCTCTGAAAGTCGTATTAGCTGAGCGCCTATATGAGTTAAGAAAAGCCAAAGGCATGACGTATGAAGATGCTTTTGAGAAGGTTAAAGACCCACTTATTTTTGCCAACTTGATGGTGAGGGAAGGGTTAGTAGACGGCACGGTAAATGGTGCGGTGTATACCACTTCTGATGTGGTGCGAGCTGCACTGCAGATCATCGGCCCTGCTCCCGATAGCGAGTTGGTATCGAGTTTCTTCCTTATGATGTTGTGTGAGCCTTTCCATAATCTAAAAGGTGGTCTGATTTTCAGTGACTGTGGCTTGGTGATTAACCCCAATGAAACGGAGCTGGCATCAATCGCGGTAGCCGCTTCTCAAAGTGCTGAAGCATTGCTAATGGAAGAGCCTAAATTGGCGATGCTCTCATTCTCCACCAACGGTAGTGCGAAACATGAGTCGGTGGACAAGGTGCGCAGTGCTGCGCAGATCGTGAAACAGCGTTGCCCTGGTATTGCGGTTGACCAAGATGTTCAGCTTGATGCCGCGATTGTCACCGAAATCGCGGCCAAAAAGTTGCCTGATTCCGAAGTGAAAGGTCAATCCAATGTGTTGATCTTCCCCAACCTTGAAGCGGGCAATATAGGTTACAAGCTGGCAGAAAGGTTAGGTGGTGCGGTCGCCATTGGTCCTTTGCTCCAAGGGTTGAATCAACCGGCCAATGACTTATCAAGAGGGTGCTGCGCAGAGGATATCTTTAACGTCATTGCCGTTACCGCGGTACAAGCGCAGCAAGGGAAAGTGTCTGGTTCTATGGCTGACACTGAAGCTAATGTTGAAGAAAGACAAGAGCCGACATTTGATTTTAGGTATTAACATTAGTTGCTTAAACTAACGCTGATATGCACTCATATTACCCCAAATAACCTAATTAGGATTGTTAATGGAGTTACCGGTTTTACTCGCCATTTTGGCCACTATTGCGCTAGGCACCTATTTTCAAACCGTCACGGGCTTTGGATTAGGCATCATTGTGATTGGTTTGACGGTCAGCCTTAATCTGGTTTCCATTAATGTTATTGCCGCCGTAGTGAGCATTGTCACCTTGTTCAATTGCTTGGTTGCTTTAATGGGCAAGCCTTTGCTTGGTGAGCTAAAAATACTTGTGGTGTTAGTGCTCGGTATTATCCCAGGCGTTTCGCTAGGGGTGTTCTTGTTGGGCGAATTGAGCGAATCTGCAACGCATATCCTACGAGCTTTGTTGGGCGCTATGGTGTTATTCGCTGGTCTGAGTTTTATGTTCAAACCTAAAACCAGAACAGAGCGCTCAGCAACCCTATCATTTTTTGTATCAGGGTTTAGTTCTGGTCTTGCGGGGGGGCTGTTTGGGATGGCGGGGCCACCGATTGTTTATCATCTCTATAGGCAACCTTTTACGCTCGATTTAGTACGCAGCACACTGCTGATGGTGTTCGCTTGCACGTCGATGTCACGTACCGTGAATGTTTACGCTGCAGGCGATATGGAAGCGAGCATATTGTGGCTATCTGCGATTGCTATTCCCTTGGTAGCGCTCGTAACCATGTTTGCACGGCGCTTTCCGCCACCCTTGTCTAATGATCAATTGAGGAAGTTGGTGTTTGGTGTATTGATGTTGATTGGTGGATATTTGATGGCCGTGTCGGCATGGTCACTGTTGGGAGCTTCGTAAAATCCGCTCTATCAATGAGGCTAGCGACTTGCTAGCCAAAGCTTCACCGTTTAAACACGCTTTAGCATCTCAAAGATCCCTCTACATAGTCCAAACAAGCAGCTCTCTTGCACATCCAACGTGATGTTGCTGCGATAGTAGGGGCTTAAATCTACCCCCATACCGATGCCATGGATCTCAATATTATTCTTTGTCGTCTCGCGTTCAATCACCTGTTTGAGGTGGTTGTCTAAATAGAATTGATCATTGGCTGTGCTGGTGGCGGTATCCATCGGGCAACCGTCCGAAAACACAAACAAGATCTTTCGTTGTGCACTGTGCTGCTGCAATCGTTGGCTAGCAAACTGAACCGCTTCTCCATCAATACCTTCTTTGAAGATGTCTGCTTTACGAAGACTGGCAATACCGAGTCGAGCGCGCCTCCAATGCGTATCAAAATCTTTAAATACGATATGTCTAACCTCATTTAAACGCCCAGGATGTTTCGGTTGGCCTTGTTTAAGCCATTGACGATAGACCTTGCCACCGTTCCAGTTATTGGTGGTAAAGCCGATAATCTCAAAGGGGATCTTGGCGAGTCCAACGGATTTGAGAATCGTATCCATCAGTAGGCTGAGTTTATGACTGTGTTTTTGCATTGATCCCGAACAGTCCATCAAAAACGTGATGGCACACTGGTGGGACGGGCCAATTTCAGGCTGATAAAAAACCGTACGGTCTAAAGGCGAAGTGATGAGCTTAGTGATGGCGGTGGCGTTGACGATGCCTTCTTCTAGGTGTTCTTGGCGTCGAATTCGTTGTGGTGTGGCGACAAAACCAGAGAGCATGGCGGCTAAGCGTCGGGTATTCACTTGTCTCGCCATCAAGTCATCAGTGAGTTTTTGCCTCAATTCAAATAATAGGGCACGCCTAACAAGCTTATCTGCGGTGATCACTTGATCGAACTCTGAGTTAAAGATCTGGTAATTGGCACCGGAGAGCTCGAATACCTTACTACTGCCAGTGATGTCCGCATCAACCTCTTCCTCTTCTATGTCACCGTCAACGATTAAAGCAAGTTGCGCGAGGATTTTAATGTCTTCTTCAACCGTTGGGGTGCTTGAGCTTTCACTCTCTTGTTCTTGGTTTATAAGTGCTTGTGCCAGAGATGCGAGCTCGTTGGCATAGTGAGCAAAACGCTGTTGATCGGCTCGATGTTCTTTTAATTGTTTTAGACAGCTACCGAATATAGGCACGATGCCTGCCCGAGTAGATTCAATGGTTTCAGCGATGAGCTCCGAGACTGGGACACCCGTTAAACGAGTGTGGATGACCTGCATTAATGTGAACAACAAAATACCAATGCGGGATTCAGTAAAGCCATTTTGATGATATTGATCGCTCCAATACGCAAAGTTGAACTGAATGCTTTTAGTGACGCCTTTCAGATAAGCAGGAACTTGTGACTCGATTCGTACCTGTTCGCAAAAATCGAAAAGTAAACGCTCGACTTCGTTTTTTGGGCGCAGTGAATAGTGAAGTTCAGCATCAGAAAGCAACAGCCTCAATGCGGAGGAGTCAATTTTACCATTCATCGATAATTTACTGTTGATGAGCTCATGGCGTGACACAAAGGTGAGATCGTTGGTGTGTGCCGATAAGTGATAACAAGGACGACCACCGTTGTAGAGGCGCGCTCCTCGGTAATTCAGATTCAACTCACCGCTGATCGCTCTGGCAACCGATACGCCAATATCGAGGATCTTTTTCTGTTGGGAGGAAATATTAGCCATCGATTAAGACTCCGACTGAGCATAGCTCTGAGTATGATCCTCTAGAGCTTCACCAAAGCAGCGGAAGTAATATTCGCGAACTAGCTCCTTCTCTTCTTCTTCACACCGGTTGAGGAACGACAGCCTAAATGCAGTGGCTACATTGTTGAATATTCAAATATTCTCAGCCCATGTAATTACCGTTCTTGGCGACATAACCGTCGACAAGTCGCCTGCTCTAAATCCATTTCGTGTTAAACCGGCGGTGGCGATCATTTTCTCTACTAACTGTTGACCGCTTTCATTGTTTAGCTCAGGGCGCTTTGACAACACGATCTTAGTTTCATGTTGTGGGTCTAAATAGTTAAGTGTCGCGATGATGTTCCATCGATCAAGCTGGCTATGGTTAAGCACTTGAGTACCGGAGTACAAACCGGAAAAGTTACCCAACCCTAGGGTATTGCACGTAGCAAACAGGCGGAAAGAAGGGTGGGGAGTGATCACTCGGTTTTGCTCGAGCGAAGTGTATTTGCCGTCTTGCTCTAACAGTTGCTGAATCACAAACATCACATCAGGTCGGCCCGCATCGTATTCGTCCAATACTAATGCGATGGGTTGCTGAATGCTTTGTGGAAGAATGCCTTCCTTAAACTCCGTTACCTGCATTCCATCTTTAATGACGATGCTATCTTTGCCAATGAAATCTAATCGGCTTAAATGCCCATCTAGGTTGATCCTCAAGCATGGCCAATTTAATCGTGCAGCCACTTGCTCTATATGAGAAGACTTACCGGTTCCGTGTGTGCCTTGTATCAACGTGCGACGGTTAGATGTGAAGCCCGCTAATATTGCGAGCGTGACTTCAGGATCAAAACAGTAGTTGGGATCGATCTTCGGTACGTACTCTCCCGCTTTCTCAAAGGCCAATACCGTTAAGTCGCTATCGATACCGAAATGCTCTCTTACACTTAGTTGTTGCGTTGGTCGCAATTCCTCATTGTTCATTCTTTATTCCCCATTATCGCTTCCATGACTGCTGTGATTTTTGAACTGCTATCGATTATTAACCTCTCTCTTGGAGTTAACGGCACTTTTTGTACGAAAAACTACCAATAATGTGATCCAGTTTTATTAATTAGAATGAATTGTTCCATTTTAAAGTAAAAAGTTGACGCGCAAAAAATCTACTACTAAGGTGAATTTGAATTCAAAAAAGAGACAATTCATTCCGAAAAATGAAATTTAGGTTAACTCAAGGAGAATGGAAGAATGAGTGAGCAAGAAAAACGTACGGTTGTTTCCGGCACAGTAACAATGACACCATCAGAAGCGTTCGTTGAAACTATGGTCGCCAATGATGTCACCGATATGTTCGGCATCATGGGTTCGGCATTTATGGATGCAATGGATATCTTTGCTCCTGCTGGCATTCGATTGGTCCCAGTGGTACACGAGCAAGGTGCTGCTCACATGGCAGATGGATACTCTCGAGTCTCTGGTCGCCACGGGGTAGTTATTGGCCAGAATGGCCCGGGTATCAGTAACTGTGTAACAGCAATTGCAGCAGCGTATTGGGCACACAGCCCTGTTGTTATTGTGACGCCAGAGACCGGTACTAAAACAATGGGCTTAGGTGGTTTCCAAGAGTGTAACCAACTTCCAATGTTCCAAGAGTTTACTAAGTATCAAGGGCATGTAACGCACCCTGACCGTATGGCGGAATACACGGGTCGATGCTTTGACCGTGCAATGAGCGAGATGGGTCCTACTCAACTTAATATTCCACGTGACTACTTTTACGGTGAGACTCAAACCGAGATCCCTCAACCAGCACGCTTAGACCGTGGCCCAGGTGGTGAAAAATCTCTGAACGAAGCGGCAGACTTGATTGCTGAAGCGAAATTCCCAGTCATCATTTCTGGTGGCGGTGTGGTAATGGCTGATGCCGTTCAAGAGTGTGCGGCACTGGCAGAACGACTAGGCGCACCCGTAGTAAACAGCTACCTACACAATGATTCGTTCCCAGCAAGTCACCCATTATGGTGTGGTCCTCTAGGCTATCAAGGTTCGAAAGCAGCAATGAAGTTGATGGCTCAAGCGGATGTGGTTATCGCTTTGGGTACACGTCTTGGTCCATTTGGCACATTGCCTCAACACGGTATGGATTACTGGCCGAAGAACGCGAAAATCATTCAGATTGATGCAGACAACAAGATGCTTGGCCTCGTTAAGAAGATCTCTGTGGGTATTTGTGGTGATGCGAAAGCGGCAGCAGTGGCATTAACTGAGAGATTGGAAGGTCGTGCACTGCTGTGTGATGACAATAAAGGTGCTCGCCAAGACACAGTCGCAACAGAAAAAGCGCTGTGGGAAAAAGAGCTTGATGAGTGGACGCACGAGCGTGACTCATTCAGCTTGGACATGATTGAAGAAAACTCGCATGAGACTCCGTTCTCTGGTGGTGAATATCTTCACCCACGTCAAGTACTTCGTGAACTCGAAAAGGCGATGCCAGAAGACGTAATAGTCTCAACGGATATCGGTAACATCAACTCGGTTGCAAACAGCTACTTACGTTTTGAAAAACCGCGCAGCTTCTTTGCGGCAATGAGTTTCGGTAACTGTGGCTACGCGTTCCCGACCATTATTGGTGCGAAAGCGGCTGCACCTCATCGCCCTGCTATCTCTTATGCAGGTGACGGTGCCTGGGGTATGAGCCTGATGGAGACCATGACGTGTGTTCGTCATAACATTCCTGTGACTGCGGTGGTATTCCACAACCGTCAATGGGGCGCAGAGAAGAAGAACCAAGTCGACTTCTACAACCGACGCTTTGTTGCAGGTGAACTAGACAACCAAAGCTTTGCAGAGATCGCTCGAGCAATGGGCGCTGAAGGTATCACGGTTGATAAGCTAGAAGATGTGGGTCCAACTCTACAAAAAGCCATCGACATGCAAATGAATGAAGGCAAAACAACCATCATTGAGATCATGTGTACTCAAGAACTGGGCGACCCGTTCCGTCGAGACGCATTGTCTAAACCGGTTCGTTTCCTAGATAAATACAAAGATTACGTATAGCCAATAGGAAGTTTGTCCGACACCGTATTATCGAAAGTGTTAGGGAGAATGCTATCGAGAGCGGAGTCGGACAAACAAATTAAGTGATGGTTTTTGATATTAAATTGAGCGTGAAAGAAAACTCTTTTTTGCATTAAGTGATATTTTTCACGTTCATTACTCTTAATATTAGAGCACTAACCAAATAGCTATTACTCCACACTATATTTTATCTAAACTGAGGTTTTATCAATAATTATTATTAACCGAATATTAAGATAGTAATTATTGATGATTCTCTGGATTTATTCGACTTTAGTATGAGCATTCGAAGATTTATTAACCTTTATTTTTAGCTAAGAATCATTATTTATATTGGTGAGTGGTATAAAATAGATATGAACAATAAACGTTATATAAGCTCACTCAAAGAACTGTATCAAATAATCGATTCTTTTATTAACGAGTGCAATGAGCCTTGTGGGTTGATTTATAACGTTTGTGATTACGAAAACAATAACTTGATGCCGAGTTTGGGGCGTTCTAATCGCAAGAATTTACGCCGAGTCGAACAAGATTTGCTTTCAACCGTTCGTATCTATGGTGGGCATTCATTGAACGCTCACGACATAAATGATTGGTTGCTGATGTGCTTAGCAAAGAAGCAGGGATTTCCCACTCGTTTACTTGAATGGAGCGATAACCTGGTTAATGCGCTGTGGGCTTTGTGTCATAGCCAGAGTAACGACTGCATTAATATTACTAAAGTAATTGATTTTGAAAGAGTTAGCGATTTCTTCACACCATGTGGTGTTGAGAAAACTCAGATATTTCATGTTGTTGATTGTGATCAGCAAGAACAACGTAAGGACAAATGGTATTCCATTCATCCGTTTAAGGAAGGTTGCAATGATGCCATTCAACCTTTGTACGACGAGCAAGGATATTCAAACGGTCTAGTATCCGTTCATGTCCTTCCGTCAGCCAAAGTAAATCTGATAAAGGAGTTAATATCCATGAATGTGTTAAATGAACCTACAGAGTATAACGAAGAGACACTGGTTGATTTGAAAAATGAATCACACGTCGATGGAAATAAAGTTATGGGTAAAGATGGAAGCAACATCGAATTACAAGTTAATACTCATAATCGAACTTTGGAACAATATGGCCGAAAGTACCATCAAGATTTTGACTTCGACTAACGACTAATATCTTTATTGAAAATTAAGGCTTCTCTCATGTCTTATTTTAATTATTTAAATAGAGTGAAGTCTTGTTTAAATAAACTTAGAACACTAATTAAATTTATAAAAATACGAAATCTGTGAGCTTAAAGATTGTATATAACACAACTCGAAGTTAGAGTTGTGCGACTTGTTACTAAGTTGTTAAATTTTCAAGTTTCTAGTTTAAAAACTCTAATAAAAAAGTGGCGCAAAGCTACTGAAATTTAAACCAATAACGTAAACATAAAGGATTCTGGAATATGAATATGCAAACCAATGCAGCGACGTTCGTGCTGGAAAACCAAGTCGACACCGCCTTTTTACAGTCATTCAGTGATGCTTGGAATAACCATGATATCGAAGCGTTAATGTCGTTCATGACTGAAGATTGTGTGTTCCATACTGTGGCTGGTGAAGGCTTAGTTGGAAATACTATCGAAGGGTACGAAGCGGTTCGAAATAGCTTTGAATTGGTTTGGCAGAATTTTCCAGACGCCGCTTGGAGTGACCCTGTCCACTTTGTGTGCGGTGATCGCGCTGTGAGTGAATCAACGTTTTCTGCTACAAACCCAGATGGCAGCATTATCGAAGCTCGCATGGTCGACGTGTTTACCCTGAAAGACGGAAAAATCAGCGTAAAAAATGCCTTCCGTAAAACACGACCTCTTTTGACTCCCAAGAACTAGACACGAAATCGCAACCCGTTCACGTGTTATGACTAGGAGAGTCGAATTATGAGTTTAGTAATGGAACAACCGGCTGCCGATGTGCAGCCAAAGGTGAAAAGCACCCAAGCACAAGAAAGTACTCAAGCAAAAGATAGATACGATCCAAAGTACGATCCACTTAAGGATAAAACGCCAGGTCATGGTAAAGAATACGCTCCAACGTATTGGGTAGATACTGCAGGTGCCCCACCTGAAGACGATGGCCCAATCACATCGGACATGGATGTCGATGTGGCGATTATCGGTTCGGGCTTTACCGGCCTATGCACAGCGATACATCTTGCTGAAATTTACGGCATCAAAGCGACAGTGATTGAAGCAAACCGTTCAAGCTGGGGGTGCAGTACTCGAAATGGTGGTCAAGCGCAGTGTGCCTCTGGGCGTTTAAAGCGTTCTCAATGGATTGAACGCTGGGGCCTAGAAACGGCGCTAAAAATGCACCGCGAGTGTGTTGATGGCATGGAAACCTTTAAGTCACTGATCAAAGACATCGATTGTGACCCACAACCAGGCGGTCATTTATATGTTGCTCACCGTCCAAAAGTGATGGCAACACTCGAGAAAGAAGCCAAATTGTTGCGCGACACGTTTGACTACGATGCGCAGATCTTAGATGCAGAAACTGTAAAGCGTGATTACGTTGGTGATCAAGAAGCGGCAGGTGCGATGCATGAGCCAGAAGGGATTGGCATTCATGCAGGGAAATTGGCGTTTGGTTATCTAAGAAAGGCGCGCGCACTCGGCGTTAAAGTTCACCCATCGAGTCCCGTTATGGGCTGGGAGACTCGTGGTGGTGTGCATTACTTGAAGACGCCAGGTGGCGTTGTGAAGGCGCGTTCTGTCGGTGTTTGTACGGGTGGGTATACCAGCCAAGGCTTGCATTCCGAGCTTAAGAATCGCCTGTTGCCTGTACTGTCTAACTCAATGGTCACACGTCCGCTAACTCAAGACGAAATCGCCGCGTGTAACTTCAAAACTAATCAAGTGATTACTGATACTCGAATTCTGCGTCACTACTACCGTTTGTTACCGGATAACCGAGTACAGATTGGTACACGCAGTGCTATCAGCGGCAAGAATGCACCTGAAAAGAAATATGAAGACATGCTAAGAGCAGATCTCACTCGGAAATTCCCGTCTCTCGATCAGATCAAAATCGATTATTCATGGTGGGGCTGGGTGGATGTCAGCCATGACATGATGCCAAGGATTTATCAACCGAATCCAAAACAATCCATCTTCTACGCCCTTGGCTATGGCGGTAATGGCGTGATGTATTCCGCTCAAGCGGGTAAGCGTCTTGCTCAGTGGATTGCAGGCGAAGGTCACACGCTCGACCTACCAATATTTGAATCAAAACTTCCGTTCCCCAACGTGAGGGAAGTGGTGGAATCAGAGATGTTTGCGCCGTTTCGAAGAATGGGGCAGCGGTTCCTTTATCAGTGGTATTCGTTAAAGGATGAAAGGCTGTAACTACCCGAACATTGTTTCCAAAATAGGGAAATAGAACTACGACCAGGAAAGTTGTACCAGGTCACCTTGTGAGCAAAGTACAGGCAGGAAGTCTGTATGATAGGAAAGGTTAAGACTATGAAATTGATTAAAAATAAAATTATTGCTGGTGTCACTATTGTAGCAACAGCGGTGTTATCTCATACCGCGGCAGCAGCGAATTTTAAAATGGCTATCGGCGATGCTGCTGGTGGTACGCAGTGGGAATTAGCGACCTCATTCTCTGAACTCATGGAGCAAAAAACAGACGGTAAAGTAAAAATCGATCTGTTCCCGAATGGTCAGTTAGGCAACGAGCAAGACACAGTCAACGATGCGGCAATCGGTCTTCTTGATTTCTCTGTACTGGCGATCAACAACGTCACCCCTTTTTCTCCGACGGTTGGTCTACTGACTATGCCTTACGTTATTCAGAGCGCAGAAGAAGCAGTGCTACTGACTCAAGGTCAAGTAGGCCAAGACTTAGTCGATAACACGATTCGTGATGCTGGTGTTCGTATTGTCGGTTGGGCGTATTCTGGCTTTAGGGTTTTGACTAACTCGAAAAAGCCTGTCGCTTCCCCAGAAGATCTTAAAGGGCTCGTGATTCGTGTTCCTCGTAACGAAATCATGATCGCTTCTTACCAAGCATGGGGCGTAAACCCAACGCCAATGGCATGGTCTGAAACCTTTACCGGCCTGCAACAGGGCGTGGTAGATGGTCAAGATAACCCTTACATCACAGTGCATGCGATGAAGTTCAACGAAGTACAAAAGTACGTGACCAACATTCGCTACATTTTCTCTCTAGAACCTCTCATCGTGAGTGAAACGGTCTTCCAACAGCAAACACCTGAAATGCAGAAGATCATTCTTGAAGCAGGTCAGGAAGCGACAGAGCACAGCTTCGCTTATCTAGAAAACACGGAAAACCAAATTCGTGAAGATCTACAAGCGAAGGGTATGGTATTCACCGACCCAGCAGATAATGAGCAAGAGTGGATCAGCAAGGTGACTAAATCAGTTTGGCCTAAGTTCTACTCAAGCATTGGAGGCAAAGACAAGCTAGACGACGTTCTTGAGTTACTAGGTAGAAAGTAACGATTAGATTCGCCCTATCTGCTGTTCTCCGCGACTTAATCACCTAGCGATAGAACAGTGAGATAGGGCATTTACATGGCTGTACTCGTTGAGCTGTTCTGTACCTGATCTTTTAGGACCGTGAGCGACTGGTTGTCATGTGAAAATCAACATTGGAGGTTATATGTCAGTCGCTAAAACAATAAAAAAACACCTGAACAACATTGAGGAATATACATGTTGTTTGTTGCTTGCAAGCTTTGTCCTATTGCTGTTTACACAAATCCTGACGCGTCAGCTATTCGATTACTCTATCCCGTGGGGGGATGAGGTCGCTACTTACATGTTCGTTTGGTTCGCTTATCTAGGGGCTGTTGTGGCGGCCAAGATGTCGGCACACAACCGAGTGAGTTTTCACTTCAAATTCTTTCCGCCAATCGTGCAAACCGTCAGTGAAACCATCGCTGATTTCTTATGGCTCTGCTTCAACGGTTACTTTGTCTATCTCAGTTATGACTTCGTGTTCAACAAAATGAACCTGTTTTGGAAGTCTCAGACCACAGGTATCCCGATGAAGTACTTCTACATGATTTTACCTATCGCGTTTTCCCTGATGATGATTCGAATTATCTGGAACAACTATGAGCGCCTATTCAAAGGTGCAACCAATGAAGATCCAGAAGTGAAAGAACTGCGAAAAATGACTGCACAAAAGTCTATGCAGTAGTCGCAGAGAATAGTCGTAATAGAGAGATGTAATAATGGAATCCTATTTAACTCTAATTTTATTTGGTGGCTTCTTAACCCTGTTAATTCTAGGTGCACCAATCACAGTATCACTGGCCGGCGCTTCGATGGCGGCCTATATGTTGCTCGACAAAAATCCTATCGCACTGGTACAAATCGCATTTACTTCGGTAGGTAACTTCCCGCTCATGGCTCTGCCTGCTTTTGTGCTTGCGGGCGCATTAATGGAGGCGGCTGGGATCTCCAAACGTTTGGTTGATATTGCCGAAAGCTTAGCTGGGCCCGTAACAGGTGGACTTGGTGCGGCAACGGTAATGGCCTGTCTTTTCTTCGGTGCTATCTCTGGCTCTGGCCCAGCGACAACCGCCGCGGTAGGTATGCTAATGGTGCCTGCGATGGTTAAGCGTGACTACGATAAGAGCTACGCATCGGCCGTTACGGCTGCATCCGGAGGCTTGGGGATTATTATTCCACCATCCATTCCTTTGGTTATCTTTGGTATTTCTGCGATGGGCTTAATGGCGCCACCAGAAGCTATTGCTCAACATGGTCAATTCGCTTCTTTATCGATTCCAAAACTGTTTGTCGCAGGCGTTGTGCCTGGTTTCATCATGGCATCGACATTGGTACTGACCAACTATTTCATAGCCAAGCGTGAAGGCTATAAAGGGCTCACTGAAAGTTGGTCATTTGGTGATGTAAGGCATTACTTGCGTCGAGGTTTATGGTCGATACTGGCGCCATTCTTGATTCTAGGTGGTATCTACAGCGGTATGTTCACACCAACAGAATCAGCGGTTGTGGCAATTTTTTATTCGCTGTTTGTGGGTGTATTTATTCACCGCGAGTTGTCATTCAAAAGCGTGATGAAATCTCTATCAACCACGACGTGGATCACCGGACGTGTATTGCTGATCCTGTTTGCTGCTACCGTGTTTGGTCGTTTACTGATTGAACAAAAAATTCCAGTGGTGGTGGCTGAATCTTTGCTCAGTTTTACTGACAACATGTACATGGTGTGGGCGCTTACGATTACTTTGCTGTTGTTCATCGGTATGTTCATGGAAACCTTAGCAGCGATTATGATCATCGTGCCGGTTCTATTACCAATCATGTACATGTTAGGCGCGGATCCTACCCACGTGGGTATTGTGGTCGTATGTACCTTATCGATAGGCTTTGCTACGCCGCCACTTGGCGAAAACATCTTTGTTGCCTCGGGAATAGGGGGTTCCACGGTTGAGCAAATCACCGCGAAGATCCATCCCTTTGTTCTTGCTTCTGTTGTGGGCGTTTTCGTTATCGCTTTCTTCCCACAAATTACGCTTTGGCTTCCGTCCTTAGTGGGCTATTAGGAGAGATAACCATGAATTTATCCAGAATCATCCTCATTGGCTGTGCTGTGTTTGCTGTCGTGAGTGGCATTAGTTTACGTGCCGAACATTCTGAAACAGAGAAACAAGCTAAGCCTGTTAATGTGCTTGATATTTCTGAGCCCCACGTGGTGAGCGAGGCAGAGAGAAGAGCCAAGACTCTGCTGGCGAAAGCGGTAATCCACGTTCAAACCGAGGGGGATGAAAGCGTCAAAGATTTCATGAGTGACCCTGAGTACATAGACGGTGAGCTATACGTGTTTGCACTCGGAATTGATGGTCAATTTCTTGCTAGTGGTGGCTCTTCCATGGTGCTGGTGGGCGACAGTGTATTGGACACACAAGATGTTTACGGCAATCCATTTTTCCGAGAAATGATCACAAAAGCGGTCCACAACGGTTTTGGCGAGGTGGAATATCACTGGACGAATCCGACTGATCGTATGGGTGAACCGAAAACTACGTTCTTTGAGCGAGTAGGCGATGTGATTGTCGCTGTCGGTTATTACCCTGAACGTTCGAGTGCGGCCGAGGCAAAGAATTTATTGGCGAGAGCGATGACTGCGATAGTGGAGTCTGAACTACAGAGCCTGGCTGAATTCAATGACGCTGAAGGCAGCTTTGTGGAAGGAGATTTGTATGTGTTTGTGATGGACATGAGTTCTGGAAAGCTACTAGCTCATGGCGTGTCACCGGAGTTGGTTGGGCGATCACACAACGAAATCTTGAGCCCAGATGATAAGCCGATCCTCACTGATATGTTGAATCTTGCGCGAGAAAATGGCCGTGGTGTTTATACCTATCGCTGGTTAAATCCATTGTCGAGTAAGGTCGAAACCAAGCATACCTACTATCGAGTTATCGATAACAAGCTGGTAGGGGTTGGATATTACACAAAATCAAACAAGACGTAAAAATGAGAGTGCGGTGAGTGTAAGTCTATTTAAATTAATGACTTAATGCTCATTTTACCCCTAAAAATAGGAGTGTGTAAAAAAGCAATTTAGTAAAATTCACAGTGTGTAATTTTTGTTGTGAAATTGTTTCAAAAATAACAGTAGTATGAAAAACATGGAAACCAAGCAGTAAATAACAAATCTGAAAAGGGTCAATTAGGATGTTTGACCCGAATGAAATTTAAAGCCGTACGAGGGATAGACTATGAATATGCTGACACTAGACAAAACAGAACTTCACAGAAACCATTCAACTTTTATTGCTGAAGCTGTCTTTGCCGTCGAAATGGTGAAAGCAGACAAGCAACTCGAAAAGCAGAAGATGGCGAAACAGTTGCTAGATACTCTATTTCCTCTTGAGTCGGGCTCTCATGAAGATGTTGTGAGCTATGAGATTGACTACCGACATGTTCAGGTTTACTTCAAAAATGGTGAACACACAGGCCTGAAACGTGCGAAGCATTTCGTGGCATACACAGGTGATAAATCTAAGCCCTCATCAATCCTGTTTCGCGATGAAAGTGGTACACATGTGGAAGTAACGATTGGCGCTCGAAAAGGTACAGGGAATCTTGAGCTTGTAGACATCGAAGACATCCAACTAGAGACATGCACCACGTTTGGTCAAACAGACGCAAGTATTTCTTCTGGAATCCGACACTGGGTTAGCCTAGTGAAGGGCGATGAAAGCGGCCGACCAAATGCATCAAGTGAAGATAAAGAGTTCACTGCGAAAAGTGGCGATGATTACAATCTTGGTTTTTGTTTCGCACTCTAATATCGAGCGCTGCCGTGCGCGGCGCTAACATCCATTTCTCTTTTACCTTTGGTAATTTGCCCGCCCCTATAGCGGGTTTTTTTATTAGAGCTATAAGTAAATTGGGCGATTATCAAAATTATATTCAGAAACTTTGGATGTGACGTTACAGTGTGTGGTTTTTATTTAAGTTGTTGTATTTAATTAATTTTGTTCTTTTATTTTATTCTTTTTTTATTAGGTTAACTATCATTATCAACGGTGGTTTGGGCGACTATTGAGCGAAATATCAGTCAAAATGCTTTGAGCTGTGCTATAATACGCGCCTTGGGATTGAGCAAGTAAGTCCATTTATCACTAACTATTGTGATTTTTATTGCCTTTTATTTAGGCGGTGCGGCGAGCCAATCAAGTAGTAGTTGGATATGGAGAGCGTCCTTATATTCGTTGAATCGGATATGCGAACATCATAATTTATGAGTTTTAAATCAAAAAAGTACAGTATTGATTCTACTGACTATCAAGTTGGTCAAGACAACGTCAGTAAATGGGGCATGGATGTCCATAACACAGTTTTCGTAGCCTCAGTCGGCTTATCTCTTCTCTTCATCATCACCCTTCTTGCACTGCCTCCTGCAGATGCCAAAGCGGCAATTGATTCCATCAAGGGTGCAGTTCTATCAAAGTTTGACTTCCTGTTTATGTGGGGAGCTAACATCATGTTAATTTTTGCTGTTATTTTGGCATGCTCACCTCTAGGTAAAGTTCGTTTAGGTGGCGAAGACGCAACAGCAGACTATTCAATGGCCTCTTGGATAGCGATGTTATTCGCAGCCGGTATGGGTATTGGACTTATTTTCTGGGGTGTTGCTGAGCCAACCGCGTTCTTTACCAACTGGTTTGGTACTCCGCTTAATGCAGAACCTTTTACAGAAGCGGGTCGTGAGTTAGCGCTGGGTGCAACGGTATTCCACTGGGGTTTCCATGCTTGGGCTATCTACGGCATGACAGCACTTTGCCTAGCGTATTTTGTTTATAACAAAGGTCTACCACTATCTATGCGCTCAGTGTTTTACCCAATCTTGGGTGAGCGAGTGTGGGGCAAAACGGGTGATGTGATCGATGTGCTAACGGTACTGGTTACTCTGTTTGGTTTGGCGACTTCGTTAGGCTTAGGTGGTACACAAGCGGCAAGTGGTATTAGCCATGTGTTTGGCTTGGAAAACAATATCCTACTTCAGCAATCTATTATTGTTTTGATCATGGGTCTGGCGATCATCTCTGTACTTCGTGGTATGGACGGTGGTGTTAAGTTCCTAAGCAACCTAAACATGGTTATTGCATTTGTGTTCTTAGGTCTTATTGCTGTGCTTAACTTCACTACAGTGCTTGATTCTGTCGCGACTGCAGCAACAGGGTATGTGAAAAATATCGTAGCATTGAGCCAGAGTTCAGGTCGTGAAGACACCACATGGTTGCACGGTTGGACTGTGTTCTACTGGGCATGGTGGGTAGCGTATGCACCATTCTTCGGTATGTTTGTAGCGCGTATTTCTAAAGGTCGTACGGTGCGTGAGTTCTTGTTCTGCGTACTGATTATTCCGACGCTAGTAACTTCGGCTTGGATGTCTGTGTTTGGTGGTGTGGCTATCGAGCAGGTGATCAGCCACGTGGGTCAACTTGGTCTTGATCAAGGCATCACCGATGTATCGCTAAGCTTGTTCCATATGTTAGATGCGTACTCGTTTGGTAGCATCCTGTCGGTTATCGCAGTGGCACTGATCATTGTGTTCTTCGTTACGACACTAGACTCAGGTTCGATTGTTATCGATGGTATGACGGCTGGTGGTAAGCTTGAAGTGCCAGTGAAACAGAAAGTAGTATGGGCGGTTATCTCAGGCGCGATTGCGATGGTGATGTTGTGGATTGGTGGTACTCAATCTATCCAAGCACTGCAATCTATCACGATTATTGCAGCGCTGCCGTTCACTGTCATTCTTCTGATTGGCTGTGTGAGCCTGCTGAAAGGTCTATTTACAGAAGTAGATAAAGGCCAAGCAAACGTAAGCGAAACCGCGAAATAGGGCGATTTTCTAGTGAGATAAATTGCTCGCTAATGACGCCTTAAGTATTACTGAAACTCCCTTGTACTCTGTGCGAGGGAGTTTTTTATGTGCGCTATCAATAAAAAAACCACAAGTGATTCGTCACTTGTGGCTTTTATCAACTTTATTCTAGTTCTCTAGAGATAAATTATTCGTTTACGCGTTTAGCTCGTGTTGAATCACGTAATCTAAAGCACCAACGACAGCTGCGACTTGCGCGTCGTTACACTCTTCGTCGGTTACTTTGTCGCTGTACCGTACTTACAGTTCGTTACGCCGCCACATAGGCCTAGCTCTTTCATTGGGTAGTTAATCACACCGTGCTGTGTCACTTCTGAGCCAATGATCTTGCCGTCTGCATCTGCTGGTGCAATGTGCGTTACTTTTTCAACTGAAGCAATGACAGCTGCTTGGAATTCTGGCTGAGGGTTTTCAGTATCGCCGACTGTGTAGAAACCATCTGGAATCATACCTTCGATGTACTCAATGCCGTCACGAGCAGCAAGTGCTGGGCGGAATTCAGTTTCATCAGAATCTGTCGTTTCGTGTAGATCAACGTGAACTAGCACCTCTGGAAGAGACTCCACTAATGCACGTAAGTTTGCTGATTCTTCAGCAGGGGTACCTTCATAGAAAGAACGGTTAGGATCAATGGCATTTGGGTTCCAGCGGTTGATGACTTCGTAACCCCAAGGGCTAACACAAGGTGCAACTACTACATTGAAATGCGCTGCGTATTTCTCTGCTTGAGTATCTGCGAATTTGATCGCACCGTGCACACCACTTGTCTCATAACCGTGAACACCGTCCGTTACCAGAACGGTTGGTTTTGAGGCATCCCAGTTTTTGCTCTTGATTGCAAATAGAGGGAAACGCGCCTCATCGTAGCTCAGGGCGCCGTATTGCTCGATGTCAAAGCGGTCTGCTAATGCTTGGATTTTAGGAACGACTTCTTGCTGGTATTCGCGCTTAACGGTTCTTTGAGCAAACCATGCTTGACGTTCTGCTTCTTGCCATTTTTTTCCAGGTTCACCGATAGGGTAGCTGTATTCACTTTTCATCTATACTTTTTCTTTTATGTTCGTGAAAGATGCAGACAGACTAGTCCTGTCTCGCTGAGACGGCAATAGAAAACACAGTTTGTGACTTTATTTTTTACAGACTCATAACTTTGATGAGTGAATTGATAGTGTTACATTTTATCTGTTGTTCAATCCTTTAAAAGAGACAATAAAATGGCTGGAGCAAGTTTACTCACATTGTTAGACGACATAGCCACAGTGCTAGACGATGTCGCGCTGATGTCCAAGGTTGCCGCGAAGAAAACCGCCGGTGTATTGGGCGATGATTTAGCGCTTAACGCACAGCAGGTATCGGGTGTGTCTGCTGAACGAGAAATCCCTGTGGTGTGGGCGGTTGCAAAAGGGTCATTCAAGAACAAGTTGATTCTTGTGCCTGCCGCGTTATTGATTAGTGCGTTTATTCCTTGGTTGATCATGCCATTGCTGTTAATTGGTGGCCTATTTCTTTGTTTCGAAGGGGCAGAGAAGATCTTAGAAAAGTTTTTCCCCCATGCCCACCAAGACCACGACAAGGGAGATGAAGATAAAACCGGTGAATCTATTGAGGACTATGAGAAGAGAAAGGTAAAAGGCGCAATTCGTACTGACTTCATCTTATCCGCAGAAATCATTGTGATTGCTCTGGGTACCGTGACGGGTACCAGCATCTTGACCCAGATTATTGTCGTGAGCTTGATTGCTGTAGTGATGACGATTGGCGTCTATGGCTTGGTGGCAGGGATCGTTAAGTTGGATGATTTAGGCTTCTATCTTCAACGTACATCTAACGGCAGCGCAGTAAAAGCAAAGCTTGGTAATGGGCTTGTTTCCTTTGCGCCAAAGCTAATGAAGATGCTTGCTGTGGTTGGTACGGCGGCCATGTTCTTGGTTGGTGGTGGTATTGTGGTTCATAACGTTCCTGCAATTCATCACTTGATTGAGCCTATCATCATGGACTTCAGCGGACATACGATCGCGACTGCGGTTGTTCCTACTTTGTTGAATGGCTTGATTGGTGTAGTCGCAGGGTTACTTGTTGTCGCGGTTTGGAGTGCGATAGAGAAGGTTCGCGGCAAGTAGGGCTTAAACAACGTCTTAGCGCGTTCCTTTCATACATATTAAAAAGGGTCACCATAATCTGGTGACACTTTTTAGTTGAAGTGAAGTATTTACGAAGTATCTACAACGTATTTACTACGCTTGCTAAGTTCTTACTTTACGGACCAAGCAATCGTCTCGCCGCCACGAATTGGCACAACGATGTCTGAACCGAAAGGCATGGTTTCAGCAACGTTCCACTCTTCTTTTACTAGAGTGATGGTGTCTGTGTTACGTGGGATGCCATAGAAGTCAGGACCGTTGTGGCTTGCAAATGCTTCCAGGTTCTCAATCTTACCTTCTAGCTCGAATACTTCTGTGTACAGCTCTACTGCAGCGTGAGCTGTGTAAGAACCCGCACAACCACATGCTGACTCTTTTGCACCTTTTGCGTGTGGTGCTGAGTCTGTACCTAAGAAGAACTTCTTGCTGCCGCTTGTCGCTGCTTCAATTAGCGCTTTTTGGTGAGTGTTACGCTTAAGGATTGGTAGGCAGTAGAAGTGTGGCTTAATGCCGCCAACTAGCATGTGGTTACGGTTGTAAAGCAAGTGGTGAGCTGTGATTGTCGCGGCAACGTTGTCGTTCGCGTTCTTTACGAAATTCGCAGCATCTGCTGTTGTGATGTGCTCCAGAACGATTTTTAGGTTAGGGAAGTCATTCACGATTGGCGCAAGAACGGTGTCTAGGAACTCTTTCTCACGGTCAAAGATATCAACGTCGTGCGTGGTTACTTCGCCGTGTACCAAAAGTAGCATGCCAACTTCTTGCATAGCTTCTAGTACGTGGTAGATGTTCTTTGCAGAGGTTACACCCGAGTCAGAGTTGGTTGTTGCGCCAGCTGGGTATAGTTTCGCAGCCACTACAGCGCCAGACTCTTTCGCTTTGCGAATTTCATCAGGTGTTGTGTTGTCTGTTAGGTAAAGTGCCATTAGAGGCTGGAATTGCTCGCTTGGCTGCTCTGCCATGATGCGCTCACGGTAAGCTAGAGCCATTTCGGTATCAGTTACCGGTGGGATGGTATTTGGCATGATTAACGCTCGACCATTGTAGCGGCTGATATCGCGCACTGTATCTTTTAATACTTCGCCATCGCGTAGATGAACGTGCCAGTCGTCAGGACGAGTAATCGTAAGTTGTGTCATTGAAGGCTCCCACCATTTGAAGTGTTATGTAGTTGGAGCCTAAACTCGGCGAAATTTGTGAAAGCAATCGCTTACGTTTAGGCGACAGGATGATAGTGGAAAAGCACTTTCATTTCATCCTATTTTTAACTCTTCAGGGTTAGGAGCTTGTTTTTCTGGGTATTTTATTCGGTATTTATTTTTGAAGACGGGTTAGCGGGTGGCAACCCAGAGCCCGTGAATCATTCCCGGCACCCAGAAGAAGAAGGTAAGGACAATGTTGATTAGCAAATCTTTACCTGCGCCACGGGCGAAAAACACGCCAACAGGCGGAAGCAGTACACATAAAATGATAATGACGAGTTTGTTCATGATAAATCCTTTTTATTCAATGAAAGTTCAATGCATTGCTGTCTTTATGTATATAAGACAGTCGTTTAAACATCTCAAGATATTCGCTTAGTATCAAGTGTTTAATGGCTGCCAGTTTATCTATTTATAACCATTTGTTAGCATTGGGACAAACAACAAAACATTGGAATCGTTATGTCGCAGTCACCTATAGATCGAAAGGCTTCAGAGCAAGCTCCTTCTTTATCTCAAATCAATGTGTTTCCAGTTAAGTCAGTGGGCGGCATCGCGCTTTCTTCTGCTTGGGTTGAAAAACAAGGTCTCACTTTTGACAGACGTTTCATGCTGGCATTGGCTGACGGCTCAATGGTTACGGCGCGTAAATATCCGAAAATGGTTAAAGTGTCTTCCAGCTTGCTGCCAGATGGATTGATTTTTACTTATGAAGGTAAAGAGCCACTGCGCCTTAAGTATGCGAACTTTAAGATGCAAGAAGCACCAGCAACAGTGTGGAAAGATAGCTTTACGGCCTACACAACGTGTGACGAAGCGGATGATTGGTTTAGTGATGTATTGGGTGTACGTGTTGAGCTGCTTTTCTCTGGTGAACAATCGAATCGTGTTCGTGAAAAGTTAGGTCATAACGTGAGTTTTGCCGACGGTTACCCGATGTTGATCATCAGCCAAGCTTCGCTTGATGAGTTGAATCGCCGCAGCCCTGAAACGCATTCCATGGATCAGTTCCGTACCAACTTCGTGGTCTCAAACACTGAAGCGTTTGCTGAAGATGGTTGGAAGCGTATTCGAATTGGTGAGGTTGAGTTCGAGGCGGTGAAGCCTTGTGAACGTTGTATTCTAACTACTGTGGATGTTAAGAGTGGCGAGTTAAGAGCGACAAAAGAGCCACTGAATACCTTCTCTAAATTCAGAGCCAATGATCGTGGTGGCGTGTTCTTTGGTCAAAACTTAGTCGCGAAAAATGAAGGCTTGGTTAGAGCAGGTGATGTGGTTGAAGTACTCGAAACCAAAGAAAAAGAGCATTACGAAGACACATGGGTAGAGTCGCTGCACCTAACTTGCGTTGAGCGTGAGGAGATAGCTCGAGACTTTACGACGTTTTGGTTAGAGCCAGCCAAAGAGAACCACTCTTTACCAAGTTACCAACCAGGTCAGCATCTGCCGATTGAAATGGTTATTGATGGTGAAAAAGTTTCTCGTCGCTATACGCTATCTTCAAGTCCATCTCGCGCGGGCCGTTTAGCTATTTCAGTGAAGCGCGTGAATGATGGCCAGATCTCCAACTGGTTAAACGACCATTTCCAAGTTGGCGATACCTTAGTGGCGCAAAACCCTGATGGTGCTTTCTATTTAGAAGAGAATCCAACGCACCCATTATTATTGCTTTCTGCGGGCAGTGGTATCACGCCTATGCTGTCGATGCTTCGTTATTTAGCAGACCATGGTCAGGTTAATGATGTGGTTTTCTATCATCAATGCAGCAGCGAAGAAGATATTCCTTATCAAGCAGAGATTGACCAAATCGCCAAAGAGCACGAAGGCTTACGTGTGATTTATTCATTGAGCCAACCAACGAAAGAGTGGGATGGTTTGTCTGGTCGTTTAAGCGTGTCTCATGTGGCTAAAATTGATGAGTTACACAAGCGCCAAGCGTTCGTGTGTGGCCCTGATGGCTTTATGGATAATGCCAAGAAACTGCTGATTCAAATGGGGCTTAACCCTCAGCGTTATCATCAAGAAGCATTTGGTGCCGCTCAGGCTACTGAAGAAGCCGTGAAGCAATTACAACTGAGTGTTAACGGCTATCTTTTCGAAGGTAATAACCAGTCAACCTTACTAGAGCAAGCCGAGTCGGCGGGTGTGTCTATTGCATCAAGCTGCCGTGCAGGTTTCTGTGGTGCTTGTAAAGTGACCCTTGAGTCAGGGCAAGTTCATCAACCGGATGTACCAGCGCTGCAAGAACATGAACGCAACATGGGACAGATACTGGCGTGTTGCAGTGTGCCTCAAACCGATATCGAAGTTGTTGATTAACGACGCGTTCGGTTAAAAGGAAAAGCACTAAATAGAAAAGGCCGGAAGTTCGTGAATGAGCTTCCGGCCTTTTTGATTCTGAGACTAATTCAAAAACTAATTAATCGTAGATCGTTGGGATTGGTTGGCGCTTGTGCTGTGTTGCTTTGTAGATGCTTACTAAGCGGTCTGACACATCTTGAGGGACTTCTTTACCTTCAAGGAAATCATCGATTTGGTCGTAAGAAAGGTTCAATGCTGCTTCGTCGGCTTTCTGTGGATCAAGCTCTTCTAGATCGGCAGTAGGAACTTTCTTAACCAATCGCTCTGGCGCACCTAGCGTTGCTGCAAGTTCACGAACTTGACGCTTGTTCAGGCCAAACAAAGGCGCTAAATCACAGGCACCGTCACCGTGTTTGGTGTAGAAGCCGGTGATGTTTTCTGCTGAGTGATCAGTACCAATCACAAGACCACCTACATAACCTGCGATTTCGTACTGCGCGATCATACGAGCTCGAGCTTTTACGTTACCTTTTACAAAGTCGATCTTCGCAGAGTCTGTTGGTAGTAGCCCCGTTCCTTCAAGTGCAACGTGAGAAGCCGCGTGAAGCCCATCAACACCGGCTTTGATGTTAACAGAAACAGATTGAGAAGGCTGAATGAAAGAAAGCGCAAGTTGTGCTTCATCTTCATCTTTTTGTTCACCATAAGGAAGGCGAACTGCGATGAATTGGTAGTCGTTGCTACCTGTGCTTTCATTCAAGCTGTCAACAGCCAGTTGTGCTAGACGACCACAGGTAGTCGAGTCTACACCGCCACTGATACCAAGGATCAGGGACTTGCAACCAGACTGCTGAAGTTTCGTTTTGATAAAGTCCACACGACGAGTCACTTCGAAGTGAGGGTCAATTGAAGGTAGTACGCGCATTTCGTCACGAATTAACTGTTCCATTCGTATTCCTTTCCTGCAAGCAAATTAAAAATCTAGTGTTATCATACCTAAATCATTCGATTTAAAAACCTCTTTGCACAAGCTTAGAAAGAGAAGGCAGCAATTAATAATGGAAAAAATAGCCATTTTCGGCAGTGCGTTTAATCCGCCGAGCTTAGGGCATAAAAGTGTGATTGATTCACTGGCTCATTTCGACAAGATTCTTCTGGTACCAAGTATTGCCCATGCTTGGGGAAAAGAGATGCTAGACTTTGATACGAGATGTCAGTTAGTTAACGCATTTATTAGTGATCTTTCATTGGATCAAGTTGAACTATCATTGATCGAAAAGAGTTTGTTCACGCCCGGTGAAAGTGTGACAACTTATGCTGTACTTAGTGAATTGCAAAAGTTACATGGTGACGCTGAACTTACGTTTGTGATTGGGCCGGACAACTTCTTTAAGTTCTCATCTTTCTATAAGTCAGATGAGATTACCGAGCGATGGTCTGTAATTGCTTGTCCAGAGAAAGTGAAGATCCGCAGCACAGACATTCGTAATGCATTGATAAGTGGAAGCGATGTATCAAAACTGAGCACAAAGTCAGTTACAAAGATGTTGCAAGATAGTGGACTGTATAAAATAATGTAGATTCACTAATTCAAGAGGTCTGATGACTATGCTAAAGCGCGCGATACCAGCGACGATGATCATTGCAGCATGCAGTTTACCTGCACAGGCTGAATGTGATTTTTTTAGCTTAGATTCAATCATGCTGACTTCTGATGATGAGAATAGCTGTCTAGATCTTTCTACGAGCATTGAGTCTTTTGGTGAGCGCATGCTGGAAATCACTGGTATGAGTGAAGACGAAGCCGAGAGCACACCAGACTATTGGTCTGACTGGGTGCTTCAAACCAAGGACGCACCACTGTTAACTCAAAGCCTTGAGTCAAATTATGTTGGCTTAGGGATGTGGTTTCCTGACGACTTAGAAGATGAGCAATATGATATGTCTACTGAAGAGTGGCTTTTGAATCACGGTTTGCAATTGAGCATTGGCTTTGGTGAGAAAGTAGAAGGTCAACCTCGTATGCGTTTTGATTATCGTTGGCACGATTCAAGAGATGCCGATTTGATGATGCAAGTCGAGTTACCGTTTTAGACGAACGCGACCGCTCTATAAAGACTGTTAACCTAGCTTTTATTTATCCTGAATTAGTACTAAGAATTAAAAAAGCCGCAGAAACTCAGTTTTTGCGGCTTTTTAGTATCTAAATTTGGGTTTTCTTCGTAGGGGTAGGCCTGATTAGCGACTGTGGTCTTATTAGGGACTATAGGTCGTCACCAAACACCAGCATACACAGTTGTTCAAACTCTTCTTTTTTACCCGAGAATAGGTCATCGATCACAGCAGCACGCTTCTGACCTGATTGCATGCGCTTCTTCGCCTCGCGCATTACCATCACTAAGGTGTGCTCTTGTGGCAGGTTAGAGTCATCAATGTTCCACTGATTGAATCGTTGAGACAACGCACTTTCACAAAGCAGTGGTTTGAATGCCAACACTTCTTGCTTGAGTACAGAAAGCATGTCTTTGCACGCTTGCTCGGTATTGTTAGCACCTGAAGCTCGGCCGTGAGTAAGCTCTAGCTTCTCTAGCAACGCCAAAGAGAGGTTAGTTTGTGTGATGTAACCTGCTTGGCGTGGGAAAGCATCTGTCAGTCGAACAGAGAAATCGACACGGCTAACGTGAGTGTTAGGGAAGTAAGTCAACGAAGTTAAGCAGTCAAATGGAATCCAAACGCTTTGGCCAGGTTCAACAGCGTACTCTTGCTTACCCAGTTTGATCAAAACCAAGCCACTTTGAACCGATACAAGGCTATGTTTTAGTACTTTCTTGCGTGGTGTGATCACCAAGTGTGAAAAGTAAGCCGATGTATATTCAATAGCGAAGTTCATAGATAGTACCTTAATTTTGGGGCGTCAAGATTACCGTTAATCTCAAAGAATGCCAACAATAACAGGCTATTTTCACTGTTTCTGGTCTGACCTTGTCAGAAGTATGGGCTCTGTAGCTGCGAGAAGTCAAAACAACGCGTAGAATGAGCCAGCTTTTTATTATATGAATGAAAAAATGACCTCTCCAACCGATCCATATGTTGATATTCGTCCTTACGGCGATGATGAAATTCCAGCGGCACTAAACCGTCTTATTAATGATGAAGAGTTCATCAGTGCGATTCTGAACTACCGTTTTTCAAATCACGCAGCTTGGTTCCAAGCATTAATGAGCCCAATTCTACGTGTTTACTTAAAAATGAAGTGGAGCAAGCTGACTAGCGTTGAATCCATTCAGATTGAAGTGAAAAAGTACTTACGTGACACGTTAGCGAACACCACAAACGGTGTGACGTACACAGGCTTAGAGTCATTGGATGTGAATCAAGCATACTTGTTTGTATCAAACCATCGTGACATTGCTATGGATCCGGCGTTGGTGAACTACGCATTGCATCAACAAAATCACCAAACTTGTCGCATTGCGATTGGTGATAACCTTCTGAAGAAGCCGTGTGCGACAGAACTGATGCGCTTAAATAAGAGCTTTATTGTTAAGCGCTCTCTTAAAGGGCCGCGTGAAATGATGAAAGCGTTAGGCCAGCTCTCTTCTTACATTAAGCACTCTTTAGATACTGGTAACTCTATCTGGATCGCTCAGAAAGAAGGACGTGCAAAAGACGGTAATGACTTCACTGATCCTGCAATCCTTAAAATGTTTCATGTTGAAGGACGTAAGCAGAAGCTGGCGTTCCCTGAATACGTGAAGTCACTGAAGATTGTCCCTGTCTCTATCTCATATGAGAATGATCCTTGTGATACGGCTAAAGCGATCGAGCTGTTTGAAAAAGATGTAAACGGCAGTTACGAAAAAGGCGAATTTGAAGATATCGAGAGTATTATCCAAGGTATCGTGGGCAATAAAGGGCGCATCCACGTTGGATTTGGTCAGGTTATCGATCAAGACTTTGAGACTCCAGAAGCATTGGCTGAAGAGATTGATCGCCAGATCCATGATAACTACAAACTGTTCCCAGTAAATCTATTAGCGGCAGAGAAAGAAGATGACTCGATCACTGCTACGGTTAAGAAAGAGTTTGAAGACAAGCTAGCAACGTTGCCAAAAGGTGCGCGTCAGTACTTGATCGACAGTTACGCGAACCCAGTGAAGAACATTGGTTAACGAACATTTCGCTTAATTGATTGAATTGAAAAAGGAGCCTAGAGCTCCTTTTTTTGTTTTTCTGCTTATACTTTTGATGGAAAGAGGCAAAGCTAGCGCGCCACGGCACCGCCTAGTTCCAAATTTGTTGGCCAAGTCGTGACTGTGTTGCCACCTAAATAGATATTGCCTTTCACCGTCATCGTCTCTGGGAATGCAGTAATTGCTGAGCCGCCGATATATAGGTCACCGTCAATCACAATGCCATTTGGCAGTTCGGTTAAAGGAGTGCGAATCACACTCAGGTCGCCTCTCACTCGCAAGCCGTTGGGAAGCCTTTGCAGTGGAGTGTCAGTGAAATTAATGAACCCGCCGACTCTGACGCCTTTTGGCCAGCTGGTGATTTTGCTGCCCATGAAGTCGGCGTAGCCTTTGATTTTTACACCACTTGCTACTCTGGTTAGCTGACTATTAGAAGCCTTGAGGCTGCCGTTAACATCAAGCCCTTTAGGTAAACGTGTGATCGGGGTGTTTTCGATATTAAGATTACCATCGACCACTAAACCGGTTGGAAGTGCTGTGTAAGGCTTATTTCGGAGATATAAGTTTCCGTAATTGTCCAGATGGTTCAATATTTGATAGTGATCGATTGGTTCTGCACTGACATTTGTTATGGTTAAAGAACCAATAATAAGTGCAATTATTCTGAGCATAACAGGCTTCTTATTACTATAGACGCTAACACTATAATGGAAAAATTATTCTCGCATAGTGTTTTACCCATTTGGCGGTAGATAAAATAGAAATCGTTTGGCTAATCAGAAATTAAACGACAATGGCAGGTAAATGGATGACTAGAGTAAATATACAAATAGTTAAGAGCGTTTTGGTAGCAAGTGCAATTTTTTGCTCAATGCCTGCTAGTTCGAACAAAGTAATTTCAACACCGGGGAAGGCTGCGGTGGTGGTTACTCAAGGTGGCCAACAGCAACGAGTTTGTTATTACGATGACAAGGCATACAGCATTGGAGCGGTACTCGAAGTCTCTGGTGTTGTGATTCAATGTGCTGCGGAAAACGATTTTGAAACGAATGGCGCACTTGCTTGGATACAAATAAAAAAAGACGAGTAATTTAACTCGTCTTTATATAAGAGCATAAATGCTTATATTAACGCGCTAGAGAGCGAGTCTTAAGTTCGAAAATAATCTTTTCTGCGCTTACTTCGAACTTGAAGCGTGCATGCAGTTCAGTACTTTCTTCGGTCATTTCTGACGCTTCATACTCAACATTGCTAGACACTTGCTTTGCTAGCTCTACGTACTTTGCAAATTCAGCTTCAATTAGTGCTTTCGAGTTGCCGTATACCGTTACTTCAGCAACATCGTCACCTTCTTTAATGATGAACCCGATTTCGCCTGCACAGCCGCAAGCTTCACATACGTCGTTGTTACCCATATCTTGGCTCATAAATAATCCTCTTACAAAATCTGCGGTTATTCTAACGAGCAATTTGAACTGTATCTACAAAAATTAAAATCTTTGAACTAATTCGCACTGGTATGCTATGTTGTTTGTTGTGGGATTAAATGAATATGTACATTCGCGCCGACAAATATGTATGTGATCTATCTCATGTTTTGTTGAAAAGCAGTGTCATTAATTTGTTAGAATATCATTCAGTTAGTTGCGTCGTGACTAATTTTATAAGACTATCTATTGCTTGATAGGTATTTATACAATGAATTTATTGTTGGGTATTTGATATTCTAAGTAGTTATTTTAGATTAACCACTTAGAGCGGTAAGGTTACTTTCGAAGAATAATTAGACAAAGTGCCCAAAGAGGCAGCACTGTAAAGTTGTTTATGCGAAGTACTGGCGGGTATTTTAATGGAAATACTTGCGAAAAAATGCCTTGCTCACATAATGCTGATAACAATTTTCATTCTGACTTCATTTTATTGAGTTAGATGGATTTACAAAGAGAAGAGCCTGAATATGCCAAAGCGTAGTAAAGAAGATACAGAAATCACAATCCAGAAGATTATGGATGCCGTTGTAGACCAGTTACTAAGGTTGGGTTACGACAAGATGTCATACACGACGTTGAGTCAGCAAACGGGCGTTTCTCGTACAGGTATAAGCCACCACTTTCCAAAGAAAACAGATTTCACAGCTGCTCTAGACGGTCGAATCTTCAAGATGTTCATGGAGCACATTGATTTCGAAAATGGTCTTGATGCATTTTCAGCTAGCTGGGTTAAAGCGCTTGAAGACGCTGAGTTCCTAGCAATCTTGCGTTTACTTTTCCACCATATCGTTACAGCTGAAAACGCACACGAATTTGCGGCAAACGGTATTGATCGTCTTTACAAGCTAACTGAGACTCAGTTTGGTGATACAAGCGGTAAAGAACTTGAGTGGTTGATTGGTAAATCACTGATTCGTATGAGCCAATAATCAATACGTACTAAAAGAAGCTCCTGAGGGAGCTTTTTTTGTGCCTATCGCCTGATAGCTGTCACTTCTTTTCTTTTGTCACTCTCTAAATCAGCTCGTTTATTCGCTTCTCTAATAGCGATATTTCTTTTCTTTTTATAGGCTTACATTTGCCTTGTGCTCATCTTTTCCAATCTAACTTGGCGAGTGTCTACTGATAATGTTCATTTCTAGCGCCTCAAAGGCTCGAGGTGAGACGTTTTGGGAGCATTGCTATGGTTACTGGTAAAATTAAGTTTAAGGCGAGAGAGAGGCTATGAGTCAATAAAAAAAGCCTCGATAAAATAGAGGCTTATAATGATTTAATTATCATTAGTGGTGAGTGCTAAAAATGAGCAGGATCTAAATTGAATTTATTGTGCCGGGTGTACCTGAGGAAAGCTCATCGTCGGGTGCTTTTCTACGATGCTTTTATATCCATAAACATTTTCAATCATTGACGGCTTGAGCGCTTCCCAAGGGCTGCCATCACACACTAAATTACCATCTTTCAATACCACCAATCGGTCGGAATACTGAGCCGCTAAGTTTAGATCGTGCAACACCACGATAACGGCTGCATTATGATTGTCTGCAAGTTCTCTCGCGATCTTTAGCGTGTTGTGCTGGTGGGCAAGATCTAATGCAGAGGTAGGTTCATCAAGCATTAAGATGCATTGATCGCCTGAGTGGTGGAGCTGAGTGAGTACTCGAGCCAAGTGAACTCTCTGCTTTTCACCGCCAGACAGAGAAGGGTAAAGCCTCTCTCCTAAGTGAGATACATCGGCGATGTCCATCTTTTGGTTCGCGATGTTGGTCAGTGTTTTGTTTGACTCTTGCAGTGGAATGCCACCAAGCTCGACAACTTCGTGTGCCAAAAATGGGAAGGTCAACGTACTGTGTTGAGGAAGCATAGCCAGATGTTTCGCCAACTTGTGTGAAGGCCATTTGTCTTTCGCATGCCCAAAATATTGAATGTCGCCGGTACTGGATATCTCTTGGCATAAGGCTTTGAGCAGTGTGCTTTTGCCTGCTCCATTTGGGCCAAGCAGTGTGGTTACCTTTCCTGCTTCAATCTCTATGGATACACTATCTAGTATCTTTTTGCTGCCGAACTTTACTTCAATATCGGTCGCTTTTAACGCTGCAGGAAACATTAAAGGATTCTCCCTTTCTGTTGGAATAGTAGGTACAAGAAGAAGGGCGCGCCAATAATCGCAGTGACAATACCTACCGGTAATTCGGCTGGTGCAAGAGCAACGCGTGAGAACATGTCTGCCGCTGTTAACAGTAGTGCACCTAGCACCGCTGACAATGGCAATAGAACTCGGTGATCAGGACCCGCTAACATGCGGCCCAAATGAGGGATCACAAGCCCGATAAAGCCAATCATGCCAGACAGGCTTACTGTGATACCCACACCTGCTGCCGTCAGTAGAATCAGCTGTCGTTTCAGTTTTTGAACTGGAATGCCTAGGTGTTGCGCTTCTGATTCACCTAAGAGTAAGGCATTCAAAGACATTACTTGGCGGTAGAAAACGACGAATAGCCCAACGAGGGTGACAGCAGCAAGTATAATCCCTGACCATTTAGCGCCTGCTAATGACCCCATCGACCATAGCGACAGGTCACGCAACATTTGATCATCTGCGATGAAGTTTAAGAAGCCAATCCCTGCACCTGAAAGTGCGCTGATCGCCACACCTGCCAATAGCATGATAGTCACTGAGGTGCCGAATTTGCCAGTACCAAGTTTGTAAACCAGCAATGTGGTTAGAGCGCCACCCAAAAAGGCAAATACAGGCACTGCGGCAAAGTTCATGAATGCCGGGTATTGAAGTGAAAGCTCAGAAAACAAAACAATAGCCAATGCAGCACCTAATGCTGCGCCCGCAGACACACCGATGATGCCAGGTTCTGCAAGTGGGTTTCTAAACAAACCCTGCATCACTGCGCCACACAAGGCGAGGATTGCACCAATCAGCATGCACAAGATGGTTCTAGGTAAGCGAATTTCTTGAATCACCAAGTTGATGTGAGGTGCTAAGTCATTGTTTGGTTGAATTAAGCTTTTGGCGCTGTCCGCTAAGCTAATGTTCATTGGCCCAACAGTAATCGAGTACAGTGCAACAAAAGCTAGGGTAGCACCTAGGCCTAACATCGTTGTTTTTAGGGGGACGGATCGTAGCAACATAAAGGGCCTCTAAGTCTATTGCTAGCCAGAAAGCTCATCACCAACATGGTTTTAAAGGGCTGGTGATGGAGCTAGGCTACAGCAATAGTTGGAATAGGTAGTCGAGTTATAGCGGATAGATAAGTGCGTTTAGTCGCTTGGCTTCTGAAAGGCTTTCCAGACCAAGTCCGCCCACTAAAGCACTGCCATTTACAGTGATGATTTGCTTGTTCATGCCTGCAGGGGTTGCCGCTAACATAGGTAACGATTTAAGGATCGCATCAGCGCCGCCCATTTTTTGGTAACTGCGTCCACTCACTAAAATGACATCAGGTTGCATCTCGACAAGCGATTCCATTGATAGTGGTTTGTAAGATGTAAGGCTTTGAGCTGCTGGGTTGATACCGCCAGCCAATTCAATGATCGCATTTGGTGATGTTTCACCACCCGCTACGTTGGCAGGGCGACCTTCGTGCAGCAATAAGAACAGTACTTTCTTAGCTTGGTTACTTGGTACTTGATTCGCTTTAAGTGCCGCAATCTTTTGATTTACATAGGCTTTGACTTGCTGTGAGTGATCTTCGGTGTGTGTGATCTTCGCGATTTGATCGATACGCTTCAATAGTCCTTCAACGTTAGCCTCAGTGTTCACGATTTCGACATCGACGCCCGCAGATTTCAGTTGAGAGATCGCGTTGTCCGGTCCCATCTCATCAGAACCAATCAGTGTAGTGGGTTCTAGGGCAAGCAAACCTTCAGCAGATAGGTTTCTGTGGTAGCCGATCTTAGGCAGTTTTTCAGATTGAGGGAAACGACTGGTTACATCAATGCCAACCAATTGTTCTTCTGCACCAAGCGCCAAAACTAATTCGGTAACGGCACTGCCAGCACTGATGATGCGAGGTTGTTCGACGTCGTTTGCCATCGCGGTTGGCGCAGTCAATGCCAGGCTCATAGCGGCCACTGAAAGGAGGTGTGTCTTGGTCTTTAATTTATTGAGCACGTTTAAGTTATTCATAATAAGTTCTTTATATCTTTTTGTATCGCGAAGAAACTCAGTGAGCAGTCCGTTCGCATGTGAGTTCTAATCAATAGAGAGATTCAGATCCGACTACTTGGTCTTAGTTACTAAGAGCCAAATCTTCTGAATATCGCGTGCCGCTCTAGCCATCGTCAGTGAGTAATTGAGTTGCAGGAATTCCATTCTCTTGAAGGAAAGACAGCAGTTTCACTAGGTTCTCCACGTTGGCGGCTTTATCCGCGCCAATGATGATCGGCTTTTTATCTGTTGAGCCTGTCTCTTCTAACAAGGCAATCTTAAAGTTTTCCCAGTCAATGTATTCTTTTCCGTTGATAGCCCAGTAAGGTTCATGGTCTAAGATATTGACGCTAATCGAATCTTTGTGGACCTCTGAAACGTTTTTGACGTCCGAACTTGGTAGCTCAACTTCGAGTGATTCCAGCTTTACCGAAGCTGTAAGCAGTAGAAAAACCATCACAATAAAAATGATGTCGAGCAGAGGCGTTAAGTCCGGCGCTAGGCTCTGTGTGTGAGATGAGTGGGGCGTTTTAATCATGCTTGGCTCACATTACCTACAGAGGCTTGGCTTGCAGACATATGATTTACATCGCCAGACTGGTTTGTTTGAATAGACATGCCTTCTAGCCATACATTTACGTAATTCAGAGTGTGTTCTAGTTGAGCAAGCACTCGGTCAGCCCAAAGGCCTAATAGTTGTGCACCCGAAATAGCAGGCAGTGCGATCATTAAGCCTGCAGCGGTCGTTCTCATTGCTAATCCAAGGCCGTCTGCTAGATCATTTGGTGTGATGCTGCCTGTAGTTGCGGCAACACCTTTGAACATTTCAATAAGGCCAAGTACCGTGCCCAGCAGCCCAATCAGTGGGCTAATCACGCCGATTAAGCCAAGCAGTCTTAGGCCTGCGTGCAATTGGTGGCGTTTTTCTTGTAGCCAGATCCCTGCAGCATCTTCACGTAACCCCTTTGAAAATGAGTGATGAGCGAGCAGCATAGAGACACCTTTGTATAGCAAAGGTCTTTTGCCTGAAATTGAATGAGCAAGTGCTTCGATTTCTTGGCTGTTAGTGGGTGAAATTTGGTTTAGCTCGCGGCGGATAGCACGCTTGCCAACACCAATGCTGAGCATGACTTGGAAGATTCGCTCAGCGATGATCATTGCCGTGAGTGCTGAACAGATGAGAAGCGGCCAAGTCATTAAGCCAAGTTGATCTTGTAAGTAACTGATTTGTTGCATGATTAATCCAACCTAAAACGAACAGGTATTTGTACACGGTGAGCGATTGCTCGGCCGTTGACAGTGTGAGGTGAGAACTTCCATTGTTTAATGGCTTCTAATGCGGCGTTGTCGAGCATCAGTGCGCCTGATGAATTTACTAATGCTTGTTTAACTTGTTTACCTTCAGCGTCTAGCCAGATCTCGTAAGTTGCTACACCCTCGATACCACGACGTCGTGCTTGGCGAGGGTAATTCGGCGGTGTAGGGCGAGAAGAAAATGATGGCTTCGTGATTAATACGGGCTCTTTGTTTGATAGGCCTTGGTTTACTTCCTGAGGTTGGTTGGCAGACTCGTCCATATTTTTATCGACTTTCTTGTCGGCTAACTTTTCTGGTTGTGGCGTAGGTTTTGACTTTGCTTTTGGCTCAGGGCGCTCTTTCTTAACGACCTTCTTTTCAGCTACTGGCTTTTTTTGAACCGGCTTCTTTTCAACAATCTTCTTTTCGACTTTTTTGGGCTGTGGCTTGTTGGTGATCGCCTTTTTCTTAGGTGTTGGTTTAGCCTGTTTTGGCTCAACAGCTTTTGGCTCTACTGGTTTAGGCTCTGCCTTTGAAACAGGTTCTTTGGTTGGTTCTGGTACAACGGGCTCAGTGACCGTTTTTTGTTGAGCTTGAGAAGGTGTGCTCTTCGGAGTGAAGTTGATCGATACCGTGTTCGATTGGCTACCAGCAGGCATCGCAAATACTTTGGATTCTTGAGCGACAAATAATAGCGCCGCATGAATCACTAACGATGCACCGCCTGCAATAACATACCTAGGAACGTTCACTTTCAATCCTTTACCAAATCTAAATTCTGTACCGGATTATTGCTTAGAATCTAAATAAGATCAATTATCAATTGCATTATCATTTGTGGCTATTTATGATTCTCTCAGTTTTTAGCGAATAGTCTTCCAGACTTTGCTATGTAAGTGTTTAGAGAGATTATATGAGTCTTAATATTTATAAATTTGACGAATCAATCTTGGGCGTTTCTAGCCCTGATCCGCTTCGTTTTGCGTTTGCCAAAAAGCATTCTGCACACGCCGGAGGAAGCTCAATTCCGGTTGATCCGAGCAAGAAGTTGGAGCTCTTTGATGAACTGATGCTAAGCGAAGGGAAGAAACAGGATAAGCGTTGCCTGTATATCCACATTCCTTTCTGCCGTGTGCGCTGTACCTTCTGTAACTTCTTCCAAAATGCCGCAAGCCGCAAATTAGTGGATGAGTACTTCGATGCTTTGATGGTTGAGTTGAAGCAAAAAGCCAAAACGCCTTGGGCTCAGTCTGGATTATTTCACGCCGTCTACATTGGTGGTGGAACACCTACCGATCTATCGCCTCAACAGGTAGAACAACTAGGTAAGGCTATTCGCCAATACTTCCCGTTAGCAAACGATGTGGAAATGACTTTAGAAGGGCGCATCAATCGCTTTGGCGACGAGATGTTTGATCGTGCGCTTGAAGCTGGTTTCAACCGTTTCTCCTTTGGTATTCAAAGTTTCAACACTCAAGTTCGACGCAGCGCTAAGCGCCTAGATGACCGAGAGGTTGTGTTGGAACGTATCAGTGCTTTGAGCCGCACTGAGCAAGCCCCCATCGTTCTGGATTTGTTGTACGGATTACCATACCAGTCTATGGAAGTGTTCCAACAAGATTTAGAAGACTACATGTCTACTGGTGCACACGGTATTGACCTCTACCAACTGATTGTTGGGGGTAATGCACCTATGCTTAATCTTGTTGAGAAAGGAAAAATCCCACCGCCGGCCAATACGCCTGATAAGGCGAGCATGTACTTGGCGGGTGTTGAGTTCATGGCTAAGCACAAGGTTAAACAACTGAGCGTGAATCACTGGACTCGCGATAACCGCGAACGCAGCATTTACAACAGCTTAGCGAAAACTTATGCCGAAGTGCTTCCAATTGGTTGTGGTGCTGGTGGCAACATTGGCGGCCATGGTGTGATGCAACATCGAACTTTAGACAGCTACATGGAGTCTATAAAACAAGGTCAGTTGCCGATTGCGATGATGACGAAGCAAAGCTCACTAGAGCCAATCTTCTCGACGTTAAAGGCAGGCTTTGATTCTGGTGTGGTTAGAAGAAGTACGTTGCCGACCTTTATGGGACAAGACACGTTCGATTACTTGAAGCCTTTTTTCTCACATTGGGAAAAGAATGGCTTGGTTGAGCTTTCAGAAGATTATCTGAGCCTGACTATTGCTGGCAGCTTCTGGGCAGTAAGCCTCGCTCAGAGTGTGATTCAAGTGCTTAACACTGAATATCAAGTAATGCACCCAGCGCTGAAAGCATCAGGTTCGGGCGTTCACCCGCATGCAAGCTTGAAGCACGCTTAATATCGAATTTTAAATTTAGAACTTACGTAAATTACTCGTTTATACGGAAACATATTCAATGACAGATACAACATTAGAAATGACAGAAACTCTAGAACAACGTGTCGCTCGCATTCTAGAAGAAGAACCAAAACTGCTTCCTACTGCAATTGCTGAGAAGCTAGGTGTTTCAGAAGTTGAAGTGGTTGCTGCTTTTCCAAACGACATGGCAGTGATGCTAGATGGCAGCCGTGCTCAAGAAATTCTTGAAGGTTTAGTGGGCTGGGGCCCTGTGACCACAATCGTGCATTCATTCGGCTCAATCTTCGAAGTAAAAGCGCCGTTCCCTAAAGGCAAAGTAGCGCGTGGTTACTACAACCTTATGGGCAAAGAGGGCGAGCTTCATGGTCACCTGAAACTCGACAACGTTAAACAGATCGGTTTGGTGAGCAAAGCATTCATGGGCCGTGAAAGTCATTACTTCGGTTTCTTCAGTGAAACGGGCGAGAACATTTTTAAGATCTACCTAGGCCGCAATGAAAAGCGTGAGCTTATTGCCGACCAAGTAGAACGCTTCAAAGCGCTAAAAGCACAAGCTTAAACAGAATTCAGCAGTAATAGTTAGTAAGACATCAATGCTCGAGGATCGTTTAGTTCGCTAATGATCGCTCAACCTCGAGCAAAAATAATAAATCAGAGAAAGTGAATAAAGGAATTACCCATGGAACAGCAAGTAAAACAAGAACGTCTACAAGGTCGCCTAGGTCCAGAAATTAAAGAGTTTCGCCAAGAGCGTCGTACCCTTCAACTGGCAACTGTTGATGAAGAGGGTCGCCCGAACGTGAGCTACGCGCCGTTCGTTCAAAACCAAGAAGGTTACTTTGTTCTAATTTCCGATATTGCTCGTCACGCTCGTAACTTGAAAGCGAACCCACAAGTTTCTTTGATGATGATTGAAGATGAAGAGAGCTCAAAGCAGCTTTACGCTCGTAAGCGTTTAACGTTTGATGCACAAGCAAGTGTTGTCGAGCGTGAAACAGAACTTTGGACTCAAGTGATCGGCCAGATGCAAGAGCGTTTCGGCGAGATCATCGATGGTTTGAGCCAGCTTCAAGATTTCTCTCTGTTCAATCTTAAAGCAGAGAACGGCTTGTTCGTTAAAGGCTTTGGTCAGGCATACCAAGTATCGGGTGACGATCTAGTAGATTTCGTTCACTTGCAAGAAGGCCACAAAAAAGTATCTAACGAGTAACCTCATGTAACTGGTTATTTAAGAAGCCCTCCAATGTGAGGGCTTTTTTACGTCTAAAAATCGTTGTAAACACACTGGGCGTTGATGTGAGAAAAAGCAGACTAAATCAAAGAGTTTGGTATATTGGCGTTTGATTAATATTTATGTGTAAGGATCGCTACGTGAAACCAGTAAGTCGAGATTGGGACGAGTTCTGTTACCCGTTTATTTATGAAGACAGCCCTATCTGTGATTTTGAGATTCTGTCGGACGAGCTTTGTTGCCGAGTTGGATTGGTTCTTTCATTGGAATTGGAACCACAAGTCCGCGAGATCCTGCAACGCCTGCAGCCGAACATCTATCATTTGAATGGTTCCGTACGTGGGAAGTTAGCGATTACTGAATCCGAACTGGTCGAGCTTAAGCAAGATTACCACGGCATCCGTGAGCAGTTAGAAGGTGGCTTCAAAGGGTTCGTATTACCTGGTGGGAATCGAGTATCGAGTGAGCTTCATTTGTGTCGTTGCCAGGCTAAGAAAGTAGTGCGGGCTTTGGTGAGCATTGAGCATCATGAAAGTAAAAAGTCACCGGATCCGATTCTTTTTAAATACGCTAACTTAGTTGCGAACACACTGTATGCATTGGCATCTTTCACTAATCATGTCAATGAAGTAGAGGAAGTGGAATTCGTGAGTAAGAGCTATTCTATGCCCAAAAGCTCTACGCCGAAAAAGAGTGGCTAGCGATTAGCTCTATTCTTATTGAGATTTGAAGAAATAAGAGACTTAGAAGCTAAACCATTGAACATGCTGCTGGTTTAGCTTCGTGAAGAGCCCTAAGCAGCCGTAGAGGCGTCGTTTAAGACCTTTGCGCCGCGTAGCATGGCTTCGATTAACTCACCCGCATTGAACTTTTCAAGCGCTTCATGGGCACCCACCTGATTCGCACGATCAACACAGATCTCACTCGATAGTGAGGTATGCAAAATACAGTAAGCATGGCTCAGTGCGCTGTCATTTTGTACTTCAAATGCAAGTTCGTAACCATCCAATCCCGGCATTTCAATGTCACTGACAAGAAGGTCAATCGCTTTGCCCACGCTAGCTTGGCGTCGCATTAGGTCAATCGCATCTAATCCGTTGTTACAAATACTGTAAGGAATGTTGATGCTGTCCAGAGCATCAGACAGCTGCTTACGCGCAATCAAAGAGTCATCCACCAATAAAATGTTTAGTGCCTTGAGGCGCTCCCTTTCTACATCGGTCAGCATTGGAATATGCGCGTTCTCGTAATCTGGGTAGATCTTAGAGAGCAGTAGTTCGACATCGAGCATTTGCACGATACGATCTTCAAAACGAGTAATGCCCGTCACAAAGACATTACGACCGACACTCGCAGGTGGTGATTCAATACTCTTCCAATCACATTCAATGATTTTATCGATTGAGCGAACTAAGAATGCTACGACCGTTCTTAAGCAGTCGGTCACGATGAGTACACAATCATTGTATTCAGCGGGAGTGATCGGGCGAAAGCCAATCGCTGCAGACATATCAATCACTGGAACCGTAAGGTTGCGAATGGTCACGGTGCCAATCACATGGTGGTGAGAGTAGGGAATTTGGGTCATCGGTTGAAAAGGCACGATTTCCCTGACTTTAAGTGTGCCAATCGCAAAACTTTGAGTGAGGGACAATTTGAACATCAACATTCCCTGTGACTGACTCGCTTTACTGATCGGTTTGGCCATAATGGCTCCTATTTACTACACGCTTAATTTATAAAGAATAATTTAAAGGGAAATAGCAGTCGCGGCAAGTAACTCTACTGTTTTTGGGGGCTTTAAGGCGGTTGTTTTCGGTTATAGAGTGAAGAATGGTGTTTCTTGGGTTAAAATCACGCTAAATACTCGCTGTCGACGAATGCAAGTCGGCAAGCAGACAGCAACAAACTGAGAGTTATCATGGCAAGAACAGCAGCAGCGCTTCATATTTTGGTGAAGCACAAAGAACAAGCAGAAGACATCATCAAGCAGCTAAAAAAGGGCGCTAAATTTCAAACATTAGCGAAGAAGCACTCAACGTGCCCATCGGGCAAAAAGGGCGGCGATTTAGGCGAGTTCCAAAAAGGTCAAATGGTGCCTCAGTTTGATAAGGTTTGTTTTTCTGGCGAGACGCTGGTCCCACATCTTGTTAAAACGAAATTCGGCTGGCACGTGGTTAAGGTTCTTTATAGAACCTAGTGTAAGATATGTGTTAGATGGAATATAAAGGAGCGTATATACGCTCCTTTTTTGTAACTTTTTGATAAATTTAATTGGATTATGGCTGAGTGTTCATCCCAGACGCTATGCGATAATTAATGCTACGCCCTTCATCATCCACCGGGAGTAATTAGTAGGAGGAGGAGGGGTTTTAATGAGTAACTCATATAATAAACACCATTCTTGAGGAAATTTAAGCAGCTTTGCCTTTAGCCTTTACTTTATCTAAAAAGCTGTAAACGAGTTTGGTAGGAGAACAACATGGAGAGTTCAGCTATGTTAAGCAACCCAGCGACAGATGTTATCTTGCATGCCTTTGACTGGTGCTACGCTGACGTAATGAAGAGCGCCCCACTGATCCAAGAGTTGGGTTATAAATCAGTTTTAGTTTCACCAGCGATGAAGTCGTTGCGCGGCCCTAAGGGCGCCGATAGAGCGTCTGGCACTCAATGGTGGCAACGTTATCAGCCACAAGATTATCGTGTGATTGATAATCAGTTGGGTGACACACAAGATTTTAAAGCGATGGTAGACACGTTAAAGCAACACGGGCTGCGTACCTATGTGGACGTGGTGTTCAACCACATGGCAAACGAGTCTGACATCCGCAGTGATCTGACCTATCCAAATGAACAAGATATGGCGTCTTACCAAAAAGACCCTGAATACTATGAATCTATCCGTTTGTTTGGTGATCTGTCTAAGCCACTTTTTGATGAAAATGACTTCGTAGAAGCGTTTGGAATCAAAAACTGGAAAGACACATGGGAAGTGCAGAATGGACGTATTACTGGCGGAGCCAGCGATCCGGGCTTACCAACCCTGTTAGACAACGACAATGTGGTTGAACAGCAGCGAGCTTACCTAAAAGCTATGAAAGCGATTGGTGTGAAAGGTTTCCGCATTGATGCTGCAAAACACATGACACTGTCACACTTGCGTAAGGTGTGGACGGATGATATCTGCGAAGAAATGCACATCTTTGGCGAGATCATTACCGATGGCGGTGCGACGGAGGAAGAGTACCAACTGTTTCTTGAGCCCTACCTAAAGCACACTCGTCTAGGAGCTTACGATTTCCCACTGTTCAATACTATCTTCAAAGCCTTTGAAGAGCAGGGCAGTTTTAAATCTTTGATTAACCCGTACTGTTTTGGGCAAGCTTTGTCGAACATGAGAGCGATAACCTTTGCAGTAACCCATGACATTCCAAATAACGAGGTGTTTTTGGAGCATGTAATGGATGAAGTGGACGAGCGTTTGGCTCATGCCTTCATTCTTGGTCGAGATGGCGGTGTGCCACTGGTTTACAGTGAATTAAGCACAAGCGGTATTCTGGATCGGAATGGTCAGCCTCGTTGGCTCAATGATTGGCAAGCGCCTTACATGAAAAGCATGATTCAATTCCATAATCATGTTCATGGTGAAGCGATGCGTGTGGTTGAGGCAAATGATGACTTATTGGTATTTGTTCGTGGAGACAAAGGCATTGTAGTGATCAATAAGTCTAAGCGAAGCAAAACTGCATCGCTCTCTTGGACTGGACCTGTAGCGGACTTGCTGTCAGGCAAAGTGATTGATTGCATTGATAGCAAAGTAACAATCAAGGTTGAATCCAATCAATGCATGATGCTGACAACCAATGACCCCGAGCCTGTGAACAGTTAATCGGCCCACTTTAAGAAGAGATTAAAAGAAAGGCCCGCCTACTCATTTGAGTAAGCGGGCCTTTTTGATTTGAAGCTAGGAATCTAGCTGCTCAAAGCTAAAGGTGACTAAACCGTAAACTTATTCAATAGCTCGTCTTGCTGGCGAACATTGTCGGTTTGTACTTGCATCGCGGTATTCGCTTCTTGAGCTGCAGTCGACACTTGTGTTGAAAGGTCTTTGATCTTAACTGTGTTGTTGTTGATCTCTTCCGCTACTAAGCTCTGCTCTTCTGCTGCTGAAGCAATTTGAATGTTCATATCAGAGATACGCTGAATCGCGTCACGGATACGGTCCAGTGAAGAGTTTGCTTGCTGAGCACGTTCAACGGCATCAGTGGCAGTATCTTTACTTTGATTCATCGCGTTAGATACTGAGCTAGCACCGGCTTGTAGCTGTTCAATCATGTTACGGATTTCAGTGGTCGACTCTTGAGTACGCTGCGCTAGAGTTCGAACTTCATCGGCTACGACTGCGAAACCACGACCAGACTCACCCGCACGTGCTGCTTCAATTGCCGCGTTTAGTGCCAGTAGATTGGTTTGGTCAGCAATATCGTTGATAACTTTAAGAATCGTCTCGATGTTAGCTGTTGCTGATTCTAGAACTTGTACTTCAGCGACTGCTTGGTCGATACGCTCTGATAGGTTATCAATCGCTTGAGTGGTTTCACTTACTACAGAGGTACCGTCTAGTGTTGCATCGTCGGCTTCACGAGCTGCTGCCGCTGCGCCTTGAGCATTGTTGGCTACTTCTGTTGCCGTTACTGCCATTTCGTTCATTGCGGTTGCTAGCTGTTCTAGCTCTTGCAGTTGCGTGTTCATCGCGCTTGCTGATTCTCCAGCACCTTTTACTGTGATTTCAGTACCACGTTTAATCTCCACACCAATCGCTTTCGATTGAATGATTTGATTTTGTAGGTTTTCAGTAAAGGTATTGAAGCCTTTCGCTAGGTCAGAGAACTCTTTATCTGTGTTGGTATCTAGACGCTTAGTTAGGTCACCTTGGCCACTAGCCACGTCTTGAATCGCTTGGTTAAGAGCATCGAGTGGACGCATTAGCACACGAATCAGAACCGTGAGTGCAACGATACTAAGAATCACAGCGATCAAAGAATAGATCATTGAGCTGTTTTTCAAGTCTTCGACCGTTTGGTAAGCGATCTCTTCATCAAGGATGGCACCAATGTACCAATCTTCACTTGGGATATGAGTGAAGTTAACTAGGAACATCTTACCGTCGACTTCGATCTCTTGAGAGCCCTCACGAATGGTTGCTTGTGGCATGTAGCTTGAAAGCATTTCACCGTTGTTTTTCGCGTTCGGGTGAGCGATCGTTGTACCATCAGCAGTCACAAGGAATAGGTAGCCTGCATCAAATAGGTTTACTTGGTTTACCAATGTTGCCAGGTTGGTTAATTCCAAATCGTAGAACATACCTGCTGTGAAGCGGCCGTTGTCTTTAACTGGAGTACCAACTGAGATGATCACCTTCTTGCTTGATGCGTCCACATAAGGAGCGGTGACGACTAAACTGTTTTTGGATTTAGCATCAATATACCAAGGGCGAATTCGGGGATCGTAATCTGGACCAGCTTCCCAACCGTCATCATTCTCGATAACGAAACCGTTTGCTTCATAGCCAAAACCAACGGCTAGGAAGCTGTTTTTAAGCTTTGGCTTTTCAAGAATGGATTTAACGTAGTTACGATCTTGAGGATTAATTTCGATGACTTCAGTCGTCGATTGTGCCAATGCTTTTTTAGCGTTCATTTCTGATACCACGGTGTTCTTAACACCAGATACCATCTCTTCTAGGCTCGCATTTACGTTGTTCTGTACAGCACTTCTCACAGTGTAAAGTTGTTGTATTGAAAGCAATGATACTGTCACTAGCAGCAAGGCTGATGATGCAGCAACCACCTTATGGCTAAATTTCATTGAATTTTCCCCTTCTCACAGGCTTTGCGAAGACTAAAGTTAATTGTTTTTTGTATTTATATATATCGACAGGGTGGAAATTTACTTGAATGTAAATTCACAAAATAGACTACAAAAATACAACAATCTAAACAATACAAAATTCACTAAATCACATATTTGTTACTTTTAGTAATTGCTTCAATGAGTTGAAGAATAAGAAAACTGGGTGTTTAAGATGAAATTAAAAATGTATTAATTTTGCACTTATGCGTTTGGTTTTCTATATAGGATAGGCATTTTAGATAAAAGATATGAACTTAAATGATATGCCATTTTTAAACATAAATGGGTTTGAATTTATAATTTGCCCATATTTTGGACAATAAAAAGCCCCACAAAAGTGAGGCTTTATAATTCGGGTTGCTTACTTAATTATATAAGTAGTATCTAATTTAGAATATTAGATGAGCAACGCCTGCAATAACTGGAAGAGTAATTAATGTACGCAGAATAAAGATAATAAATAGTTCTGCGATATTGACAGGGATCTTACTACCTAGAAGTAGAGCACCGACTTCAGACATGTAAATCAACTGAGTTACCGACATTGCTGCAATTACAAAGCGAGTCATTTCGTTATCGATAGACGCTGCAAGGATCGCTGGGATGAACATGTCTGCAAAACCAACCACGATGGTTTCTGATGCTGCAACCGCTTCAGGAACGCCTAATAGCTCAAGGAACGGAATGAAAGGTTGACCTAAGAATGAGAACACAGAAGTGTACTCTGCAATGACCAACGCCATTGTACCAAGACCCATAACCACAGGTAGTACACCAAATACCATGTCCACTGCGTTACGAACGCCTTCGCTAAATACAGACTTAACTGATTTAACTTGTGATGCTTTGTTTACTGCTAGCTCAAGGCCCCAAGAGAACGTTGAGTGACCTGCAGGGATTGCATCTGCATCTTTCTCTGGCTTGCTGCCGTCGATGAAAGTGTCTTTCTTCATGCTCAAAGGTGGTAGGCGAGGGATGATTACCGCTGCAACAATACCCGCTAGACAGATTGCTGCATAGAAAGGTAAGAACAGGTGCTCTAGCTCTACTTGAGCAATAACCACAAGACTGAACGTGATAGATACCGCTGAGAAAGTCGTACCTACAACCGCAGCTTCACGCTGTGTGTAGAACTTCTTCTCGTACTGTTTGCTTGTCAGCAGGATACCAACGCTGCCATCACCTAACCAAGAAGCCATACAGTCGATAGCACTACGACCTGGCAGGTTGAAGATAGGGCGCATGACTTTACTTAGTAGTGTGCCGAACAGTTCTAATAAACCAAAGTTAAGTAGAAGAGGCAGTAACAGGCCAGCAAAAATGAACACTGAAAATAATGTAGGCAGCAGGCCTTCTAGCACTAAGCCGCCGGTGTTCTCTTCCCAAATAAACTCAGGACCTACTTGGAAGAACGCCATGAACGCTGCTGCACCGCCAATCAAACGAACCAACAACCACAGGGGAGAAGGGTTGAAAAGACCGTTTAAGAATGAATTCGATGTGATGAATGTAGGCTTGAAAATGGTGCTTAAAACGGAAGCTACAGACATGAAAGCGACGATCGCAGTGATAATTGAGACTAGGTATTCACCGAAAACTGCTTGAATTGACTTGGCTAGGATAGCAACAGGGATAGTGAGATCGCCTTGGTAGCTAATTGGAGCCATGAAAAGGAATAAACCAATCAATGATGGGATTAGGAAAACCCAGAAACTGCCTTTAGATTTCTCTGTTTGAGCAGTATTCGTGTTGTTAGACATGTTATTGTTCTCGAATTTCTACACGTAAAAAAGCCACTTCCTTGGCATTTTTATTCACTAAACGTCCGTGTTTTCTTAATGGATGCAAGATTACCCAGTATTAATATTGCTTGCAATACTATTCATCAAATATCGCTAAATATTCATGCTGGTTATTCTGCTAACCATTAAGAGTTTAGGATAAAGTGTTGCGGATGTTACGTAATTTGAGGATATATTGCCAGTTTTTTATAAATTCACTGGTGTATCAGTTCGATAGGACAGATAGAGCCAGTAGCTAAACGCAATAAAAAAGGCAAAAGAGGCAGGGAAAGCCAGAGCGAGAATTTCAAAGCGCTGGAATAAGCAAGCACCCGTTAAGCCGCCAAATAGAAAACCCATGACGATGAACATAAGCAGTTTGGCTTTACGGCGGTCAAAGGGCATACCTTTGAGGCGCGCGCCAATCATGATCCCAAGATCCGTGATGATCCCACTCATGTGTGTGGTACGGATAATGGCGCCGCTGTAGGTAGTGATCATTGCGTTCTGCAAGCCACAAGCTGCCGAAGCAAAATATTGGCCGGAGGTGTAACCTTGTAGAAGTGCCCAAAGTGCTAAAAATAGTAGGCCACCCTCAATGCACAGGGCAACGCCGTATCGACGACCTAATTTTAGAGCCTGGTTTTCAATGAAAAAACCACTGAAAGCAGCGCCCAGCATAAAGCTCATGATGATGAGTAATAGATGTACTGAAGCAGAGGTTGGAGTGAGCAAGCTACTCCCCAATAAAGAGACCGTACCTGAAATGTGCGAAATAGCTTGGTGTTGAAAGCCAAGTAGACCAATAGCATTTACGCTGCCAGCAAGGCCTGCTAGCAGGAGAGCGCCGTATTCAACCCAGCGAGGTAGCTTAGAAATCATGTGGTTCACCCTGGGTTAAAAAGAGGGGCAGATTATAACGCTAGCAAAAAGTTTCGCTAGCGTTGTAGAGCATCGATAATTGATCTTAGGCAACAGTATTGCAGTTTGTTTTCCGACAAGCATTGTCACAATACTTGGGGGATACAAGACACTAATTATAGTGACTCATTTGATGGTCAAATTTGACCCAACCGTGTTTACGTTCTTCGTAGACAGAAAAGCTCGGTAACGGAAAGTCTTGTTCTTTAAACAATCCAAGCGGGATGATGTAAAAGTCAGCGGCAGCAACGGATTGGAGCAGCATAGTAGTGCCGCATTTAGGGCAGAATTGATAAGTAACTTCATTGCCAGTATCGCTTATGCGTGAAAAAGAGGTTACCTCTCCACTCAAGGAAATTTGCTCTGTGAGAAATCGAGCTTGCACACCAAAAACACTGCCGGTTCGTTTTTGACACTCATAGCAGTGGCAGACAGAGGTTCGTTGAGGCTCTCCTCTACAAACGAGATTGACCGCACCGCAGCGACATTCGCAACTTCTGATATTTTTATCTTTACTATGATTGATATCCATCCGTGCTCCAGTTCTGATTAGCCCTGTATTGATAATTATACTAAAGCCCTTTATGGTCTGCACAACAGGATGAAAACAAAAGAATAAATTGCTCATGAAAAAGAAAATCTTACCAATTCCCCTGATCTTACTGATTCCAATTGTGATGCTGGTTGTCGTGGTGGTGGCGGGCGTATATCGCTTCAGTTTAACTGATGAAGAGATCTTGGCGAAGTTCCCTTCTTCTCAAGTGAGTTATGACACGGTTGTTGAAACCGTGTTTGATTTGAAGACGACCAACCCGTGGACAATCAAAGTACCTGAAACGAACGCTTACGCCTTTATTAATGAAGTCAATGACGCTAAATCGTTGGCCTCTGGTCGCTACGACTCGGGCGTGGAACGAGGTGTGGTGACGGTAGATACTCAAAAGTTGTTGGGTGTTGAATTGGGAGATACCAACATTTTCGTTGCGCCAATGTGGGTATCTAACCAAGGCAGCGGGGTGTTCTATTACTTAGGTTTATTTAAGCATGATCAACAGCGTAGCCGCGTGATATTGGTTGACCAACTTTTCCTTGGTGATCGCGTAGAAATTCAAACTTTAGAGGTTGCTCAGCCGGACGTCACTCAAGCAAAAGGTAAACAAAACGGGGAAGGTTTTATCGGTTTTACTCAGCATTCTGCGGAACAATCTTTTGTAGAAGCCCCATCTGAAAAGGTGTTAATGAGTTTTTCTTTTGATACGCAATCAATTGGTAAGCAATAACGTTTTCGTTAATGTGAGGATCTGTTGTTTATGTGAGCCAAATTACATATTATCTTAGGTAGATGAATGAAATTTAGACACTCATAGCTTTGTGTCTGCTTACTTTACAAATGGAGCTTGCGAATGATTAATAAACGTTTTTTTAAAACGAAAGATGAAGTGGAAGTGACTTTTGAGCTAGAGGCTCAAGAAGCGAATTCTGTATCCATCGTTGCTGATTTTCTTGATTGGAAAGCAACACCAATGAAAAAGTTGGCGAAGGGGAAGGTTTACAAATTCAAAACTCGCCTGCCTAAAGATGGCGAGTTTCAATTCCGCTACCTTGTTGACGACCAGCAATGGGTAAACGATGCAAATGCCGATCGTTATATCCCAAATGAGTTTGGTGAAGACAACTGTTTAGTGTCGACGGTGAGCGCTTAATCGCTCATTTTTGAAATTAGCATTTTTACCAAACGTTGGTTGGTAGAGTCGCCGAAGTGCACTAGGCTATTCGCTGGAACCATCAACGAATTCGCTCCGGTTATTAATTAATCGAAACGGAATAACGTAAATCAATATAAAGCAGAAGCTAGCCGTTTCTGCTTTTTTATTTTCAAATTTAGCGGTTAATTTTATTTTAAGATAAGCACGGTTTCAGTCACTGCAACTCAATGACTTAGCGATACTGAGCAAGATTCGCGTCATATTATGACAATGCATTGATGATTTATGCGTTTGAAAAGCATATCCTATGCCTTTATGTCGTAGAAAGACCTGTTTACCGTGTATTCAAAAATATTTTCCTCTCCGTTTGCTGAGCTTTCACCTGTAAAAAAAGTTGCGATTTTAGGACTGCCACTTATTGCAGCAATTGGTGTTGCTTTGCAATCGTCACAATCGAATCTAACCAAAACGATCGATTTAAATTTACCTGACTCAACTGTGATTGAGTCTATCTTGTCGTCTTCTCCTATTGTGGTTATTGAACCGCCAACGTTTGAGTATCAAATTCAAACTGGTGACAACTTAAGTAGCATTTTCACTCAGCTTGGTTTCTCTTACAAATCGATGATGAGTGTGATGGAAACCGACTTAAACTTCCTTGCACTCGACACGCTTCGCCCTGGTAATACGTTACGTTTTTGGCGTGATGAAGCGACAGGTGAACTATCCAAAATGGAACTTCAATTCAGCGTTGCTGACAAGGTGGTTTACCGACTGCTTGAAGACGGCTCTTATGAATTCGAAGACATCTCTATTCCAGGTGAGTGGAAACAAAAACCTTTAGTGGGTGACATTCAAGGCAGTTTCTCTGTTTCGGCAAACAAACTTGGCTTGAATAGCCTTGAGATCGACCACATTGTTACGCTGCTAAAAGATAAGCTGAACTTTAGTCGTGATCTGCGTGCTGGCGATAAGTTTGAAGTGCTGCAAAAAGCGCAGTTTGTTGATGGTGTTGCCACAGGTAAGCGCGAGATTGAAGCGATTAAGATCATCAACAAGAACCGTGTTGTGTCTGCGTATCTGCATACCGATGGTCAATACTACGATGCCAATGGTGATAGCTTGCAACGTGCTTTCCAGCGTTATCCGGTAAGCAGCAGCTGGCGCCAAAGTTCTCAGTTTAATCCTAAACGTCTACACCCTGTGACTGGCCGAATTTCACCACATAATGGTACTGACTTTGCCACACCGATTGGTACGCCCGTTCAGGCAACGGGTGATGGCAAAGTGATCATGACGCGTAAACACCCTTATGCGGGTAACTACGTAGTGATCCAACACGGAAGCACTTACAAAACGCGTTACCTACACTTGAGCAAGATTCTGGTTCGTAAAGGTCAAACTGTATCTCGTGGCCAACGTATTGGTTTATCTGGTAAAACAGGACGTGTGACGGGCGCACATCTGCATTACGAATTGATTGAGCGCGGTCGTCCAGTCGATGCGATGAAGGCGAACATTCCAATGGCACATTCTGTGCCTAAAAAGGAAAAATCAACGTTTGTCGCTGCTCGTGATGAAGCGGATGCCTTGTTACAGCAAGAACTAGAAGCGCAATCAAACAAGAGTTAATGATTGACGCTTAGTCGTCATTAATAAGTTGTTTAAGACCACACTGCTGAAATAGCCGCGATATTGAGCCTAATTTTTAATTATAGGGCTGGGCATCGCGGCTTTTCTGTTCTCAAGGCTAGGGGCTTTTTCGACGTAAGTCATGCTCAAGCAAGAGGCTCTGAGTGTGTCACGTAGCTGACAATGGCTTCTGGTCTCATTGGTGGAGAGTAGAAATATCCTTGGATCTTGTCGCATCCCATTGCGTGTAACTTTTCTAACTGTTCACGTTTCTCAACACCCTCAGCCACTAATGACACATCCAGTCGATGCGCCAGTTGGACTATCAACCAAACGACGCTCTCTGAGGTAGAGTTGGTTAGCAAATTGCGGATGAAAGTAGCATCAATCTTAATGCAGTCGATCGGATAGCTGTGAATGTAGTTGAGACTGGAGTAGCCAGTACCGAAATCGTCCAAAGCGATATTAAAACCTTGCTCTCTTAGGTAATTAAGTGCGGCTTTCGTTTCTTGTGTTGGTGATAGCAGCACGGTCTCGGTTAGCTCGATAACAAACTCGTTTGCTGCAAAGTGATGTTGCTCAATGGTACGAGTAAGGTAGGAGATATAACGCTTGGAATCGGTAAGCTCGTGGGCAGAACAGTTTATCCCGAGCTTGATTTTATAGCCTAGCCCTTGCTCTAACGTTTTCTTTGCACGGCACACTAACTCGATGATGCGCTCACCCAGTTCAACAATCAATCCAGACTCTTCTGCTACTTGAATAAACTCCACTGGAGAGATATCGCCATGTTGAGCGGTTTTCCAGCGTGTCAGCACCTCAAAGTATTCCCAACGTTTTTCCCCCTGGCCAACGATAGGCTGGGCAACCACGTACATGCCATTGCCATCTTGCGTTAGGTTATTGGAAATAGGGTTTTCAAGTTCACTTCGCAGTGCGGCAATGAGCTCCGCCTTTCTTTGGTAGCGAAATCTTAGATGGGTGTCATAACATTGAATGTGGGTATCAGGGCTTTGCTTACACTCTTTTAATGCCAAGCTGGTGTTGAAGATGATCTGCTCGACATCCTTGTTGTCTCCTTCTGAGCGAGCAATACCAATACTGACCTCAAAATCGATCTTGATGTCGACGCTTGAGTAGCCTTGTTTGATCTTCGCTAGTATTTGCTCACAAATGGCGATTGGGTCGGAGTGGTAGGTGATGAAAGCAAACTCGTTGCCTGCGGTACGAAATGTAAGGTTGTTCTCGGGTAAGGTGCGGCGTAACGTTTCAGCAACGAACTGTAGCACTTTGTCACCAATATAATTGCCGTGCTGGTCGTTGATTGCTTTAAAGCTATTGATATCGAGTAAGGCGACTGAGAAGGGTGTCACGCTTTGCTGAGTGATTGACTCTAGGGTATCTGACAAGCAGCTACGGTTGAGTAAGCCTGTTAAGCTGTCGTGCGAGACTTCATAGCTAAGTTGATTCACCAGTTGCTCAGAACGGTCGTTGAACCACATCTCCCTTAGTGTATGGATAATGATGTCAGCGAATAGCTGATGATGCTTGATGACCTCTTGTTGCTGAGTTGGGCTAAGCGGTGATGTGAAAGTTGAAAACAGTACGCCCATCACTTCACCACTCTGAGTACGAGTTGGGATCGCGATAGAGTTCTGGGAAGTGATCTCTTGTCGAAAGGCCGATGTCGGTAGAGATTGAACAACATATTGAGCAAACGAACAGTCCGGGTGTTTTTGATTAACGGCCTGTTGGTAGATATGCCCATGGCGAGCGTTTATCTTATCGTGTAAAACATGATCAGAGTGCGCGATGACGAGAGGAACGATTTGGTCAGGGAAGTACTTCTTCTCAATGATGCTGGTGTACTGCGTATCAAAGGTTTGATGTAAGGTGAGCACAGCAGACTCAAGAAGGTCGACACCTTCCAACTTCAATAAGCGACCTATGCGCTCTGTGTTTATTATGCCGTTCTGTGTATGTTGAGTCATAGTCACCATCCATAGTTAACCAGAATCACCGCGTACAATTGTGATATGCGTCTTATTTATTATTGTCCTCGCTGCATATTTTTTCAAATTTATTTGTGACTAGTTTCACAAAATCTGAGTACTACGTTCTTTGTCTAGCCTATCTTTGAGGTGATCCAGAAACAGTTTGGTTCGTGTATGCGAGTAATCAAGCTTAGGGTAGTAAGCGTAAACCATCACCTCATCAGCGGTGATATTTGGCAATACTGGAACTAATGTCCCTTGTTTTAGATCTTCTTTGATCATGGCTTTGATGGTCAATAACACGCCCATGCCTCGCTTGGCCGCGTGAAATAGAGCCTCAGGATTGGTTGTCGCAAAGTTTCCATTCAATGTGATTCGTTGTCCTTTCGTTAACGTAACCTCACGAGTAGGGCGCTCTCCCCAAATCAGCGAATTGTGTTGCTCTAAATCTTGTTCACAGCTTGGATAGCCATGTTTCGCCAAGTAGCTTGGAGCGGCATAGAACCCCGCTTTGTGCTCGAACAAAGGTGTTTTTTTAAAGCTTAACGAGTTGAGTTGTTCGAGTTCGCGACTTATCACCAGATCTAAGCCAAGTTCAGGCAGCTGCCCTGACGTGGTGGTAATCAGCTGTACTTTTATGTCTGGATACTTCTCTAAGAAATCGTCCATGTGTTGGACCAGAAATTTAGACCCAACAGCGATGGTTGCCCCAATTTTTAACAGGCCTGCGGGGGTTTGGTTAACCGAGCGGGTTTCATCAATGATCGACTGCCAGTTATCGAGCTGATCTTTGGCTCGTTGGTAAAAGAGTGCGCCTGCTTCGGTTTGGCTAATCGAGCGAGTCGTACGTTTTAGGGCGTGTTGATCTTTGCTGTACATTTCGCGTTCAACAATACATCGGTAGCCACATTAACATGAATGCCAGCGATAACATGCTGGCATAATTCCTTTCTAGCTTGTCATATCTACTTGAAATAGCTCGATAATGCTTAATTTTCCCAAAGGCATTTTCGACCAAGTGACGATACTTGTATAGACACCAATCCATACTGTTTTTGTCTATATCTTCTCCGTAATTGCGTTTAGCAATTACTGTTTCTCCGCCACGTTCCTTAACAAAAGTGCGGAAAGGTTCGCTGTCATATCCTTTATCACAAACGATGGTATTAACTTCATCGAGTTGCTCAACTAAGCTTTCGGCATGCACTATATCGTGGCGTTGTCCTTCTGATAAATCAAAGCAAATCGGCAGGCCACCACTATCCACGGCTAAGTGAATTTTGGTTGAGTTGCCCCCGCAACTTTTTCCTATTTGCTCTGAGCTTTCAGTCGCTGCACCTGTACTATGCTGATGCGCTCGAACTATAGAGCCATCAAGAAAGACCCATTCAAAATCAGCCATGCTAGATAAGCTTTTGAAAAGTTTATCTAAAACCCCTTTCTTTGACCAAAGATTAAATCGTCTGTAAACGGTACTCCACTCTCCGAACTCAGAGGGTAGATCCCGCCAAGGAATACCTGTTCTCATTCGATAAAGTATTCCTTCAAATGTCATTCGATGTTCAGTTTTATCGTAAATACGACCTGTACTTTTCATAACTTGGAGTAGCAGTTCCCAGCGAATATCAGTTAGCATTGTTCTTGGCATGGTATTGGTTATGGTTTTACTTTTGGCGAAGCAAATTATAACTCTTTACCATGCTGTTCAAAAAATACTCACGAAAGATCAACACGCCCTAGTAACTGAGTCCCGATACGCTCTTCAAGCCAGTTAACCCGCTTACTGATCGCCGAGCTGGTGGTATTGAGCTTACGGGCTGCACCATTAAAACTGCCTTCTTCCACTACTCTTACATAACTTTTTACGTTAAGTATCCAATCCATATTCTTTCCTGTTGGGACTTAATCAAATTCCAATTTGGTTAATTATCAATTGCTGGCTCTGAATGTAAACTCATCTTTGAACAAATAACAAACGAAAAGGAAATTTTTTGAGCCAATCGACTTTTAAAAAAACACCATTACTGTTGGCAATGATGATCATTGCTACTGGGCAAGTGGGTGTCAGTATTTACCTGCCATCACTGCCGCTGATAGCTGCTGACTTAAGTGTCACTCAAGTTGATGTACAGCTGCTCGTCACACTATTTTTAGTGGGCTTTGGCTTATCTCAACTATTTTACGGACCGATGTCAGATGCTGTTGGACGAAGACCTATCTTCTTGTTAGGTCAGGGTGTTTATTTGATTGGTACTGTTGTTTGTGTCGTCTTTTCTGACAACATGACAGCGTTAGAAGTTGGTCGCTTATTACAAGGTTTAGGGGCGGGTAGTGCTTCGGTTCTCGGGCGTAGTGTGCTGCGCGATAGTTATGATGGCGCACAACTTACTAAAGCCTTGTCTTATATTTCAATTACCGCTTCGATCATGCCGATCATAGCGCCTGTATTTGGTGGCTGGATTTCATTCCACCTTGGTTGGGAAGCGGTGTTCCTGTTTGTTTTGCTCTATTTACTCGCGATATTCACTCTGGGCTATTTTGTTCTTCACGAGACGCTCCCTTATAGCAAGAGTCGTTTCCAGGTAAGCCAAGTCGTCAAGAACTACGGAAGTTTGATAACGAATCGACAAGTGTTGAGTAGTGCCAGTTACAACTGGATGAGCTACATGGCAAGTTTGGTGTCGTTATCTTTGTTCCCATTCTTAATGCAGGAGCAATTAGGATTGACAGCTGCGGAATACGGCTCATTGATGATTGTTCCTTCGGCGGGTTTGCTGATTGGCAGTGTGGCATTGAATGTTTTGAATCGTCGTTTTAGTACGCCCCAATTAATGAGCTTCGCAATCTTGATTATTTTAGCGTCTGGAGCTTGGTTACTGACACATGAATTAACCATCTTTAACTTAGTATGGGCGTTTACTTGGTTGACCATTGCTCAGGGTATCTCATTCCCTCTCTCTATTAGCATGTTGTTGGAACCACATAAGAAACAAGCGGGGGCGGTCTCTGCATTATCTGGCTCGATTCAAATGTGTTTAGCGGGTCTGTTAGGCGGCTATTTGGTAGAAAGTTGGGTGACGAATCATCTGCAGCTAGGGGTATTCTATTTAGTGATTGGTGCGGCTATGGGCTCGGTGCTGTGGTCTTCAACACGAATGAAAAAGAAGCTTGGCGATACCGAAGTCGAATATAGTTAGATTCCTGTGCTGATGTTTGTGTATGCGGCCTTTAAGACGTTGTATTTGGATAGATGGTTTTCTACAATATCGGCGTCCATTTAATAGGTAATAAAACATGCAGCAAAATGAATTTGAAGTACTGGTAAAAGCTATCTGCGCACTAGATGGCCTACCTCAAGCACTTGAGCTATTGAAATCCAATGAAGATACTGAAGTCGCTGAGGCTGCCGCATCACTGACTGGTCAATTTGCGCTAGCTGAAGTTGAAGGTGAAAAGCGTATTTACCACGTGACACTTCAAGAAAACGAACAGGGTGAAGAGCAAGAGTACATCGAGCATGTGATGAATGAAGGCGATGACTTGATCAAATTTGCCGCTTGGTTCTTTGAAACAATGTTCGAACTAAAGCAAAAAGAGACTTACCAGATTGCTGGTAAAACTTACCGACAGCCAAAGCGTAGCTAAGCGTTCGTTGTCGCTAACAGCCATAGCGATAGTTTGAAACGGCAGTTGTTAAGCAAAACATTTATAAAGAGCAGCTCACTCGAGCTGCTTTTTTTGTGAATATCTCAAGTCGCTCGTGCACTTAAAAGGTGTGTTGTAATAAAAACAGATAACTTGCAATAAAGTGTGATTTAGATCTTGTTTTTGGGTGTTTTCAGTGTAGAATCCGCGCACAAGAAAGTTGATTATGTGCGGAGATAAGCATGAACTACGAACTAGGCCACGCATACCTTGGTCAAATGGCAGCAAAAAACATGATGCACGAAGCAATGTACGGTAAGTCAAAGCCGAAAAAAGCATCATTCATCAAGCGAATGATGAAGAAAATGGCTAAGTAACCATTTTCCAAAACGGAATTTTAAAAGGCCTTAAACTCGTTGAAGTTTAAGGCCTTTTTCGTATATGCGATAGGTAAATTTATCGCTTTGTTCTATTGTGGATGGACACAAAAAACAATAATGGGTGGCTGAAATTCTCTAAGAAAGATTAGCCTGTTGATTGGTTAGATAAGTCGACGACGTTATTTGGAATGCTGTCTAAACCGTTTTCCTTCATCCAAGCTTCCAAGTTATCAGCCCCGCCGATGTACTTACCATCAAGCCAGATCTGAGGCACGGTTACGGGCGTTTTTTGACCGATGTGGGCTTTCACCTCAGGAATCATTCGATATAGAGCTGCACTGTCTTTAACCACATCATGGTAGGTATACTCGACACCCGCTTCATCCAACATTTTCTTTGCTTTTACGCAGTATGGGCAGGTCGCTTTACCGTAAACAATATTGCCTTGTAGGCTATCTCGTTTTGTCCACTCTTGGATCACCGATTGGACGAGTACGCCACGGTTTAGCGCCTCACCTTGGCTGACTACCTTACCTTCCACAACTAAGATAGGAGCGTGCCAAGCCCCAAGTTTTAGAGGCTCCCACCAATGAGACAACCAATCTTTCACTTCTAGTTCGACATCGACATCCGCCAACTCATTCTCAAAGGTGTCTTTTAGAATGTCTTTGGTAAGGGTACATTCTCCACATGGGATGTTTACTTTAAATGGACCCCAGCTGCCTGCCCAACGGTACAGTGTAATCTTGATTGGTTTCTTCATGGTTACGACCTCGCTTCAAATTCTCTTATCAATATAGAACGGACAGCAGAACTATTTATTTCAAACCTTCTAAATTTTCTTCGTTTTAGCTGGTTTTTTTGTTTCCCAGTGAGTAATGAAGGCGACAGACGCAATAATGATTGCCGCACCTAACCAGAGACGGCCTGGCGGTACCCAACTGAATACCAGCCATCCAGCGAGCACATTGAGAGGTAATTTTGCATGGTCAAAGGGTTGGACAAAAGATGCATCAGCCACTGAGTAGGCTTTTACAATGGCCCATTGTGCGAGGGCGGTTAAAACACCAATGACGGCCAGAATGCCCCAAATGGTACTGCCACTTGGAGTTTGCCAGTCTGGCACAGCCAACATGATGTTGAACGGTGTAATTAACAGCAGTAGATAAACCACCATGGTTGACGGACTATCTTGTGATGACAGTTTCTTAACCATCAGCGAGTAGCACGCCCAGAAAAATGCAGCGCCAACAGGTAATAAGGTTGCCCAGCTAAAGTCTTCCGCCCATGGTTCTAGAATGATCATTGCACCAATGAAGCCTGCTAATGTTGCGCCCCAGCGTGCTGCCCCAACTTTTTCTTTTAAGAACAGTCCCGATCCTATCGTCGCAAACAACGGAGAGGTCATCAGCAGTGCGATACCTTGCCAAATTGGCACAGGATAAGCGAGCGCCCATATCCAAAGCTGGATACCAATGACCGATAAAAAGACACGGAACACGTGCAGTTTGAGGTTGTCGGTCTGGAGTGCACGGCGAATGCCTAGTGTTTTCAAGTAAGGAAGAATGGCTAATAAAGCGATGGCGTATTGAATAACGGCAACGGTAGTAGAAGTCAGTCCGAAATGAATGCTAGCAATTTGAGTCAGGCTGTTAATTACGGCAAAGGCTAAGCCTGCGGTAAGCATCCAGCTAGCGCCTTGGATCGGATGGTGTTGTGACATGATGTTTCTAATTATTTGATGTGGTTTGCCTATGATACGGATTTAGCACCACTTAACCAGAAAAAGCATTGATGAAGTTGGTCAGAATATTCGAATATGAAAAAAGGTTGAGCAATTGCCCAACCTTTTTGGTGTCTATCTAAAGTAAATTTAGATTAGAAGTCGTAGCGAACACCTAGGCGAAGCGTATCTTCACCTTCAGTTGTTAGTCCTGTAGTTGCGTCTTTCACTTCATCTAAGCTATTGATGTAGTAAGAAAGGTACGTACGGAAGTTGCTGTTTAGTTTGTAGTAGCCAACAAGCTCGATACCATCAACAGAGTCGGCTGTAGAACCGTTTGCCGCTTCATTTTCTTGGTATGTGTATACTGCTGCAGCAGAAACTTGCTTAGTGATTTTATATTGTGCTGCGAATTCCATTGCAGTGAATGACTCAGCGATAGGGCCAACGGCTTTATCGTTTAAGTCACCCGTTGAGTAAGTTGCTGCTAGGTAAAGGTTATCTAGTGAATATGCTAGGCCTGCAAGGATTTGGTTTGCGCTTCCGTTACCTGCACCTAGATCCTGACCAGAGTATGCAAGACCAAGGTCCAAACCGATTGGCAATGAATAAACACCAGAGATGCCGTAGCCATCAGAGTCTTTTTCACTGTTTGCTTGGTAAGTTGCTTCTAACTGAAGAGCATCAAAGCCACCGCGGTATGCAAATACGCTATCTTCTTTATCCGAAGCTGCATCGATTACTTGTTGAACACCAGAGAACTCAGTGATATCTGTAAAGTCAGATACGATGACTGAAGCCATGTCTTGGCGACCTACAGAGACTGCTTGTCCATCGAAATCCACACCAGCGTACATGTAACGGTTATCAAACTCGCTATCGCCAGTGCTTTGCTCTGCTTCGTAGAAACCGAATGCAGTAACAGTATCGGTAAGTTCTGTTTTACCGCCAAGGTTTAAACGGAAACGAGTTTTATCTTCCATTGTACCTTCAACTTCGGCACCACCTGAACCGATGAAGTCGCCACGGAATTCCGCACGACCGCCAATCTTAAGCTCAGTACCGTCAGAGCTATAAACTGTTGCTGCTAGAGATGAACCTGAAACTAGTGCTGCTACCACTGCAGAAGCCAGAACTGCCTTTTTCATAATCACTTACCTTATATTTTAAAATCCGTGAGCAATGTGCTCTCCGTTTCGAGATGAGGTTAATTTAGAGCAGCTAAATTAAGCTTTGATTTCTATAAAATTACATTTTCGTGAATGGGGAACTTTTTTAAGTGTTGATTTTATTGCACTTTTATTTCATTCGACTGAGTAATTAGTGAATAGTTATACAATTTGTGCTTCAAGAGGTACGTCAGGGGAAGTCATGATTAGAAAGACTTAGTGATAAGTTCGAAAGCGTTTTTGGCTAAAGTGGCACTTCTAGGACTGATTAACTGCTTGTACTGGTTACGATATCCTCTATGATGCAAAAACTGGCAACAGAATAGATTTTGTTCAAAAGCATGGAGAAGTTGGATGAGAACAGAGTACTTAGGCGATGTTTTACAAGGTAGGCAGGTTATTGGCTCTTTGAATGTTGAGGACTTGCCGATTGGAGAGCATCAGTTTTGGTTTCAAGTCACCAGCGATGGATTAGGACAACCAAAAAATATGCCTGTCTCTGTTTTTAAAGGTAGCAAAGATGGCCCTAAGTTGATGATCACCGCTGGTATTCATGGTGATGAGCTCAATGGCGTGCTGGCTGCACAGCAAATTATCCGAGACTTATTTGGGAAGGACCTAACAGGAACCGTGACCGTTGTACCAACGGTTAATCTGTCAGGTTTACTGAATCATAGTCGAGACTTCGTCTCTTCTGACCCTGGTTCTTGCCCTGCCAACCTTAATCGACTTTTTCCCGGAGACCCACATGGCTTGGCAGCCGAGCGCTTTGTTGCTTCTTTATGGGAGCGTTTACTCAAGCACAATGCTACTTTCGCCGTTGACTTGCATACCCAGACTCGTGGTGCGGTGTACCCGCTATATGTATTTGCGGATTACAGAATTGACCAATGTTTAGAGATGGCGAGACTGATGCAGCCAGACTGCGTGCTCAATGATCCCAGCGATCCCGGCATTCTTGAAACGGTTTGGAATCGAAGTGGAATTCCAAGTATTACGGTTGAAGTAGGGATGGGTAAGTTTACTCAGCCCGATATGATTCAAAGAGCGGTTGACGGCGTATTTAATATGCTCTCTTACTATGACATGTTTGAATCTGATCAAGCCTGTGACCAGATAAACAAGCAGTTACCTGGCATGGATTGGGTTGAAGGCAACAACGTGGTGTCGATTCGTGCTGATATTGGTGGATTTGTGCTGCCTCAAGTTGAACTTCTACAAAGTGTAGATAAGGATGACTTGTTGGCTGTTCAATATGATGCGTTTGGTAATGAGTGCCGTCGTTATCACGCGCCGTCTGCTGGACGTGTCCTTAGCTATAACGTGGATGCGTTGAGAGAACCAGGTGCGCTTGTCTGTCGTTTATTGAGTTAGCTCCTATCGACTTCCACCTTTAGGCACTTGCTCTATCACCTTTGAAATACCTAAAAAAAGACCGAGCCAAGCTCGGTCAAAGGACAGTTGTCTCGAGTTAACACGTCTTCGCACTCTTCGACAGAACTGCTTTTAGGCTAACGAGAATAGATTAAGAATCCATTGCGAGACGGTGACACTTAGAGTGTTTTTCTATGTCAAAATGATGACCTTACAGTCATGACTTCAAACCGTTGCGATCAAATATTGAACAACAAAAAAGCCTACTGTGAGTTAAACAAGTAGGCTTTTGGGGCTTTTAATGGGTGGCTTTATCTTTACTTATTAGCGTGATTAAAAAGCCTCATCCACAATTTCTTTTAAGCGATCGTAAGGAACATACCCTGGTAAGATTTGCCCATTCATCATCAATGTTGGTGTGCCTGTTAAACCAAGTGCACTAAACGTTTGGTGGTTGGTTAGCAGTGTTTGGCTTTGTTCTGGTGTCGTTTCTAATTGTGCTTCAGTTCCCGTTTTTTTCGCGACAGCCTGCAGTGATGACTTGGTGTGGATACCACTTTTCGCCATCAATAGTCGATCAACTTCCGGGAAAGCTTCTGGCTTATCCTTCCAAACTTTCATCGCATATAACGCCGCATTGGTATTAAGACCGCTCACTTGTTGCTGCTTGAACGACAGGTAAACATTGATGATTTTGATATCACTGTCTTCTGAAGCTAATTGAACCAAGCCTTTTTCTAAACGCTTACAGAATGGGCAGTTGTAGTCGGTGAAGTTAATGATCACCGACTTACCATCCGGGTTTCCAGTAATTGGATGGGCATCGTTGTTATACAGCCAATCATGGCTTTCTGCTTGGGCTTTCTTTGCTTGTGCTTGTCCTGCAACATACTGCTCTAAGCTGGTGTGTAGACCCGAAATTGTAGAAGGGTTCTCTTTGAGGAATTGGTTAATCTCTTCAAGTTGCAGTGTTTGTTCTTTGCTTAGTTCTGCGAAAGCGCTTGTGCTCATTAGTGAGCCTAAAATCAGCGTGCTAATCAGAAGTTTTTTCATGTTAATAATCTCAAATTCTTGTAATGGCGAGCGCCTATTGGGTTGCGCTCGCGTTAATGTTCTTTACTTGGTTTAAATTGACCTAATGGCCTGTTTTGTAGATAAGTTATGCAAAGTAAGTTCTTAGCCAAAGTCCAATTGGAGAAGTAACGCCCGTTGCGATACTGCTTATCTTTCCATCTTTAATGATGACAATACTTGGTGTGACATTGATGCCCCAACTTCTGCTGATCGAACCAGAAAGATCATTGATCACAGGGAAATCATACTCTTTGGCATCCATGAAACGTTGTACTCGTTCATCTGGCCCGGAGGACAAAGCAACAGAGACGACTTGATGTGAATCGCTGAAGCTATTCACGGTCGGGCTCACCAGTTTGCAAGCACCGCACCAGGTAGCCCAAAAGTAGACAATCACTGGTTTGCCATTTTTACTGAGCTCAAGGACGTCAATATCCTCACCTTGGATCGATTGACCCACGATTGGAATGGCATCTCCTTGAGGCATATTTCTGCTGTGATAAAAATCCATGGCAAAAGAGACAACGCCGACAATCAATAACATTGAGACGAGCTCTTTTCCCCACTTCTTAAGACGGCTCTGCTTTTTCACTCCGTGATTTGCATTGCCACTTTCCGTTGTGCCAGCTTTATCTTTAGCGTTGGGAGTTTTCATTGATTACCTCGCTGCGTCGATAGCTTGAACAACCGTGTCGCTGTCTAGAATCACGGGGAGAGGGATGCCTTTTTTGTAGCTTGGACCGTAAACGATGTTAAATGGAACACCGAATCGCCCATTACTTTGCAGGTATTGGGTGACACTTTCGCTTGGTGTTGTCCAATCGCCCTTCATTAAAACGATGTCTTCTTGCTGTAGGTGGCTGTACACCGGATCTTGGAGAATTACACCGATCTTATTTGCTTTACAGGTGATACACCACTCAGCCGTCACATCGACAAAGACCGTTTTACCTTCCTCAACTAATTGAGGAATTTGTTTAGCATCTAATTTCTGCCAAGGTAGGTCATCGACAATCGGGGTCGCCCAGTTATCAGCGGTCACGCTACCGATGATAAGCGCCGCACCAAACGTTAGAGTCGTGGTCGCCATGATAGGAATCAGTACCTTTCGGCCTAGTTTCATGCCAATCCAAATCAATACCGAAACCACAATAAACAGAGACAGTAGGATGGTCGGGAACTTACCGATGAATGGGGTCAGTAAGCTTGTTAACCATAAGCTGGTGATGAACATCATTAAGCCAAATACCAACTTAACTTTGAACATCCACACGCCTGGTTTCGGCAGCAATTTAGTTAGGCTTGGAAACAGAGCGAAGATTAGCCAAGGTGCACTCATACCAATACCAAGTGCAATGAATATAGCCCATAGTTCTTGGTAGCTTGCCCCAAGCGCATAAGCTACGGCGGTACCAAGGAATGGTGCGCTACACGGTGTTGCTAAGAGTGTGGCAAACATGCCTTGAACGAAGTGACCCGAATGTGAATCGTCACCTTTGGTCGCCATCCAGGTGTTTAAACCTGAAGGTAGTCGGAACTCAAATAAACCCAATAGGTTAATTGAGAACAGCAAGGTGATGATCAGCATGAAACCGATAAACCAAACGTTCTGGAATTGGATTCCCCAGCCAATCGCGTTGCCACCCACTTTTAGAAGTGTCATGCCAAGTGCTAGCAGTGCAAATGAAGTAATGACACCGGCAGCAGAAGCTAGGAACGAAAGTCGGATATGACGATGAGAGGCCCCTTGATTCTGAATGATGCTGTTTAGCTTCATTCCTAATACGGGTAACACGCATGGCATGATGTTGAGGATCAAGCCACCAATTAAGGCGAAACCGATCATCGCAATAAAGCCGTTGTTGCTCTCTTGATAAGCGATTGGCTCTGAGCCTACTTTAGCTGTCATCTCTTCAGCAAAGTTGGTGTCTGAGACAGTGACACTTACCGTGCGATCGGTAAGATCGACTTCACCAATCCAGTTGCTCACGTTAAATACCGCAGTCATTGTATTGTCGGTAATATGAACGGTCGGCGGAGAGAAGAAGTCATCGATTACTTCTTCGCCGTCAATCAGTACCATAGGTTTATCCCAGCCGTCTTTGCTCGTCAGCTGAGTTACCAATTGTTGTTTGCTTTTATCCCAGTACAGGCCATTCACAGAAGTTCGATTAGCTTCGCGTGGAGACTGACTCATGCCCTGATTGAACAAAAACATGGCTTCTTCATCGAGCTCCAATGTTTGTGGGTCAATCGGCAATTCAATGTCGTAATCGGTTAAAACACAGATATTGGTACATGACGGAAAGGTGAAAGACGCCTTGAATATTGCAGGTTTGGTGTTGTCTTTCAATGTAAGCGTAACTGGAAAACTGACATGCTTTTTATAGCCCAATGTCATCACATCTAGCTGCTCGTAATATTTAGGGATAGGCCAATGCCACTCAACTGATGCGATGTTGGTAGAGCCAGACCAGTCCCAGCTTGGCGGGATGCCTCCTTCACCTGGGCTACGCCAATAGGTTTTCCAGTCTCCATCGAGCACGACATCGAGCACAGTCTGAATTTGAGAACCGTCATCGGATTGTTCCCCTGTCGACATCATTCGCATCTTTACAGGCGGGTGCTCAGGCACACTCAGCCAGCCGGTCGTTTGTGCCAGAGCTGTGAATGACGTCATTACCAGTAGGGCAGTGACTATAGTTTTCGCGCATGTACGCATGCAGAATGCCAAACAATCGGCAAACTTAGTTAGAAGTGTGTTGTACACAAATGTATCTCCAAAAAATAAATAAAAGGGTGTAATGGCCCGGTTATTTATTCTCTAAATATACAGTGCTTTAAGTGTAAGCGGTGCTTTGTTGGTCGAGCAGAGCGATGATTGTCTCTAGATAATCTCGATATGTGAGGTGGAAGGTTGAACGCTACAGCGATCAGAAGAATAAAAGGGATCAGCCAGCCAGTTTTAGGTGTCGCGAAGGTGAGCATTTTAGAACTCAGGTCACAGGCACTCGAAGTTGGCGCAGACAGTGATTTAGATGCTTGAGAACCGAATACGCTGGAATAAAGCTCGGACATTTTTTCAGACGAAGCCATAGAGGCTTGTGGATCACTGCTTTCAGTACCAAGGCGTGTTGATTGACTAACCGAATAGTTGGAGAACGTAACTTTATTTGCAGACAGCGTACTCGCCAGACAAGTTATGATAACCAGTCCGGTAAGGAAAAGCGCCCAAAGCGATTGCTTTTGTTGGCGGTTTTGTTGAGATAAAAAGAAACTAGGTGTGCTTAGCAAATCAATTAGTAATAGAGTCAGTTAGTATCGGATCTTGGTCTTTAAATTGACGAGCTATTTTTACTCACGGAGTCATCATACAGCTCATTTCACGGCGGCTAGCTTAGATAACTTTGCTTCGTGCTACAAGTCATAAAACTGTCAAAGCCCAAAGGTGTATTATCGCCAAACCTAGACGTTAAGGCACCGCGATTGGAGTTAAGTTCATAAGAATCTGATCTTTTTTAGTATTTCTTTTTACGATACCGCTAACAAACGTTTGCGATGATTTCGGGTACAAAAAAAGCCCAATCATTCACCTGGAATCTGATTGGGCTTGTTCAATTCTTATCTGTGGCTGCAGAAGCTTAGTATTCTAACTTCCTGCTTAGCCGTTTTAGTGACTGCGGCGTGGGCCGTTACGCACTAGGTCTTTGCCGTTTTCAAATACTTCGTCAGTGATCCAACGAGCAAGTAGAACTTGGTGGCTGCTATTGAATACAGCAACAAAGTGACGACCGTCAGAGTTATTGGTCGCCATACCAACGCCTTCAACACCTTCTAGGCCTAAACCGCCAGCTTCTACTGAAATTAGGAATTGTTCTAGTTCTTCAAGCGTTTTAATTACATCAAGTTCGTTGTTCATTTTTTCATTCTCTTGCTGTAACCAATACCGGGTAATAAGGCGTTTCAAAGCATGCGCCTAAAGCCGATCTCAGTCGTTATTCTTTGTTGGATGCGTACTCTACAGGTCATGGAGAGGGATTGGAACTCTCAAATATTAGATACGGGCTGATATTTTGCGAAGTTTTAACACAACATACGTTTAAATGCTTGTTATCCATCTTCTTTTTACTACTATTTATAGGGTCAATTTAGACAGTAATAGGAATTAATATGATGAAGGTTTGGCGTTGTCTATTGTTAATGTTGACGTTTGTCGCATTCGGAAGTTTCGCGCAAAGTGTCGATAAGATAACACAAGTACAAGATCAGCTTATGCTCGATCTGGCAACATTAGAAACGGCGCATGATGCTGAGAAACCCTTTCTTGAAGATATCTTGAGACGCAAGAACCAAGGGCTACGTGAAGAGATTTTTACACAACTCTCTTCTGACAAGAAGGAAGGGCTGGATGCCGTTCTGGCTCAGCAGGTTGAACTTTTACAAAAACTACTGACATTGAACGAAGATAAAATCGTTTCAATGAGTAAAGAAAACCGTTCGGCTGAAGGCGATGTTAAGAAGCGTCTTGAATTACGCATTCAGAAACGAATCGGGATGATGGACACCTACTACCAGCAGCTCGCTAAAACATTAGCATGGTCAAAAGAGCGTGGTGTCGATGTTACAGCATCGGAAGATACGCTTAAAAAGGCGTTAGTGTCTCGTTCTAAATACTTAACGAACGCGATTCTCTACACAGATACGCAGCGACAAGATTTAGAAGCACGCTTGTCTTTTGTAAATGAAGAAGAGAAAGCGGTTATTAAGAAGGAGCTAGAACGCTTTAGTGAACGTACGAGCGTGATGGTTGCGAGCTTAGAAGAGACCATCTCTCTGATGGAACCGTTTGGCGTCGACGTAACCTCATACAAGCGAGTGTTGTTGGCGACGACAGGTGATATTAATGCTGACGTATTAGACGTTGATGTTGCATTAGAGCTTTTAGATGGCTGGCTTCGTTCATTTAGTGCATGGGCATTCGAGAACACGCCATCATTCGTTGTTAAACTGGCTCTGTTCTTAGGTATTTTGTATGTAACTCGTCTACTGTCGAACGTTGCGCGCAAAACCGTTCGTAAGAGTGTGTCACATTCGAAAATGGACTTCAGTGTATTGATGCAGGACTTCTTCGTATCAATCGCATCGAAAGCAGTCGTGTTTATCGGTTTGCTTATCGCGCTGTCGCAAATCGGGATAGAGCTAGCACCATTGCTAACTGGTTTCGGTGTTGCCGGTGTGATCATTGGTTTCGCATTGCAAGATACGCTATCTAACTTTGCTTCTGGTTTGATGATCTTGATCTACCGCCCGTACGATGTCGGTGACATGGTGAAAGTGGCGGGTGTTCAAGGCACGGTAAAAGACATGAGCCTTGTATCAACCACAGTACAGACTATCGATAACCAGCGTTTGGTGATTCCGAATAACAAAATTTGGGGTGATGTAATCAATAACATTACAGCAGAGCGTGTTCGACGTGTCGATATGGTATTTGGCATTGGTTACTCTGACGACATTGATAAGGCGAAAGCAGTATTAAACGACATCATTGTTGCGCACCCTAAAGTACTGAAAAAACCAGAGCATATGATCAAGCTACATACTTTGAACACATCTTCTGTAGATTTCGTCGTAAGGCCGTGGGTTAAGACCGACGATTATTGGGATGTGTATTGGGATGTGACGGAAACTGTGAAGAAACGCTTCGATGAAGAAGGCATCACTATTCCGTTCCCTCAACGTGATGTGCATGTATACAACCACGAAGAGAGTTAATCACTGATTGATTAACGTGATAATTAAATGGACGCTGAATAGGCGTCCATTTTTTGTTGGTGTATCTTATTTTCATTCTTTTATCTCCCTACACCCAACTGAGAATTACGTTATCATGGGGCAGGCTTAATCTTGATAGTTGAAATTGAATGGATGATTCACAGCAAAACCCGGATATTAACAAGGCAACGGTAAGAAAAGCGCGACGAATCGAAAGCGTCATGAACTCTGCCATGTGGCATTTAACTCAGAGGGATATGACTGAAAGCGAGTTGACTGCGAAACTGAAAGTGAAAACGGACAATCAAGATTGGATTGACGAAACCTTAAAGAACTTGAAAGGTTACGGCTATCTAAAGTCAGATCAGGATTTTGCAGAGCAATTTGTTGAGCAAGCCTTCTTTGGCGAATTTGGCTCGCGATACATCGTTGAGAAGTTGAAGAAGAAAGGGCTAACAGATTCGGTTATTTCAGATGCGATTCATAAAGTATCTGCTGAGAAAAACATCGATGAACAAATGCTCTTGATCGATCGAATCAATCATTACTATTCAGGCTTTACCATGAGCCGTGAAAAGCTTGTAGCGACACTGCAAAAACGTGGCTTCAGCTATCAACAAGTCAAAGTTGCTATCGATCAGCACCCACAAGCTCATGAGCTTAAGAGTAATATCCAACTCAAGGCCGAAAAAGCTGATTTGGAGAAAGAGGTGTTGAAATATGCGCGAAAAGGGAAGGGTTTGACTGCCATTCAGCAAGAGCTGAAACAACGACAAATTGATACCAGCGAGCTATCGGCGTTAATCGATCGATTAATCAACGAAGAACAACTGGACTTTTACTCGTCTTGTTTAGAACAATTACAGAAAAAGTCTTACGATCTCAATGACCATAAAGAGCGCTCTAAGGCTTATGCGATGCTCAGCCGTAAAGGTTTTTCGTCGGATGAAATAAAGTTCGCGTTAAGTGAAGGCAACGAGTAACTGATGAGTAGAGTAACCAAGATAAATAAGCCTATCGAGTCGCGTCTCTATTTTCAGTAATCCCTAAGCCGTTACGCAAAGCAAATTGAACCAATTCATTGTGATTATTTAGGTTCATTAACCCAAGCATTCGGTACTTATGCGATTCGATGGTACGTGGGCTGAGGTGCAATTTATCTGCGCACTCTTTGGCAGTGTACCCTTGAGCGATAAGTGATAGCACCTTGGTTTGCTTTTTTGATAACAACAACAGCTTATCACTATCGTCTTCCCACAAGTTCTCACTTTGATTCAACGTTCGCGCTAATGTTGAATGCTGCCAATAACAAAGCCACATCTCACACACAAGCTTCAGCCGTTTAATGTCTTCTATGCCCAATGTGGTTTTATTGTCATGGAAGTTAGTGAAAGAGAGTGCTCCCCAACGTTGGTTAAACAGCTGCAAAGGGATAATACAGTGCCACTTGCCACCCTGTTTATATATTCGGCGTAGCACGTCGTTTTGAATTTTAGCGAGCTGATCTTCTGAAAACTCCAAGTAAGTTTCTTGCGTTTTGAGGAGCTTTAAATACTCGAGGTGGTTGCAGCCTAAAAAGTCTTGTTTATCGATAGGTGGAATATGTGATTTAGATACCGAGATTGTTTTCCCATCTTCGAGCAGTACCATAGAGTTTGGGTACAGGGTTAATCTGTCAATATCAAACCAGTCTAGAACGTCAAAGCTTGCCGTGGACCAAGTTGTAGTAAAATCTTTTGGATCACTATTGATCAAAGTTTCAGACTGATTCATCAACAATTGCTCAAAGCTCTGGCTAGAGACGTTCACATTTTATCCTTATCAAAAGTTAGGTTATTCATTCACGCGATGAAGATATTCGTTAAAACGCTCGAGAGCAAGTGAACATTAAAAGATCGTTAAGGTGTTCTTAGTTCGATTTTTTTAGAACACATTATTCTATGTATTTTAGCGAAAAGCAGTAAATTTGCTGCATTAATTGAACGCTGTTTTTAAGAGAATCGGACGTTTTAAACCATTGAGAAAGTTGTGACAGCGTTAAGAACATTTCTGACTGTATCCCTATCAATATTGCCTTTTCACAGTGCTGTAGCATCTCCAATGTTCGTCTATGCACAATCACCCATTCATTCGAATGTGCTCTCTACACAGCTTCGTTCTGCTGAACCAAATAGGACTGGTATGATTGAGTTTAAGTCCTCTTATACGCAGGCCAGTGTATGGGCGCATACGCCAGCTTATTCCTTAGACTATTATCAAAACCAATCGAACATTGCTGTTCAATGGCAAGTGTCTCCGATTTGGAAAACTGAACTCGATTATCGTGTTGTCACAGCAAAAGATAACGGTTTAGACAGCTTTGTAATGGGGTTTCATGACTTATTTGGCATTGGGCAGAACGGGCGTGATGAGGTAGCAGAAGATCAGTTCACCATGGATTTCCATAATGCCGGTGTTCATGTGTCGGATTTCGAAGGTGATGAACTGACCAACGCGCTTACCTTCTACAATGAGCTGCTACTGTTTTCTCGAGGGCCGATGTCACTGTCGGCTGGTGGTTCATTGTTTTACAACAGCGTCAGAAGCGGACAGTTTGCCAGAACCAGCTTTGAGCAGGGTGTCCAACTCAACTATAGCTATATCACTCCAAGGCACAGTTTCTTTTCTACCATTGGCCTTGTGCATCGAAACAGTGATGGTCGTTTAGTTAGTGATGAGAGGCTAACACTTGAAAACGTGAGTGCTAGCTGGGCTGTTGGGTATGAATATCGATGGAATCAGCGCCATAGCTTTGTCCTTGAATCGCTTAACTATCAAGGTTGGTCGACCAATGATCCAGATTTCTCGGAGCCATCGAATGAGGTGGTTGTGGGGTATCGCTATCGTTTGTACCGCCTTGCTTTAGAAGCCTTGATGATTGAGAACATTCGTAATATGGATAACAGTACTGATATCGGTTTCACGCTCGGCTTACGTTTCTCAATATAAAAGTGATATCAACATATCATTATTTAATTAAATTCATCTTAGCTATAAAATTTCAGTAATTTTACGGTATATCAATAACTGTAATTTTTGAACAATAGCGCCACTCCAAAAGGCCGGACTAACAAGGCCGAATCAATATATAGGTAGTGGTAATTATGAAAAAAACATTAGTAGCACTTGCGATTGTAAGCATTTCAACTTCAGCATTCGCTGTAAACACAAGCAGCCAAAATAGCCAGAATGAAGAGATGTTTGCTTTTGATTCTATGCACAAAGATCAATTCTCAGTAGCAGGTTCTTTCGGTGTTGGTGGTTACTACGACACAGGTTCAAAAGCATTTTACGATGACTGGGCGACTGGTCTAACACTGGCGGTAAGCTACCGTAACAATCGTTTTGTTGGTTACTTTGAAACTGACATGATGCTGAACTACACAACTGACAATAACGTTGCAGCGAACGACGCAGCAACATCTGGTTGGGTGAATGGCATTGATACAGGTCCTGCGACAGACGTTGATAAGGCGTGGTTAGGTTTCGACACTGGTTACGGTATTGCTTCATTCGGTTGGGAAAACGATACGGCACTAGATAAAGTTGATGGCGCAGGTGACAACACATACGAGTTTGGTGCTTCTGCTGGCGACGCTTCTGATGCATTCAACGTAGTGAAGTTCCAAGGCGCAACTAACGGTATTGCTTACGCAATCTCTTACTTTGAGACTGATGACGACCATAACGATGCAGACAAAGGCGTTAACGGTTACATCGGTATCGAGCAAGAAGTATTTAGCGTATACGCGGGTTACGAAGCTCGTGACGATGAGAAAGATTACGAAGTATACACAGTAACTGGCAGCATGAAGTTAGGTTCAATGAAGCTAGGTCTTAACTCTTGGGTCGATCAAAACGATGAGATGAAGAATACAGGTTTCTACTTCTCTGGCGGTTACACACTGTCTGATGATCTAACCATTGCAGCTGGTTACGCTTTCAATACTAACGAAGAAGATAACCTATCAGATGTAGATTCTTCATACATCAACGTTGCAGCTATGTACCGTATTGCTGATAACGCAGACATGGGTATTGATATTAAGCAAGATATCGAAGGTGCACGTTCAATTGGTAACACGCAATACGACGAAGAAACACACGTATTCGCAGCAGCTTACTACTACTTCTAAGGGTAGTGTCAGGGCTTAGGCGCGCTGAGAGCCTAAGCCTTTAAAACTCGAATATTGAGACTGAACGTCATGGTGTAATTGCTGCCCGGTCTTTACACCATATTCTCTTCTTTGCGTAGCTTAAGCATCCACTGTTCGACATGTGGTATGCCACTCAAGCGTTACGAGTGGATTATTATTTGGAGAAACAAAATGGTTAAGAGCATATCTGGCAAGGGTGTCATTTATGGCAATGAGACTCTGTTTACGTGCAAACCTAATCGAAATGGATTGTTCGAATTGGCACGTAAACATGGAAGAGCTGCTGGTACTCGTCCACAAGACTCACAAAACAAAGTCTACGCAGAATCTTTAGATGAAGCATGGAACTTACTGAAAACTGAAAAGTTTTATATTGTGTTGACGGGACAGGTATATGGCATTCACAGAAAGTCTTTGCGAAGCGTCGAATCGGTTGATATTGAATACGATACTGAGATTCGGTCTGCTTGTGTTTCGATATAGTGCCAAGATTAAAAGAAAGGACGATGCGATATCGTCCTTTCTGCTTTTTGCTGTGTGGGAGGTTTCTCAGACCCTAAACGCTGATTAACGTCCGTACTTTTCTACAATAAAACGTTCAAAACCATCACACATTTGCTCGTTCGACTCTTCATTATTTGCTAATTCAGTTGCGCCATCGACGATCGATATTTTCGCATTTAAATCTGCGACTTGTGCACGTTCACGAGAAGCCAGTTGTTTGATCTTTTTCTCTTCAATTGCCCATGCTTGCTCAGGTGTTAAGTTGCACTCGTCAGCAAGGTATTTGGCATTGAAGCCCTCTCCAGTCAGGCTCTCTATTGTTCCATTGTGATTTACGCTATTGCCTTTATACCAATAGTGCTTAGCCAATAAAGGGCCGATCTCAGGGTTATCTGTTAAGTAACCGAACTTGTCAGTTAAGTAAGCTCGCGTTTGATACACCGCCATGTGAGCCAGCAGGTAACCTTGGTATGCGCAAGAGGCTTCGTCTGATAACAGGTGCGGGATCGCCATTAATGGACGTGGGCTGCAATCCAAACCGAGTATGTTTTTTTCGCTACGACGAGCGAGCTCCGTGATCTTCTCAGGCGTAAGATCTTCATCAGCCATCTCATACAACGCCCGTTCAAAGTAAGGCACCACAAGAATACTGCGTTCTTGGTAGGCTCTGAATGGCTGCTTGCTATCAATCATCGCTTTAATGAGCTCATTAGGTACCGGCTGACCTTCATCATTGACTGCGTATTGTTTTAGCCAATCAGCATCATTCAATAGGCTATCACAGAACATAGACTGAGTTTCCGCGTAAGCCATTGAGGTCGGTGCAAACTCTTGAGAGAAACACGGAGCGTTCATTTTCACGTTGGCAAAGTGTGCCGCGTGCCCGCCCTCATGAAACAGAGTGTTGATTCCATCATAGCCGCTGCCGATTTGATCGGGCTTAGCGTTACTTGTGAAGTTGACTTGAGCAGGCACCCAAGTGTCTTGGTCATAGAACGAAGGAATAGGCCCATGACAAAAACCATTTGGGTACTTACCTTTGCGATCTAGCAAATCTAACTTCAAGGTGGCTTGAGAGTATTCGATATTCAGGCGGCCAAAAGACTCAATCCAGCGTCTCAATGACTTTGAGAAAGGGACGTAAGGGTCGAGGTCATTCATCACGTCACCAGCAAAAGAGTAGGTGAAGTTATGGCCTTTGAGGGCGCTTTGACCCTTTTGCGCAGCCAAGTTGGTGAGACTTTTTTGGTGGCTATCTCGGGTACGTGCCTCAAAGTCGTCCAAAATCGCAAACAGCTGTTCTGTGGTCATCTGCTCAGTTTTTACGACGGAATAATCGAAAAATGTTTTGAACCCCAGAGACTGGGCAAACTTATTACGTTTTTTGATGAGTTCAATAAAGCCGTTCACAAGTAGCCATTGCTCTAGCCCCAATAACGCTTGGTGTGCTGAACGCCTAACTTGCTCACTACTGTTACTTCTCACCGCTGAACCTAGGACAGGAAGCGATCCTTCTGTTTCTTGTCCCGCTTCATTTACGTAAGTCATCACGTGGTTTTGCTTTTTCTCAAACAGTTCCCCTTCAAACTTGATGAGGTCGGCCTTTAGCGCTTGTGAATCTTGCGATTCAATAGCATGCGATTTGAACGTAGCTAACCAACCATTTAGCCCGGTTAAGGTGCGCTCTTTTTCTTGAGGATCTTGAATTTGATCGATGGTCTTTAGTTGGGCTTCGATAGCCTTTATCTGTTCAGCAGCGCTTAGAAACTCGGTCCACTGAGTTTGAGCGAGGGTTGAACCATCATGATCGTCACTGATGCCCATGTAGGTATCCCAAAAGAAGTCTTCTTTGGTTTTGTGAGTTACAAGATACTTGTGATTCAGTTGGTTGAGGTAGTTCGTTGCCGTCATGACATTCCTTGAAAATTAACCAGTAATTTCAACATTATGACACATTCACTAAATGTATTTTGTGACGTTAAATATAACTGAATGAAAGTCACAGCTTATCGGTTTACTTTACAGCGTATCAATGGTAATTAATTAACTGTTAATGATTTGTTGTTTGCTAGTATTTATGAGAAAGAGTTCGCTGATTTCTCCAGCCTTTTATTGAGTGAATTGATGCTCTCAAGGTCAGCGTTTTTGTAAGGAAGAGGTTTAGGATGGATCCTATTTTATATATCGAAGTTGGCGGAGTAATTTGGCAGGTGTTTCCTGACGGTACTTGGCAGCCATTACCCGCTACGCAAGCGAAGGTCGATGGCGTGCAAGTGGTGAGTATTGAACCTCAAAACTTGGACCAGACTCAACCTCTGACAGAACCACAAATAGAAGCTGTAGAACAACAGTTGGAAAAGGTTGTGACACAGCTTGTAAACAACATTGAAAGCTCGCCAGAACAGCCGAGTGCTTCAAACGACCAACCTAGCGCTAGTGCTTCTTTTATTGCCTATGTCCGATCTACACTAGACGAAACCCTGGCAGAAGCCGGTTTTGATACTCGACCAACAGAGTACTTTGAAGACGACACAACATCGAATGAAGGCAACCTCGACATACTTTTACCGAGTGCTGCATTAACCGTTGATATTTTAGATGGTGGTGATGGGTACGAAAACCAGTTCGAAGTACCTTCAGTTACGATAACGGGGACCGCTGTTGATGTTCGAGACGGGCGTACCGTTATTCTAACGATCACTGACATTAATGGTAATACGGTAACCACAACGGCAACCACAAGCGATGAAACCTATGTGGTAAACGGCGTTGATCTCTCTTCATTGGCTGAAGGGGATCTTAAGGTCGATGCGGTGATTGCTGATGAGTTTGGCAATAGCATTACAGCTAATGACTCTACAATCAAAGACACCCTAGCCACAATCGATGTTGATTTTGATGGTTTTGGTGATGAGTTTTACAACCAATTCGAAATTGCCAATGGATCGCTAGTCGGCACCGTTGCCAATGTTGAAGATGGTCAGACGATAAGCATTTCCATTACCGATAGCCAAGGGCTCACGCAAGAATACACAACGACCGTATCGGGTGGTACATGGACTCTCACTCTACAAGACTACTCAAGTTTTGCGGAAGGGGAGCTGACGGTTGTTGCTAACACTATAGATATCGCTGGAAACCCAACGACAGCGACAGACACCATAATCAAAGATACGCTGGCGAGCATCACTGCAAGTGTTGATGATGGCGGCGATGGTGTTCTCAATAGTTTCGAAATCCAATCTGCCAAATTCTTTGGTACGGTACAAAATGTTGAGGATGGCCAAACGGTCAACATCCGAATTTCAGACAGCACCACCAACGTGATCGTTCTAACGGCAACGGTTGTGAATGGTGCTTGGTCTGTTGAAGGCGTTGATTTAACGAGCTTTGCAGATGGCAGTATTTCCATTGAGGCTGACACTATTGATATCGCAGGTAACCCAGCGAATGCAGTAAATAGTGCAGGGGTCATTGTTATTGATACTGTTTCGCCAGTTATTGATATTGATACGTTAGATGGCTTTAGTATTTTGGCATTCCGTAGTGGCCAACTTACCACCATACAGGGTACAACCAATGTTGCAGAAGGGCTCCCAGTTTACATTGAAGTAAGCGATGGGACTCAGACCCTAGTTTTTGAAGGTGTTGTTGATTCTGTGGGTAACTGGCTGGTGGAGAGTATTGATATTTCTGCCCTAGATTCATCTGCGGAATGGACGATTGATGCAAAAGTTTTCAATACCGTCGGCAACGAAGCCATCGATGATATGCCAACGATTATTCTTCCTGAATCTGTGGTGTTTTCGGAAAACGTCATCGGTATTTTTGGCGATGAAACACAAACATCCGATATTCGCATCGATTTTGCAGACTTCTCATTTGGTGATGATCAAAGTTTAGCTGAGTCATTAACCTCTCAAGGCTTAACGGTCACTGTCGCAGTATCGGCTGACAAGCAAAGCTTGGTTGGAACACGAAGCGATGGCCAAATTGTATTCGATGCTGCTATTTCCGGCAGTAACGTAAACATCAACTTCTATAAGGCGATCGACCAAGAGGCTGGTTTAGATTCAATTCAGACCGCGCTGGTCATTGAAGGTTTACAAACGGATGCCGACGGCACTACAGAACTCGTTATTGGTCACCTGCCTATTGTTATTAAAGATTCGGACCCACTCATTTTTGATGAATCTTATGAAGTTATTGAAGGTGAAGTGGTATCTGGCAATGTACTTAATAACGACATCGATCTTGATACCCAGCTAACTATAAGAAGCGTTGAAGTTGATGGGTCAACACAAACAATATCAGGCAGCGCTCCGGTATCATTTACTCTAGATGAAGGTGTTTTAACCGTCTTTGCAAATGGTCATTGGACGTTTGTCGCCAACAGAAACTTAGATCACACCGTAGCTCAAAACATCAGTTTCAACTATGTCGCCGGCGATAGCAGTAATGACTTCGGAAATGGCACCGCGGTTATCGATATTTTTGATGGTGATGCGGGGTTAGTTGTCGATGGGACAACGACCAGCTCTGAAGGTGATGTATCTGATGGAGTCCAAACTGTCGTTGGTCAGTTTACTGTTTCCGCAGGTTCAGACAATCCAGATCCCGCCTCGATTGTATTTAATGCCAATACCTTAGTGCAGTTAAATGCTCTGGGCTTGACGACTGGGGATGAGGCGTTTCCTCTAACTTACACGTTAGCCAATGATGGTAAAACGATTACCGCACAAGCAAATGGTGAAACGATATTCACGCTAACGTTGAGCGCAGTTGCCAGTGGGATTGATGTTCTAGCAGATGTCACCTTAGGGCTAGAGCAGCCTATAAACCACCTGATCAGCAACGATTCTATTACTTTACCACTTATTATTGATGGGGAAGATTTAGATGGTACTGCTTTAGAGCAAGGGCAATTCGATTGGATTATCCAGGACGGGGTTGATCCGGTATTAACTTCAACTAGCAATGCTGCTGTGGACGAATCTGATCTTATTAATGGCAGTGTCTCTGATACTGGTATTTTCAATCTCAACGTCGGGAGTGATTTTGTCGAGTCAGTCTTTTTCGATGTGGGAGATCAGCCGCAGTTATTCAGTGGCGGTGTACAGATCATTTATGTGGTCTCTGCGGATGTAAGTGAACTTACAGGCTATGTTGGCTCTGAAAGTGCTGACAATAAAGCATTCACCTTGAGCTTTACCTCTCCTTCTGGTGAGGCGGATACTGATGTTACTTATATTTTTGAACTCTTTAAGGGACTCGACCAAGATAACATTACAGACGAACTTCCATTTGTTGTTACCGCCAGAGATGATGACAACGATGAAACCAAGTTAACCTTGAATGTATCAGTGACTGATGGCGGCGAGCCAACGATTGGTTCTGGAATGGTTGAATTGAGTGAAATTCCTGTTGCGGATAGCACTCCATCGGGAGTTGGGTCAACAGCAAACGTGAGCTTAGCCGTTACCGCGGGCAATGACCCGCTGGTTTTCTTAGGTCTGGATGTGACCACGGGTCAAGCTGTTCTTGATAGCGATGGCGTAGCAGTAACCAGCAATGGTGAGGCGCTGACTTGGCGTGATAACGGTAATGCTACCTTTGATGCCGTTCTTGGTAATGGCGATGCTGTTTTCAGAATCAAATTACCAGATAGCTTCAGCCTTGAAGCCAATGGTTCGACAAACGTTGACGTCGTTATTGAGCTGTATCAGTCCATTGATCATGGCTCAGGTTCTAAAGACACCGAACTGACGATTCCAGCTTCTATCGTCACCATTGATTCCGATGGTTCGAGAGACACGCAAGAGTCTGATATTAAAATTTATGACGGTAAAGATCCTGAAATTTCGGTGACTGGAAGCATCTCAGTTGATGAAGATGGTTTGCTAGGAGATGGTCAGCAGGTTGGAGTAGAAGATAGCAGCCCTTCTTTAGGTATTATCGAGGGCTCTGATGATGTTGTCTCTGTTACGGTCAATACCGCTGCTTTTGATGCACTAAGCTACACCAGTGCCGGCAAAGCGATCTCCCTTCAAGCTGTTGATTCTGATGGTTGGTATTATGGGCAAGACACTGACGGCAATAACGTATTTAGAATTCGTTTTAATACTGACGGGACCACTGAGTTTGATCTCTATGCACCACTAGATCACGCATATGGTGCTGGTGAAAACAACCTAGCCCTTGATTTTGAGCTGACAGTTAATGATGCGGATGGAGATACTTCTGATCCTGCTACTTACTCTGTCAACGTAAAAGATGATGTGCCGACTGCTCGAGATGGTTCTATTGAAATGGTTGAGGGTGATAACCTTACTGGACACTTCTTAACCGAAGAGTTTACAGGTGCCGACGGCGCATCATTGTTAGTTTTGACTATCGAGGTGATACCTACACTTTACCGATTCAATTACGTCATCGAGATTGATTTGATTAATAGTTTCGATGGTACCGTGTATGGTCAATTTACGCTTTATTCAGATGGCCGCTATCAATTAACTACAAATCAAAATGTAGCTACAGATCCAAATGATCCTAAGTTAGTGGATAAAATTAAGTACTTAGTTCGAGATACAGACGGCGATGAAGTCACCAGTAACGCAGAGCTCGTATTGGACGATAACGAAGGTTTTATTCGTTATGAAGATTCGGAAACCACAGAAGATAACGATGCAATAATTGTCGTTAGTGTTTCAACTGGTGATATTGACCAAAGTGAAACCGTTACCGCTATCGAGTTCTCCGAAGCATCGTTAAATGGCGGTAGTTTGTATCTTGATGGGGTATTGCTTCAAGTTGTTGACGGCAAGGTCACCCTATCTGGAAGTCAATTGAAGATGATTGATAGTCAGTTTACGGGTCCTAATGGGCAGTTAACCTATCGTCCTGCATTAAATGAGTCGAATACTACATCGACCGTAATTTTGGCGATTAATGCCATTATTAGTACCGACATGACACCAAAAGAACTGACCGCTGATATTGCTGTTTCTGTTTTGCCTGTAGCTGACGCTCCGGATTGGTCTGATTCGGTTTTCACTTATCAATCCGTGGAAGATGACGCCGACCCTATCAAGCTTGATATTACCGCTCAACTCGTTGACCAAGATTCGTCGGAAACACTGACTTACACGATAAGTGGCATTCCAGATGGTCTGAATATCACCTTGAACGGAAATGCCGTTAAAGAGGGTAAGGAGTACAGTCAGAATCAAATCGACAAAATGGAAATCAGAGCTGATGAAAACTTAGCGGGTCGATTTGAATTCGAAATTACTGCGATTGCCACTGAATCCGGAAATTCCTTCGCTGATCCTGCCGATAAAACGGCTGATAATGTTCATACTGTTACCGTAGACATCTCACCTGATGCTGATACCCCAATTTTATCTGTCAAAGATTATCAAGGTCTGGAAGATGAGAGTATTTTCCTAAAGGACGTGATCAGTGGGGCGCTGACGGATACTGACGGTTCTGAATCGTTAAGTTACCAAATCGAAGTTCAAGATGGCTGGGCGATTCAAGGTGGATTGTTTGATCTGATTGGTCCTAACACTTATCTGGTGTCTGCAGAAGCGATCGAGAATGGTACTGCTTATCTAATACCAAAAGAAGACATCAGTTCATTTACAGAAGACCTATACATTAAGGTAACGGCCGTCTCTTATGAATCGACGATTGACTCGCTAGCGCCTATTAATGTGACGGCGGTTAGCGACACTGAAACCATCAATATTTTCCTTAAAGGTGTGGTAGATGAGCCGATCGTTGTGGATGGGGGCAATGCGCACTGGGAATACGATAGCGATACTAAAGTTATCAGCAATCAATCTGTGCTTAATGAAGACGGTTTGATCCGACTGGATTTTGTTGTCCAAACTTCGGACGACGATGTGTCAGAAGAGATCAACATACTGCTCACTAACATCCCTGAAGGCACTTTGCTGGTGGATGCGTTGGGTCAGCCCGTATCGCTAACGATTGCGTATGTGGATGATGTCACTGGACCGGTATTCCAAGTCTCTAACACCCAACTGAATGACTTGTATCTCAAGCCAGTACCTGACTTCAGTGGTGAATTGGAGCTCACTGTTATTGCTATCTCAACGGAACCTGATGGTGATTCGGGCGAATTCCCGATGACCTTAAAGGTAGAGTTAGCACCTATCGTTGATCAAGAAGATGGTCAAGTTGTTAGCACTCAAGGTATTGAGGATAGCCAAATAGGTTTGAACCTAGAGCCATCGGTGAATCAAGATGTGGATGGCAGTGAGTCCTTGACGGGGTATGTCATTGATAGTCTTCCTGCTGATCTGACACTCTATTTTGATGGCAGTGTGATTGAAGTGCCTGCTTCAGGTTTAGATTTAGAGAGTCTATTAGATAGCACTACGCCAACCCTTTCTGAGCTTTTAAACAGCGGAAGATTGTCGGTAACCGCAACCGAAGATTTGAGTGGCACATTCACAATACCCATTACCTATGAAGTGACGGACACCTCGCCAACAGGGGCAACGGATGTAAAAGACATTTCAGGCACAATCAGTGTAACCGTAGATGCGAGAGTTGAATTAGATACTCGTTTAGAAAGTTCTGGGCAAATATACATTAGCGAAGATGGCTCACCAGTCAACGTATCAGACGCGGTCACTTTTGTTGATGCTGATATCGATGGCTCAGAGTACTTAGATTACATCCTAATCGATGTGCCTGATGGTTATTCTTTGATTATCGATCACCCTAATGGTGCTGCCCAAGATGGCTCAGGGAACTGGATTATTTCGGCCAATGGGCTGACGAGTGATTCTATTCAAGAACTGGCTCAAGAGATTTTGAGTGGTATGACAATCTCTAGCCCGAATGATACACCAGTTCTAGATATCGTTGTACGAGCTCGTGTTATTGATGGCGAAGACTCGAAGTACATTAATACCTCATTTCAAATTCAGATCACCGGACATGATGGCGGTGGCGGCTCTTGTGACCCTGTTGGGCCACCTAGCCCAATCCAACCGGATAGTGATATTAAAACGCCAGAAGGTGAAGATATCGATCTAACGGGTTTATTAAATACAGATGTAGCGAGTGACCCTGACAACGAAATTTCTTTCTATATCCCAGCAGATTCACTACCAGAAGGCGTAGAGATTTCTGGTGACGGTGTGATTGCAGAATACGACGCATCAGGTGAAATTGTTGGTTACTCGATTACTGCTGATGGTTTGTCAAAGCTAACCCTAACCGGATTGGATGAAGACTTTGCTGGTTGTATCGACTTTACGATAGAGACCATTGAGACCTCGCCATGTAACGGTCAAACCGTCACCACAGAACAGACAATTAGCATTCAAGTTCTGCCTGTTGTTGATGATATAACGGTGGAAGCTGACTCCACGACAATTCAAGAAGACACAGCGACAGACCTTAATCTCGAGCTTGTGTTAGGTGACAGTGTCGAAGACGGTCAGCTAATTACTGGTGAGGGTAACAGTGCGACCGGTAAAGAGACCGTTAACTCTTTGACCATCACGGTATCAAACGGCGGTACGCTGTCGGAAAGCCCTTCAGATACAGGTTTGTTGGTTGATAATGGCAACGGTACATGGACGGTTACAGACCCTAGCCGATTGAGCGATGTGTTAGTCACGCCTCCTGAACATTATAGTGGCGAAATTACCCTGACTGTGACAGCCAATATTACTGATGAACCGGATTGTGTCACTGAAACCGATACGCAAGATAAAACCACAGTGGTGACTATCACTGTTGAGCCAGTCGCGGATGAGGCTAATTTGGTCACACAAGACATTATTGGTGATGAAGACACTTATATTTCATTGTCCTCACTCAGTGCAGAACTGATTGACCAGGATGGTTCTGAGAACCTGTCTTTGGCATTAAAAGGTGTACCTGAAGGCGCTGTAGTTGCGATAAAAGTGGGAGACTCTTATGAGTTGGTTCCAAACAACGGCACAGATGGCGGCACCTTCAATGGAAACCCTACCTATGAGTGGCAATTAGATCCAAGCCAACTTGCGAACTTGGTCATTATGCCACCGAGAGATTTCAGTGGAGACATGAATTTGGTGCTTGAGGCAATCACTCAAGAAATCGGCACCACTGAAATCCGTTATACCGAATCTGACTTTACCGTTGGTGTGAACCCAATTGGCGATAAGGTGGAGTTCTTCGACTTACCTGAACAGATGACAGGCAGTGAAGATGAAGGCATTGTTATTCCACTTGATGCGAATAGTTTCGAGACCGACAGTGATGAGTTCTTATTAATTACAGTTACGGTGAATGGGACTTCGGATCCTTCAGGTTTAATTGGGCTTGATAGAATTCGCATTGGTTCTGAAACAAGCTCTTTCACTAATGTTGGCGGCATTATACAAGCTTCGATCCTCGTTAAAGCAAGTTCTGTGGATGAGCTTGAGTTCTTTGCTGGCGATGCTTGGGGCAACCTCGATATTACGATAACTGGTCAAACGGTTGACCAAAATACGGTGCTTGGTAATTTGGTCACAGATACTGGCGAACCAAGTTCACAAGATATGACATTGGTGATTACACCAGAGCCCGATGCTCCGTTGCTAAGCCTTGAATACCCATCAATTGTCGCTGAAGCGAGTGGTACTATTCCTCTTGGTTTAGACCTTTCTCTCGTTAATCCTGCCGATTCTGAGGAGGGTTTTATTACCATCTATGACATCCCAGCAGGTTTAACTTTCTCGCATGGTTCTATGGTTGATGGGCAGTATGTCGTGGAATTAGCGGATGTGCCTAATTTAGCGATTACCGGGGGCTACAACAGTGGTGATCAGTTTGATCTAACGATTGAGCCATCATCAGAAATCGGCAATAACCAAGCAGTAGGGCTCCCACAAACCGTATCGGTTGAATTTGTGGCTGAAGGTGATTCTACGATTACCGCAACAGACGACAATGATTTGCTAATTGGTGGTACAGGCTCGGATAGCTTTGTATTTGCATCTTCAGGTTTAGGTAGTGCAGATGCGCCGAGCTTCGATGTGGTCCAAGATTTTGATGCCTCACCAGACACGGATGCGATTGATTTGTCAGGTATCCTTGGTGCTCTAGACATAACTACAGGTCTAGGTGCGACCCAGTACCTCGATCTAGAAGAATCAGCGGAAGGCGTAACGATTTCGATTAAGGCCAATGGAGACGATGACGTCCAACAAAATATCTTGCTCGCCGATGTGACTTATGATGATTTGTATCAGGGTGATAGTAGCAGTGCATTAGAAGCACAAATTTTACAAAAAATGATAGAAGACAATAATTTAACGCTGTAAGTTAGATGTACAGTCTATAAAAGGAAGTTTTAGATTGGTAGAACAAAAAGACAGCTGGCTAGGTTGTGTGGAGTGGTTATGCGAGCATTTTAATGTGCGTAGCCACCCGTCCAAAATAGTGTCTGGCCTACCTTTAGACCAAGGAAGGCTTAATGAGTCCCTTTTCCCAAGAGCGATTGAGAAATCAGGGTTGACTCTGAGTCATGTAAAAAAAGAGTTGCTGACTCAATGTCAGTTTCCGGTTGTTGCTGTGAAATCAGCGACAGGAGCTCCCGTAGTTGTTACCCAAGGTGCTGGTGATGACTTTGATGTTTTAGATTGTGAAACTGATTCTAGTCAGACTATCTCGTTAAAAGAGTTGGTCGCACAAGTCGAATCGTACGTTTGGCAAGTTGGCGCTCAAGCTCTCGACGATGCTCGTGTTCAATCTCACGAACGCAGTGATAGTAAATCAAATACGCGCTGGCTTTGGCGTGTGGTCAAAGAAGTGAAACCTTGGTACCGAGACCTGTTTATCGCTTCGTTCTTGATTAACGTATTGGCGCTAGTCGTTCCGCTGTTTACCATGAACGTATACGATCGTGTGGTACCAAACCAAGCGTTTAACACGCTTTGGGTATTGGCCGCAGGCGTTGGTATTGTCGTTGTTTTTGATTGGGTATTGAGAAGCTCACGAAGCTCTGTGACTGATATGGCGGGGCGCTATATAGACAACAAGCTGTCTTCTCAGTTGTTCTCAAAAGTTCTGGGAATGAAACTCGAAAACCGACCGCAATCGGTAGGTGCATTTGCAAGGCAGCTTCAAGACTTCGATAGCGTAAAAGATTTCTTCACTTCCATTTCTTTGGTGACCTTAGTCGATCTGCCATTCACCTTGCTGTTCCTTTTACTTATTGGGTGGCTTGGTGGTGCGATGATGTTTATTCCTGTCGCTATTATGTTGGTGCTTATCGTGCTCAGCATTGCCATGAAAGGCAAAGTAGAAAAAACATTTGATGAAACCGCGCGTCTATCGACACAAAGACAAGCACAGCTGTTCGATTGTTTGACAACACTTCCCGATATCAAGCAAAACAACGCGGAAGGCATTACTCAAAAGCGTTGGGAGCAGACGATTTCCTCGTTATCTCAATGGCAGACTCAGTCTCGTCATTACTCAAATATCGTGACGCACTCCATTCAATCAAGCCAGCAGATTGTCACCATCACTCTGATCATCTTCGGTGTATATCAAATCTCTGAGGGCCTGCTCAGCATGGGTGGCTTAATTGCTGTAGTGATGTTGAGTGGCAGAGCCGCGAGTTCGGTCAATCAACTTTCTCTTCTCATGTTGAGATTTCAGCAAACTCGTTCGGCGGTTGAAGGCTTGAACCAGATTATGGAGTTACCTCAGGAAGAGTCGAAACACCAAGTGATAGACAAGGGCGACTTTGATGGTGGGGTCAGGCTTGATGAAGTGACTTTCACTTACCCTGAGACACAAAGCCCTGTATTGAAGGACATCTCACTAGAGATCAAACCGGGTGAGCGAGTGGGTGTGATTGGTGCTGCAGGTGCCGGTAAAACCACATTATTATCGATTGTTGCTCGCCAGTATCTACCCACGACAGGGCAAGCGTTCTATCAAGAAATCGATGGACAACTTTGGCCAACCAGTGTCTTACGAAATGGTATGGGCTGGGTCGGACAAAATACCAACCTTATCTTTGGCAGCGTTTACGATAACGTGACGTTAGGTGCGACGAATGTCGATGAAGAGAAGCTAAGACAGGCATTACAGCAGTCGGGTTTGAACGGCTATATGGGACGTTTAAGTAATGGCTTAGAAACGCCAGTGGGCGAAGGCGGTCGATTGCTCTCAGGTGGTCAGCGTCAAGCTGTCGCGATTGCAAGAGCCCTTTACCGCTGTCCAAAACTTTTGATCATGGATGAACCAACCAGCGCGCTAGATAACCAAGCTGAAATACAGTTCTTCAATGCACTGCAAAGCATGCCGAGAGAAACGTCTATGCTGATCAGCTCGCACAAATCTTCCTTCTTGATGATGTGTGACCGCGTGATTGTGTTAGATAAAGGGCAGATAGTCGCGGAAGGTGAACCGAAAGATATTCTATCGCTACAGAAGAAAAGTGTCCCTAAGGGGGCGAGCCGTTTTAAGACGGTTTCAGTGGTGAAAGGAGGTCGTCATGAGTAACGATATTCAATGGACCAATAACCACTTAGCGTTTCGTTCACGTAAGTTGATTTGGTTAAGCGCACTGTTGATCGTGTCGATTATCGGCTGGGCGACGTGGGCAACTCTCGAAGAAGTGGTGATTGGTGAGGGCAAAGTGGTGCCTAGCCTTTCAGTCCAAACGATTCAGAGTTTAGAGGGGGGCTTGGTTCAAGAGATCATGGTGCGACAAGGTCAATCTGTGGTGAAAGGGCAGCCTCTGGCGAAATTAGAAGACACGCGTTTTAAGGCGGCATTTTTAGAGTCGGCTCAACAAGCGGATACTTTGCTGGCTCAACAATTAAGGCTAAGAGCCGAACTCTCGACCGTGGTGTTAAACAACGATGCTAAAGAGTGGTATGAGCGAGTGGTATTGGTGCCACAAGACATTGTTGTCGATGTATCAAGCCACCCTGCATTAATGAACGCCAAAGCGAACTATCTTGAGCGTTTAGGGCAATTAAAGTCGGAACTGGAAGAGGCGGCACTACGTATCGAGCAACAAGCTCAGGCTCGTGTTGATACCCTGAATAATATTCAGACGCTTGAGAGCAGCTTAGATATCGTGATTCGAGAGCGCAACATGCTCAAAGATGTGGTGGCCAGCGGTGCGGTTGCAGAAGTTGAGTTATTAAAACTGAATCGCGACGTGGTGAAGCTTAAGGGTGATATTGCGAGCTCAAGAGTGGCAGCTCAGAAACAGATGGCGGCGTACTCAGAATCTATTGCCGATCACCGTAGCATTGCATTGGATTTTAGAACCAAGGTGCAAGGTCAGCTCAATGAAGTAACCAGCAAAATCGCGCAACTTAACGAAAGCCAACAGGCAATCGCCGACCAACTTAAACGAACGGAAATCGTAGCACCTGTCGACGGCACGGTGAAGGAGATCTTTGTTCGCACCATCGGTGGTGTTGTGCGCCCTGGTGAGCCGATTATTGAGCTGATCCCATCCAACAGTCAGTTGATTGTGGAAGCCAAGATCTCTCCTCAAGATATTGCATTTGTTCACACGGGGTTGGATGCCACGATCAAGTTCTCGGCTTATGACTTTGTGATTTATGGCGGGTTAAAAGGTGAAGTGACCTATGTGAGTGCCGATGCCTTGCAAACTGAAGACGGCAACGCGTATTACCGAGCCCATATTCAATTAAACGAAGACCAGCAACAAAACTCTGCCTTTAGCATTATCCCAGGGATGCAAGTGGCGGTTGATATCTTAACCGGTGAAAAAACAGTATTGAGTTATTGGTTAAAACCTATTTTACGAGCTAAGGAAAACTCACTTCGCGAGCGATGAAGTGCGTCAGCATAAATATAAAAGGAAGTGTAATGCATTCAAAATTCTTACTCTCTTCTTGCTTACTAATGAGCGGGCTTTCTCAAGCTGCTTCATTAGAAGAATCAGTGGCATTTGCCATTGACTATAGTCCAGAGATATTGGCGCAGTACTCCAGATACCAATCGGTAATAAGAGACGGAGATGCGGCGAGTGGCTTGTATATGCCACAAGTCAATTTATATGCAGCAGCGGGTTATGAAGAGACTCGCTATAACAGCGGCAGCAAACTTGATACCGACGACCGAGGCCTAACACGAACAGAAATTGGCGTTAAAGTCTCTCAGCTACTGTTCGATGGTTTCAAAACGACCTCGAATGTCGACCGTTTAACCTATGAAGCGGAAGCGGAGCGTTTGACACTGATTTCTCGCGCTGAAAATGTGTCATTGGATGTGGTGCGAAACTACCTTGATATCTTGAAAGCAGAGACGCTTTTGGAGCTTTCTAAACGTAACGTGAAAGAGCACCAAGAGATCTATCAAGATATCCAAGATAAAAAGAGCAAAGGTTTAAGTAGTAATTCAGACTTAGCTCAGATCTCGGCTCGTGTCGCGACGGCACAATCTTCATTGATCGCGGCTCAAAACAATCTGTTTGATTTGCAAACCCAGTACTTACGATTAGTGGGTAAGCCTGCGGTGAACTTGGTGTATCCACGTTTTGATTACGCTCTGTTACCTAGTTCTGCTGAAGTGGCTCTTGAACAGGCGGTAGAGAACCATCCTGAAGTCAAAGCCTCGCTGCTTGATATCGACGCCGCTCGTAAAGAGATGCGTAGAGAGAAAGGCGATTACTACCCAGAGGTCAAATTAGAGCTTCACGCGAATAAGAATGACAACGTCTCAAACCCGCCTGGTGGCGTCGACGAAGATGCGCGAATCATGCTGACCATGGATTACGATCTGTTTAATGGTTTTTCTACAGATTCACGTGTCGAATCGTCAGCGTGGCGCGTAGAAGAGGCTAGAGCGATTCGAGTCAGAACTGAGCGCGAAGTGAAAGAGGGGACTCAACTCGCTTGGAATGCTTACAAAATGCTCGAACAGCAAAAGTCTTTGCTTCAACAAAACGTTGATGCTGCCAAAATAGCCGAGCTAGGTTATATCCAGCAATTTAATGTCGGCAGACGAAGTCTACTGGATGTTCTCGATGCCAAGGTCGAGGTTTTCTTAGCTCGACGAAATTTCATCAGCACTGAATACGCTCAGACATTGGCAGCATACCGAGTATTGAACGCGATGGGCATGTTGACCTACGCATTGAGGGTTGAGCATCCAGAAGAGTGGCAAGGGGAGAACAAGTAATGAAACATATTAAACTCGCACTACTTAGTTCTATTTTGCTGATGGGCTGTGCAGAAACGCCAGACACCACCATGACTCGTCACCAAATCGATGATTTAGCGGATAATGACCGTGACGGAGTGATTAACCAGCGAGACCTGTGCGCGGATACACCTGAAGGCGTAACCGTTGATATCAAAGGCTGTGCGAACTGGAAGATCGCAGAAGACGTTGAAGTACTCAGCGTGGCATTTGATTTCGATAAGTACGACCTTAAACCAGAGCATACAGCGGTGTTGAATGAGTTAGTTCGTTTGCTTGGTGAGCAGCCGGACGCTTCAGTAACCTTGGTTGGCGATACTAGCTCAGAGGGTACCAACACTTACAATAAGGCATTGGCTAAGAAAAGAACGGGCGTTATCCGAGACGCACTGATCGACCGCGGAATCGATAGCAAGCGTATCTTTGAGCAAGAATTTACGCAGATCACTAGCCTAACTCAGCATCTTCACAAGCGTAAACGTAGAACCATTGCTGTGTTAAAAACCGAGAGTATGGAAGTGAATCCATCTTGGAATATTTTCACCTCAGAGATGCAGCTAGACAGTAACAGTGACGTTGAATCTAAGATAATGATTGACCCGGAAGGAGGCCAGTAATGAAGAGTCTATCGAATAAATCTGGCTTACTGCTTGCCACTATACCGGCCCTTTTCTCACCAGTAATATTGGCGAATGACGTCACTGAAATCGGCTTAGTCGCTATTGAGCCTAATATGGAAGCCTTGGTTGAAGACTTGCTTAAGAGTCAAGAGATCGACTTGGAGCTTTTGTTGAGTGACAGCGTGCCAGAACAAATGATCATGCAGCGTTCTCGAGTGGGTATTACTTCGAAAAAGTGGACCGACAAAGAGATGGCGAGGTTTGACATGCGTTACGGCTACAGGCCGACAGAGCTAATGTTTACCGCCGATGTGATTGCAATTTTGGCCAATGAAGATAACCCTGCCACATCTATTACGGTCGCAGAACTTATCGATGTATTTGGATGCTCGAATGATCCTAAGCACCCTAAATGGTCGCCAACTAGTGATGTTCGTAATGGCGAAAGCCTCGACACTCATATGTTGCCTTTCGCCATTGACCATAACCTGAAAGGGCATACTACTTTTTCCAGCTGGGTAGAATGTGGAGCGGATGGGGAATATGCACATACTCAGTTCCTATCGGACTTACCACATCTTATAAACAAGATTGAAGATGAAGAGGCGGCGATTGGTTACACCGTATACTCGGATCAAATCTCTGATGTGAAATGGCTGAGTGTTGTCGATAACTTAGGGGTTAATTACGATCTTAACAAAGAGACAATTCTTTCTGGGCGCTACCCATTAGCGACGGTGTACTACATGTACTTGAATATCCCAGCACACCGTAAAGGGTTTACCGAGCAAGAGAAATTCTTTATCGGCCTAACGCTTTCTGAAGACCATCAAGAGGTGCTAAATCAGTACGGTTTCATCAGCTTACCGCCAGAAGCGATTCAACGTAACAAAGTTAGATTGTCGCTTGAAGAACCTGCTATTGAAGGTGGATATAAATAATTGGTACGACGTGTTGTTATTTTGCAGGTGGAGTGATATCCTTACTTTCGTAATGGTTCTCAACGTGACGGATTACGTTATTCGGCGATGAATTTATCTAGCGGGCATGTATGCCCGTTTTTTTTCGCCTAAAATTTGTGGCTCAACAGGTTGTTGGTTGTTTGGTTACGTATAATGGGTCACGTCTAGTGATTTGAATAAGCGACATTAATGAAACGTTTTTCTGCCCTAATCGTACTATTAGCTTTCAATATCCTCTCTTTCTCCGTTCAAGCGAATGAAAGCTGGTGGCTGCGAACCGTGTTTAACACGAGTCCTTCCTTGCCAAGTTCCCAACACTATATCAACGACATCGATTTAATGGATTGTGGCGAAGTCGAAGGCACTCAGCTGTGCAGTGACCTAACGCAGTACTACGATCTTGATGTGTATGTAGAGTTGGACTTAACAGCATCAAGTGTCGAAGCCGTTCGTTTTACACTGCCATATTCCAAATTAAGTTACACCAAACTTCAAGCATACCTACGCCAAGATGGCTTTGCGCTCAGCTCAATTCGTATTGGGGAAGATGAGTTCGATGTTGTGAGCCAACTTGAACACGCGGAAAGGGGAGGAGTAGGTGCTGACATAGTGGACAAGCAGTTGATCGAGTTTATGAATGGATCGCACGACTCTTCAGAGCAAATAAGCCGATGGAATGTCCCGAATGTTGACTCTCCTTGGATCGTTCTCACTAGTGACGGAGACAATTTGACCGTGGAACTTAATCGCTTTTAATCACTCAAATTTATAGAAAGTGTTATTTTTCATTCGAGTAAACCACCTTTTTCGTAGAACGCCTGAGAGCCAGACAGCAAGCTATTATTGATTTGAGTGTTGGTTTTTCTGTTGCTCTCACAGTTTTAGCAAGCGTTTACCTTTGCCATTTGTTAAACGTTGAGCCCTCGGTAAAACGAGCATAGGATACGCTCAGTATTGATAAAGGAGACAACCCATGGTTGCAAAAGTAACGATAGCGCCACAAGGCCCAGAAGTATCTGAGCTGGTGCAAGGATACTGGCGTACAGCAGAGTGGGGCATGACCCCGAAACAACGTCTAGCTTTCCTTAAGCAACACATAGATCTTGGTATCACAACGGTGGATCATGCAGACATCTATGGTAACTACCAATGTGAAAAGTTGTTTGGTGAGGCACTCGCACTAGAGCCAGGCCTTCGTGACGAGATTCAAATTGTCACCAAGTGCGATATCAACCTGTGTGGTGACCACACTCCTGAGCGTAAGATCAATCACTACGACACCAGCGCACAGCATATCTACCAATCAGTAAATAACTCATTAGAGCGTCTAGGCGTTCACGATATCGATGTGTTGCTGATTCACCGTCCTGATGTATTGATGGATGCTGATGAAGTGGCAGAAGCGTTCGCAGAGCTGCACAAAGTCGGTAAAGTTAAACACTTTGGTGTTTCTAATTTTTCTCCACGACAGTTCGAGTTACTGCAATCTCGACTGGGCAAACCTTTGGTGACTAACCAAGTTGAAATCAACCCATTGAATTTCGACGTTGCCCATGATGGCACGCTTGATCAGCTGCAAATGAACCGCACTCGTCCAATGGCGTGGTCTTGCCTAGGTGGCGGTAGCATCTTCAGTGGTGAATCTGCACAAGCGGTTCGCGTTCGTGAAGAGCTTGAGGCGATTCGTTTAGAAGTGGGTGCTGATAGCATTGATCAAGTCATCTACGCGTGGGTACGTCGTTTACCGTCTAATCCTATTGCGATTATTGGCTCTGGTAAGATTGAACGCGTTAAGACAGCTGTTGATGCACTGAAAATCGAACTGACGCGCGAGCAATGGTATCGCGTGTGGGTGGCTTCTAAAGGTCACGGTGTGCCATAGAAAGCAATTCATATAGAAGCGAAAGCCAGCTAAGAAAGCTGGCTTTTTTGTGTTCGCCTAACCTATTTCTTCAAAACTGTGATTAAGGTGGAATAATTTTCAAAAACACTCATAATGCACTCTGTTTTTCACCAGTTGGATATTTCCATTGAGCACTTCAAAATTCTCTTCAATCGCCCTTAAACCTGAGCTTCTGCATACGTTGGATTCTCTTGGTTATACTGAAATGACGCCGATCCAAGCGTTAAGTCTTCCTACTATCCTAAATGGCAAGGACGTTATCGGTCAGGGTAAAACGGGGTCAGGTAAAACAGCTGCTTTTGGTTTAGGCGTGCTACAAAACCTGCGCGTTAAGCGTTTCCGTGTTCAGTCTTTAGTGTTATGTCCGACTCGTGAACTGGCAGACCAAGTAGCAAAAGAGATTCGCACTCTTGCTCGTGGCATTCACAATATTAAAGTGCTGACACTATGTGGCGGTATGCCAATGGGGCCACAGATTGGTTCACTAGAGCATGGCGCGCACATTCTTGTAGGTACACCTGGTCGTATTCTTGATCACCTAGAGAAAGGCCGCATTGACTTGTCTGAGCTGAACACGCTTGTGTTAGATGAAGCGGACCGCATGCTAGAGATGGGCTTCCAAGACGCGTTGGATGCAGTTATCGATGCAGCACCAAAAGAACGTCAAACTCTGCTATTCAGTGCGACTTTCCCTAAACAGATCAAATCTGTTGCAGACCGCATCATGCGCAACCCTGAAATGGTGAAGGTTGAATCAACGCACGATCACTCAAGCATCCAACAACACTTCTACAAGTTAGAAGGTTCTGAAGCTCGTGATGACGCTCTAGAGTTGCTGTTACTTCATCACCAACCAGAATCTGCCGTTGTGTTCTGTAACACTAAGAAAGAAGTACAGAACGTAACTGACGAACTTAGCCACCGTGGCTTCAGTGTTATCGAGCTGCATGGCGACATGGAACAGCGTGAACGTGACCAAGCTTTGGTCCAGTTCTCAAACAAAACCATCTCGATTCTAGTGGCGACAGATGTTGCGGCTCGTGGCCTAGACGTTGATAACCTAGACGCAGTATTCAACTTCGAGTTATCTCGCGACCCTGAAGTTCACGTACACCGCATTGGTCGTACAGGTCGTGCTGGTAGTAAAGGCGTCGCTATTAGTTTCTTTAGCGAAAAAGAGATGTACCGTGTTGCTCAAATTGATGAGTACATGGACATGCCGATTGAGCCATCTGAGTTACCGGCAAAACCAATTGCTAAGCCTTACTACTCAAACATGGTAACCATCCAGATTGATGGTGGTAAGAAAGCTAAACTTCGTGCGGGTGATATTCTTGGTGCATTGACTGGTCAAGGTGGTATCGATGGTAAATCAGTAGGTAAGATCAATTTGTTTGCAATGCGTGCTTACGTAGCGGTAGAGCGTTCTGTTGCTAAGAAAGCATTGAATAAGATCGAATCCGGCAAAATGAAGGGCCGTCAATTCCGCGCCCGAATTCTGAAGTAATTCGAGATTCTAGCCCTTTACTGTCACGTTAAGCACGGCGCAGTAAAGGGTGTTTCTCAATGGGTTAGTATATTTCCCCACGCTATATAACGATTAATCTGCTCTCTATTCATCGGGCCTTATCGAATAAAGGTCGTTCAGATGTTTTCCTTCGTTAAGATACCAAGTCATCGCTTCCTGTCGGTTGCTCGCTATTATTGTCATGGTAGTTACTTCCCCATCGTCAAAATAGCAAAGCTCGTATTCTAACGCGCTGGTATTTTCAGGAATAGCGGCTTTGTTGCGTAATTCATTGGAACTAAACCTAAAACCTACGATCTGATCAGCTATATTCACTCCCTCTCGTAGCCCTATGCCTAAACCTCGTTACAAAACAACCAACTGGAAGCAATACAACCAATCACTCATTAACCGCGGTTCTTTGACCTTTTGGATTGATGAAGAAGCGATAAGTGGCTGGACGCAAAGCAAACAGAATAAGCGCGGGAGGCCTCGTCGGTTCAGTGATTTAGCTATCACGACAGCCCTCATGGTGAAACGAGTTTTTTCTATGCCATTAAGAGCGCTGCAAGGTTTTATCAACTCGATATTTAGGTTAGCCCATGTACCGTTAAGTTGTCCGCATTACACCTGCATCAGTCGTAGAGCCAAGCAAGTTGAGGTCTCACTTAAGACAAAAACGAGAGGTACGATACAACATCTAGCTATTGATGCGACTGGCCTTAAGGCTTATGGCGAAGGTGAATGGAAAGTCAAAAAACACGGGACAGATGGCAAACGTAGAGTCTGGCGAAAACTTCATATTGCCGTGGATACAAACACTCATGAAATTATTGCAGCCGAGCCAAGTCTATCGACAGTTACAGATGGAGAAGTACTCCCGAATTTACTGAAACAAACTCGCCGAAGTATCCACGAGGTGTCTGGTGATGGCGCTTATGATACGAGAGCATGTCACGATGCAATTAAGATTAAGCGAGCCGTTGCGCTTATTCCTCCAAGAGAAGGGGCTGCCTTCTGGGAGCGGGGTCATCCCCGAAATCTCGCAGTAGGTTGCCAGAAGTTATATGGCTCAAATAAGTATTGGAAAGAGCGATATGGTTACCACAAACGCTCCCTGTCAGAAACAGCGATGTATCGAGTTAAACAGTTACTTGGTGGTCGTTTAAGTTTAAGAAATTACAATGCACAAGTGGGAGAAACTTACGCGATGATAAAAGCGTTGAACAAGCTCACTGGGTTAGGTATGCCTGAAACTTGCCGTATTGACTAAGAAATGCACGAAATGGGGCTGCTCTGTCTCTAAACTGAATTACGCAACAAAGCCAGGAATAGCGGCCATAAGCTTCCCTCCCAAATACTGTTCATTCGATACTCATTTAAAGCGTGCAGCTATTTCCAACTTGCATTTCAAATAAGCAAAAAAGCCGAATAACATCACTGCTAACAATAGGTTTTATTTTAATCATTTGCCGAAATGGCTTATTTGGCAAGGCTAAGTCTCAATTTATCTGAAAGTTTTACGAGAACTTGCTTTTATAGCTAATGTTATAAGATCAAGAGTAAATCTATTTTGTCGTTTGGGTTTACTGATTAGTCATAGGCTGTGAGAGGGTGTAATGAGAAAATGCCGTTGGTTACTTCTATTGGGTTGTTTCCTATTTGTCGGATGCGGAACCAAATTCGCATATAACAATATCAGCTGGTTTGCGGTGAGCTATATAGAAGACTTTGTTTCGTTATCCAATAGCCAAGAGTCTGAGTTAGAAGCGCGCTTAGATTCATTGCAAGCATGGCATAAAGAAATTCAGTTACCACTTTATATTGAACAGATAGAAGTGCTGCAAAGTATTAATTGTTCAGAGTTGAGCCCCGCTTTTATTGTTGAACAAAGTGAGCAAATAAAAAATCACATTCGAACAATCGTTAATAAATTCTCTCCTGACATTTACGCGTTAAGTATGCAACTTAACCCTAAACAAGATAGCGAATTCTTAAAGAACTTTAGAAAAAAGCAGCAAGAGTTTTATGAAGAGAGATTGTCTTTGAATGATGATGATTCTAGAGAGCGATATCGCGAGCGAATAGAGGAACGACTAGAGCGATGGTTAGGATCGGTATCTAAAGAACAACAACAGATTATTATGACGTGGTCTCAAGAGTGGATAAATACCAATAATAGCTGGCGAGAGTATCAAAATAATACTTATCAAGACCTCACACTGCTCATGGAAAAGAAGAGCGACTTGCATATCGCTCAGCCGATTATTATGAAGTTGCTTTTGAACAATGAGTCTTATTATCCCGACGGTTTGGAATCTCAACTTACCAAGAATATGCAGACATCCGCCAAGTTTTTAGTGGATATCACAGCGGTAAGTAGTGATAAGCAATGGTCTTATTTCATGAATGAATTAGAGAGCCTTGAGTCAACATTGATTACCTTGCAAGAGTAGGGCGCAAGTAAGCCTTGCCAATAAAAGAAAAGGCTACTCTAGAAATATAGAGCAGTCTTTACTTATTCTAATTATTGCGAATGCACTTAACCTCGGCTACGAGACTGTCCTAAATTCTGTGTAACTGTCTAGACTTAAGCCTTAAAGGCTAAGGATGGATAGTATGGATAAGAAAGCACTTGAAGCTTTTGCTCGTGAAGCAGCTAAATCAATTAAGACAGAATCTGATCTTGATGACTTCCGCAAAATGTTAACCAAGGTGACTGTTGAGACAGCATTGAATGTTGAGCTTGATGAGCACCTTGGCTACGAAAAACACTCCCCAAAACCCAGCTCCAACTCACGTAATGGGTATACCAGCAAGTCAATTATCACTGATGATGGTGAAGTGCCGATAGACGTTCCTCGTGACCGTGAGTCAAGCTTTGAACCAAAGCTGGTTCGCAAGCACCAAACTCGCTTCCAGTCGATGGATGACAAAATCTTAAGCCTCTATGCTAAAGGCATGACTACCCGAGAAATCGTAGCCACATTCAAGGAAATGTACGATGCGGATGTCTCACCAACCCTCATATCTAAGGTGACAGACTCTGTTCTAGAGCAGGTTGTTGAATGGCAATCTCGCCCACTAGATGAGGTCTATCCAATCGTTTATCTCGACTGCATTGTCGTTAAAATCAGGCAAGATAAACAAGTCATCAACAAAGCTGTTTATCTTGCGCTAGGCGTGAACATGGAGGGTCAAAAAGAACTGCTTGGCATGTGGCTGTCAGAGACGGAAGGTGCCAAGTTCTGGCTTGCTGTGCTAACAGAGCTACAAAACCGCGGAGTAAAAGACATTCTCATTGCATGTGTCGATGGTCTGAAGGGCTTTCCTGATGCCATTAATGCCGCATTCCCGAATACTCAAATCCAGCTCTGTATCGTCCATATGGTGAGAAACTCAGTTAGGTATGTACCTTGGAAAGATTATAAATCTGTGACTGCCGATCTTAAGAAGATCTATCAATCGAAGACAGAAGATGAAGCCTTGCTAGCGCTAGAGCAGTTTTCAGATAAATGGGATGACAAATACCCTCAGATCAGCCGCTCTTGGACAGCTCACTGGGCTAACCTGAATACGCTCTTCAACTACCCAGAAGATATTAGGCGAGCAATTTATACGACTAATGCCATAGAATCACTTAATAGTGTTATTAGAAAGGCGATTAAAAAGCGTAAGCTGTTCCCGACTGATGAGTCGGCAAGGAAGGTGATCTTCTTAGCGATCCAGGATGCCTCCAAAAGATGGACGATGCCAATTAGAAACTGGCGACAAGCCCTGAACCGCTTTATGATTATGTTCGAAGACCGATTAACTGAATATATGTAACCCCGACAGTTACACAGAATTATTTACAGGGTCTCGGCTACTCATCAGGAGCTTTGGAATTGCACCTTTGGCTGTCTTCGATATTTTCTGCATCAACTGGAAGCTAGGTTGATGTATACCGTGGTCACTCTGCAGCTCATCAATCATTAATAACCATAGTCTTGCTGTCATCTCTGAATCGGCTAACGCTCTGTGGAAAGTACCATCGTTGTCGATACTCTTGAAACGCACAAGGTCACCTAACTTATGAGTTGGTGCGTCTTGGATTAGGCGGCGAGCGATCAGCATTGAGCATGCAAATTGTCCATTGTAATCACGACCAATATAATCTAACTCTGCATCAAGAAAGCGCTTATCAAATGAGGCATTATGAGCGACTAATTGGCTGTCTTGAATGAAGTCTGCAAATTCATCCATCACTTCTCCACAGCTTGCAGCAGTGCTTAACATACGATTAGTGATTCCGGTATAGCCCTCAATGAACCCACTCACGCGAAATCCCGGGTTCATCAGTTGTTGAAAGGTGTCGACCACTTCGCCGTTAACAAGTTTTACGGCACCAATTTCTATCGCTCGATCGCCCATATTCGGGGACAAGCCAGTGGTTTCGAAATCGAGAACGATAACGGAGTCTGCTGAGTGTGGAGCCATGGTGTTTCCTAATAACTGTTTATCTGTATCGCTTTATATAAGCGTTGGTATTGCCTTCGGTGTAGCCAGCTTATTGTGGGTTATCACTGATAGTGAGCTCAGTGTAACCTGTCGAATCGTCATGCTCTCTGCTGAAGGTCAAGGTATCGTAGCGATGAAGAATCAATTCAGCAGTGGTTGCGATGATGGTTCCTTCAAGTAAATGACCACCAATCACGTCGCCATTCTCATCAGCTACCGAAATGTGCACATGCTGGTGGTTAGGTGTTAGTGTTGCCATAACCGACACGATTTCGAACGGCGCTTGAATTAACTTTGTATGGTTTGCATTTGCTAAGCGAATATTGATCTGAGAAACACAGCCCACACAAGATGCAATAGAGCCCGCTGCGACATTATGTTTAGTCACTAGCTTTTGTAGTTCAAGCTTTAAGTCTTGGCCTCGGGTTAATCGTGTTGCAATTGGGGTGATCATTGGCTTCCCTCTAACTCTCTCTGGTCTAAAGAACAAAACGAAGCCTTAGTTGGCTTCGTTTTGTCATAACTTGGCAATACGCTTTGGCTTGAAATCAAGCTAGGTTAATTACTTGCCTTCTTTTTCTTGCTGTTCTCTTTTCTTCTTAGGAACAAAGTTCAGCACCGAAATAGGCACTTCTTTACGTGGTTCGAAACCTTCAACCACGCGGCGTTCAATCAAGTGACCAAGGCGCTTTTCGATAATGCATAGGTTCTTGAAGTTGTCTTTTGATAAGAAAGAGATCGCTTCACCTGTTGCATCAGCACGGCCTGTACGGCCAATACGGTGAACGTAGTCGTCTGCTGGGAAAGGCATATCGTAGTTAACAACGCGTGGTAGGTTATCGATATCAATACCACGTGCAGCAACGCCCGTTGCCACTAGGAACTTAAGGTGACCTTTTTTAAAGTCCGCTAAGATTTTTTCACGAATCGCTTGGCTACGTCCACTGTGGAACGCTTCAGCTTGAATGCCACGTTTCTCAAGTTGAGCAACCAATTTTGCAGCACCATGCTTGGTTTCGATGAAGATAAGCGCTTGATCCCAGTTACCTTCAGTAATCATGTGGCTCAGTAGTGCAGACTTACGATCTTTATCTACTGTTACTAGCCATTGCTCAATGTTCGCTTTCGAAGCGTCTGTCTTGGCAATTGAAATCTCTTCAGCGTCACTGATTGCACTTTTCGCTAGTGCACGTACTGGTGTCGAAAGGGTTGCTGAGAACAGCAGGTTCTGCACATCTTGCGGTAAGCGAGCGATGATCTTGTTGATGTCTTCAATGAAACCCATGTCTAGCATGCGGTCTGCTTCATCCAGTACTAACACTTCAACCTCATCAAAGTGAACCGCGCGCTGTCCGTACATGTCGATCAAACGTCCTGGTGTTGCCACTAGAATATCAACACCTTCAATCAGACGATCTTTTTGATGTTGGTAAGAGACGCCACCGTACATTGCTAAAGACGTTAGGTTTAAAAACTTCGCGTACTTCTTGATGTTTTGCTCAACCTGAACCGCCAACTCACGCGTTGGTGTAAGGATTACAGCACGGATGCGTTTTTTACGTTGCGTTTCACCTTTACTCAGCATTTCTAAGATAGGGAGAACAAAGCTCGCAGTTTTACCTGTACCTGTTTGTGCTGCCGCAATAAGGTTCTTGCCAGAAAGTACAATTGGAATTGCTTTTTCTTGAATAGAGGTTGGCTTCTCGTAGCCTTGTTTTGCAACGGCTTTAACAATAGGTGAGCTTAATCCAAGCTTGGAAAATGGCATAAGTTTCTCGGTATGATTTGGCTAAATAGCGATGGAAAGGTTCAACAATCTTATACAAGGATAAGATTAATGGCGGCATTCTACCATGTTGCTTGTGTACTACTAGGGCATGTTGATCTTTCGAGCTGATTTTTGCAGCGAGTTGCTGGGTATTTATACAAGGCAGAGGCGTCGATGTGTAGCTAGCCTACATGAGAAGCCGATAACGTAGTAAAAATGACCAGCAAACGCTGCCCGAAGGGGTTCGAGCTGGGCGCCCCCGCAAAAAGCGTTTTACTCTTTGTTGAGGGAGATTTGCTTAGAATGACTAGGCTACTTCTCCCTCGCCGCGATTAAAACGCTTTTATCTCGAACAAAATTTAACCACGAAAGGTCAACACGCCCTAGCTACATACACACTTTAGTTGGATAATACTGGCTCAATAAGATGACGATAAGACAGGGAAGTATGGAAATTACACCAGATGAACGCGAAGCCGTATATAAAACGATTTTTTCTCGCCGAGATGTTCGTGGTCAGTTTCTTCCTGATGAGATCCCTGAAGACGTTTTGATGCGTGTTTTAACAGCCGCGCACCACGCCCCAAGCGTCGGCTTTATGCAGCCTTGGGATTTTATTGTAGTGCGCGACATTGAAACCAAGCAACAGATCAAAGCAGGCTTCAATCAAGCGCATGCAGAGTCAGCGGAAATGTTTACCGATGAAAAGCAGGCGATGTATAAACGCCTAAAGCTTGAGGGGATTGTTGAATCGCCTATCGGCATCTGCGTGACATGCGATCGCAATCGAACTGGAAAGGTTGTGCTCGGCAGAACCATTAAACAAGATATGGATTTGTACAGCACCGTGTGTGCAGTTCAAAACTTATGGCTTGCGGCAAGGGCAGAAAACCTAGGGTTAGGGTGGGTAAGTATCCTTCACGACTCAACACTACGTGATGCACTAGATATACCAGAGAGCATCGATATCGTAGCGTACTTATGTATCGGCTACGTTGATCACTTCAAAGACAAACCTGAGTTGGAAACCATGGGGTGGCTACCAAGAAGAGATGTTAATGCTGCGATTCATGAAGGGAAGTGGAGCCCTAAGCCGTTAGAGGCTGATGAAAAGTAAACGCTACGCCAGGAAGGTTGATATTAAGATCTAAAAAAGGGCTCATTGAGCCCTTTTTGATATTTTCTTTAGTTCGTTAACTGAGCTCTTAAGCGATCTCAATCTTCTCAGCTTGGTTCTGTTCTGCCATAGACAGTGCTAAAGCTTCAGCAACTTTAATACCGTCGATACCAGCAGACAGGATACCGCCTGCGTAACCTGCGCCTTCACCTGCAGGGAAGAAGCCCTTAAGGTTGATGCTTTGGTAGTCTTTGCCGCGCTTGATGCATACAGGAGAAGACGTACGCGTCTCAACACCAGTTAGTAGGCCGTCTGGCGTAGAGAAGCCTTTGATCTTCTTCTCGAACGCTGGGATCGCTTCACGAATCGCTTCGATAGCAAAATCAGGCAGCGCTTTTGAAATGTCTGTTAGGTGGATACCCGGTGTGAAAGACGGTTGTACTTCACCGATTGCACTTGGATCGCTGCCTTTCAGGAAGTCGCCAATTTTCTGTGCTGGTGCATCGTAGTTTTCGCCGCCAAGAACATAAGCACCGCTTTCTAGCTCACGTTGTAAACGGATACCCGCTAGAGCGTCACCTGGGTAATCGCGTTCTGGATCGATACCAACAACGATTGCGCTGTTTGCGTTACGTTCCGCACGAGAGTACTGGCTCATACCGTTAGTTACAACGCGACCTTCTTCAGAGGTTGCTGCAACCACAGTACCACCTGGGCACATACAGAAGCTGTATACAGTGCGGCCATTCTTGCAGTGGTGAACCAGTTTGTAGTCCGCAGCACCTAGAATTGGGTTGCCTGCGTTCTTACCAAAACGAGCTTCATCAATCATTGACTGTTTGTGTTCGATACGGAAACCAACAGAGAAAGGTTTCGCTTCCATGTAAACACCACGGTCGTGCAGCATTTCAAATGTATCACGAGCACTGTGACCAACAGCCAGTACAACGTGGCGAGATTTGATTTCTTCACCGTTAGACAGCGTTAAGCCAGTGATTTGACCGTCTTCCATGTGAACATCGTCTACGCGAGTGCTGAAGCGGATTTCGCCACCTAGTTCAATGATAGAAGCACGCATCTTTTCGATCATGGTAACCAGTTTGAAGGTACCGATGTGCGGCTTACTTACGTATAGGATCTCTTCTGGTGCACCAGCTGCAACGAACTCTTCGATTACTTTACGGCCGTAGTGTTTTGGATCTTTTACTTGGCTGTATAGCTTACCGTCAGAGAATGTACCAGCGCCACCTTCACCAAACTGTACGTTTGATTCCGTGTTCAAAGTGCGCTTACGCCAGAAACCAAAAGTATCTTTAGTACGTTCACGAACTTCTTTACCACGCTCAACGATGATTGGGTTGAAACCCATTTGAGCAAGCACTAGACCAGCGAATAGACCACAAGGGCCAAAGCCGATAACAACAGGGCGCTCAGTTTGATTCTCAACAGCTTTAGCGACAAACTTGTACTCCATGTCAGGAGTCACTTTTACGTGTGGGTCGCTGATAAAGGCTTCTAGTAGCTCAGCTTCGTTTTCAACGAGAACGTCCAGCGTGTAGATAAGCAGGATCTTTGATTTCTTACGAGCATCGTAGCCACGTTTAAAGATATTAAAAGAGATAACCTGATCTGAGTTGATGCCAAGCTTCGCTTCAATCGCTTCTTGAATGGCAGACTCTTCGTGGTCTAGTGGAAGTTTAATTTCGGTTAAACGTATCATTTCGATGTCTCGTTCTTATAGGTGTCTTAGCTAGACCGCTTCTAGTGAATGCAGAGTTTGGTGTAACACTGATGTTGGGAAGAAGCGATAAGCTCACAATGGCGCGCATTTTACGAGAATTTGATTTATCTGTCATACTAATTTGGAAACATGAAGCAAATAGACATGATATTAGAGCCGTATGATGTTGAATTTTGCTTTGGGATGAGTATTATCCCCATTCTTCAATTTTGACTAACTTATAGAGCAGAGCATCATGGCATTTGTCGTAGGCGATAATTGTATTCAATGTAAATACACAGACTTTGTGGCAGTGTGTCCCGCAGATGCGTTCCATGAAGGCCCAAACTTCATGGTAATTAACCCGATCGAATGTATCGATTGTGGTTTATGTGTACCTGAATGTGATGCTCAAGCGATCTTCCAAGAAGATGAACTGCCTGAAGATCAAAAGATTTTCATTGAAGTGAACGCAGAACTTGCTGAGATTTGGCCCGTGCAAACAGAAGTAAAACCAGCAATGGATGATGCGGAAAAATGGAATGGTGTGCCTGATAAGTTGGCAATGCTAGAGAAGTAATTCTGCTATCTGAAATAAACCTCACCTAAAAAAGATCCCCGACTCAGTCGTCCCTACTTCTTGACGATGACGGCTGATATAAACTTTGCCTCGAAACTGTTTCCCTTGTCACTCCCTACTGCGAGAGACAAATATGATAGGGAATCTTACTCTTTGTATCCGCTAACTCTGGCTAGTCGTATATTCTTGATTCTATTAACTATACTGACGATGAAGCTCAGTTGAAGTTCGTCATTCCCTACTGCGAGGGACGAGCAAGATAGGGAATCTTGCTCTTTATATCCGTGAATTCTGGCTAGTCGTTTAACTTTGAATTGGTTAGCTATGTTGACGACGCATGTTGTCGAGGATAATACCTGTCGCCATCGCCACGTTTAAAGACTCTGCGCCACCGAATGCTGGAATCGTAATCTTATCGGTCACGAACTTAGCGGCGTGTTCACGGATACCGTGAGACTCGCTGCCCATCAGCAAAATACCGTTGGCAGTGAAGTCAGTCTTATGAACACTTTCACCTTCTAAGAAAGCACCGTAAACCGGCAGGTTCGCTTGCTCTAAGTAAGCTGGTAAGTCCGTTTGGCTTATGTGTACTCGGCCAAAGCTACCCATAGTTGCACTGATCGTTTTAGGGTTGTATGGGTCTGCGCAATCGCTGCTCGCAACGATATGCTTAATGCCATACCAGTCTGCCACGCGAATAATCGTACCTAGGTTACCTGGGTCAGAAACACCATCCAACGCAATCATTAAGCCTTTCGCTTCTGGTAATTCAACCTTTGGAATCTCAACCACAGCAATCGCTGCATTGTTACTTACTAGAGTGCTTGCTTTGGTTAGGTCGTCTAGCGAGGCTTCAACACAATCAAACTCAATCAGTGATGCGTGATTCTCAGATAAGAAATCAGCAGTAGCGAAGACGTTCTTTACGACTAAGTCACTATTGAACAGTTCAAGAACGTTCTTTTCACCTTGAACTAGAAACAAGCCGTGGGCTTTACGTTGTTTCTTTTGGCCCAAAGCACGAAGGAGTTTTAATTGGTTTTTTGAAATCATGTTTTTATCCTAGATATAAGCCCGCGCATTATAGAGCAAAGGTTAGATAACCAAAAGTGCGATAAGCCAATGCGATCCATATAAAAGCAAAAGCGACCCACTTAAAAAACAAAAGCGCACTAAATAGTGCGCTCTTATAGGATCAACTTAAGCTCAACAGAACCTGATAAGCTTAACCTACTGCTTAATACGGTACAGGATAACGCTTAAAGACGGTGTTGATATCAGTCAGAATCTCTTCAGAAAGCTGCTTGCTGAACGCTGCTATGTTCTCTTTAAGCTGTTCCATGGTAGTTGCACCAATAATGGTTGAGGTAACGCCATCTACTTGGTTACACCATGCTAAGGCGAGCTGACTCGGCGTGAATCCATGAGTGTTTGCCACTTCTACGTAGCCTTTAACTGCTTCATTAGCCAATTCAGTATCACGGAAAATGCCTTTGCGCTGCATGTAAGTCCAACGGCTGCCTTCCGGCCTTGCACCATCAATGTATTTGCCACTAAGCATACCGGCCGCCAAAGGTGACCACGGTAAGTAAGCGACGTCTTCATGCACGCAGTTTTCAATCAAATATGGCCAGTCTTTCGTGTGTAGCAGGCTGAATTCATTTTGGATAGAGACCATACGCGGCAAGTCATGCTTCTCGGCTAACTTAAGGTAAGTGTTAATGCCCCAAGTGCTGTCATCGGATAGACCAACGTGGCGGATTTTGCCGGCTTTAATACAGCTTGCCAGAGCTTGTAAGATCTCCAACATTTCAGCTTCATGCTGTTGTCGGTCGATGTCGCTGAATCGAATGTGATTAGGGAAATGCTTACCAAAGTGAGGTGTGGTGCGATTTGGCCAGTGAAGTTGGTAAAGATCAATATAGTCGGTTTGTAGGCGTTGTAATGACGCATCAACCGCGGCGATCACAGCTCCACCGGTTATCGGTCCACCATCTCGAACCCAAGGTAGCCCTGGCCCTGCTATTTTACTCGCAATGATTAACTCTTGGCGGCGCTGCGGATTACGAGACAACCAGTTACCGATAATCGCTTCTGTTTTTCCGTAGGTATCTGGAGAAGGCGGAACCGCGTACATTTCTGCCGTATCAATAAAGTTAATGCCTTGACTTAGTGCGTATTCGATCTGTTGGTCGGCTTGCTGTTGCGTGTTTTGCAGCCCCCAAGTCATGCTACCAAGACAGATTCGGGAAACGGGAATTTGACTACTTCCTAGTTTTGAATATTCCATTGAATTCGGGATTCCTGTGGTTAAGTTCTCTGGTACTCGCATAAAAGTATTTGAAAAGAGGGCGAGTGAGGAATGAAAACGAATATGAATTATTAGCACAAAATGGCACGACAAGGTATGGCTTGGGGAAGTTTAATGATTCATTTCTCAGTGCGATAAATGAGATGGCGATGTACTCGAGTAACTATAGGGGCAGGTATAGATACAGGTATGGGCGAAGGTCGGAAAGGAAAGAGTGCGAATAGGCTGCCGCCTGAATAGGACTTATTGGGAACAGAGAAGAAAGGTCTATAGACAAAGAGCTCTACATCATAGAGAAGTAGAGCTCTTTATTAGGGGTTCTATAAATACGTTCTGAGTATTATCAAGTTACGAGGTCGCGTTGGTATCAAACCCACCTTGGGATTGCGCGAGCCTTAGAGCTTCCTGCCTTTGAACTTCTTTCTCAGTCAATACTGGTTGAAGTGCTTCCTCAGAGGCTTGAGGAGAAAAAATAAAATACTTATTAATCGTCATAACTGTGTCTCCGTGTAACGTATGACAGATTCTGCATCAGGGATAAATTGTGATCATCATCCACTTTGTACTTTTTTTAGGCTGAGAGCGAAGGGCGTAGAATGCGTACAAAGCGATCGCTTATCATCCGTATGCAATATTGGAACTGACGAAACCCTCTGATTTCAGTATAGGAAGCTCGTCTAATTTCGCACAATAATGATTTAGAGCAATTACATAGATAGTCAGGGGCGTAAGATGAAAAACCTCGCTACTGACTCTGCGTACGTATTTATTTAACAATACATCGCCTATCTACATAATAATTAGGTCAGTAAATCAATTACTTAATCCATGGTGAGATGAGTTATGGAAAAGCTAGTAGAACGTTTTCTGAATTACGTTACTTTTGATACCAAATCCGATCCTTCTAATCAGCAGTGCCCAAGTTCACCGGGTCAAATCACCTTTGCTGAAGCCTTAAAGTCAGAATTGATCGCATTAGACTTAGTTGATGTGTCTTTAGATGAAAATGGATATTTGATGGCGAAACTGCCGTCGAACGTCGATTTCCCAGTACCTGCGATTGGCTTTGTCGCGCACATGGATACCGCTCCTGATGCATCCGGCGCGAACGTGAAACCACAGGTGATTAGAGATTACCAAGGCGGAACGATAGAATTAGGCACAAGTGGTGAGAGCTTAAATCCAAGCCAATACCCAGATCTTGATGCTCTTCATGGTCATGACCTTATTACAACCGATGGTACGACTCTGCTTGGTGCCGACAATAAGGCAGGTATCGCTGAAATCATCAGTGCTATCGCTTACCTGAAAGCGAATCCTGAAATTAAACACGGTGATATTTGCATTGGTTTCACGCCAGACGAAGAGATTGGTCGTGGTGCGGATTTATTTAATGTAGAAAAGTTTGGCGCCGAATGGGCGTACACCATTGATGGCGGCCCCGTTGGTGAGCTGGAGTTTGAGAACTTCAATGCCACGAGTGCTGATGTTATCTGTCACGGCGTGAACGTTCACCCTGGTACTGCGAAAGGTAAGATGGTGAACTCGATGAACATCGCTGCGCAGTTCCAATTGATGATGCCATCGCAAGAAACGCCAGAATGCACTGAAGGCTATGAAGGTTTCTACCACTTGAAGTCAGCTGAAATGGGTGTCGCTCGCTCTGAGCTTGGCTACATCATTCGCGACTTTGAACGCGAAGGCGTAGAAGCGCGTAAGGCATTCATGCAACAAAAAGTGGATGAATTGAATGAGCGCCTAGAGAAAGGGCATGTGGAATTGGTTCTTACCGATAGCTATTTCAACATGAAAGAAATGGTTGAACCTCATCAACATATTATTGAGTTGGCGAAGCAAGCGATGATCGAGTGCGATGTGGAGCCGATGATCAAACCGATCCGAGGTGGTACAGACGGTGCTCGCTTGTCATTTATGGGCTTACCATGCCCGAATATCTTTACTGGCGGTTACAACTTCCACGGTATTCACGAGTTCATTACCATTCAAGGCATGGAACAGGCGGTGAAAGTGATTGTTGAATTGTCACAACGCACAGCCGTTCACTACCAAAAATAGCGGCCTTTAGCGCGATATCTCTTTGTATTTTTGAGAGTATTCAATAATACTCTCTTTAAGCATAAGGGAGTACGCGATGAAAAAGTTAGTTTTACTTTGCACCCACTTAGCCGTGGGTGCTGTTGGTTTTGGGCTTGGTGTTTACGCATTACCCATCTTAATTGAGCCTGACTCTCCTTCTTCGAGCTCAGTTCAAGCGATCAGCCAGCAGGCGATTTATACTGGTGAGTTCACTAAAGACCGCCAAGATAGCGATTTCTTGCACTGGGGTGAGGGTATCGTTTCGGTTTCAGAAAGTGCAATTGCGTTTGAAGGCGAACTTGCTCCTGGGCCGGACTATAAGGTCTATCTATCTCCTAAGTTCATTGAAACCGAGCAAGCTTTTAATGACAGTAAGAGCGAGTTACTCAGAGTCGGAGATGTTAAAACATTTGACCGGTTTATGGTTGAACTACCGGAAGGTACTGATCTTAATCGATTTAATACCGTTGTGATTTGGTGTGAAACTTTTGGCCAATTTATTACTTCTGCCAAGATAAAATGATAGCCTTAGTTAGGCTGATACCAGAATGAACACGAGCGCTCAGGAGTTGAGCGCTTTTTCATAGCACTGATATTAGCGGCTTTCTTGTAAAGCTAACCGTCGTAAAGCTAAATGTTGTAATGCTAAGGATTAAGTAATGGAAAAAGTGTGGCAAGTAATAGATTTCCTACTCGCTCATAAGTTTATTTTTAGTGCGCTGATTATCAGTCTTATTTTAATCATCCGCCGAATCACCTTATCTCAAATTAGGGGTAAGGGCGCGAATATACTTTGTTAATCTGATGTAAAAAGAACTTTTTCCCTGTAATCTTTATTCCATGCGGCTTGGTTCATCTTTCTTGGTACAGACAAGTTACCCTCTGATTTTCTAAATAGGTTCTGCACAAAGCGACGACAACAAGCCATATTCAACGCTGAATCCCCAGCGTAAATTCGCTGCTCGTCTTCTTTGAAAATTACGTCCAACGCCCAGTGCTGCTGATTCTCAATATGCCAATGCTTTCTTGTTGCCTTTGAGGCTAACTCTAAAGATAAATGGTCTGTGCAAATATAGTACGAGGTTTCATAACTTCCTTTCCCTTTGACACTCCTATCTCTTACCACTGCAACAATGCTTTTTACGAGACACCACTTCTGTCTGAGTGCTTCGCTGAAGGCTGCAGGAAGCACGTAAACCTCACGAACCTCTTTTCTACCATGCCCTTTCTCTTCCGTGATGTATGATTCCTGTTTATCTTCAGGCAAAGCCCAATAGTATTGGAATTGCACATCAATTTCTGCTAATAAACTTGGTTGATTCAGTTTAACTTGTACTAGGATATCTCCACCTTTATCAACTACTTTATTCAGTGTTTCAACCTGACAATGCAGGGCATCAGCAGTTAATAAACATCCTTTGATATCTAAAGCGTCTAGCATGTTTCTTATTGCTAGCAGCTCCATACCTTTGCCGTCACAAGGTTGGTGTGTGAGAGTCAAACCCTCGTCTACATCAAATGCCGAAACCATATAGAGGGGGTGCTGTTGTTTGCTTGCTTTTGCCCCTTTTAGAACCTTCCCATCAACACTGATTATAGGCTGAGCATGCTTCTCTCTGTGCAAATTGACCCAGCCCACCATAGCTTCCAATAGCGTCTCTGGCACAACGGATCTCATGATCGCAGCTATATTATGTCGAGTGGGAAGACCATTTTCGTAGGGGAAATACTCACGTAACCACTCGATATTTCCTTCACCGAAATCCTTAATCTCTGTCCATTTATTTTGACCACAAATCATGGCTGTTATGACCACGAAAGCGACTTCCATAACAGGATAAACTTGATTGATGTGCGAACGGGTATCTTTCACTTTTTTAAGTTGCTCAATGATAATCATGTGCGAATTTCTCATGTTTTTTTACTTCATGATCAGATCGTGATTATCTAAAAAAGTTCCCTGTAAAATAAATCCATTATTTTCAATGGTTAAAGTTCGATCCCGCCCTTAATTAGGGGTGATGTTGCTTTCCTTAGCGAAGACCAACGTAATTGGATGTCCCGTACTAAAAACGGCACCTTTGCGATTATTGTTATAACGCTTTTTCTTCTCTGGAAATCTGAAATCAGTGAGTTTGCTCTCTCAGTAACAGCAATTGCCGTTGCGATAGTAGTGGCGTCAAAAGAGATCATCTTGTGTTTCACCGGCTCTATTCAACGTGCTAGCTCACGCTCATTTAGAATTGGTGATTGGATTGAAGTGGGTAAAATCAGTGGTGAGGTGATTGAACACAACTTGATGGCGACTGTGATTCAAGAAATCGACTTGTATCATGGGCAATACCACTTCACTGGCAAGACCGCTACGCTGCCTAACAGCATGTTCTTTACTTATCCTGTAAAGAACCTCAACTTCATGAAGCGTTACGTTTACCATAGCTTTACGGTGACGGTAAAAGACTTCGTTAACCTCTACCCAATGGTGCCGGGTCTTATTGTAAAAATTGAAGAGCATTGTGAAGAGTTTATCGATGTTGCTCGTCGTTATAACGGCGTGATCGAAAAACACGCTGGTGTCGACCTTCCTGGCTCTGAGCCGCATATCCACATCACAAGCAGTTCAACCGGTGAGCAAGAAGTCCATTTTATGATTTTCTGTCCAACCGAGAAGGCGGTTCATCTAGAGCAAGAGATCCGCAAAGACTTTATGGAAGCGTACGCTGAAGCATTTCCTGTCAGCGCTTAATCCTGCAGTCAGCTGAGCCCCAAACAAAAGAAAGCCGAGAGCGATAATATCGACTCTCGGCTTTTTTGTTCTTGCTATCTGTTCGCTTAGTCTAGGTCAGCCAGTGGCAACCAATCGACTTGTACGCCTGCTTGCTCAAACATATCTTGGCTCACTTTGATTTTGTCTCCCCAGCGAGAAAGAAAGTCTTCACTTTGCTCTGGGCAGTGAACCGCAGAAATACCGGTTTGGATGATTTTCGCTGCGCAGTTTGGGCAAGGGAAGTGAGTCACCCAAATTTCACAGCTGTCTAAATCACGCTTAGCAAACAAGATTGCGTTCTCTTCTGCGTGAAGCGTTTTTAGGTATTTCATCTCACGATCATCAGTGTCAGCACTATCCGATACACCATGAGGGTAGCCATTAAAGCCAACCGAAACAATGCGGTTGTGTTTGGTGATAACAGCACCAACCTGAGTGGACGGATCTTTACTCCAGGAACCGACTAATTCCGCCATTTGATAGAAACGTTTTGCCCATTTTGAAATCATTCGAATTACCTTAACAAGGAAGTATGAGTTTTTATTATTGAAACCATATTATGTTAGACAATATATACAGAGAGGGGAAGTCACAAGCGTATATTTGATCATGAATTGTTGATGGTTTGTAAAGGGTTGATATATATCCAATTTCAATTTACAAGTTGAAACACTTTTGCGAGTTATAATTGATATTCCTCGGACATTTGAAGCAATTGTGTTACGTAACTTTTATGCTGTTCAATTTCTCATAAGTGACGGTATAACCATGCGTAAAAAGTTAATCCTTACGGCTCTTGCAAGCTCTCTTATTCTTGCTGGATGTGGGCAAGATGCTCAAAATTCCAAGCAAGCGCCATTACCTCTCGTAGCTGTACAGGATGTTAGCGTGATTTCTCATCAGCAAAGTAAGTCGTACATCGGCCGTATTGAAGCGGTTGAAGACACGGCAATTACCGCGCAGGTTTCTGGCTATCTTCAAAGCCGTCATTTCAAAGAAGGCCAAATGGTCGAAAAAGGGCAGCTGCTTTACTCGATAGAGCCTTCATCATTTGAAGCTGAAGTCGCAAGTGCTAAAGCGGCTGTTGCTCAAGCTAACGCCAATCTTAAAAAGGCTGAACTAGATTTCAACCGTGGTAAGAACCTACTACCTAAAGGCAGTATTTCTCAATCGGAATTCGATGCATTGACGGCAAACCTATTAGGTTCTCAAGCACAGCTTGAAGCTGGTCAAGCTCAGCTAAATGCTGCTAACGTTCAGCTTTCTCACACCCAAATTATTGCGCCTTTCTCTGGAAGAATCAGTGACACTAAAGTAAGTAAGGGTGACCTAGTTTCACCGTCTTCCGGTGTATTAACAACCTTGGTTAGCCTAGACCCAATTCACGCCTCTTTTAGCATTAGTGAGCGTGAGCGCATTGAGCTAGGTATGGATCGAATTGAAGGTGACGGTACTGGCGACAGTGAGCGTGTAGAAGTGCAAATTATGCTTGAGAACGGCGAAGCATTTGAGCATCTAGGCCAGCTAGATTTCCTAGGTAACCGTATTAACTTGAATACCGGTACTATCGCGATGCGTGCGATTGCAGATAACCCTGACCAGCAATTACTTCCGGGTCAGCACGTTCGAGTTGAGCTGCGTGAGAAGCAACCTATTGATGTTGTGACAATCCCGCGCCGCGCGGTTCAAACCGACCTTGAAGGTGATTTTGTGATGGTTTTGGTTGAAGGTGAAACGGCACCAGTAGCTGAGCGCAGAAACATCGATATGGGTCGTCAGGTTGAAGGTGGTGTGATTGTTCATTCCGGTCTGGAGAAGAATGACGCAGTGATCACTCAAGGCTTACAGCGTGTTCGTAACGGTATGTCTGTTCGCATTCAACCTTCTGCTGCTGAACAAGCTGAGTAAGGGGCGTAGTTATGTTGAGTCGTTTCTTTATTCAAAGGCCTAAGTTTGCCCTTGTAATATCCATAATTTTAACGCTGGCAGGCGCGATTTCGCTCGCTATCTTGCCAGTGGCAGAATATCCAAAAATTAGCCCACCTTCGGTAAGTGTCTCTGCATTCTACACGGGCGCAAGTGCAGAAGTAGTGGAACAGGCGATAGCTGACCCCATAGAAACGTCGGTGAACGGCGTTGAAGATATGATCTACATGTCTTCAAAGAGTGCCAACGACGGTTCATACAATCTTAACGTGACTTTTGATGTTGGTACTGATCCAGATATGGCTCAGGTCAACGTTCAGAACCGAGTTGCTCAAATCGAATCGAAGCTTCCGCAAGAAGTTCGAATGGTGGGTGTCACCGTTAAAAAGCGTTCACCAGACCTTTTGATGGTATTGAACTTCTACTCTCCAAACGGTGAGTACGATGATCAATTCCTGATCAACTACGTTAACCTAAACATTAAAGACCAACTGGCTCGTGTGAAGGGCATCAGTGAAGTTAACGTGTTGGGTGGTGGTGAATACGCGATGCGTGTTTGGTTAGACCCTGAGAAAATGGCTAACCTCAATATCACCACTTCTGACGTGAACCGCGCGTTGGCGGAACAGAACGTTCAAGTTGCTGCTGGTCGTATTGGTGCTGCACCTTATAACAACGCACAAGAAGTACAATTCAACTTGGTAACAAAAGGCCGACTGGAAACTGCGGATGAGTTTGAGAACGTTGTACTTCGTGCCACTCAAGATGGTTCAACGGTTTACTTAAAAGACATTGCACGTGTTGAGCTTGGTAAAAAGTTCTACGACGGTAATGGTAAATACCGTGGTCAAGACGCTTCGATCGTAACGCTGTCACTTCAGTCAGACGCTAACGCGTTGGAAAGTGGTAAAGCCGTAATGGCGATGCTCGACAATCTAAGTAAAAACTTTCCTGAAGGCGTTGCTTATGAAGCGAGTTACGACACGACAGTCTTCGTTGCTGAGTCGATCAAAGGGGTAGTAAAAACCCTAATCGAAGCTATTTTGCTTGTTATCGCAGTTACTTACCTGTTCTTGGGTAGTGCTCGTGCAACCTTGATTCCTGTTGTTGCGATTCCTGTATCTTTGATTGGTACATTTGCCATCATGCAGATGACGGGCTTTACCATCAACACGGTAACCCTGTTTGGTTTGATATTGGCGATTGGTATCGTAGTTGATGATGCGATCTTGGTTATCGAGAACGTTGATACCACCATGGCTAAAGACCCAACAATTTCACCACGTAAAGCTACGCTGATCGCGATGAAAGAAGTGACGGGCCCAATTATTACTTCAACCTTGGTACTACTTGCGGTATTCATCCCTGTTGCAATGCTTCCGGGTATTACTGGCATCATGTACCGTCAGTTCGCTCTGACGATCTGTATCGCGGTTGTTATCTCTTCGATTAACGCATTAACGCTATCACCGGCATTGTGTTCACTGGTTCTTAAGCAGGGTGGTGGTAATACTGCGCGTTGGTACCAAGCATTTAACCGTGGTCTAGAGTCTGTTACTAACAAATACGGCCAAGTGGCTGGCTTCTTAGTTAAGAAAGGCGTTCTGCTGTTCACTTTCTTCGTCGTTGCTTTAGCGGCTGTTACTTACTTCGCGAAGACAACGTCTACGGCGTTCGTACCTCAAGAAGATAAAGGTATCTTGCTGGTTAACGTGCAGCTTCCTGACGCGGCATCACTGTCTCGTACAGAAGATGTGACTGAGCAATTGCTACAGATGGTTGAGCAAGAGCCGGGTGTTGATGGTGTAACACTGGTTAACGGCTACGCATTCATGACAGGTGCATCTGCATCGAATGGTGCGTCGATGTTCATCAAGCTTCATGATTGGGACACGCGTAACGCACTGGATGGTCAACATTCAGCGCAGGCTATCTCACAGCGTATCAATGGTCGAGCAGCCACTGAACTGCCTCAGGCGATTGTATTTGCGATGGGACCGCCAGCGGTACCGGGCATGGGTGCAGCGTCTGGTTTTGAATTTGTCCTTGAAGACACTTTAGGCCGTAGCCGTACTGACCTAGCGATGGTGATGAATGACGTGATTACTGAGGCGACCAAGCAGCCTGAGATTTCACATACATTCAGTACTTTCCGCGCCAACGTACCTCACTACTATGTCGATATTGACCGTGAGAAAGCGCAGCAGCTAGGTATTCCGTTGTCGGAAATCTTCCAAACACTGCAAGGTAATCTTGGCTCGTTGTACGTGAACGACTTCACCATGTTTGGTAAGAACTTCCGTGTAACTATGCAAGCAGACAGTGACCACCGTAGCAGCATGGATGACCTACAACGATTCCACGTACGCTCTTCTGCTGGTGAGATGATCCCGCTAAGTACGCTTGTGACTTACGATCAGATCTTTGAACCCGATGTAGCATGGCGTTACAACATGTACCGCAGTGCAGTAATCCAAGGCCAACCAGCACCTGGTTACTCAAGTGGTGATGCGATTGCGGCGATGGAACGTGTAGCGGCAGAAGTTCTGCCACAAGGTTACCAGTACGAATGGACTGGTATGGCTTACCAAGAAGTACTAGCAGGCAACCAAGCGATCTTCGCGTTCGCATTGGCGCTGATCTTCATCTACTTGTTCATGGTGGCTCAATACGAGAGCTGGACAATACCTATTGCGATTATCTTAGTTGTACCTGTGGCAACCTTAGGTTCTTTCTTGGCGTTGAACCTAACAGGCACACCGTTGAACCTTTACGCACAGATTGGTTTGGTTCTCTTGATAGCCTTGGCCGCGAAGAACGCAATTTTGATTGTGGAATTCGCGAAAGTTGAGCGTGAAGAGAAAGACGCACCGATCGACGATGCGGCAGTGAAGGGCGGTACTCTGCGTTTCCGTGCAGTGAACATGACGTCTTGGTCGTTTATCTTAGGTATCTTTCCGCTTATCTTTGCGGCGGGTGCTGGTCACGTGAGCCAGAACTCTCTTGGTATTTCACTGATTGGTGGTCTGTTATGTGTATTACTAGCAGGTACGTTCCTAATCCCAGGCTTCTATGCATTTGTGCAGCGTAAACGTGAAAAAGCACACGGTGGTAATACTAAATTAGTGCCACTTGATGATGAGTAGAAGAAGTCACTCTTCATAAAGCGGATTCTTTGTAAAGACTAAATCCTTGTAAAAACTGAGGCTTAGCAGTGTGCTAAGCCTTTTTTTATGCGTCAGAGTAATAAAAATGCTTTTTATATAATCAAATCTTTATTATGTGATAGAGCTAACACTCTATTTTGTGTTTTCTAATAAAATGATGTTTTATTGGTAAGTTGCTGTTTAATAATGAAATACAGGTGTTCAGCTAACGCTTGTATGCTCGAAACCATTTGCACAATAGTGTGAACTGTTTCAAAATTACGAAGTTATATTGAAATTTTTTGTGCATTGAGGTTCTTATGAAGGTCATTGATTTATTTAAACACCGAGGCGACAGCTTGTCATCGCAACACTCAGAGTTTATGCAATGGATGTCTCCAGCTCTTAGAGATTACTGGGGCGACTTTCTGAACCGCACACAAAATAGCCACTTCTTTGCATGGGTTCGTGATCACCACAAACCTGCGGTAAATGAAGATGTGGCAGTAGAGCAACCAATCGTACTAAAATCAGAAGCACAACTTGTGTTTGATGAGCTGAACGAGAAGATTGGTGAAGTTATTCATACTGGCGATTGGATCAATGTAAGCCAAGATCGCATCAACCAATTTGGTCTTGTGACTGAAGACATGCAGTGGATCCATACTGAGCCAGAGAAAGCAGAAACTGATTCTCCGTTCAAAACGACCATCGCACACGGTTTCTTAACTTTGTCTTTGCTTCCGCGTCTAACCGATAGCGTTGATCCTGACAAATCTCAATTCCCAACAGCGAAGATGGTTGTGAACATTGGCCTTAACCAGGTTCGTTTTCCATACCCTGTTAAATCGGGCAGCAACGTTCGTGCGAAAAGTACATTAACTAAAGTAACGCCTATTAAGAAAGGCTTAGAGATTGAGCGCGAGATTCGCGTAGAAATCGAAGGTGTTCGTCGACCTGGTGCGGTTATCGTTTCAGTGATTCAACTTCACTTCTAAGTGGTTTGTAAGTAAGCGATTTATAAAGATTCAAAAAAAGAGAGAGCGTGATGCTCTCTCTTTTTGTTTTCATAAGATAAAACTTACTCACTTAATTGATGCGAGTGTAGCCGTATTCTTCAATAAGGTCTTGGCCTTGTTTAGATTTCACAAACTTAATGAAATCTTTGCTCTCTTCAGAAACAGAATCAATCTTGTGTAGCAACAAGAATGGGCGAGCCAACTCATAGCTATGGTTAGCGATGTTTTTAGATGTCGGCTCTACACCTTCAAAAGTGATGGCCTTGATAGAGCGGTCGATTGAACCAACAGAGATAAAGCCGATAGCGTGTGGGTTGTGATTTACGATCGTTTTCACCATGCTGTTGCTGTTAACAACTAAGTTATTTGGGTTGATGTCAGACACTAAACGGTCGTTAATGATCTTTGTTAAACCAAGTAAGCTTTCGAAGCTGTAGCGTGAACCTGAAGACGCTTCACGAGTCACAACCGCGATAGGTTGATCGGCACCACCGACTTCTTTCCAATTGGTGATTTTACCTTTGTAGATATCAAACAGTTGCTCGCGAGAAACGTTACTCACGCTGTTTGAGCGGTTAGTTACAACAGCTAGACCATCAAAGGCAATAGGGAATACCTTGAGTTTGTCACTCTGTTCTTGGTCAGTTAAGTAGCGTGAGCTCATGCCGATATCAGCCACCCCTTTATTAACCATGGTAATACCCGCTGTCGAGCCGATGCCCTGAACCGCGATATAATTATCAGGGTGAGTCTTGTTGTACTCCTCTGCTAATACGTCCATCACTCTAGAAACAGAAGTGGAGCCCGAAATATTGGTTTCTTGCGCTAAAACAGCTTGAGAAGACAGGGCTAAGGATAAAAGAGAGGCAAGCGCGACTCGTAACATAAACAACTCCTAGTTAATAACATTTGTCGCATATCATAGGTGGGTTATATGACACTTTTGTGAAATTCTATATGCTTGCTTTATGGTGAAAAGGGCTAATGAATGTTCGGTTTGAGAACCCTCACGTGAGTATGGTTGGTTTATGGGAGCGCGGTCGGGATTTTGTTTGGGTGGGTTCGCTAAAATCTCTGTTGAGTCCTAAGCTTTCAAAAGGGATTTCAACTTTGAGAATTTCTATGAAGTTACAAGGAGTGTTATGTCCGTCATTCATATAGAACTTAATCGTCTTCTCGTTGGGGCTGAAAAGCTCTGTACTTCCCGTAATAGCAGTTTACCTGTTGAGTTAGGCAAATCCTTATTTGAAGAGTGTGAGGGCGGTGTGATGTTCTCACAGGCGCATTATCTGCTCGACTCATCTCATAGTGATTACACAAACGACATTGCCAGCGTGACTTTTGATGAGCCGTCAGCATGTTGGCTGATTACAGTGCCATTAGAAGAGGATGCACAGGCTGATACTGTGGCTTGGGGACCTTACCCTTATCTTCCT
>AAZW01000002.1 GCA_000169995.1 Vibrionales bacterium SWAT-3 | reverse complement strand
GAGCGTTTGCTTGCTTAACAGTTAACAAAGCCAAACCTCAAGATTCGATTTCTAAAACGCCGCCTATATTTCCCTTTGTTGGAAAATGTAGGCGGCGTTTTTTATTGGTGACTTTTTAGCCGGGAGCTGTGCACGCACATGAATAATATGGGTTATGTTCTATTCGCGTAACCAGTTTTTAACTAAAAAGAGTGTGCGTTGGCTTCAACTTTTTAACCTGATGTTAATCTTTACGTTTACCTATATAACAAGTGCCTCATAATAAGGGAAATTTATAAAGATTTGGAATAATGCGCCGAACCTCGTTCAACCTCTCTATGTTACTTGCTACAGCGTTAAGCTGGGCTTTAGTGACATTAATGCCTGTTATCAATGCTCATGGTAATAGTGCGGGAGTGTGGGCGTCGTTGTGTACGGTCAATGGCTTTGAACTGGTTCAAATCGAAGAGGGTGAACCGAATACTCATAAAGGTAAGCCGTGTCCGTTTAGCCATTTTTCCACATTCCACCAAGATGAACTTCCAACTACACTACTCACAACTCGACTGAGTTTTATTGTCTCAGACAGCTACGCTTTTTTGGCTCTAAGCGAACGCTATTCGAGACAAGCCCCCCGTGGCCCTCCCTTTGTTACTGCTTAAACCTCACTCATTAAAATAATTAAAAAATATAGTATTAAGTAAAGTTAAACATGCCTTAGTGACTTTCTGATTTTTCAGAAGGTTCGTTTGCGCATGTCAAAGGAAATAATAATGTTGAGAAATGAATCTCAAACTACTGTGAAGGCACAAGCGACTTCGCAGTCTACAAGCAGTGCAACAAGCGATTCGAAAACCGATATTCAAAGCAAAGAGCGCAATAAAACCCTCTACTTTCTCACCTGGCGCTGGCATTTCTATGCTGGGCTGTTCGTTATCCCATTTATGCTGATGCTAAGTATTACTGGCTTAGTGATGTTGTTTGACGATGAGATCGAACTGGCTTTTCATCAAGAGGCGATTGAAATTGCGGCATCCAGTGAACCAATCAAGATTTCGCAGCAGTTAGCGGCAGTGCAAAATCAATATCCGCAAGGCTCAGTGACACAGTTTGTCCCAAGCAAAGCGCCTGATTTGGCGAACCGATTTTCAGTTTCTCTGGAAGATGGCACATCTGTTTTTGCAACTGTGAATCAATACACGGGTGAAGTTGTCGGTGAAGTACCACGCAGTGACAGCCTGTACCAGTTAGCAAACGACATCCACGGCACGTTATTGATTGGCGATTGGGGTGATTATCTGATTGAAGTCGCGATCAGCTTGTCGATTCTGTTGCTAATCAGTGGCATTTACCTATGGTTGCCAAGAGACAATGCGAGCCGTGCAGGCTTTCTTAAGTTGAGAGTGTCATCTGGGACACGCGTACTGATGCGTGATCTGCATGCGAACATAGGTGGCATGTTATCTCTTATTCTGTTGCTCTTTATCCTGTCTGGTTTGGCGTGGACAGGTTTCTGGGGCGGTAAGCTCGTCCAAGCATGGAGCACTTTCCCTGCTCAAATGTGGGATGATATTCCGCTGTCTGATAAGACACACGCATCGCTTAACCATGGCTCAGAAGAAGAGCTTCCTTGGAACTTGGAACAGACACCACTGCCGTTATCTCAAGATAAGCCTGCCGAACATGTACATCATGTCGAAGAGGCATCGGAACCTCATGATCACTCTAAGATGGGCGATGACCACTCTATGCATGTCATGTCTGCGAGTAGCTTTGCTATTGATGATGTCATTGAGAAAGCACGATCTCTTGGCTTCACGCAGTACAAGGTGAACTTCCCACGTTCAGAAACCGGTGTGTACACGGTGACAGCGAACACGATGGGTGGTGATATCATCGATCCAACTCAAGATCGTACCACGCACCTAGACCAATATTCAGGTCGTATCCTTGGTGAAGTGACCTGGCAAGATTACAACTTCATCGCTAAGACATTAGCGGTCGGTATCTCTTTGCACCAGGGTGATATTAGTATCATCAACAAGCTTTTAAACGCCTTGTTCTGCTTGGCGTTTATCGTGGTGTCAGTAACTGGCGGTGTGATGTGGTGGATGCGTAGACCATCAGGTCAACGTAAGCTTGGCGCACCACCCAAGTTTGGTGATGCTGGCCTATGGAAGGCTGGTTTGGTGAGTGTTGTGGTTATTTCAGTGCTATTTCCTCTCGCGGGAGCAACGATTGTTACAGCTATGATATTGGATTGGCTGCTGTTCTCACGTGTTGAGAAGTTCAAAGCGGCGTTGAGCTAATTGAACCAAAAACGGACTTTCTTGGCTTGAGAAGGTCCGTTTTTATTCTGGTGGGAAGTTGAATGAACAGGAAGATTTAGACTTGATACCCCCTATATTTGATAAAGCTCTATATTTCATAGAGCTCTAGCGGCAGGCCGTCTGGGTCTGCGAAAAACGTAAAAGACTTCCCCGTAAATTCATCTACTCGAATCGGTTCGACGTCGATTCCATATCCTTCTAAATAACTTTTTACTTGTTGAACGTCATCAACGCAAAAGGCTAAATGCCTCAGTCCTTGAGCTTCTGGAAAGCTCGGTCTTTCAGGTGCATCAGGGAAACCAAACAACTCGATTTGAGCACCATTAGGGAGTGCTAGGTCAAGTTTGTAAGATTGGCGCGCCGCTCGGTAATTCTCTGCAATAATTTCTAGCTTTAAAATCTCAGTGTAAAAGCGTTTTGAGGCTTTGTAGTCTGAACAAATAATGGCGGCGTGGTGGATTCCTTTTAGCATCAGTTTATTTCTCCTGCCAACTTTTCACCCAAGTGTTCCATCGCGTAGTCAATGAACACGCGTAGGCGAGCGGGCATATACTTGGTTTGTGCGAACTGCATCGCGATGGCGCCGTGATAGTTACTCTTGATGGTCCAGTCATTTAATACTTGAACAACACTGCCTTCTGCTAATGCGTCTTGAATCACGAAGTCATGGAAGATGCCAATCCCCAAACCTTCTTTCACGCCTTTAAGTCGCATTTGAGAGTGGTTTACTGCGTATCGACCACTGACGGAGACGGTGTGAAACTCATCGTCTTTGAGAAAGTCCCAAATGTGGTCTTTGTCTGTTTCTGCTAGGTACAGACAATCATGCTGACTCAGGTCGGTTGGATGGGAGGGTGTGCCTTTGTGACTCAAATAATCAGGACTCGCACACAGTACTAAGTTAGTCTTGCCTAACTCTTTAAGCACTAAGCTCTCATCTGGCTTATCGGTGAGTCGAAACGCAATATCGATGCCTTGGCGTAGTATGTCGATATCACCATCAGCAGCGCGTAACTTAAGTTGGATCTCTGGGTACTGATTAAGAAATGGCACCACAAAAGGTTGAAGTACAGAGTTTAAAAACGCTTCTGGCGCAGCCACCGTGAGTGAGCCAGAAGGCTCGGTATGATCCGACGTCGATAATTCAACCGCTTGCTGTGCTGCGTTAATCATGACAACGCTCTGATCGTAAACCAACTGACCTGCCTGAGTGATAATAAGCGTACGAGTAGTTCGCTCAAATAGCTTTACTGACAGTGCTTTCTCTAAACGCGTAATGAGCTTACTGAGTGCGGAAGGCGTTACCCCTAATTGCTTGGCTGCCGCAGTAAAACTGCCTTCGTTTACCACTAGGATAAATGAGGCAAGATCGGGAAGTAGGGCGATGAGTTTGGGGTTGACCATAAGTATCCATAAGAGTCAGCGGTGAGCGTAATGGTTATTGTGAGTGATTCAACTTAATTTGTGAATCAGTTTCATTAATTGGCAAAAGTAAAATGAGTCGTGATGACGTTTAATCATCGATTGTTTAATTACCGATTAGTCTCTTCTTCTGCTCAAGGCATTTGAGCAAATTACCCAACGCCCGACAACATTTAGAATCATGCGACTTAGTGGATTGTCCATCTAATTTACTGTCAATAGCACCTGACATAGCCATACAAAGTATTACAAACTCGCGACATTAAAGCCGATATTATTCAAGAACTTTATGTTCATAAGATTGTCACAAGACAACACAAAAATAATCGGTATCAATAATGGCAAAAATTTGGCTTGTTTCTGCTGTAAGCGTTGCATTGCTTGGCGGCGGTGCATATTTTTATCTGCAATCTTCCACTCAACCAGAGACGTTTCCAACGCTGGTGGTGGAAAAGGGAACCATTGAAAAACAAGCGGTAGCGGTCGGCAATATTGTTCCTGCGCACTCAGTGTCTATTAAGTCGCAAATCGATGGTATAGTGGGCGAGATGTACGTGCTGGTCGGTGAGAAGGTCAAGCAAGGCCAAGCATTGATTAAGGTTCGTCCGAACCCGACGCCGCAAGCACTAACCGATGCATCGACAGATCTCATGCGCAGCGAAGCCGACTTAGAGTCTGCTAAACAAAAGCTGACTAACCTTGAAAGCTTGGTGAAGCAAGACATCATTCCAAAGAACTACGATGAATACGTTAGTGCGCGTTCAACCGTGAAATCGGCTCAAGCGAACGTACTGCAAAAGCGCCAGAATCTAGAACTGATCCGCAGTGGGGAAGCTTCCATTGGTGACGCTCGTTTAACCTCAACCATTTATGCACCAATTGATGGCACAGTATTAAACCGCAAAGTCGAAGTCGGTGAGCCAATCATCTCAACTGAATCTAGCCAAGCCGCGACAGAAATGATGTCTCTGGCGGACATGAACAGTCTGATCTTCAAAGGCAGCGTCAGTGAGCATGATGCCGCGCAGCTTTCTCCGGGTATGCCTGTATTACTTACCGTTGCGCCTTATCCTGATATGGAAATTTCCGGTGTGTTAACCAAAGTCGCGATCCAATCAGAGAACCTTAACTCGCCAGAAGGTAACGCGACGGCAAAAAGCTTTGATAACGGATTTGAAGTGGAAGTGGGTGAACTGAAGATCCCGAAAGAGATCTTGCTGCGTTCGGGCTTCTCATCTACTGCACAAATCACACTGAAGAAATCTGAGAACGTCTTAACCTTGCCAGAGCGAGCACTGAAATTTGATGGCGATACACCAAACGTATTGATTCCAGATAGCTCAGAGCAAGGCTTCCACAAACAAAAAGTGAAGCTTGGTTTGTCGGATGGCATCAACGTAGAAGTATTGGATGGCGTTAAGCTAGACGAAGAAATCATCGATAACAGCATGATGATGGGAGCCGCACATGGCTAAGCTGCACTTATCTAAAATTGGTGTTGCGATATTAGCGGCAACACTCAGCATACCAAGCTATGCAATTTCGATTGAACAAGCGTGGCAACAGGCAAAGCAAAGTGATCCAAATTACGAGAAAGCCAAAATTGGTGTTCAACTTGGTGAAGTGGGTGTCGATGCAAGCCGTAGTTCACTCTTACCCGGTTTGAGTGCGACAGCATCAGCGAATTGGAGCGAATCTGCCGACAATACCAATAGTTATGGGGCATCGCTTTCTCAAACCATTTGGGACAGCAGCTTGTGGTCGGATCTAGACCAAGCGAATGCCAACTACATCAAAGCTCAGCTTGAACTGGCTCAATCACATAATGAATTAGCACAAAGATTGCTTTCATCGTATTTGGATGTCGCGAGTGCACAAGGTGATTTGCAGTTGGCGCAATCCAAGTTGGAAGAAGGCAACAAACTGCTGAAGATCATCGAGAAGCGTTATCTCGCGGGTAAAGTGAAATCGGTGGATGTCGAAGAGATTCGAGCAACACAAGTTGCGGACAGAGCCGGTATCTTGAATGCGCGTTCTGACTTAGAAGTGAAGCGAGCCGAACTGGCTGCGTTGATCAATCAAATCCCGCAAAACGTCGATCAAATTCGTACTGATTCCCTTGTTCAACCACCCTTGCTGGTGGACTCTCAAGAGCAATGGTTAAAGCTCGCGAAGGACAGCAGTCCAGAACTTTTAGTGGCCGCGCAAAACGTGAAAGCCAGTGAGTTTGCAAAAGATTCTGCCCAAGGTGGGTATTACCCAACGTTAAAAGGGAATGTTGGTTACAACGATGATGACCGACGTAAAGACGGCGAGTTCAATGCAGGCATTACACTCAGTGTGCCCATTGATTTGAACGGCGCAACACGAGCCAGAGTCGATGAGGCGTCACTCAATACCCTAAGTGCAAAGCAAGATCTACGTCGAGTGGAAATCGATATTCAAAAGCGCGTGATCCAGCAGTTTACTCAAGTCGACATCAACTGGAACCAAGTTTTGATGGCGGACGAATTGGTTACTTCTCGTGAGAAAGTACTGCGCAGCAAAGAGAAACTTTACGATGCCGGCTTGTTAGAAGTCTCGGAAGTGATCAGTGCGCACAACAGCTTGTTTGAAGCGAAAAACAGCCTGCAAAACAACCTGTACAACTACTGGCGTCAGCGTATCGGCTTGTTGCAAACTGCAGGTAAGTTAGATGACGATACCATGGTACTGATCTCCCGAGCATTTAATTCATGATCCGTCTATTGCAGCAAACTTTATTACAGCAGACCGTATTGCAGCAAACATGGCAAACACTGCTGGCGCATCGCGTGAAGAGCATGCTGGCCATCGTGGCTATTGCTTGGGGGGTAATTTCAGTTGTGGTGTTGATTGCATTGGGTGAAAGTTTTTATCGCCATCAAACTCAGCAGTTGTCATTTATGGTCAACAATGTGCAAGTCGCCTTTCCGTCGAGCACCAGCAAACCTTGGCATGGCTTACCCCTGAGACGCCAGATCCAGATTCCGCAGGATAAGGTCGATATGATCGAACAATCGGGTCTTGTGAAACAAGCATCCAGTGTTTATGCCAAGTGGGATGCGAACGTCACCAATGAAAAAGGGCAGACCCTGACGAGCTTCGTCAGTGGTATTGACTCCCATTATTTCTCGTTGATTCAACGTAAGTTAGAGCAAGGTTCGCGTAACCTTTCACCCAGTGATATTGCCAACCACACCCGCGTTGCGATTTTGGGGGATCAAGTCGCCAGGATGGGGGGAATTCATGTCGGGCAAACCACCAAAGTCAATGGCATTCCATTTTTGGTGATCGGCATTATGAAAGACGAAGATGCGGGCATTTCATTTGGTGACAGTCGCAGAGTTTTCATCCCTCATACTACGTACCTTGATTTGTGGGATACCAAGCCTTGGATGCTGCTACTCAAGCCTGTCGACGGTATGGATGGCAACGCATTCCGACAAGCCATCGTTAACTTTTATGCCAAACAATTGCACTTTGACCCGACCGACAAAGAAGCGATTAACTTGCCAGACTTTAGCGAGGGCGCGGCGGTAATCACGGGTATTTTCCGCGGCATTCAAATCTTCCTGGGTGCAAGCGGCGCAATGACCATGGCCGTTGGTGCGCTTGGCGTTGCGAACATCATGTTCCTCTCTGTAACAGAGCGAACGCGAGAAATCGGTGTACGTTTGGCTATTGGCGCGACACAAAAATCCATACTCAGCCAGTTCATCCTTGAAGGATTGTTATTGGTGGCCGTTGGTACCGCACTTGGCTTAATGGTGGCTTACTTGGTGGTCGCACTGCTCGGGTCTATGCATTTACCAGATTGGTTAGGTTTTCCTGTGATTACGCCAGATTCCATTACTTGGTCATTATTGGTGACTCTCGTTCTGGCGCTGCTGGCGTCTTACTTTCCGGCAAGGCGAGCATCGCGTCTCACCCCCGTAATAGCATTAAGTGCGAGGGCGTAAATATGTTGCTACCAATGAGACAAATCTTTCAGGAAATGGCAGCAGAAAAGCTGCGTTTGGGATTGACTATTCTTGCCGTTGCATGGGCGACTCTATGTATCGCTGCCATGCTGGCGGTGGGCGAGGGCATTCGCCAAGGCGTATTAAGAACAGCGCAAGATGGTAACGGGAACCTGATTTACTTAACCGGAGGCATGGCGACCGTCGATTATGGCGTGTTCCACCAAGGTAAGTTTCTCACTTTAAAAGTCGACGATCCCGACGTAATAAAAGCCCTGCCAGAGGTGAAAAGCGTTGCGCCAACCGCCGTTTGGGATGAGCGCATTACAGTCGGCGATCGAGGAATATGGCAAAAACCACTAGCCGTTACGACAGACTTCGCATCGATGACCAACTTAATCCCAATGGATGGCGGACGTTGGCTCAATCCACTTGATCAAAAAGAGATGCGTAAGGTTGTTGTGTTGGGCTATTCACTGGCTGCGGACTTGTTTAACCCTAATGAAGACTTCAGTTGGTTTGCCCCCGTGACACTGCAAACCAATCCTGTCGGTGAAAAGGTCAAGATTGGCAGTGAAGAGTTCACCGTAATTGGTGTGTTGAAGAAGAACAGTGCTGAAATCGAACAGGGAGACCAAATCAACTACGCCAGCTTCGTGCCGTTAGCCACGTGGCAACGCTTTCATATTAACGGCGATATCGGAGGCATCAACGTCGAGCCGCAAGCTCATGCTGATCGTGAAAAACTGGCAAAGACCATTCGTCAGGTGATTGCTCGTAAACACGGCGCCAGTGTGAGTGACGAGCAAGTCGTCCAAGTGGAAGACATGTTCCTCAAACAGAAAAGTATGCAGCAGTTCTTGATTGGCTTACAAAGCTTTCTTGGCATCATCGGCTTTGTCACGCTGGCCGTAGCGGGCGTAGGGATTGCGAATGTCATGTACGCGACCGTAAAACGTTCCACCCGAGACATCGGTGTGCGTATGGCAGTTGGTGCCACGCCCACAGCCATTCGTCTTCACTACCTAGTGCAATCACTGATGACCATGATGCTCGGCGGTGTGCTGGGGCTAGGTGTGACTTACACGCTTGTATCGGCTATCAGCGCCATAAACCTAGAAGGCAACACCTTCTATGAACACCTTGGGAAACCGGTCCCTGAGCTGTCTTGGATCGTTGTTGCGATTGTGATTTCCACCTTGGTGTTTATTGGTGTCGCCTCTGCATGGCTGCCTGCAAACCGCGCTGCCAAAGTGAGCCCATTGGAGGCGCTGCAAAGTGAATAACAAAAATTCTGGAGATAAGATGTCGAACACGCCACTTGTTGATTTGACCAACATTTGTAAATACTACTCAAGCGGAGAGGCGGAAGTACGTGCGCTAGACGGCGTCGATTTGACCATCAACCAAGGTGAATTTCTTTCCATTCTTGGCCCGTCAGGCTCGGGTAAATCGACCCTGATGAACATGCTGGGCTGCTTAGATAAACCGACTGATGGGCAATACCAATTGGGTGGTCAAAACGTCGCAAGTTTAAGCCCGAATGAGCTTGCTGGTATTCGCAACCAAAAGATAGGCTTTGTTTTCCAAAGTTTTAACTTGTTGGAATACGCGACAGCGTTGGATAACGTGGCACTGCCGTTGGTTTACTCTGGCATCAAGGCCAAAGAACGTCGCCAACGCGCCGCGAAGCTGCTTGAGCAAGTTGGACTAGGAGATCGCCTCGACCACAAGCCAAACCAGCTTTCTGGTGGTCAAAAACAGAGAGTGGCGATTGCGAGAGCCCTAGTTAACGATCCGCAAATCATCTTAGCGGATGAACCAACGGGGGCATTGGACTCAAAATCCGGTGCAGAGATAGAGGCTTTGTTTAATCGTCTTCATGCAGAGGGGCGAACATTGATTATCGTGACACATGATAATTCTCTTGCGGAACGAACCAAGCGAATCGTGACGATCAAAGACGGAAAGGTATTGTCTGACCGCAAAGGGCAACATTACTCAGCCTAGTGCGTTGATCTTTGACTAGAGGCTGCTCTATTACTTTAATTCTAGATAGCTCTTCGTTGATGGTATTTGGGCTGTGTGCATCTGCTAATGTGAAATAGGTACGAAGGTGCCATAATTCACACAGCTTTATTGAATACTCTGTATCTATTCTACTTACTCTATATACTGGCTGAATAATAATATTTAAATCAGTCGGTTATAGAGGCGTTATCTATGGATAGATCACAAAGCTTGTTTCAAAAGCAGCGTATAAAACGGTTTAACTTTTCAGTATGGACAGTTCTGACTGGAACGTTACTCGCCCGAACAAGCTACTTGGCTCTTCTCCGCTTAGATGAGCTTGATTTCCGGATAAATGGTAGAGTGAGTTTCTAGGATTGAGGTTTGTCTAATCTTCAATTTAAAGTAATCAGTATCCCTTACTCCTCGGGCTCTCCGTCTAAGAAGACCTATCGATACATTCCCTGCTTCCACTCGGGCATTCGTCAGCTTATATTTTGCATAGTTGCAGATCCCAACTCTTCTCTCCCAAAGCGCGTCTGCAAAGTTGATGAGAGATAAGATCCTCGTCTTTTTAGCAAGCTGGCACCACGCATCAAGCGCTGCGATCATCAAGTCAAAATTACGTTCATCCCATAAGGCTTGAAGCTGCTCTTTGAGCATATAAATCGTACAAAGAGTCTTATTGCTTTCCAGTAAATCATCTAGCCTATCTGACTGCTTATCGCTTAATTTCGGCGCATTTTTGAGGAGTAAAAATAGCGTCCCTTTAAGCATTTTCTTCTCGTCATGTGTTCCTTTCCTAAACGCTTTATTACGCTCTTTCCTTATCAGAAGAGAGTAGTTCTGCATAACGTGAAACCGGTCAAAAACGATGTCTGCATTCGGAAGAGCGTTTCTCACTGCTGATTGGTAAGATTGCCCCATATCCATTGATACCGCTTGGATGCCGTCTCTCGTTTGCGGTGATAATTGTTCAAAAAAGTTGATGAGTACGTTTGAAGTCCGCCCATGGTCAACCCAAATAAGTTGTCCTGAAACGAGATCATAAACGACGGTCATATAATCATGGCCTTTAGCCCTGGCGACTTCATCAACGCCAATATGAACAAGGTTGGTCAACTTCTTAGGCTCTAAAGCAGGCAAGGTAGAGAGAAGGAATGCTTTATCGATATTTTTCACGGTTTCCCAGCGTATGTCTAAATGCTTCGACACTGCGTGGATGCTCATATAGCGGCACAGTCCACTAATAAAGTGACAGAACCTCTTTGTATAACGACTCCCCTTATCAACAAAATCAGCCTCTTCAATCAACCTTCGGCCGAGCCTATCCCTTGTCTGAGCCAATTCAATTTCTATAACGCAAGGGCGACCACTGACAGGTAAATCCGACAGGCGACGGTGAACGTAGTGGTCGACGGTGCGCGGAGCTCCAGTCTCAGGATCAACAACTTTACAGCGTCTATCTCGCTTGCACTTGACGAGTACTGAATGAGAGCTTTCTTCAAGCGTTACAGACTGTACGGATTGGCCTTTAAAGTTAAATAGAGCGGAAGATAATAACGACAAACTACAACACTGATATATAAGGTGGGAAGCGATTGTAAATCAATGTGTTAGCGGTTTTATTGTTAGTTTATAGACTCATCTAAGCGGAGAAGAGCCGCTACTTTATGGCATGGCCTTTTCTGATCGTCTTTCTCTATGAAGATTACGGTGCGTCTGCGATTGAAGTCGGTACCATGCTAGCGGTATCCGCGGTTGTTGGTGCTGGAACTGGGCTCTACTCGGGTTACCTTTCGGATAAGCTAGGGCGTAAATGGGTCATGGTGCTAGGCAGTTGGATTGCCTCGATATCCTACACTGGCATCGCATTAGCGAGTGAAGTTTGGCAGTTCTATGTGTTGATCATGATGACGGGTCTAATGCGCCCAATGATCGAAGCGCCAGCTAAGGCAGTCATAGGCGATAATCTCAAAGACTCCAAAGATCGTGAGTTAGCGCTGAACATTCGTTACTTCTTACTTAATCTGGGTGGCGCACTTGGTCCATTGATTGGTATCACTTTGGCTCTTTCTCAGCCACAAAACCTGTTCTTTGTTGCTGGTGGTACTTATGTCGTTTACGGTTTCTGGCTGCTGTTAGGAATTGAACGAAAAGGTACTTTTACCAAGCCAGATCCCTCTCAACTGTCTAATTTCGCCGCGACGCTTAATGTGATTCGTAAAGACAATATTTTTGTAAAACTGATGGTCGCTAACTTCATCATGATGTTTGTCTACGCGCAGGCTGAGTCGTCAATTCCTCAAGTCATCGTGCGCTCTTCAATCGCTGATGCCGCTCAACTCATTGCTGGGTTAGTTTTGGTGAATACGCTGACGATTATCGTTTTCCAGTTCCCAATGCTTAAATGGCTTGAGCACGTGCCGCTGTTTGTTAGAACTCGAATCGGCATGATTTTGATGGCGATTGCGCAAATTGGCTTTCTTTTTACACCAAATGATTGGCCACTAGGTTGGGGAATTGCTTGTTTTATATTAAGTTTAGGAGAAGTGATTGCTTTTCCAACCCTTAATGTACAAATCGATAGAATGGCACCGCCACATCTCAGAGGATCTTACTTCGGCGCTGCGGCACTTTACTCTCTTGGCTTTGCTATTGCGCCATTGCTTGGTGGTGTGGTGATAGAGATGCTCAGCGCCTACTGGTTATTTGTTCTCTGCTTCATCCTATGTTTGGTGATGATTTGGTTGTACTGGTTGGCAGAGCATACTGAAGACAGTGTCGAAAGAGAGCCGATCCCCCAGAGCTAGCGAGATAAGCCTTGGGTGTTAAGCGACAGGTAATAACTAAGGCAACGTGAGTTATGGATAAATCGAATTTTGCACAAAAGCTAAAGTATCTGCGTGAAGAGAAAGCTTTATCTCAGGAAGAGTTTGCTGAGCTACTTTCCCATTCTCACCGAGCATTTTCTGGTGTTAATCAGGTGATGGTGAGCCAATGGGAAAGGGCGAAGACACTGCCCAGTTTTGTTCGTCGTTTGGGAATTGCGAGCTTCTTCCAGGTTGATTATGACTTCTCTGTTGAAGAAATGGTGCAAGTGAAAGCGGCAACGAAGAACGCCGAGCGTCCGTTTAGCATCGATATTGGTTACGACTACGAGGTGACCAGTGTCGAATCACATAGCCTTAGCTCACTGCCTGCAAAGAGGCTCAAATCGATTCAAGGAATGCATCAAAAGACTTACGGCAAAGATTTTATCGAAGTTGCGAGTCATTTGGGTGTGAAGAGAGAAGATATGCAGGTGCTGTGTTTTCTTTATGAAGGAGTCATCATTGGGCATGTGGTTTACGACGGTGTCAGTAAGATGCTGTGCAGCGTTGGTGCTGTGAGTATTGTTATTCGTCGTAAGATCTTTGATTACATGGCAGACAACTTAGCTGATACTGAATTCTGTTTTCCTACTCTTGATCCAGCTATGTGTCAGTTTCTTTATGATCTCTATTTAGAGCCATACATGAGTAAGCTTGGTATGCCATTTTTCAAAGCTGATATTAAAAAAGTGGTGAAAAATCCCTTTTCTCAGAATATCCAAAACAAGCACGATATCTATTTTAAGTACATCCGTTACCATGACTTAAAACAGAAGAAAAAAAGCGTTGAATTTGTTTTAAGCTAACTCTTTCCTTAGCGGGACAGAGTCATTACATGACCAGTCTAAGATCCGTCAACGGAAGAGGCTTCGAGTATAGGAAACCCTGACAGCGATCAAAACCAAGCTGGTGGACTCGTTGATGTGTATCAGAATCTTCAACACCTTCCGCCACAGTCTCAATGCCAGACTTTTTGCAGTAAGCCAATGTTTGTTTAACCAACTCAGAGCGTGCTGGTTCAGCGCTGTTCACAATCGACTTATCAAACTTCACTTCATCGACATCAAGGTTAATGACCTTATTCATGTCTGAGTAACCCACACCGAAATCATCGATAGAGATTTTAATACCAAGCGCTTTATAGCGTTTAACCTGTTCGCAGAGCGCTTCATCCCATTGCTCAGCCTCACTGAGTTCGAACGTTAACTGCCTTGCCTTGAACGAAGTATTCCAAAGTAGTTCACGCACCTTTTCTACATTATCTGGGTTCGCTAGCACTTGCTTGCTGATATTAACGGCCAAGTTCAAGTGTGCTGATAGCGACTTAACTTCAGTTAAAGATTGCTCAAGAACACTAAAGAAGATCTCTTCTTCGTAACCTAGTGCGAAAGCACGATCAATGAATACACCAGGTGAAAAGACACCTTCTTCGGGAATATTCAGGCGAAATAGTGCTTCTACGCCTGTCACTTTCTCCGCACTCGATTCTACTTTTGGTTGATAAAAGCAGGTGTGCCAGTCGTTTTCGAAGGCTTCTTGAATGATGTAATCGGATAGTGTCATCGGCTTGTTTCTCATTTTATCTTGGTCATCTGTGTAATGGACGCACATTCTGAGAGAAACAGTAATTCACCACTATATCGTTTTGAGATTAAAAATTGAGATTTAATATGAAAGCGAAATTAGGTCGAATTTTCGATGGATATGGCGTTAAAAAGAACAAGAGAGGGGCGTTAATGTGCCCTGTGTCACTGGGATGAACTATTATTCGTGCCTCAGGTTCATTAATGTTTTTCCAACTGGAGGGATAATCGAAAAGGGGATGTTCAACTAGAATATAGAGATTAGTTTTACAGTGTAAATGATCGTTTTAGGATCGTTTATATCCCTACATAATGCGGCGCGCGATGCTGCTGAATAATAACTAGGAAGGAATGAGACAATGTCTTCTGCATTTTACCAACAGATTCAAAATCAAATCGAAGAAGTTAAAGAAGAAGGTCTTTACAAGTCTGAGCGCATTATCACTTCTGCTCAAAAAGCAGCGGTTTCTATCTCGACTGGTGAAGAAGTACTAAACTTCTGTGCAAACAACTACTTAGGTCTTGCGAACCACCCAGAGCTTATCGAAGCTGCAAAAGGTGGTATGGATCAGCACGGTTTTGGTATGGCTTCAGTTCGTTTCATCTGTGGTACTCAAGATTCTCACAAAGAACTAGAGCAAAAGCTGTCTACGTTCCTAGGTAAAGAAGACACAATCCTTTACACATCTTGTTTTGATGCTAACGCTGGCCTATTCGAAACGATTCTAGGCAAAGAAGACGCAATCATCTCTGACGCGCTAAACCACGCTTCAATCATCGATGGCGTTCGTCTATGTAAAGCGATGCGCTTCCGTTACGCGAACAACAACATGGAAGAGCTAGAGCAGCAACTTATCGCAGCTAAAGAAGCTGGCGCTCGCCACACGCTAATCGTAACTGACGGCGTATTCTCAATGGACGGCGTAGTAGCGAACCTTCCAGCTATCTGTGACCTTGCTGAGAAGTACGGCGCACTAGTAATGGTTGATGATTCTCACGCAGTAGGTTTCATGGGCGAAAACGGCGCGGGTACTCACGAGTTCCACAACGTTGTAGACCGTATCGACATCATCACAGGTACACTTGGTAAAGCAATGGGTGGCGCTTCAGGCGGTTACACTTCTGGTAAGAAAGAAGTGATCGACTGGTTACGTCAGCGTTCTCGTCCATACCTATTCTCTAACTCTGTTGCACCTGCAATCGTATCGGCGTCTATCCGTGTTCTAGATCTTCTAGCAGAATCTGGTGACCTACGTACAACACTATGGGAAAACTCTGCTCACTTCCGTACTCGCATGGAAGAAGCTGGTTTCACTATGGGTGGTGCTGACCACGCAATCATCCCAATCATGCTTGGTGATGCAAAAGTAGCGGCTGAATTCGCAGAGCGCGCTCTAGAGAAAGGCATCTACGTTGTAGGCTTCTCTTTCCCTGTAGTACCAAAAGGTAAAGCTCGTATCCGTACGCAAATGTCTGCAGCACACTCTCGTGAGCAACTAGATCGCGCAATCGATGCGTTCATCCAAGTTGGTAAAGACATGGGTATCATCTAATTTTATTGCAGGTTGTTGGCGTAACGCTAACGCTGTGATGATTAGATAAGAACAATGAGATTTTTGATTCTCGCCTTACAGTTAGGCGAGATGAACTAGGTAACATTATGAAAATTAAAGCACTTTCTAAACTTAAGCCTGAAGAAGGCATTTGGATGACCGAGGTTGAAAAACCTGAAATGGGTCATAATGATCTTCTTATCCGTATTAAGAAAACCGCAATCTGTGGTACAGACGTACACATCTACAACTGGGATGAGTGGTCACAAAACACAATCCCAGTACCTATGGTTGTAGGTCACGAATACGTAGGTGAAGTTGTTGGCATCGGCCAAGAAGTTCGTGGTTTTGAAATCGGTGATCGCGTATCTGGCGAAGGTCACATCACATGTGGTCACTGTCGTAACTGTCGTGGCGGCCGTACTCACCTTTGTCGTAACACAACAGGTGTTGGTGTTAACCGCACTGGTGCATTCTCTGAATACCTTGTGATCCCTGCGTTCAACGCGTTTAAGATCCCTGCAGAGATTTCAGATGATCTAGCATCAATCTTTGACCCGTTTGGTAACGCAGTGCACACAGCGCTTTCTTTCGACCTAGTAGGCGAAGACGTGCTAATCACTGGTGCTGGCCCAATTGGTATCATGGCTGCTGCGGTTGCTAAGCACGTAGGTGCTCGTCACGTTGTAATTACTGACGTAAACGAATACCGCCTAGACCTTGCTAAGAAAATGGGTGTAACGCGCGCAGTAAACGTGATGGAAGAGAAGCTTGAAGACGTAATGGCTGACCTAGGCATGACAGAAGGCTTCGACGTAGGCCTAGAAATGTCTGGTGTACCATCAGCATTCAACAGCATGCTAACGAACATGAACCACGGCGGTAAGATCTCTCTACTAGGTATTCCACCATCAGACATGGCAGTAGACTGGAACCAAGTAATCTTTAAAGGCTTGGTTATCAAAGGTATCTACGGTCGTGAGATGTTCGAAACTTGGTACAAGATGGCTTCATTGATTCAATCTGGCCTAGATCTAACACCAATCATTACTCACCACTACAAAGTGGATGACTTCCAAAAAGGCTTTGACGCTATGCGTAGCGGGCTTTCAGGCAAGGTTATCCTTGATTGGGAATAGCCTACATTAGGCACTCATTAGCAAAAGGCGACAGGTTAAATTGTCGCCTTTTTTACGTCTAAAACCGCTAAACAACGCTCGATTACAGTGGCTGTCGCCATTTTGTCGCCATTAATTTTCTAAAGGATTGAGGTGAACTGCCTGCATCAAATGCTCGGGAGCAAAATGAGAATACGCCATTGTCTGCTCAATTTTTGTGTGACCTAGAATCCGCTGTAACACCAAAATATCCCCTTTATTCATCATAAAATGCGAAGCAAATGTATGCCGTAGAACATGCGTTGCTTGCCCACTTGGAACATGATTAGGTAACGCCCTTTTAATGTAGCGCCAGGCATCCTTATAAGTAGTGTCAAAAATCTTATGGTCGCTCACAGCGATATCTAAGATCTCATGATACAAAGCAGGTGAGATGGGCACACTTCGATTTTTCTTACCTTTTGTCTCGGTGTAAGTTAGCTTGAATTCAGCTACTTGTGAACGGGTAAGAGTGAGAGCTTCACTTATACGAGCACCGGTGGCTAAGCAAATCTTAGAGATTACAATGAGCTGTGGAATCGAGACTGTAATTACGCGGTTGAAATTCTTCAGGTTAAATAGGAACTCTTCAATTTGTGGCTTGGTTAGATATGCCAGGTTCTTTTCACTGGTTCTGATAGGCTCGATTGCTTCAACTGGGTTGGGGTATTTCCACTGATTGTACTTAATCAGCTTCTTGAACATACCTTTTAGATAGATCAGTTCAAGGTTATGTGTGGTCGGGGATATCTCGATAGATTTGTTTTTGCCACGATAGGGGATTCGAGCTGCCCGATAATCTAAGTAGTCTCGTTCTTTAAGGTGATAGGCAATTGGGTTACCTAATCCTTCAATTGTTTTGGCTATTAGATCCCGAGCTTGCTTACCTGATTTCAACGTATGACCGTGTATGCTCCACCAAGTGTCTAACAGCTCGCTCATTCTACGGTTATCCGGTTTAATACCCATCCATGGCTTATCGTCAATTTCCCTTATTGTGTGAAGCTCAAAAGCCTTGGCTTCGCCTTTAGTCGAAAATTTTTTACGAACACGCTTCCCTGTTCGTCCGTTTGGGTAACATTCGCAGATCCAAGGTTTGGTAGAACCATCTTTTAAATTGCGGACAGACATAATAAAGCCTAATATAGCTGTATATAAAAACAGTGTAAGTTGAGCTGGAATGTAGAACAATGTTTTATTTAGGACAAAAAGCACAAGCTGGGCACCTATCTCAAAATGCTAAGAAAGTTAATAGGTTTTTTCCATGTATCAATCAATTCATGTGACTTCTGGATACAGCCACTTCAAGATTAACAGCAACGGTCCAATTGGGGTAAGCAAGAAGAACCAAGGGATGATTGATGCGCTTTTGAAGCTAGGTAATCGTTTTACTGCGCCATTTGGTGGGTTTATAGAAGCAAAGAATGTGATCGGGTTGAAATGGGTGAAGCTGGTTGATATTAAATATCTGTGCACTGATGAGGAAGCCGAAACTATTGAGTACGTCATACAAAAAGACCACTATGTAGTGGGGACGTACCAAGACCGGAAGTTGTATATTTTATTGTTTGGTGGAGAGCCAAAGCACCATCAGATTAGAGGTCTTGAACAAGACGGGAAGAACAATGTGTTCGGCTTGTTTTAATGTTAGACGTTCAACCAGCGCATTCTTGTCGGGTTGACGACACTTGTTACCAATAACCGTCTACTCGACAAAACTTCACAGACTGAGTTTTACTCATGGTACGTTCTACCTCAGAAATGCCCAAAACTGCGTTGGAGTAGAAGCTCTACTATTATTGATAACCTGTCTTTTCTCATATCTAATGCCATCACAGCTAGTTGATCGACCTGAATGTAAAGCAAGGTATGCTCTTGTGAAACAACGAATGGATGCATAAAGCCTTGTTTTTTAATCTGCTATAATGGTAGCAAATAATGCCAAAAAAACCTTAATTTGTCACTATAGTAGCAAAGGCGGTCCGTCACAGTGATGGACTTTTTTGTCATTCGTGTTAATGAAGTAATGATTGTTATTACTTTAAATTTGCTACAGTAATAGCAATTAGACCATGATTGGCGCTATAATTGCTACTATAATAGCAACTTACGAGGCATGTATGTTATCTCTTTATACCGCTTATGATTTGCAGATCGAACTCAAAGAGTTTATCAAGTCCGCTCGGAAAAAAGATAAACTCAGTGTTCAGAAGATGGCTGATCTCTCTGGCGTACCTTACGCGACGATCCGAAAGTTTGAGTCATCTGGCAACATCTCATTGCGTCAGTTCCTCATGCTTTATGAGACAGTCGGTGACTTGAAAAAAGTGAAAGAGCTGACAAAGTCGTCTGAGCCTGAATTTAAATCAATAGAGGATGTGCTTCGACATGCTTAAATCAGCCCTAACCGTAAAACGAACGCTTAGCACAGGTGAAAAGGTATTTGTCGGCAAGCTAGTTGAAAATAGTAAGCAAAGCTTCTTCCAATTTGATGAGGCTTATTTGGGTGCTCACTCAACCTCTCTGGCTCCTTTCAATTTAAAGGCTGATACAAGCTTACAAGTTGCGCCTAGAGGGCCGCATTACGGTATTCATGGAGTATTTGGAGATAGTCTCCCTGATGGTTGGGGTCTTTATCTCATGGATCGTGTATTTAGACAGAACGATCATAACCCAAAGGAAGTTACCGCCCTAGAGCGTTTGGCTTATCTGGGTGACAGATGCATGGGTGCGTTGAGCTATGAGCCTGAATTAGATTTACTTGATGAGTCCAAGGAGTCGATTGATATCATTACCCTTGGCCGAGCTGCGGTGGAAGAGTTTGAAGGCACCGAGCAAGGCGGTCGAATCCATATGATTTCTGCGTGTGGGTTGTTAGATGCACCGTTTCGAGAGCCTTCTTTGGACTATGTGGATTTAGTTAAAGCTACGCGCATCATGTGTAGTGTCACTGAGTCTCAGAAGCTCATTAAGCGCTGCATGTTTAATTACCTAACTGTTAACCAAGATGATCACAGTAAGAACTTCAGTTTCCTTGCCAGTGACGCCGATAACTGGACGCTATCGCCTTTCTACGACATTGTTTACAGCCCCAACCCTTACAAAGAGCATATGACGGCATTTGGTGGTAATGGTCGAACGCCAAAGAACGCACTAGACCAGTTAGCTGCTCAGTCGGGGTTGTCATCAAAGAAAGCGATTATGGTTATGGTTGAGGAAATATTTGAAACAACACGCTCGTTTAGTCTTGAGGCCAAACACCTGGGCTTGTCACCTAATCTAATCAAGGAGATTGATAAGGATATGGTAGAAAAATTTAAGGCGCTGTAAGTGTAGGGTGAATCAAATTCGCCATGACTTTGTAGATGATTTGAGGGTTTTACAGTGGCTGAGGGGCTCTTCTCCGCTTAGATGAGCTTGATTTCCGGATAAATGGTAGAGTGAGTTTCTAGGATTGAGGTTTGTCTAATCTTCAATTTAAAGTAATCAGTATCCCTTACTCCTCGGGCTCTCCGTCTAAGAAGACCTATCGATACATTCCCTGCTTCCACTCGGGCATTCGTCAGCTTATATTTTGCATAGTTGCAGATCCCAACTCTTCTCTCCCAAAGCGCGTCTGCAAAGTTGATGAGAGATAAGATCCTCGTCTTTTTAGCAAGCTGGCACCACGCATCAAGCGCTGCGATCATCAAGTCAAAATTACGTTCATCCCATAAGGCTTGAAGCTGCTCTTTGAGCATATAAATCGTACAAAGAGTCTTATTGCTTTCCAGTAAATCATCTAGCCTATCTGACTGCTTATCGCTTAATTTCGGCGCATTTTTGAGGAGTAAAAATAGCGTCCCTTTAAGCATTTTCTTCTCGTCATGTGTTCCTTTCCTAAACGCTTTATTACGCTCTTTCCTTATCAGAAGAGAGTAGTTCTGCATAACGTGAAACCGGTCAAAAACGATGTCTGCATTCGGAAGAGCGTTTCTCACTGCTGATTGGTAAGATTGCCCCATATCCATTGATACCGCTTGGATGCCGTCTCTCGTTTGCGGTGATAATTGTTCAAAAAAGTTGATGAGTACGTTTGAAGTCCGCCCATGGTCAACCCAAATAAGTTGTCCTGAAACGAGATCATAAACGACGGTCATATAATCATGGCCTTTAGCCCTGGCGACTTCATCAACGCCAATATGAACAAGGTTGGTCAACTTCTTAGGCTCTAAAGCAGGCAAGGTAGAGAGAAGGAATGCTTTATCGATATTTTTCACGGTTTCCCAGCGTATGTCTAAATGCTTCGACACTGCGTGGATGCTCATATAGCGGCACAGTCCACTAATAAAGTGACAGAACCTCTTTGTATAACGACTCCCCTTATCAACAAAATCAGCCTCTTCAATCAACCTTCGGCCGAGCCTATCCCTTGTCTGAGCCAATTCAATTTCTATAACGCAAGGGCGACCACTGACAGGTAAATCCGACAGGCGACGGTGAACGTAGTGGTCGACGGTGCGCGGAGCTCCAGTCTCAGGATCAACAACTTTACAGCGTCTATCTCGCTTGCACTTGACGAGTACTGAATGAGAGCTTTCTTCAAGCGTTACAGACTGTACGGATTGGCCTTTAAAGTTAAATAGAGCGGAAGATAATAACGACAAACTACAACACTGATATATAAGGTGGGAAGCGATTGTAAATCAATGTGTTAGCGGTTTTATTGTTAGTTTATAGACTCATCTAAGCGGAGAAGAGCCGCTGAGGTTATTCGAGTTAATCTGTAATATAAAGTTCGTAACAAGGTTTTGCCCCTTTCCTTGTTGAGTTGATGCGTTCCAGCCATAAGAATAAGTAATATCTTTTTCAAAATTGATATGTCTAAAATTCTGATTGCTTTCTAATTGTCCAGAGAAAATCCACCCACTCCGCTATTAAAAACATAGCATGACTGTGTATTTTAGATTATAGTCTGCTATGAATTTAATAGCGGGAAAATCAAAATGGAAAAAATCCTTTATCCTGGCAAACCAGTTCGTGGTTCGGTAACAGGCAATCCAATCATGGCATTATTTGATCTGCTTGGAAGACGCTGGGCTATGGGGGTCCTATTGCAGCTGTGTTCAGGTGGAGCTTGCACATTTCGTGAGTTACAGAACCGTTGTGAGTCTATTTCTCCTGCTGTTTTAAATTCAAGAATTAAAGAATTAAGACAGGCAAAGCTAATTGAAAAAGGCGAATTAGGCTATCAACCAACCGAATTAGGTCAGGAGATAATTTCATCAATTTATCCCTTAAAAAGTCTCGCGGAGCAGTGGGTTGAATCACTTAATGATATAGAGAAATAAAGCTTATCCATACGATTCTTGAGGCGAACACAGTCATCACTGTGATCAGAGTTTACAAACGAAAAAAGGAAAAAGGAAAAATTATGTTTATCGTGTCAATAACGTACATTAGTGAAATGTCTCAGATAGATAAGTACCTTGACGCTCATATTGAGTACTTAGATAGGAACTATGAGAGAGGCGTTTTTATTGCATCTGGAAGAAAAGTTCCACGAAGTGGAGGAATCATTCTCGCAAAAGCTAGAAACCGTAGTGAACTAGAAGAAATTCTAAACGATGACCCATTTAAAATTCATAATCTAGCCGATTATGAATTAACGGAATTTGTGCCTACAAAAGCTGCAACTGAGTTTTCTTCTTTAATTCAATAATGCTATCGATTATCTGATTCGAAAAAATGATAGTTGTGGTACTGCGACGTTGCCATAAATCAGTGGCAAATGCACCCTAAAAACGAGTCTAAGAGGACGGCCTTTTCCATACCTGTAGGGCTCTTCTCCGCTTAGATGAGTCTATAAACTAACAATAAAACCGCTAACACATTGATTTACAATCGCTTCCCACCTTATATATCAGTGTTGTAGTTTGTCGTTATTATCTTCCGCTCTATTTAACTTTAAAGGCCAATCCGTACAGTCTGTAACGCTTGAAGAAAGCTCTCATTCAGTACTCGTCAAGTGCAAGCGAGATAGACGCTGTAAAGTTGTTGATCCTGAGACTGGAGCTCCGCGCACCGTCGACCACTACGTTCACCGTCGCCTGTCGGATTTACCTGTCAGTGGTCGCCCTTGCGTTATAGAAATTGAATTGGCTCAGACAAGGGATAGGCTCGGCCGAAGGTTGATTGAAGAGGCTGATTTTGTTGATAAGGGGAGTCGTTATACAAAGAGGTTCTGTCACTTTATTAGTGGACTGTGCCGCTATATGAGCATCCACGCAGTGTCGAAGCATTTAGACATACGCTGGGAAACCGTGAAAAATATCGATAAAGCATTCCTTCTCTCTACCTTGCCTGCTTTAGAGCCTAAGAAGTTGACCAACCTTGTTCATATTGGCGTTGATGAAGTCGCCAGGGCTAAAGGCCATGATTATATGACCGTCGTTTATGATCTCGTTTCAGGACAACTTATTTGGGTTGACCATGGGCGGACTTCAAACGTACTCATCAACTTTTTTGAACAATTATCACCGCAAACGAGAGACGGCATCCAAGCGGTATCAATGGATATGGGGCAATCTTACCAATCAGCAGTGAGAAACGCTCTTCCGAATGCAGACATCGTTTTTGACCGGTTTCACGTTATGCAGAACTACTCTCTTCTGATAAGGAAAGAGCGTAATAAAGCGTTTAGGAAAGGAACACATGACGAGAAGAAAATGCTTAAAGGGACGCTATTTTTACTCCTCAAAAATGCGCCGAAATTAAGCGATAAGCAGTCAGATAGGCTAGATGATTTACTGGAAAGCAATAAGACTCTTTGTACGATTTATATGCTCAAAGAGCAGCTTCAAGCCTTATGGGATGAACGTAATTTTGACTTGATGATCGCAGCGCTTGATGCGTGGTGCCAGCTTGCTAAAAAGACGAGGATCTTATCTCTCATCAACTTTGCAGACGCGCTTTGGGAGAGAAGAGTTGGGATCTGCAACTATGCAAAATATAAGCTGACGAATGCCCGAGTGGAAGCAGGGAATGTATCGATAGGTCTTCTTAGACGGAGAGCCCGAGGAGTAAGGGATACTGATTACTTTAAATTGAAGATTAGACAAACCTCAATCCTAGAAACTCACTCTACCATTTATCCGGAAATCAAGCTCATCTAAGCGGAGAAGAGCCCCTGTAGTTATTAATTATTTGCTAAATTAGGAAAGTCGCTATCAAGGTTTTGTCCAAAAATGTTTCAGGACCACTTAGAGGTTGCACAACGAGCAACACTGAGCCAAAGAAGAAGGCTGACATAAGGCAGCCTTTTTGTTTGTATGCGAAAGTGTTAGTGCCATTCCCCCGAGGCCTAGGTGATAATAGGCTGTTAAGTATCGGAATCAAATTAGTTGCGAGTGCTCTTAAACAGATTAGTGCAACAGTTAACGCTTTTCCATTACTAACGCTACTCTACCTACAACCCTTACTTCATCTTCTTCGACTGTTAGAGTCGATCCGTTAAAGCTGATAGCTAGCTTCTTGCCTGGTAAACGTTGAATGTCATTTAGAGACAACAGTCCATCCATATCGACTAGGTACGTACCGCTTACTGCTTGATGGGATTCTTTGTTTATAAGGAACGTAGTAGTCCCATCTTTAATTGCCATCACATCGATTACGTCAAGCTCGTCTAGGAGAGCTTTATCGAATGCAAGTATCCCTTTCCCAACCAATTTACCGTCATCAATAGAGAAGCAGTCTATATCGAAGAGAGTCTTCGATTCGTTCTTCTTATTAATATGCTTTTGAGTTGGTGTTTTAGGATACGGGTCGCCTTTATCGAGAAGTAACCATTCAAGTGAGACGCCTGTGCTCAAATGAGTTCTTACTGCAATCTCGAATGGAGTTAGATTTCGTTGTCGCCAAGTCGCGATTGTTGATTTAGGGATACCAAACACGTCTGCAACATCCTGTTGACGGTCTGAATTCGTGATATCTATCAGTTTCTTGATAATATCCTTACCTCCCAAATACGATATTTGGTCTATTTTAAGTTGCTTGTTATTCATATGTGATCAATAATCGCAATTGAGGTCGAAGTGGTGAGGTGTAACTCGTCATTTCGAAACTAAACATTCAATGATTTAACAGGATATCACTATGCTCTCATATCAAGTAGTCCTAAATACGCCTTTCATGACGTACGACCAATACTCTCAATTCTCCGGTATGACAAAACGTACCATCATTGATTGGGTTAAAGACGGTCGCTTACCCATTAAAAAGAAAGACAACCCTAAAGATACTCCTTTGATCAATATGGTCATGCTTTTAGAAATGGCAACTCGTGAAACTATGGAGAGAATGGGTTAGTCGCTCATGCATTTATCTTCCTTTATTTCGACCAAAGAGTGTTGCCCGTTGGGGCCCAATGTTCTTAGTTGGGCTTCTTTTTTCACTTTTCTTCAATTGAGTATTGGTTATGAATGGAATTGACTCAATAGGCGAATTTTCTCGCACAAAACAAGGAGATTTTAATGAGGCGTGTTGCGTGTTCGCTAGATCAGAGAATATGGCTAGGCTGGCAGAGGTCATAGGGATGAGTCCGACCATGCTGCGGAACAAGCTTAATCCTGAGCAGCCTCATGTCCTGAGTTGTGTTGAAGCCATCATTCTCGCCAAAGTGAGCGGTAATCACATCATTGTAAACAGTTTACTTCTTGGGCTGGGTGTGGTTACCGCTTATATAACGCCCAAAACCATGGATGATGCCTTTGTTCTGTGCGTACTAGAGAGCTCGACCCACTCGAGTGAGTTGTCTCGAATGGCTTTGGAGTATGCAGGAAATCAGCGTCTTACTCGCGCTCAAAAACATAAGATTATTCATACCGCCCATGCAAGTATCGGTGTTCAGGTAAAACTCCTCAGGAGCTTAGAAAAAATGAATCAAGGTGGTTGTCTGCTTAAAGCCATGGATGAGGGGGTGGACGCTAATGGTTTATCTGCCTCAAACATCAATTCGGAGCAATGATGTCTGTTACTCCGAGCGATAAGTCATGTCCTGAAACGTTTGGTCATGGATTGACGGAGGAAGATAAGCGTAGAGGCCTTAGGAATATCAGGCACATTCGACGAGAGTTATGCGCTCGTCAACTTTCTTCTTTATGGGTTGAGCAGGCGAGGTTAATGAACCAATTAAGGCGTTCGAATCATGTGTTTGAACAAGTACGACTGCGAATTCGTTTATTCAGCCTTACAAAGCGAATACAAAGAATCAGACAACGTTGGCTTTAACGCGTTTTCCTCTTCCAGAGGCGCGTTATTGGTTTCTCCGAAGGGGAGCGTTTTTAGCCGAGGTCAATTTTATGAATCATCATGTTTTTGCGGTCATTCAAACCAGTCTTGAAGTGGTCTCTGATTTAGTATTAAAAGGTAAAGAAGGGTGGCGTGATGCAGTCAATTGTCATCCGACAAGGTGCGCGATAAAAATTGACACCCGTGGCGACTCTGAAAGCTCGAAAGGAGTGGCTTTGACTGGCGTTCGAACCTTATCAGAAGGAGTCAAGAGTCCTGGCTCAATAACGGCGTTCAATGCTCAAGACAATCTCTTTTGCTTTACTTTTTTTGGCTCTTCTCCGCTTAGATGAGTCTATAAACTAACAATAAAACCGCTAACACATTGATTTACAATCGCTTCCCACCTTATATATCAGTGTTGTAGTTTGTCGTTATTATCTTCCGCTCTATTTAACTTTAAAGGCCAATCCGTACAGTCTGTAACGCTTGAAGAAAGCTCTCATTCAGTACTCGTCAAGTGCAAGCGAGATAGACGCTGTAAAGTTGTTGATCCTGAGACTGGAGCTCCGCGCACCGTCGACCACTACGTTCACCGTCGCCTGTCGGATTTACCTGTCAGTGGTCGCCCTTGCGTTATAGAAATTGAATTGGCTCAGACAAGGGATAGGCTCGGCCGAAGGTTGATTGAAGAGGCTGATTTTGTTGATAAGGGGAGTCGTTATACAAAGAGGTTCTGTCACTTTATTAGTGGACTGTGCCGCTATATGAGCATCCACGCAGTGTCGAAGCATTTAGACATACGCTGGGAAACCGTGAAAAATATCGATAAAGCATTCCTTCTCTCTACCTTGCCTGCTTTAGAGCCTAAGAAGTTGACCAACCTTGTTCATATTGGCGTTGATGAAGTCGCCAGGGCTAAAGGCCATGATTATATGACCGTCGTTTATGATCTCGTTTCAGGACAACTTATTTGGGTTGACCATGGGCGGACTTCAAACGTACTCATCAACTTTTTTGAACAATTATCACCGCAAACGAGAGACGGCATCCAAGCGGTATCAATGGATATGGGGCAATCTTACCAATCAGCAGTGAGAAACGCTCTTCCGAATGCAGACATCGTTTTTGACCGGTTTCACGTTATGCAGAACTACTCTCTTCTGATAAGGAAAGAGCGTAATAAAGCGTTTAGGAAAGGAACACATGACGAGAAGAAAATGCTTAAAGGGACGCTATTTTTACTCCTCAAAAATGCGCCGAAATTAAGCGATAAGCAGTCAGATAGGCTAGATGATTTACTGGAAAGCAATAAGACTCTTTGTACGATTTATATGCTCAAAGAGCAGCTTCAAGCCTTATGGGATGAACGTAATTTTGACTTGATGATCGCAGCGCTTGATGCGTGGTGCCAGCTTGCTAAAAAGACGAGGATCTTATCTCTCATCAACTTTGCAGACGCGCTTTGGGAGAGAAGAGTTGGGATCTGCAACTATGCAAAATATAAGCTGACGAATGCCCGAGTGGAAGCAGGGAATGTATCGATAGGTCTTCTTAGACGGAGAGCCCGAGGAGTAAGGGATACTGATTACTTTAAATTGAAGATTAGACAAACCTCAATCCTAGAAACTCACTCTACCATTTATCCGGAAATCAAGCTCATCTAAGCGGAGAAGAGCCCTTTTTTTTTAGGTGTGAGTGAGCAAGGTGCCCCGAGGGTGAGGCGATGACGGCTCATTCTGAATACGCTGCGCCTTCATCTATGTCGTGTTTGAGTCGGCTACTTGAAGAAGCGCCTTATTTTTCGAGGTGCAGTGACAATAAAACCGCGATGCTCAACAGACCTCGAAACTATGCGGTCAGATGGCCGTATATGCAGGTTAATCGTAAAGAGATGCAAGCGTGGATGGTGTTTGACATCGATCATGACCATCGCTCTGTCCCCAACCCCTATATTTGGCAAGATGAAGGCTTACCACCCCCTAATCTAATTGTTCGAAACCGCACCAGTAATAAAGCCCACCTTTTTTACGCCATTGTGCCGGTTTGCACCAGCGATCAAGCCCGATCCAAACCCATTCAGTACCTCAAAGCCATTTATCGCGCTTTAGCCTTACGACTTGAGACGGACTTGAGTTATTCAGGACCTGTTGCCAAAACGCCCTTTCATCCTTGGTGGCAGACAACTGAACTCCACCGCAGTGTCTATGAACTTAATGAGCTGGCGGATTCTCTTGAGCTGGAGACAACGCGGCCGTGGCTTGGTCAAGATATTGATGTCTCTTACTCCCGAAACTGTACTTTGTTTGAACACACTCGCCGATACGCGTATGACGTCGTTGACGAAGAAAGAAAAAAGGGCAGCTATACGAACTTTAAGCGCCGTGTAGAGAGTTTCGCTCATTACAAAAATACCGGCACTGCGGATAAGCCGCCTCTGAAGTGCAGCGAGGTTTTGGCGGTGGTGAAAAGTGTTTCTCGTTGGACCTGGGATAAATATTGTGCTCGGTCAGACTGCCAACGAGGTGCGATGAGGTTGGATAGTGGATTAAGTTTGCAGGAAAAGCAGCGTAGAGCGGCTAGAAGAACCCATAATCTTCGTCGGACGAAGACCACTCGCCGAATTATCCGCACGTGTCAGGTTTTGTTACGCAAAAATCAGGAGCTCACAATTGGGTTGGTGGCGCGTAATGCGAACCTGTGTCGCCAGACCGTCAATCGTTACGTCTATTTGTTTGAATGGGTCAAGTCTGCTTTATCCGAAAGTCGGCAAAATGGGCCAGAGCCTCGTGGTAATTATGCTGTTCATCAGATATCTGCCCCTGTAGCGTTATACTGGGCGGAGTCTGAAGTAGGGAAGAAGAAGGCGGTGCTTGAGTCAGCTTTTCCTTGAGTTGAATAATAATGAGTAACTATCGAGTCAAAATAAGCTCTCTTGGTAAATTCAAGAAGGAAATGTTTGGTGAGGGTTGAGTCTATATGCCTCTCATTCATGTGATTAATGTCTCATTTCGTGTAAATATGGACTCGTCCGCCTTAGTTTTCTGTATATTTATACAGTAACTGAAGGGGGAGTTATGTCTTTCAAAGATATAGAAACACTGTCAACAGGAATTGAATTCATTGTTGAAGCCGTGGCGATGAAGACGAATGGCCAAGATCATTCAGCCTTAGGCTTATATTTGATCAGCTTACTGCTCGAAGATCAAAAGATTGACCTTGATTGTGATGATAAAAGAAAAAGGGTGGGAATACTGTTTGATAAATCGCGTACAACACGTCTTGACCTGGGCTGGAAGAGCCCTACATTTTAGATCTGGTTGCGTTAGCGAATTGGGTGAACTTGATAGTGATAGTTGTTCAACTCTTCACTTGCTTGGCATAATTCAAATGTGAAATAAGGTTGTGTTGCTAAGCACTTAGTGAACTTATCTAATTCATTCGTATGTATGAACAGTGAAATGGGTGCAATCTGACGGTTTTCATTGTCGAAGCAATTATCAATATGTGCCCTGTCGATATAAACAACGTCCATTTCCTGCTTGGGGGTCTCTTCAATAAGTTTTGTTTCTAATCCGCTTTTCTCAAAGCGTTCTAATAATGCATAAAGCTTATCAACGTCGCTTTGGCTCTCTACCGCTAAATATTGAGATAAAATGGTTTCTAAATGTTTTTCGATTGAGCCAAACTTATTTTTCATCAAACAAACAGTTTTGAGCTTTTTCTTGATCATGCCATATCGAGCTTGTTTGATTTTTGGCTTCAAGAAGTCAATGATGATCTTGTTTCGTTGCTCTTCTTTAACAAAGTGATTGGAAAATTTTACTTGGAAGTGAAGGTGAAGAAGGGTGTTTTCGAAAGTCGACTTAATAAGTTGATGGTATGAATGTTCTGACATTTTTCACATTGATTCTTCATTGGTGAGGGTATTTTATCATAAGAATAGTAAGGCTTGATAGTCGAAATCAAAGTGATGCAATTTGCTGTTTGTGTTAAACCTGCTGCATTCGACGACATCGTATCGAGGGTATACTAAGTTTCGGAGTGTCAACCATTTCTAGACAGCAAATTTTATCTGATTACGAGCGTGTTTGGGAACAAACCATTGTCGAAGAAGCTTACCAACAAGCGATTGTCGAGTTGTTAGAGCAGGGCCACGTCATGTTAAGAGTAGAAGACTAAATTGGCTTCTCATTGGGTTGTTTTCTTTTGAGGAGTGTCTATCAAAAATGTTCTACGTCACTTGTAGATCACTCGCAGGCGATCTCAGTACCAGAGAGCGGACGTTAGTTATCTAAATATTCAACGCGTATATTTACTAGAACCCTCGTTTCCCATTCCTTGCAATACCGTCTTATCTATAAACAAAATGATCAATCGATGGCACGTCAGCACTTGATGAATCAGATTCATGCTAAAACCGTGTACCTGTCGTAGTCAAAATATTTTCAACTTAAGCACTCGACTTTGATTCTAGTATTGAGATTATTTTAACCGATAGGTCTTGGTTGGTGTTACTTCCATTAGGATTTTTTCTGTCTCGATACGAGCGACTTGTATACCTAGAGAGAAAATTTTAGAACTTTATAGAATATGTGTATTACATATGTAATATATTGACGATGCGCTTTTTGTTTTTTATTGTGTACTACATATGTAATACATGAGGTGTTTATTATGAAAACTAAGATCATCAGCGCTGCGAACCAAAAAGGTGGTGTTGGAAAAACCACGACTCTTGTTAATTTAGGGGCTGAGCTTGCGCGAAAACGAAAAGTGTTAGTGATTGACCTCGATCCTCAAGGTAACTGCTCTAAAACGTTGACTGGGCAACGGGATTTTAAGTTTGAAGAGACAGTTGCTGCTTTATTTGATAAACCTAAAGTTGTGTCCATTGTCGATTTAATTCAACCAGCACAACTTAATGGAAACTCTATTGAAAATCTCTATGTTGTTCCCGCTGATGTTCAGCTGTCACGTGTCATCGAAACATCACTGACAAAGATTAATCGTGAACGAATTTTAGAGAAGCAATTGGTGAGGTTAGGTGATACTTACGATTTCATTCTTCTTGATACGCCACCAAACTTATCCTTAACGACCCTTAACGCAATCCAGGCTTCAGACCTCATCTTGATCCCTGTTGATTCTGGTGCCTTCTCATTAGACGGCATTAGTTCTTTACTCGAAGCTGTATCTGAAATTAAAGAAGACGAAGGTAATTATCTGATACTGAGGAATGAGGTCGACTCAAGAAACACTATCATTAATGAGTTCATTGATGAGGAATTGGAGGTAGTACAAGATAAATTGCTACCCATATCTATCCGCCGCTCTGAGCATGTCGGACAAGCAAATACCGTTTCTTCTCCGGTGCGCTTTTATAAATCGGGTTCTCTTGTGAATAACGATTACCGTAAACTCGCTGTGTTTCTTTTGAATTTAATGTAATACATAGGCAATACACATGAGCAAGTTAAAGAAACGAGGAGCGATAACAGCTCTCTCTAATGACAAGAACGAAGGTTCAAGTAAGTCAACTGGAATAACGACTGTTAAAAAGAAAGTAACGACATCTTATAAAGTGCCTCCTCTGACTCTTAGAATGTCATTGACGGATAAAGAACGGATCACTGATTGGGTAGCAAGTCTGCAAGAGCAGACAGAGAGAAATGTATCTGCAGCGAAACTGTACCGAGCCTTGGCTTTATACCGAGACAAGATCGATGATGGAGATCTCATTGAGTTGATCAATAAAATGAATTAAATATGTGTTACCTATGTAATACATGTTTATTTTAAAGGCTCTGTGTATTCTAGGAGATGCCAGAGAGCCGACCTCGGACTTAACTTCTAACACTGCTAAACACGACACTTGAAGCGTCGAATTACTGTTCTGAGCCGCACATTATTGTAAAGAAAAACACTTTAAACGTGTCATTAATCATGACTCTTACCGCTATGTTCGGTTTTATCTTACGGGCTAGGTTTTGCTAGTCCTCTTCATTGTCACAAGTCTTGGCGCCTTGTCGTTTCTCCATATTGCCTTTCACTGACTTCAATTAAGGTCGAGTAAAGGCTTGTTTTCTTATGCGCCGATTTTCTTTCACTCGCATCATTTACGGGCATGCAGGCTGTTAACCGTTTCTCCCCACAACCTGCTTTACAAGGGAGGCTTCGCCGCTGCGCGCCCTTGAAAAGCAGAACGATGTTGAGAGTTCGGACAGCCAAGCGGCTCCGAAAAGTGATACTCAGACAGAAAGGAAACTCTCATGGCGCAACGATACTCAACTCCAACTCTCTCTAATTCAAAGTTCAGCGACCAGCGTTTCGCCGCTGGGCACGAAAGCTCACCAAAAAATGATGTCTCTAGTCCTTTGGCGGTCTTGAAGTTGCGCTCTCAAGTCAAAAAGTGTCGTGATGAGGCGAAAAGAAAGTCTGATTTTGTTTCCAAAATCCAGCGTTTAAAAATGTTCAGTCGTCGTCAGTCGCCAGAGCAACTGGCTGATATCGCCGCGTTAAAAGACCAAGGGTTCGTTGACGCAATCAAGCAGCAGTTTCCACAATTGGTGTCGCGTCGTTTTGCTTTCCATGAAATCCGTGACTTTTTCATCGAATTAAATGGCGCTGGCTTTGGTGAATGGTTTCTTCACGAGCGAGTAGAGCACATCATTATGTACACCACTTACGGGTCTGTGTTTCCAGCGTTGCGCTTTGTGACAACGGGGGAGGGAACGTTTAAGTGCTCAGGATTTTGTTTCGATGTGCGTTTTGGCGCTTAGGGGGTCACATGACAGTTCGTTCTATAGTCTCTGCTGACATATCCATGCACGTGATTTGGGTTAATTCGACCGACTTTTACTCCACCGTAAAGGCCGTCAAGGTTAATGAGATTTTGGTGAATGAGTTTGGGTATACCGACTCTTTAATACTAGAGGAAGGCAACCGAGGGAAGGGGGTGAGTATCAGTGTGTGTGATAACACTACCACCATTAAGCAGATGCGAGAAGACTACGCCTACGCGAAGAAAATGGAAAGGACGAGAGAAACCACCTCCGAGCATCGTGCATCGGCAAAGGCTTTACTCTCTTCTCTGTATGACGACTGAAGTCTGCTTATTGTGTAACGTCATCAAACACTCATAAGAGAAGGTCATTAATGTGTCTGGATTTTGTTTCGATATTCTAGCCGTTAGCGGCATTCAAACGGGTTATGTTTTTCGACGAGTAACGCCTTGTTCCGTCTTGCCTTAGTGACCAAGGTTATCGAGTGTCACTTAAGGCCCTTTTATGACAAATATGATCGCGTCGTCGGAGGGGGAGTCCTTGGTTGAAAGGGATGCGAACATTCGGTGTGTGATCACCCAGTCATGTAAACCAGGGAAAACGCTCGTCACGAGCTGGCATTAATATCGAGTGGCGCAAGCCGAGTAACCAGCTGGGCGCCCTCTTGGTGGGGAAGGAACTTTTCTAACTGGGTGACGTGCTTTGGGTTGAGGTACTGGCTTAGGCTGTTCTTTTGGCTTGTTGTCGTGACTTCCTTTAACCCGTCCCATTTGAGAACCCTCACACAAGGGAAGCTTCGCCGCTGCGCGCCCTTGCGCTGCAGAACCTGCAACTGGGTACGGACAGTCAGACGCTCACCAAGACCTAAAGGAAATACCATGTCAGCACATGCTCAATACTCAAATGTTTCGTTATTCACATCAGAAGAAAAGGGCACCCTTGACCAGGCCGCAAGCATTCTCAAATCCAAACTGTTTATCTCAGAACAAACGCCATTAACCTCGCCTGAATTTGTGAAGTCGTTCTGCCAAACGTCCTTGGCCGCCTGTGAATCGGAAGTGTTTGGGGTTCTCTTCCTCGATAACCAACATCGAGTGTTGCGCACCCAAGAGATGTTCTACGGCACCGTTAATGCCGCCTCGGTCTACCCGCGCGAGGTGGTCAAAGCGTCGCTGGTTACGAACGCGAGTGCGGTTATTCTCTATCATAACCACCCAAGTGGTGCGCCAAGAAGCGCATATGTAAAACGCAAGGTAATTGCTTGATTTCAAGGAGTAATCAATGATTAGAAACGCATGCAACTTCCATTAGGCTGGCTGTTGTGTGAAGCCGTTTTGACAATGTGGCTGACATTTCCCCTACGAAATGGAGAGCTGCTAATCAGAGTCTTGCTAAGACTACGAAAGAAACTGATGTTTGACGCCTCGAAGGTTGGACTGTCTGTTATGAAGGCAGGGACAAGACTGAACAAGCACTCAAAGATAAGACGAGGGAAGAGCGATATGCTACCCGCCAGTCAAATACTCAATCTCTGCTCAATGAGTTCAAAGCGTGGTTAGATAAATCGGTCACTCAGGTGCCCCCTAAAAGTAAACTGGGAGAGGCGATTAGCTACAGTCTCAATCAATGGTCGAAGCTAGTACGAGTTATCGATGATGGCCGGTTAAGTATGGATAATAACCGAGCGGAACGTTCAGTGCGTCCGTTCACGGTGGGTCGGAACAACTGGTTGTTCTCGAAGACTCATAATGGTGCCCGCGCCAGTGCCGTGCTGTACAGTCTTATCGAAACCGCGAAGGCTAACGACTGTGAGCCGTATGAGTACCTCGAATACGTGCTACGAGAAATCCCGAAACTGAAGAGTGAGGATGACCATGGTCATCTTCTACCTTGGAACATGCCAAAAACGGAATAGTCCACCCTCCCCGAATAGCGTTCAGAATGACAGATACCGCCTTAGTTGGCGGTATCTGTGTTGATATTAGAAAGTCAATGAGTCGGTTCGCAGACGCTTACCCTTGTGGAGATAGATAACAGAGATATCAGGGAACATTTTCATACAACAGCAAGCTCCTTCAATAGAAGGCCGAGCCACTGAGGTGCTACATCACGAGGCACATGAAGAGAGCACGCCCCCGCTTCAAGCCGTAATTCCGTAGGTAACGTAGAGGGAGGCCGTTGCTCGGTTTTGGTCTTTGGCTTGGCTATTTTTTCAACGACAACGAATTCAGAAAGTGAATCTTCTCGTTTTTTAGGCAGGTTGACTAAGTGCTGTAGTTTTCGACGGTTGTTGTCAAACGTTTTTGGATGAAGATTGTGCTCTAAACAAAACTGAGCGGCAGACTGCTCACTATTGTAATACTTCTGCACAAGGCGTAGCCATTCCTGTTGAGATCTATGCTGAGACATTTTCGAGTACCTTTAACGATCAAAGTTAAAGGTTACGACGTTTATTGAAAGGATTGAATGAGTCGATTTAAAGACGCTTACGTTTTAACCAGCAAGGGTGACCAGATATTTATTTCGATTGGTATCATTCCAATATAACGCAGGTGTCCATTTTTGGCGGATCAGAACAAATGAGGGAGGCCCTTTGTAGGGGACTTCCCCAATGATTATTTGATCAACAACGCCGATAGAGATTCTACAATTTGGCAACTCGGGCAGTCACCCTAGCTACAACTGAGGAAATATTAGGCCTTTCTACTAATAGTCAATGCCGCTTATTGCGGCGATCTAGGCAAGAAGCGGCGGAGCCATCAGCACTTGGTCTGGTTGGAACAAATTATGGAAGGAATTATTTTAAGAAAGGCTCCTACAATTTATTGTAAAGGAGCCTTTTGTATCATGCAGCCATGGCCATTAGGACTTTATCCTGCTGTTTGCAAATCCCAGAGTTTGGCATAGGTGCCTTGTTTTTCGAGCAGCTCGTCGTGTGAGCCTTGCTCAGAGAGTGTCCCAGCATCGACGACAAGGATACGATCAGCGTGGCGAATCGTGTTCAAGCGGTGGGCAATACTGATAACTGTGCGGTTTTTACATATTTCAGGCATGTTCGCCATGATGGCAGACTCAGATTCATAATCCAGCGCCGAGGTGGCTTCGTCCAGAATCAAAATTTTCGGATTGGACAGCAGCGCCCTTGCCAGCGCGATTCTTTGCCGTTGACCTCCGGATAGCATGCCGCCTTTTTCACCGACTTGGGTGTCATACCCTTGCGCCATATCCGGCACAAAGTCCTCCACACCCGAAATCCTCGCCACTTCTGCCACCGCTTCATCGGTTGCATTGGGGTTGTTCATCCGGATATTTTCGGTGATGGTACCTGCAAACAGGTGGCTCTCTTGAAGAACCACACTCATTTGGCGACGAAGCTGAACCGGATCAGCAATCGCGAGGTCAAGCCCATCAACCATTACCTGTCCGTTGGTCGGGGCATAGAGTCGCTGAAGAAGTTTGGTGACTGTGCTTTTACCAGAGCCAGACGGACCCGTAATGCCAATAAACTCTCCGGGCGCGATGCTAACAGACAGCCCCCTGAGCACTTCAGGTGCTTCTTCAGCATAGCGGAAGCGGACATTTTCAAAATCCACCCGCCCCTCAAGCTCTGATACCGACGCCAGCCCTTCACTGCCAGCTTCGCACGGCGTATCCAGAATGTCGCCAACCCGGCGCAGGGAAATCAGGGTATGCTGAAAGTCCTGCCACATTTGCGCCAGACGCAATATGGGCTGAGTAACGTGACCAGATAGCATATTGAATGCCACCAGCTCTCCCGGCGTCAGCTTTCCTTCCATAACCAGCTTCACACCCCACCATAGCAAGGCGGCGGCAGTCAGCTTCTGGATCAGGCCAATTCCCTGTCCAGCCCAGATCCCGTATTTAGTGGCAGAAAATGACGCATTGACGAAGCTGGCCAACTGTTGCTGCCACCGGCGATCAAAACGCGCTTCCGTGGCGCTTGTTTTGATTGTCTCAATACCCGTAACCGCTTCTGTTAGCATTGCGGTGCTGTCGGCTCCTCGTTCGAATTCGGTATTCACACGCATTCTCAAACCGGGACCGACCGCGAGCCAGAAGCAAAAATACACCACCAAACTCGCCAAAACCACGAGGGTCAATTTAACGGAGTAGGCCAACATGGCCGCAACGAAGAGCCCGACAAAAGCCATGTCTAGCAGCAGGGTGAGTGCAGATCCTGTCAGGAATTGCCGGATATGATCCATTTCCCTGACCCGTGCGATGATCTGACCTGTCTGCCGCTCGCCAAAATACCTCAACGGCAATCCCGTCAGGTGCGCATAGAGCCGGGATGACAATTCGGCATTGACCTTGCTGGAGAGGTTGGCAAACAACCAGTTTCTTAGCAAACCATAGATGGGTTCCATTACTGCCAAGGCCAACATGGCAAAACCCAACACTTCCAAACTTGATAGACTGCGGCTAACCAAGACTTTATCAATGATGTTTTCAAACAACTTGGGTGAGACAAGTGCAATGATTTGTAGCATCAACGACACCGCAATCACCCACACAAACTGGCGCTTATGTTTTTTGATTGAAGGAATAAACCAGCTAAATCCGAATTTAACGGCCGGTGGCGCGGGCTCTCCTAACCTTGCCAGTAGGATACGCCCCTGATAGACGTCTTCAAATATTGTCCTGTCGGCTTCGACGTTGCCAGCTGCGCCTTCTGTTACCACTGCATCGGCCGTGATTTCATTGACGATGATCCAACCTTCACTGGTTTGCGCCATAAAAGGAGCAGGAAACCGCTCGAGCTGCTCGGCATCCACAGATTCGATACGGGCTTTCAGACCGCTCCATGTCGCCGCTCGCCTCAGATCAATATCGTCTATCTGACCATCTGTTCGCCCTAACCTATGCGAAAGCTGTGCGGTATCTGCACGGCAGTCGAATTTGTCGGCGAGCAAACCAAGCGTATCAAGTGTTGCTTTGAGTTCAGCATTACCCCTGTTCATTATCGCTCCCTTAATGATTCGGCTTGGTATTGCTGCAATGGGCTAAGAAGATATTCAATCACTCGGCGCTTGCCGGTTTTAATTTCAGCCACCACACTCATTCCGGGTTGAATCGCTACCTGCCTGCCTTCAATATCAATGGTATTCTGCGCTAGGCGGATCCGCGCGGGGAACACCAGCCCTAGCTTTTCATCTTTAACAGCATCACGTGATACAGTAATGACTGTACCGGACAAGGTGCCATATTTGGTGTAGGGGAAGGTGTCGACTTTCACCTCTGCGATTTGACCGGGAACCACAAAACCGACGTCTTTGTTCAGCAACATGACCTCAATATCAAGCAGCGCATCATCAGGGACAATAACCATCAACTTTTCTGCTGCTTGAACCACGCCTCCCTGAGTATTGGCCTGCAACTGTTGAATGGTTCCGCTCACGGGTGCAATAAGTTGTTGAAGTCGGTTTGCTTCACTGACCTTAACCAGCTCTTGGCGAAGCTCTGCCTGCTTCCCTTCCAGCTCATTAAGCTTGCTCTGGAACTCCTTACGTTTCGTTGCAAGGTAAGTGTCTTTTTGTTCCATCAGCTTATCTTGCTCAGCATTCAGTACATTGAGGCGTGATAGCTGCTGCTGTTTGCTGCGTTGGTTATCGAGAAGCTCTTTTTCAAGCTCCATCACTTCCATCTGAGCAATGGATTTTTTCTCGGCCAGTTTTTGACGGGCTGAAAGGCGTGTCGTCACATTCTTGAGCAAGGTTTCCAGTGACCGGATCTCAGCCTTGGTCGCCTTGTAATTCGCGCGATTCACAGCAAGCTCGGCATCCACGCTTTCCATCTGCGCCCTGATTTCCAATACATCAGATTGCAAGGCGGCTTTTGATGCTTCAACCAAGACCGACGAGATACCTTCAGGAATGGCGAACTGGGCCATTGAGACTCCCTGCCCTTTGGTCAGGGCGCGATAACGCGCCAGTTCCATCTGGGTGTAGTGATACTGGCTTGTCACCCGCGCAAGCTCTGCCTTCGCACCGGTTGGGTTCAGTCGGATAAGGATTTCACCTTTCTCAACGTGTTGCCCGTCTTTGACCAAGATATCCCGTACTTCGCCCTGAGAAACAGGTTGAACAAATTTGGATCGGCCCGAGACAATAACCTGTCCTGTCGCACTGGCATGAATACCCAACTGACCGACAATAGACCAGATCAAGGTGCCTACAAGTAGCACGGTGATCAGCATGGCGCTTGTCCGTGCAAGCGGGCTAGCAGGGCGTTCGACGACCTCTAGGTAGGCGGGCAGGAACTCATACTCACTGGCTGAGGTTTTTTTGCGCTTTGAGAGCAATCTCTGCCATAGAGCCAACATTATTTTCTTCATATTAAATGGTTTCTTCTTGCTTCAATTCAGTTTGGAGCTGCCACAAACGGGAATATGTCCCCTTCGCTTCCAGCAACGCTTCGTGACTACCGCTCTCGGTGAGCATGCCTGCTTCAACAGTGATGATCCGATTGCAGCCTCGAACAGTGGAGAGCCGGTGAGCAATCGTAATAACGGTCCGACCCTGACAAATCTGCGCCATGTTCTTTTGGATAATTTCTTGGCTTTCGTCATCCAACGCACTGGTTGCTTCGTCTAAGATCAATATTTTCGGATCCCCCAGCAGCGCACGCGCAATGGCAACGCGCTGCCTCTGACCACCTGATAAACTGGTGCCGCCTTCCGACAATACAGTGTCGTAGCCCATAGGCAGTTTCAAAATGAAGTCATGGGCACCGGCAAGCTTTGCCGCGTTGACAATGGCGTCGAATTCAGCACTAGGATCTTTCAGCGCAATGTTGTCCCGAACAGTACGGTTGAACAGGTAGTTTTCCTGCAAAACCACACCAATTTGCGACCGGAGCTCCGTGGCGGATAAATCATTCAAGGGGATATCATCAATCAAGATCTCCCCTGCCTCGGGCAGGTAGAGTTTTTGGATGACGCGGGTAATGGTGCTTTTTCCTGACCCCGAAGGGCCAACAATGCCGATACTCTCCCCAGCGGCGATATCCAGATTAATGCCTTTCAATACCGGGTCTGCATCCGGGCTATAGCGGAAGATCAGGTGATTAATCGCCACTTTGCCCTTCAGCCCGCCTTCCAGCTTCTGCGCGCCCGACTCTTGCTCACCGGGCAAATTGAGCATGTCGCCCAATGCCTCGACACCCACCCGCGTTTGAATATACTGCTGCCATAAGTCGACCAGCTTACCCAGCGGTTGGTGAACGTGGGAAAGCAACATGTTGAACGCAATCAACTGTCCAATCGTGATTTCTAATTTCATCACTAAAGTGGCGCCATACCAGATCACCACGGCACTCGTCACTTTTTGCAGCAACTGAACAGACTGTGTGGAAAGATTATTGATTGTCTGGGTACGGAGGTTCGCACCTACAAACTCTTCAACCTGTCCGTGCCATCGGCGTTGCATCATTGGCTCGATAGCCAAACTTTTCAGCGTCTGGATGCCGGCAACGGATTCGGTCATGAATGAGGTATTCTTGGCGCTACACTGGAACTGGTGTTCAACAGCCCCGTTGAGTCGCTTCCCAGTTCCCCAAGCAAGGAAAAAGTAAAACGGCAGGGTGGCCAACACCAATATCGCCAGATCAGAAGACAAATAGCGCATCACGGCAAAGAAGACGAAGCTGAACGCGACATCGACACCGAGGGTCATAGCTGAACTGGTTAGAAATTCGCGGATGCTATCAAGTTCACGTACCCGCGCAACTATGGTGCCTACCTGACGGCTTTTGAAGTACAGCAGGGGGAGCGAAAGCAGGTGGTTAAACAGTTTTGCCCCGAGCCGTATATCAATGCGGTTGGTAGTGTGGGCAAAAAGGTATTCTCGGAGGCCGCGGAGAACCACTTCGTAGATACCAACGATCACCAACACCGACACTAGGACATCCAGCGTCGACAAAGCGGAATGCACCAGCACCTTGTCCATCACAACTTGGAAAAAGAGTGGGCTGATAAGCGCCAACAGCTGTAACATCAAAGAGAACACGAGAATCTTGCCCAACAAACTTCGATAGCGAAGAAATTCAGGTATAAACCAGCGTATATCGAATCTGTTCTGCTTGAAGTGGCAGAAAACGACCGTCCCGCCCCACATAATTGCAAGCTCATCCAAGCTCACAATTTCTGGCTGCCCACCAAAAGGCGATTGGATCAGTGCTTGCTCTTCGTTCATCTTTGCCAGAATGGTGTAGTGCTCATTGTGGTCACAAAAAATGAGCGGCAAACGATTCTGCGGCACTTTTGCTAACGCCGTACGCTTTTCATATAGCTTTACGTCGTAGTGCTTGCCAATGTCAGGCAATAGCTTTTTAGTGGTCGTTGGCTCCTCGTCCTGACATTGCCACTGCGGTTTTGTTTTCCCTGCAAGTTCGGCAAGTGTATGGATACAAGACGCCAGCGTTTCAAGATTGGTCATTCAGCCCCCTATTGATTTAGGAGCTGATTGTCAGTATTTAGTGATCTCAGTCAAGCGAGCAAAAAGCACTCACCGGTTATGTTTGAAAATTAATGGACCCCATCAGCTTTTTTATAGCGTTAAAACAGTTACTTAAAACCAACCAGAGCGAGATGAAACAAAGTTCACACCTTTATCAAACTCCCGTCATTTCGGTCAAAATCACAACAAAACCCTAAAAGAGATGAGTGGGCTAACTCGAAAAATAGCGTCCATGTGCGAATAAAGCTGGCCGTTATTTTCCTTTCCTTTCTTTGATATCACGGTAGTCCGGAGGGCCGACTATGTACCAGAGCCTCTGACTAAGAGAAGCATCTTCCGATGTGAAAACATTGGAAAGCATCTTTTTCCAACGATGAAATGTCACAGTCAACGGCTCCCATGGGGCTACTGGCTCAGTAATACCGTATCCAATCATGATACCGTCTCGCTCCGGCGTAAAAGTACCGAACATCCTATCCCAGATAATCAGAACGCCAGCGTAATTACGGCCTATATAATCCGGGTTGATGGCGTGATGAACCCTGTGATGCGAAGGTGTGTTAAGTACGTACTCCAACCAGCCTAGCCGCTTAACCACCCGGGTATGAACGAAAAACTGAAAACCCAAGTTGATAGCAACTACGGCGATAATCAAACGCGGTGGAAAACCCACGAATATGAGCGGCGTCCAGAACAACCACATGCCGGAAATGGGGTAAGTCAGGCTCTGACGAAATGCCGTAGAAAAATTCATTCTGGGGGAGCTGTGGTGAGCAACATGAGATGCCCAAAGCCAGTTTATTCGGTGAGACGCACGATGAAACCAATAATAGAGAAAATCCTGCAGTAGGAACGCGGCAAGTACGGTTAGCGGGGACAAGGTTATGTCACAAACCCGGTACTGGTGTAACCAAAGAAAAAAAGGCATAAGAAGAAATGTGGCGAGCAAATCCGCACTTTGATGTAGCGCTGCCAATGCCAGATTACAAAGGACTTCTCTTGGGCTATAGTCGGCTTGCCCTTTCCTCCTAAGGTATCGAAGCTCAAGTAGCATGCATACGCCAAATGCGGGTGCAAAGAACACCAATATTAAAGATTCCATCGACAGTTCCATTGCCACGTTACCTTCTCTAGAAACGACATGTACCCAAACAGCCTCAAGAAGTTTGGGTATATAAAGCCAACCTATCCCTACACTAGCTTTGTAGTCACTTCATCTGAACTCTGCATAAGAATAGCGGAACTCAATAGGCAAGTGATCTAAAAATGCGTGATACTCTTTACGGTTCAATACGGTCAGAATAGCGGAGAGTGTGCCGAACCCAATCCTGATCACCAGCCTGGTGCGTAAACACCGTCACCGTCTGGCTCTCTTTTGGCACACTGCTATCAGGACGGTATATATCCATCAATGCGTTATCGAAATGAACCCTAATGAATTTCTCTCGTTTGTGGCTTTGTTGCGTAATTCATTGGAACTAAACCTAAAACCTACGATCTGATCAGCTATATTCACTCCCTCTCGTAGCCCTATGCCTAAACCTCGTTACAAAACAACCAACTGGAAGCAATACAACCAATCACTCATTAACCGCGGTTCTTTGACCTTTTGGATTGATGAAGAAGCGATAAGTGGCTGGACGCAAAGCAAACAGAATAAGCGCGGGAGGCCTCGTCGGTTCAGTGATTTAGCTATCACGACAGCCCTCATGGTGAAACGAGTTTTTTCTATGCCATTAAGAGCGCTGCAAGGTTTTATCAACTCGATATTTAGGTTAGCCCATGTACCGTTAAGTTGTCCGCATTACACCTGCATCAGTCGTAGAGCCAAGCAAGTTGAGGTCTCACTTAAGACAAAAACGAGAGGTACGATACAACATCTAGCTATTGATGCGACTGGCCTTAAGGCTTATGGCGAAGGTGAATGGAAAGTCAAAAAACACGGGACAGATGGCAAACGTAGAGTCTGGCGAAAACTTCATATTGCCGTGGATACAAACACTCATGAAATTATTGCAGCCGAGCTAAGTCTATCGACAGTTACAGATGGAGAAGTACTCCCGAATTTACTGAAACAAACTCGCCGAAGTATCCACGAGGTGTCTGGTGATGGCGCTTATGATACGAGAGCATGTCACGATGCAATTAAGATTAAGCGAGCCGTTGCGCTTATTCCTCCAAGAGAAGGGGCTGCCTTCTGGGAGCGGGGTCATCCCCGAAATCTCGCAGTAGGTTGCCAGAAGTTATATGGCTCAAATAAGTATTGGAAAGAGCGGTATGGTTACCACAAACGCTCCCTGTCAAAAACAGCGATGTATCGAGTTAAACAGTTACTTGGTGGTCGTTTAAGTTTAAGAAATTACAATGCACAAGTGGGAGAAACTTACGCGATGATAAAAGCGTTGAACAAGCTCACTGGGTTAGGTATGCCTGAAACTTGCCGTATTGACTAAGAAATGCACGAAATGGGGCTGCTCTGTCTCTAAACTGAATTACGCAACAAAGCCTTGAAGATAGGCGGTAATAACTATGTGTTGCCTGCCCGTAGAAATGAAGGTTTTAGTTTTTATGAAGTTCAGGAAAGTGTAAGCCAGCGCGTCAGTTTGAGCAAGGGAACTCGTGATCATGTTATATCGCTGCCTTGGAATGCGAGTGCCAATGGTACTTATGCCTTTGTCCTCTTGGACAAACCGATAACTGATTATCAGGTATCGGTGCTGGGATATGATCTGATATTAACCGGTAGTAAGCAGGTAGTTAATATCAAGGATTATTATCGAAATGTTGACATGGCGACATTCCGTACCCCTGACGGGCGTTCTCACGACACTATTTTGCCGAAAGGCGTAAAACGCTACGAGGCGCTTAGCGCGGCTGATGTATGGAAAAAAGATATTGTGCGCTATCTCAATGCCGGTGTTCAAGAAGCTAACGCCAGTCAAGTGGATGATCTTGTCAAAGAGGGCTACCACAAGGAGTTCTGGAAGAACGGCAGCGGCGGCTACCAGCCACCAGAGGGCGTTTTTTCCTATTTTACGACGGTTACCAAAGATGCATCGCAGGAATACACGCTACTGGAACAGCGTGATGCATACAGTGGCGATGGCGTCTGTGTCTATATAGACGGAGAAGGCCGTGTGAAAGTTATCATGCAAAAGGCGGGCGAACGTCAACCTACTCGGATTGAAATCCCGTTGCAAAATGGCGGTCTATTTCGAGCCTTGAACAAGAAAGATCTGGTGGTGACGATGGCTCCTTCCTCTGGGTTTATTCGAGTCAAGAGCCGTATGCATGGCTATTTCGTCACCGTTGCAGAAGGAACCATAGAGGGGCTTGCAACAGCATACCGTGACGGCTTTGGTGGTGATCAACCGAGAACCTTTGAAGCCAGCAAAGGTGTCATGATGACGGGCGCCTTTGAACCGAACCAGGATGAATGGGACAAATGGGGATTTGTCGATGGTAAAATCCCAACGCTGAAGGAAATGCTGACAGCACACAGAAAACCGGCAGATGTAAAAACCGTTGAGGCAGTCCTATTTATTAAAAACCCGACTCTTTCTCGTCAGGTGATTCGGGATGTGGTGGCCAAGCAGGTTCACCTAAGCCCAACGGGAGTCGCTTATATCAACCGTTACCTAAATGTAGGTATCCAGTCACCTGATGTGATGAATGAAATGCTGGTTCTGCTGTTCTCTGGGACATCCAATAAAACGAATGCTTTCTTGGAGCGGCTGCTGCCTGACAATTTGGATGTGGTGGTTTTCAAGGCGCTGATGGAAGAAAAAGCGAGTGTACGTTTTATCATCGAATCCTTAGGTCATGGTGTAGACGTCATTACGGTACAGCTATTATTGACGCATGGCGTGAAGGGTGAAGAGATAGGCCAAGCACTGGCGGCAATGCACCAACACGCAGGGATAGGAAGTGAGGCACTGGCAAAAAATGTCTTGCGAGCTGTCGGTTACAAGGATGAGGGTGCCAGTAAAATTGCTGCCATTATGGCCGCGCTGGGCGACATAGGTTATCAGGAAGCAGACAGCTATTTGAAAGTCGGAGTGGAATCGCCAGCGTTAGTGCAGAAGTACCGTCAGGCGGGTGTAACAGCGGCTGAGATTGAGTCGGCAAACCGTGATCATGCCAAATATCGCTCGGGTAAACGTAGTGGCCTGATCAATGTTAGCGTGGGAGGCGCATTTAAGGATGAATATTATGTTTATGATCTTGAAGCGACAAGCGATCTCGATGGCGGCAAAATTAAACGAGGAAAAATCCTGACCACGGAAGATGGGATCAAAGCGTCGAATGCACTTAACACTGGTGTGAGCGGGATGAAGCGTAAGCTCGAGGTCACAGGCCGCGGGCGTTCGAACGAGGAAAACCTGATTGACGGATTTGAGAAAGGGAAGGAAGCTTTTGCTTGGGCACCAAGCTTAGCTCCTAAGCAGAACCGCGCCATCATTGCTCCTTCTCGGGAGAGTGGGGGAATATTTGACCCGGATAGAAAATCGGTAAGAGGGCGTTTGTTGAATAATAAGCAGGATGATGGAGCAGACTGTTGGTATTTTGGGCTTCATAAGGAAACGCCACTCTCTGAGCTGACATTGGAAATAAACGAGAAGGCGAGTGATGACCTAGAGAATACAGTGTATGACTATGTGATTGAGGCATGGAATGGCAGCCAGTGGGTCGCCGTGTCAGACAGCTTCAAGTGGAACCATAAACAGAGCTTGAAGCAAACGGTAGCACTGACAGCGCAGGATAAGCGGTATGACCTATATCGAGCCAAAATCCATGGTGCATCGAATGGAAAATTTGGCAGCGTTTACAAAGATGTGAAACTAAACCCACCGGTTATGGTTCCGTCTGTTCACGGTGGAACCGTGGAGTTCACCATGAAAGACAAGCTCGTGCTGGACTCCCTGACGGTATTAACCGAAGGCGGGGAGGGGAGTGCCGTTACCTTCCGTATTCAAGCGCAGCAGCAAGATGGTAGCTGGATCAATGTCTCTAGTGATACCACTTGGTCACCGGGTTCATCGTCCCAGAAGAAAATATTCCAACTGGATACGAATGGAATACCGTACAACAAATACCGGATGCTAGGTGTGTCTGGCCATTTCACCGCCAAGCTATGGATGAACGAGGTGGAGTTTGAAACCCAGTCGGTCAAGTTAAGTGAATCCTTTCAAATTAACGTTGATCGTCAATGGCAAGGCAGCCATGCAGGGGAATCAATGACGGGAACCGCTGCCAGAGATGCATTTTTTAGCAATGGAGGGGATGATACGTTAACCGGAAATGGCGGGGCTGATGTCTATGTATTTGCAAAGAATGACATTGGTATTACCAACATAAACAACTACGACGATAACCGAAATGCAGCTGAGGATATCATCTATTTCAAAGACTTTGCATTTGATGAAACTGAACAAATTAAAGATGGAAAGCTTCTCCAGTCGCAGAATAAAGCTGCACAGCTGGCCCAATCGATATCGATGTTCGGGCATGATAAGGGCAGGGTTTCAGATATGAGTCGTTTAAATCCTTCTTCTACATTGCCTGTTACTGAGGTTATTGCGAAGAGTGGTCATCTTCTTGCTTAAAAAATAGAAATCGCGAAAATTAAAACGCCCTACCGATAATCAGGTGGGGCTTTTTGTTTTTTCGGAAACTTTGAGGCTAAGCAATTGACGATGAAAACAACTTTCCTGTTCGGAAGCGAAGCAAAAAAAGATTACGAGAAATTTGCATTGTGATCCTCGCTATTTTGAACTTCTCTTAAGTTATTGTGTAAGCGTCTGCGAACCGACTCATTGACTTTCTAATATCAACACAGATACCGCCAACTAAGGCGGTATCTGTCATTCTGAACGCTATTCGGGGAGGGTGGACTATTCCGTTTTTGGCATGTTCCAAGGTAGAAGATGACCATGGTCATCCTCACTCTTCAGTTTCGGGATTTCTCGTAGCACGTATTCGAGGTACTCATACGGCTCACAGTCGTTAGCCTTCGCGGTTTCGATAAGACTGTACAGCACGGCACTGGCGCGGGCACCATTATGAGTCTTCGAGAACAACCAGTTGTTCCGACCCACCGTGAACGGACGCACTGAACGTTCCGCTCGGTTATTATCCATACTTAACCGGCCATCATCGATAACTCGTACTAGCTTCGACCATTGATTGAGACTGTAGCTAATCGCCTCTCCCAGTTTACTTTTAGGGGGCACCTGAGTGACCGATTTATCTAACCACGCTTTGAACTCATTGAGCAGAGATTGAGTATTTGACTGGCGGGTAGCATATCGCTCTTCCCTCGTCTTATCTTTGAGTGCTTGTTCAACACGATAGAGCTTTTGGAACCAACTGACTGCCCACTAGATTTTACCCCCTTTACCTTGCTTGCCTTTTGGTTGGCTCTGCTCTGCCTCAATGAACTTGCGTCTTGCATGCGCCCAGCAACCCACCAACTTCGCCTCTGTCTTTTCATACGCTTTATACCCATCCACATGAAGGTATCCAGTGTAGTTTGACAGATACGCTTGAGGGCAGTGATGCCCCCGACTCCCTTCCTGGTAGTCGAACAAGACGATACCGGGGGCTTGCGCATTACCATCCCGGTATGGACCACACCCATACAACCAGATGTAACTTTTCTTTCTTTCGTCATCGAGCACGGTCAACGTGGTCTCGTCCGCGAACAGAACATCTTGAGCAAGGAGGGTTTCTTTCAGTAAGGCAATTAACGGCTCTACCTTATCAGCGCAACGCAGTATCCACTGACTCATCGTTTTTCGGCTGAGCGCTAGCCCATATTGTCTGAACAGCGATTCTTGACGATAGAGAGGCAGGGCATAGTGGTATTTGTTCGTGATAATTTGCGCAAACAAAGAGGGAGTCGCGATGCTTTTCGGGATAATCGATGCCGGCGGTGAAGCCATTGCAACAACGCTCTTCTCTCCTAACGCATCACATTGACGACAGACGTATTTGGGCCTTTCGGTGACTTCGACATACAACCTGGCTGGGATATACACCAGTTTTTCACTGGTGCTTTGTCCCATCCTGCAGAGCATCGACTGGCAACACGAGCAGGTTTTTTCTGATTCTGGAATGTCCACCACAACACGCTCTCGTGGTAGGTCTTCGGGAAGCTTTGGGCGACCACGTCGTTTTGTCTCGGATGAAGTGTTTTTCGCTTCCGATGTTTCATCATTCTGATTATCGGGTGCTTCATCTTCACCTGTCGTATCGGCATGAGCCTCCGCCTCATTGAACTCTAAGTCCTGAGGGGGTATGGTTTCACTACTGTTACCAAAGCGTTTACGCCGCGCTAGGTTGAGTTTTTCAACCAGCGATTGGATAGTTATTTCGCTCTCGTTTAAAGACTGGCGAAGTGTGAGTATGTTCGATTCACTTTCGCCTAGAGATTGGTGAAGAGTGAGTACCGTAGATTCAAGCTCAGTCACTTTTGAACGTAAGAGCGCTAGCTCATCTGGATTATTTTTATTTGGCATATAAGGAAGATCGCAGAGATCCGCGAAAGTTCCTTATCCGCTATTATTTTTTAATTTAATTAAGACTTTGGTAATTCAATGTTTGATGGGGTTTCATTTTTTCAATATCGAGCCCATCAAGCAACCAATGCCACTGCTCTTCAGTTAATGAGAGGGTTTTCCCTGGCATTTTTCTTGGCCAAGCGAACATGTCTTTTTCGAGTCGCTTTTGCCAGAGGCAAAAGCCATTACGCTGCCAGTAGAGAACTTTGAGCTTATCCCGCGTGCGATTACAGAAGACGAATAGCGCTTCGGAGAAGGGATTAAGGTTCATATTCTGTTCAACAATAAAGCTCAAGCCGTTAATGCCCTTTCTAAAATCGACGGGCGCCTTGTGGAGATAGATAACAGAGATATCAGGGAACATTTTCATACAACAGCAAGCTCCTTCAATAGAAGGCCGAGCCACTGAGGTGCTATATCACGAGGCACATGAAGAGAGCACGCCCCCGCTTCAAGCCGTAATTCCGTAGGTAATGTAGAGGGAGGCCGTTGCTCGGTTTTGGTCTTTGGCTTGGCTATTTTTTCAACGACAACGAATTCAGAAAGTGAATCTTCTCGTTTTTTAGGCAGGTTGACTAAGTGCTGTAGTTTGCGACGGTTGTTGTCAAACGTTTTTGGATGAAGATTGTTCTCTAAACAAAACTGAGCGGCAGACTGCTCACTATTGTAATACTTCTGCACAAGGCGTAGCCATTCCTGTTGAGATCTATGCTGAGACATTTTCGAGTACCTTTAACGATCAAAGTTAAAGGTTACGACGTTTATTGAAAGGATTGAATGAGTCGATTTAAAGACGCTTACTCTCTATTGAACAAGGACACGGTCGTGTTGAGTCTCGCCAATGCTATGTTTTTGATAGTACCGAACTTGAAGGTAACTTCTCTCGCTGGAAAGACTTAAAGAGCATTGTAATAGTTGAAAACTTCCGCCTTGAGAAAGGCAAATCTATCGAGCTAGAGTACCGTTATTACATCAGCTCTAAAGCGCTTAGTGCACAGCAAGCGGCGAAGGCAGTTAGAGAGCACTGGGGCATAGAGTCAATGCACTGGGTACTTAATGTCACCATGAATGAAGATGCGTGCCAGATATACAAAGATCACGGTGCGGAGAACTTATCATGCTTACGTCATATGAGCTTGAACATGCTCCGAGAAGAGCCAACCAAGCTAAGCATCGTAGGGAAACAAAAGCGATGTATGATGAATACGTCCATGCTGGAGGCAATATTAAGTGCTGGTTTTAGTCAGGTGGTGAAAAACTAGCCACTCATGCGGTAGCCCTGGTTCGCAGACGCTTACAATACACCCAGTTAAATAACCGAAACATAATAAAACACACACCTATTCTCACATTCCTACCTCACCCTCACACATTAATATAAAGTGTTGTTACATTGACATCAGTCAATGTAACAACGACCCACCAGTCACTAACCGAATAAAAATAGAGCAGGAAAAATGTTAAAAAAAACCGCACTCACTATTTGCATTTCGTCTTTACTTGTCTCTGCAAGTTCTTCTTTTGCATCCGATATAACAAGTAAAATTCCATTAACTGCACTGGCCATTATAGAAGACATTAAGGATAATCAAAGTGCCTTCAAATCAACATTCTTAAATACAGAAAAGACCGCCTATCCTTTCTTTCGTTCAAAATCAGAAAATAATAATAACGTTAAAAATTGGTATATTGGTGAAAACATCCCGATAAAAGCTTTAAAAGGCTATCGTTTCATTCTGAAGGATGTCATACCGTGGAATGGAAACTACTATGATATATACGACATTACAGTTGACGACACGACGACACTTGAAGACCTAGGTTTTGATCCTAAGCCTCGCGATGGATTTACCAAGCTCTTATACGTCATCGATCCTAGCTCCACCAGTTTTGGATTACGGAGTTTTAATGGTGAGCCAGATAATGAGACACCTTTTGGCTACCCCTACCCTGCTGATTTTGGTGTAAAGAAGAAAGATGTTGATTGGAACATTCGCCCCCAGGATGATCTATATAACCATGTTAACTCTCAATGGTTAAAAAAAACCAAGATACCTGAAACAATGAACAAGATTTCATATGTGGAAATGTCTCGAGTAAAAGTAAAAAATGATATTTCATCCCTTGTCGAGGCTATCAGGAATTACTCCAATCTTCCAAATAACAGTGAGGAAAGGAAGATCGTTGATCTCTATGACTCTTACTTAAATACCGACCTTTTAGATTCCATATCACTCAGTGCACTAGATGATGAACTAAAGAAAATAGATAATATTAGAAACAAAGATGATCTGGTGCGGTACTTTGCCTATGCAGAATCAATCGGTATAAAAAGTCCTTTTGATATCCAAGTCATCCCCGACCCGAATGACACAAATAAATATAATACAATTATATTGCAAAGTGGATTAGGTTTACCAAGTGAGAATATATACTTATCACCAAAGTACAAAAAACTAATGCATGGATACCTTAACCATATAGGTAAGGCGTTTGAGATGGCCAATATGGTTGCCCCCTATGATCAGGCTTCATTGGTGGTATCACTCGAAACAGACATTGCAACGTTTTTTATGCCCGCCGAAAAAATGAGTGACCGGAAAAACATGATTAACCCTAGAACAATAGAGGAACTAAATAAGGAATCCAGTAATATCAACTGGACGTTGTATTTCTCTAGCTTAAATGCTCCAAAATTAAGCCACACCCTTTTAGGGATGCCTGATTTCACAACTAATATAGATTGGCTATCCAAACCAGAATTAATGAGCAGCTGGCGTGCTTACTTTAAATGGCAACTGATAAACAGTTACTCTCCCTATATCGATAAAAATTTCGAGTCACATAAATTCAATTTCTATTCAAAAGGGCTATATGGTATTGCTAAAATGGATAGCCGGGAGGCAAGAGCATTTTCTCTTTTAGATAATACTCTTGGTCAAGCCGTGGGAAGACTTTATACTAGCGCCTATTTTTCCAATGAGAAAAAAATAGCCATTCAAAAGATAGTCGGAAATGTTAAGTCTGCGTATAAGAAACGGATTATGGCTTCCACGTGGATGAGTGAAAAAAGCAAATCATTATCTATTGCTAAGCTAAACAATATCGACGTTAAAATTGGATACCCTGATAATGGGGTAACGTACGACAGTTTATCTATAAAGCCTGATGATCTTGTTGGAAACATCATTAGAACAAATAAATTCAAGCTGAAAAAAGAGATATCTAAATTAGATAAGAATCAGGTAGACAGAAATGAATGGGTCCTTTACCCACAAACTGTAAATGCCCAATCCAGAGACACTATGGTAGATATTACCTTCCCAGCGGCGCTTCTCCAGCCTCCCATCTACTCTCTATACGCTTCGGCTGCGGCTAACTATTCATCAATAGGAATGACCATTGGTCATGAACTTAGCCACCAATTTGATGATGATTATATCCCTTTTGACCAACATGGTAACTACACAAACTGGATGCCAAAAGCCGAGATGGCGCGTTATCACAAACGCACATCTGCACTTATTGAACAGTACAACGATAAATACCTTGTTAACGGCAGACGAACGTTAGTAGAAAACATTGGTGATTTAACCGGTGTCAACATTGCCTTTGATGCATTCAAGGCGCTTCCTAACGAACAAAAACAGGATAACAAGGATGCATTCAGCCCTTACCAGCAATTTTTCCTCAACTACACCAAATTTTTACGTACAAAATATTCCCCGATGTCTAACATTAATTCGCGTAAGCATGCTCCAGCAGAGTACAGAGTAAATGGCGTGATGCAAAACGCGCTCGGTTTCTATGACAGTGACGCATTCTCGCTTCAGCCCGGAGACAAACTCTATCTTCCTGAAAGCAAACGTGCCGATATTTGGTAATAGCTTAAACTGCTTATAAGCGTTATCAATGCAATATATCTGCACCGCTCTCTATAACTATGGGAGCGGCGTTTTTTAATACCAATCGGATTAAGTAGATGGTCAGAAATTTGCGCAGGGAAAATCGTAAGCGTCTTTAAATCGACTCATTCAATCCTTTCAATAAACGTCGTAACCTTTAACTTTGATCGTTAAAGGTACTCAGTTGAAGTGGTAGTCTTTAAACATTAACGGCCGGCATTGTGAATGAAAAACAAAGCCATTTACTCTAATAAATTAACTGATGAGAATGAAATAAGCATCATGAAGTTGATAGGCTCTATACTAACCTTGGGGTTATCCTTATCTCAGATTAGCTACGCACAACAATGCGTAATTGACAATATAACAGAAGAAGATATTACAAAAACCGAGTTAGATGATAACTACATTGGCTATGAAGGTGATGTAGATAAAATTCCTCTCGAAAAAAATGTTTCCAATGACTTTCTTCATACAGAAATACAAGCTGATGGATTGAGCGAATATGGAAAAATCGCTGATACTGGTTTTGGCGACGGAACAAGTATTCCTTATGCATTACCTGAAGCTGTCGATGCTGAAAAAGATGTCAGTCTGGTCGTAAGTGAGGTGACTAGTGCCGGAGAGACAGTCTTGGGTGGTGTAATGGCTGGTGTTGCTGTATTTTCAGACATATCTTCAGCATTTTCTAATGATCACGCCGCACTCAGCTATCATATTTGGGCTGCTGAAAACGCCGTATTGGATGGCTGTTCTGCCATACCTGGACTTCAAGAAATTTGTGGGCCATTAGCTCTTATCTCTCATATTGCTGAAAGTATTAAAAAGGGAAAAGATTGGGACGTTAAGGTCAGTAAAATGATAAAGAAAGTCGCATCTCAATCGTTTGAAAAAAGCCTTAACAGCGCAGATAAACAAGCACTTGCAAAGCTTGATAAACTTGATAATGACTCCTTAAAGTCATTTACTGCATTAGTAAAAAAAACAGAAAGAGAAATTGAAAACAACATAAAGCAGTTTGTCATGGCAAGTTATGTCCATGGATCTAAATACAGTGAATTATATGCATCAAAGCTCGATACAAGTTTTCACTCTATTAATAATGTACAAAATCAAATTGCGGCAAACTATGTGCAAAAAGCGCTGATAAATTATCCGAATTCTAGGGAAGGTTTTGAAAGAGTTGTATCGGCTATTGGAGCTTATGTGCCGCTGGAGCTCACAACTAAAATTCAACATAATGACTTTATAACACTCGTTCAGTCCTCTGTTGAAGCCAACGAAACAAAAAAACAGCTTGCAACGACTGCAAAAAAAGAACTCGGCGCATTTAGTAGCCGATTTGACGAAAAGATACGTAAAAATATCACTGTAGTAGCTAACTATTTAATTAATGGCTACAATACAAACTTATTTGAGCGAGCGGAGGAGCGTGCATTTGAACGAGTTAAACGCTGGTATGCTGAAAAAAACGGTGATAAAAATGGGCAATTACGCAAATGTGATTATGACGATGCCGGTGAATTGGTTTGTGTTACAGATACGAGTTTTAAAGTAACTACAAAAGACTTTGATAGGCTCCCACAGCTAAAAACCATATTTGGAAAATATAATGGTAAGCGGGACTTTAGTGATCTCATCAGTGACCAGTTAATACTGGTTAAAAAATCTGAACTAGATACATTCAAAGCATATCAACCTTGGTTGTATCGTCCTTCTAAAAGTGAAATTATCAGGCTGGCTTCAAGTGGAAGAATGTATGAAGAGGATGACCTTGTATTTTCATTGGTTATTGAGCTACTTCCTGATAAATATCAGTATATTGCCAGTGAAGAATATAATAAATGGGTGTCATACTCATACATTCATGACTCAATTCATATGAAACTGTACAACGCTCGTAGTAAAGCATCATATAAACATGGGGCAGAGTTTCTTTATCGATTCTTAACGAAACTTGAGTATGGTTTTAAGGTTCGAGAAATCTTAAAATCAAAAAAAGTCCAACAGTCCAACAGCGATAACTTTTTCTCGTATCGTGGTACCTATAATAGTTTTGATATTGTTACAGGCAATAATATCTCAACTTTTGATCAAGCTAAATCATATTGCCAAAACCTGAATAATAGTGTTTTCCAATTTTTGGGAACCGGATGGCGAATGCCAACGCTAAAAGAGATGAAACACTTATCAACAAAGCAGCCTTATCCAATGTTTATTGATACCGTTGATAGCCCATTTAAGGATGATAGTTTTTTTATAAGCGATCGTTTTACATGGAAAGGGTCTGATTTCTATCGTTCCTTTAATCCCAAAACAGGGGTTTATTGGGGGCATTATCTGAATACTCTCAATCACTATCCTATTTGTATTCGAGGCAATAACAAGCTAGTGAAGATAAAAAATATCACTAAAGTTCCTAAAGAAAAAAAGTGGGAAAAAGTTAAACTTTTAGGCAGTCATAGCGTTGTTTTAAAAAATAATGGAAAAGAGCACGTCTTTGACTTTCGAAAATTTTTCGAAAGAGCGACATTAAGCACTCTAGGAAATAGCTTTTATGCTGAACTATCCGCTGAAGATGATATTTATCGAGGGATATATCGAGATCTAAGTTTTCCCAAGTGTTCAACAAGTAATTACGTTAATAGAAAAGAAACCCATTACTGGGGAGATGTTGTATATAAAAGTAATAGTGAGCGAAGCCTATTAGTATTAGTACCCTGTGGAGATTTGTCCAAGGCAGTCAACTATCATGGAAGGTCGCTAACTCAAGGTGACCTAAGTGTACTTGCTGCAGATAGATTAAGTATCAATTCTTGGCAAAGATACGCTTGGTTTAATAATAAATCGAATTTGTCTGATGAATTATTCTTTAAGCTGAACACTAGTGCGTCTGGTAGAGAAGTGGCTGGGGGAGTGAGAAATACTCTCGGAAAATTAAATCCTATAAAAGGAACCTATGTCCCCCTCGATATCCAAGATACTTATTATATTGATTTTAACGTTTATGATGGTGACTCTGGTGTTTGCCTCCAAAGATTTAAAAGTATAATGAATTCATTTGGAGGTACTAGAATACCATTTAATTGTGATGGCTCTATTGATGCATCCCGTATTTCTCCTGTTGATTTTCTACCTTGGTCATCTTCCTCTATTAAGGCGATGCCATCAGAACCTGTGAGCCTCCAAAAAAAACAACAACTGAAAGTCAACGAATTAGCAGATATTTTAACTAGCAACTTATCGCTTTTTTATCGTTCAACGGGCTTAGCTGATGGTTTGAACAAATTCAAAATTGAGATAGGCCAAGAAAATGGAGAAATTTTCTTATTTAAATCTAATAGTACACTCAAAGGGTTAATTAAGACGCCTAAGGGAAAAGGCTTAGTGGAAGGCACTGTGAACAATGGTTTTATGGAGTTGTCCTGGTTTGATCTCCCAGTTGCATTATCAAAGACATGCAACTCATCTAGGCATGTCGGTAACGCGGATTATTCAGTACTTACTAATAAATGGGGAAAGGCTAAGGTCTATTTTGATGATAATCTAGTTGGAGGCGTTGGTACTATCAATGCTTGTGGATTACAAACTGCCCATAAAGGCGATACTAATTTTGTTAATTTTCTGATATTTCAAGATAGAGATAATTTACTAATAAATAAACAAACACTTGCTGCTGAACTGGTTAAAAAGATGTACGTCTCACACCTTAATCTAGATGGAATTAGTACATATACTTTGGAACCTACAGCAAAAAGTACCGGAACCATACAATCAAAACGATTATCGTTGGTTAGGCAGAATAACCTAATAATGGGTTTTCATGATGGCGCTAAAGTACTTGATGGTAGAGTTACAGCCAAAGGACAATTTGAAGCATATGTAACCGCAACCCTGTTTGATCATGCTAATCAGTGCAAGCAATATCAGCAAGCAATCCACTCAAACTCCTGGGCTAAAATCCATGGCTTTTTTGATGACAATATTCTATTGCTTGACTATGCCCTTTGTGATGTAGGGATGCCATCACACGAATTTGTAATGGTTAAAGAAGGTTCTGACCACCTCGTTGCGGGCTATGACTATAGATACTTGCTCCAGAACCTTCGACACAATCAAATAGGGCGTGATAGCGCTGCTCGCTGGGTGATTAAAAACGATAGAGGCATGGGATTAGAATGGGAAGCACACCCTTCTCATGAAAACTGTAACCGAATTGATGACGAAGAAGATTGCGCAGTACCCGAAAATAGTAAAAATGCCAAATTTGATCCGGATTCATTTGATTTAATGCGCATTGTTAAAGCAAGTGATTTAAAGAGAACTGATATTTATTACAACTCTTTGGTTGAAGCTGATACGCCGTACCGTGGGTATTCTGGGTGGAATATAAAACAAAACGTAACTGACAAGTTGTTTATTTTTAGTGACACTGGGTCGTGTGAACTGATGCGGGCTCCACTTAACCGAAACTTTAGTTATGGTACATTCCCTGGCAACTTTTCGGCGGATTCTATAGGACTAGACGCGCGTGAAGCCAATCTGTTTTTTGCCTGTGGAGGGCAAGGCTTTAATAGGAGGCCACTTTTTATCAGAAGAAATACACCTTCGCCGTTTGGTGGAAAGGAGTTGAATGGCACAGGTTCTGTTACATCTTCTTCTAGGGATTTAACCGATAATTTTGAAGCTATTGCCGCACCTATCGTGATTGATAAAGAAGGGGTCGATCACTACCGTATTAAGGTCACATACAATAAAAACGCTTACGGGATGGAGTGGTCTAATAAAGAAATTAATAGCGAAGAAAGGCAAGCAAAAACCGACACTGGCGAAGGTGACTTGTTCAAAATAGAACGTCATGATTTGTCTTCAGTAATTACGTCATTCAAATAACAGTAATAAATATGGATTAAAGGGCTGCAGGTCAGCCCTTTAACATCTCTATAGGTCCAAATAGATATGAAAATATATAGATATTTCCCGATATTAATAGTGGCGTATTTTTCCACTTTTGTAGTCAATGCCGGTACTAAAGACTCTATCAAGCTACTAAAGAGTTTGTCGAACTCACAAAAAAAGACCGCTATTATCATCGTTGACATGCAAAATGGTTTTAGAAACGGAATGGATATTAAGGAACTTATGAAAAAATCGAAGAAGCTTAACAAAGTCATTAACTATGCTGCAAGTCACGATATATTAACCATTAACGTGGTGATTCCAACAAACACATCAGTCAATGAGGCGACGTTACTTCAAAAGCTCCGACATGATAAAATCAAAACATATTATAAATTATACAATGATGCGTTTCGAGGCCCTAAACCAGGTGATCCCGATCTGAGTTTATTTGAAAAAAGGGTGAATGAGGGTTTTACGAAAGAAGGATCTGCAGTTATAAATGATGATCTAGAATCTTACCTTTTAAATAAAGATGTAACTGATCTCTATGTTGCAGGCTGCTTTGATAGATTATGTGTAAGTGATACCACGGAAGGAGCATTAATAAAGGGTTTTAACGTTCATGTTGACAGAGATATGAATGTATCGATGGGAGGCGTTGGTACTGAAGGTATAACCGAAGGCTGGAAAGAGCTTAAAGATACTTATCCGACACAGCTAAATGTATTTTCTAATAGTTTACCTTTATCTGAACAGTATAACACTAGTACCGTGTGTACTATCCAATAATTATATAATTTTGACTGCGTGATATGATATACCCGTTCAACTTGAAGATGCAGGCTTGAGAACTTGAAAATTATCATTAATTCGAGATGTCAAAGAGCCTGCGATATCTGGAAGAGTCACAGTGAAAAATTGGTTTATTGCCGCCTTGAAATCCCGTTTACTTTTGAAGTAAACATTGTTCCTCGACTTCTCATTCATTACTTTCCATAGCCGCTCTAGTGGGTGTAAGCGTCTGCGAACCGACTCATTGACTTTCTAATATCAACACAGATACCGCCAACTAAGGCGGTATCTGTCATTCTGAACGCTATTCGGGGAGGGTGGACTATTCCGTTTTTGGCATGTTCCAAGGTAGAAGATGACCATGGTCATCCTCACTCTTCAGTTTCGGGATTTCTCGTAGCACGTATTCGAGGTACTCATACGGCTCACAGTCGTTAGCCTTCGCGGTTTCGATAAGACTGTACAGCACGGCACTGGCGCGGGCACCATTATGAGTCTTCGAGAACAACCAGTTGTTCCGACCCACCGTGAACGGACGCACTGAACGTTCCGCTCGGTTATTATCCATACTTAACCGGCCATCATCGATAACTCGTACTAGCTTCGACCATTGATTGAGACTGTAGCTAATCGCCTCTCCCAGTTTACTTTTAGGGGGCACCTGAGTGACCGATTTATCTAACCACGCTTTGAACTCATTGAGCAGAGATTGAGTATTTGACTGGCGGGTAGCATATCGCTCTTCCCTCGTCTTATCTTTGAGTGCTTGTTCAACACGATAGAGCTTTTGGAACCAACTGACTGCCCACTAGATTTTACCCCCTTTACCTTGCTTGCCTTTTGGTTGGCTCTGCTCTGCCTCAATGAACTTGCGTCTTGCATGCGCCCAGCAACCCACCAACTTCGCCTCTGTCTTTTCATACGCTTTATACCCATCCACATGAAGGTATCCAGTGTAGTTTGACAGATACGCTTGAGGGCAGTGATGCCCCCGACTCCCTTCCTGGTAGTCGAACAAGACGATACCGGGGGCTTGCGCATTACCATCCCGGTATGGACCACACCCATACAACCAGATGTAACTTTTCTTTCTTTCGTCATCGAGCACGGTCAACGTGGTCTCGTCCGCGAACAGAACATCTGTAAGCGTCTTTAAATCGACTCATTCAATCCTTTCAATAAACGTCGTAACCTTTAACTTTGATCGTTAAAGGTACTCGAAAATGTCTCAGCATAGATCTCAACAGGAATGGCTACGCCTTGTGCAGAAGTATTACAATAGTGAGCAGTCTGCCGCTCAGTTTTGTTTAGAGAACAATCTTCATCCAAAAACGTTTGACAACAACCGTCGCAAACTACAGCACTTAGTCAACCTGCCTAAAAAACGAGAAGATTCACTTTCTGAATTCGTTGTCGTTGAAAAAATAGCCAAGCCAAAGACCAAAACCGAGCAACGGCCTCCCTCTACATTACCTACGGAATTACGGCTTGAAGCGGGGGCGTGCTCTCTTCATGTGCCTCGTGATATAGCACCTCAGTGGCTCGGCCTTCTATTGAAGGAGCTTGCTGTTGTATGAAAATGTTCCCTGATATCTCTGTTATCTATCTCCACAAGGCGCCCGTCGATTTTAGAAAGGGCATTAACGGCTTGAGCTTTATTGTTGAACAGAATATGAACCTTAATCCCTTCTCCGAAGCGCTATTCGTCTTCTGTAATCGCACGCGGGATAAGCTCAAAGTTCTCTACTGGCAGCGTAATGGCTTTTGCCTCTGGCAAAAGCGACTCGAAAAAGACATGTTCGCTTGGCCAAGAAAAATGCCAGGGAAAACCCTCTCATTAACTGAAGAGCAGTGGCATTGGTTGCTTGATGGGCTCGATATTGAAAAAATGAAACCCCATCAAACATTGAATTACCAAAGTCTTAATTAAATTAAAAAATAATAGCGGATAAGGAACTTTCGCGGATCTCTGCGATCTTCCTTATATGCCAAATAAAAATAATCCAGATGAGCTAGCGCTCTTACGTTCAAAAGTGACTGAGCTTGAATCTACGGTACTCACTCTTCACCAATCTCTAGGCGAAAGTGAATCGAACATACTCACACTTCGCCAGTCTTTAAACGAGAGCGAAATAACTATCCAATCGCTGGTTGAAAAACTCAACCTAGCGCGGCGTAAACGCTTTGGTAACAGTAGTGAAACCATACCCCCTCAGGACTTAGAGTTCAATGAGGCGGAGGCTCATGCCGATACGACAGGTGAAGATGAAGCACCCGATAATCAGAATGATGAAACATCGGAAGCGAAAAACACTTCATCCGAGACAAAACGACGTGGTCGCCCAAAGCTTCCCGAAGACCTACCACGAGAGCGTGTTGTGGTGGACATTCCAGAATCAGAAAAAACCTGCTCGTGTTGCCAGTCGATGCTCTGCAGGATGGGACAAAGCACCAGTGAAAAACTGGTGTATATCCCAGCCAGGTTGTATGTCGAAGTCACCGAAAGGCCCAAATACGTCTGTCGTCAATGTGATGCGTTAGGAGAGAAGAGCGTTGTTGCAATGGCTTCACCGCCGGCATCGATTATCCCGAAAAGCATCGCGACTCCCTCTTTGTTTGCGCAAATTATCACGAACAAATACCACTATGCCCTGCCTCTCTATCGTCAAGAATCGCTGTTCAGACAATATGGGCTAGCGCTCAGCCGAAAAACGATGAGTCAGTGGATACTGCGTTGCGCTGATAAGGTAGAGCCGTTAATTGCCTTACTGAAAGAAACCCTCCTTGCTCAAGATGTTCTGTTCGCGGACGAGACCACGTTGACCGTGCTCGATGACGAAAGAAAGAAAAGTTACATCTGGTTGTATGGGTGTGGTCCATACCGGGATGGTAATGCGCAAGCCCCCGGTATCGTCTTGTTCGACTACCAGGAAGGGAGTCGGGGGCATCACTGCCCTCAAGCGTATCTGTCAAACTACACTGGATACCTTCATGTGGATGGGTATAAAGCGTATGAAAAGACAGAGGCGAAGTTGGTGGGTTGCTGGGCGCATGCAAGACGCAAGTTCATTGAGGCAGAGCAGAGCCAACCAAAAGGCAAGCAAGGTAAAGGGGGTAAAATCTAGTGGGCAGTCAGTTGGTTCCAAAAGCTCTATCGTGTTGAACAAGCACTCAAAGATAAGACGAGGGAAGAGCGATATGCTACCCGCCAGTCAAATACTCAATCTCTGCTCAATGAGTTCAAAGCGTGGTTAGATAAATCGGTCACTCAGGTGCCCCCTAAAAGTAAACTGGGAGAGGCGATTAGCTACAGTCTCAATCAATGGTCGAAGCTAGTACGAGTTATCGATGATGGCCGGTTAAGTATGGATAATAACCGAGCGGAACGTTCAGTGCGTCCGTTCACGGTGGGTCGGAACAACTGGTTGTTCTCGAAGACTCATAATGGTGCCCGCGCCAGTGCCGTGCTGTACAGTCTTATCGAAACCGCGAAGGCTAACGACTGCGAGCCGTATGAGTACCTCGAATACGTGCTACGAGAAATCCCGAAACTGAAGAGTGAGGATGACCATGGTCATCTTCTACCTTGGAACATGCCAAAAACGGAATAGTCCACCCTCCCCGAATAGCGTTCAGAATGACAGATACCGCCTTAGTTGGCGGTATCTGTGTTGATATTAGAAAGTCAATGAGTCGGTTCGCAGACGCTTACAAAGGTTTAAAACAAGAAGTCACTGGGTTGATTTTTTCTCAAGGTGGTCTGGAAGTATTTTTATACTGTTGGGTGTTATGGCCTTGGTAAACTCTTCCTAAAGTTAGGGGAGGGACACTGCTGTGTGAATTTGGAAGTTGGGTAATGAAGACATAATCAGTCAGAACGCTCACCATTGGCCTGCAGTTTCAAGGGATAAAAACTTCGGGTGTCACGGCTGTAATTTTCAACAAGGAGATGTATGGAAATTGTGTATGAAGTTAATGTGACCGACAAGCAGCATAAAGCAATAATGATGTTGAGGAATCAATCATTTCCAAAGTATCAAGTCGCGCGTTCCTACTTTAAACAACTCCCTCATTTTCGTGCGCTACAGTATGAAGGAGACGTGCTTGTCGGGTATCTCGGATTAGATTATCGGGTAATAAAGGTTGGACAGGGTTTTGGGGATAGTCGACTTTTGTGTTGCTGAACAGGCTTTGTTGCGTAATTCATTGGAACTAAACCTAAAACCTACGATCTGATCAGCTACATTCACTCCCTCTCGTAGCCCTATGCCTAAACCTCGTTACAAAACAACCAACTGGAAGCAATACAACCAATCACTCATTAACCGCGGTTCTTTGACCTTTTGGATTGATGAAGAAGCGATAAGTGGCTGGACGCAAAGCAAACAGAATAAGCGCGGGAGGCCTCGTCGGTTCAGTGATTTAGCTATCACGACAGCCCTCATGGTGAAACGAGTTTTTTCTATGCCATTAAGAGCGCTGCAAGGTTTTATCAACTCGATATTTAGGTTAGCCCATGTACCGTTAAGTTGTCCGCATTACACCTGCATCAGTCGTAGAGCCAAGCAAGTTGAGGTCTCACTTAAGACAAAAACGAGAGGTACGATACAACATCTAGCTATTGATGCGACTGGCCTTAAGGTTTATGGCGAAGGTGAATGGAAAGTCAAAAAACACGGGACAGATGGCAAACGTAGAGTCTGGCGAAAACTTCATATTGCCGTGGATACAAACACTCATGAAATTATTGCAGCCGAGCTAAGTCTATCGACAGTTACATATGGAGAAGTACTCCCGAATTTACTGAAACAAACTCGCCGAAGTATCCACGAGGTGTCTGGTGATGGCGCTTATGATACGAGAGCATGTCACGATGCAATTAAGATTAAGCGAGCCGTTGCGCTTATTCCTCCAAGAGAAGGGGCTGCCTTCTGGGAGCGGGGTCATCCCCGAAATCTCGCAGTAGGTTGCCAGAAGTTATATGGCTCAAATAAGTATTGGAAAGAGCGGTATGGTTACCACAAACGCTCCCTGTCAGAAACAGCGATGTATCGAGTTAAACAGTTACTTGGTGGTCGTTTAAGTTTAAGAAATTACAATGCACAAGTGGGAGAAACTTACGCGATGATAAAAGCGTTGAACAAGCTCACTGGGTTAGGTATGCCTGAAACTTGCCGTATTGACTAAGAAATGCACGAAATGGGGCTGCTCTGTCTCTAAACTGAATTACGCAACAAAGCCTTTCGGATAGACTGAGTTTGGGATAATAAACCTCAATTAATCATCTAATTATAAGGCTTAATTGCTTTCCAAGATAATCGTACCATTACGTAATACAGCTGCATCAGCAAACGGGCGAAGACTGTTGAGGGGAAGTATCGCAACCCTAGTCGAGGGACAGTCGCTCACCTAGTCGTCGATTCAACAGGCCTGAAAGTCTTCGGTGAAGGAGAATGGAAAACCCGCAAGCATGGTGTAGAGAAACGACGTACCTGGCGCAAGATCCATCTGGCTATTGATGCCGAAACGCATGAGGTCGTATCCGCCGTCGTCAGCCTGGTCAACGCGGCAGACACTGAAGCGCTTCCTACCCTTTTGAACCCGCTGCACCGACGGATAGAACAAGTCTCAGCTGATGGCGCTTACGACGCAAAAGAATGTCATAGGGTGCTGCAAAAAGGGGCGAAACCCACCATCCCGCCTCGTTCAAATGTGGGATACTGAGAAGAAGGGCATCCCCCGGAATAATGCCGTCAATGCTTTGAAAAGCGGTAAGCTGAAACAGTGGAAAAGGGCAATGGCTATCACCAACGTTCACAGTACTGTCGGAGACAGGGATGTATCGCTATAAACAGTTCAACAGCCCTAAACTGTCTCTTCGTGATTACAACGCCCAAGATGGTGAAGCACTCGCCGGGGTAAAAGCAATGAACAAAGTCATTGGACTCGGTATGCCTGTTAGAGCAGCGATCAGTTAAGCCGGGAAAGCCCTTGGCACTGGGCTTCCCCGAAGATTATTTGATCAACAACGCCGTTCTACTCACTCACAGCATAAGTGTGTCCGGAGAAAGCTGACACTCACCTCTTTTCAATTTTGTGAAAGAGCCCTACAAATACCTGCAGGGTTTACTTTACGAATATCTTCATTGGGCTTAAGCTTATATTGTCAACAATATATCCAGCACCATTTTCTTCACCAAGCCCTTTTATCATCAATTGCCCTTCTCCAAAGTTAGCATCTACATCGGTTTCAAATTTTTTCCATCCTCTACGATAGCCCGTTTGTCTACCAACGACTTTCCCATCCCAGAAAATTTCAATACCGTCATTCTCTGTTACAGATTCGTTTTTTCGACTAGTAAACCACAGACTTAGATGAAGTTTATTAATTTTTCCATCAAACGTAACATCTTGGTAGATTTCTGTATGTGAGCCACGATCTGCATCCATTTCAGAAACTATGCCCCCATTATGGAAATTTTCAACTCCATAGGCTTCTACATTATAGGCAGCTTCGATTCCACCATTGTAGTTCCAATGCTTAACACCTTGTTCAAAGTCACCATTTTTAATTAAGTTATGCTCACTTGGATTACAAGATATTTTATCTTCTGGCAAGAAGAACGTAATCTTATTTTTTCCAGAATCAACTGCAAGTTGAATGTTCTGTAACTGTTTGTCGCTTACAACCGATCTGAAAGACAAAGAATCATCTGAAGCATACATTCCTTGAATGCTTACATAACCTGGTACTCCATCAAATGAAAACTTACCAACTTCCCTGAATAGGTCGTTACTCTGTATCCTTTTCTGAACTTCTAAGCTGAGCTTTCTTCTATGTTTTTCAGATAATGCATCCACTATTGATTCATCATAAAACTCAGTTGATGGGACAGTAATATTTACAGCGTTTGGCTTACCTGTTTCCCAATCGTAGCTGATAAGGAAATCGTTAAATTCCACTGAATCTAGCTGTGATATTAACAGCAGTGTTAGAGCTGAATCATCTTTTTCTAATAAACAGTCAAAACTCGCATCATCTCTCGCGTACGATGACATGCTTAATAGAGATAACGCAACTACTGATAATGATTTCTTCATATTCATAAATAACCAACAAATAAGGGGGAATGAGGGTGAAACCATAGCAAAAACCTTCGAAAAACATTTAACATTCCCCAAATCTTTTTCAAACATAAAGCAGGAGAGAAAATATATCCTTCTGATTTTAAAAGACATCACTGTGAGCATATTTTTGGTCATGCATTCAATAAGTTCTTATACCAGGACATCCGCATGAGAGCTATCGTCAAATCTGGTGTACGGATTCAAGAGCAATGTCCTGCTGGTTTTCCTCGGTTTCGAGAATAACTTCAGAGGGAAAGTGGCAGCCTTTGAATATTAAGAATAAGTATCATGAGTGGAAATTAAGCAAATATTAACTAAAAGGCTCAAAGTTTGCGACAGAAACAAAAAACTCTCCCCAATACCAAGTCGTTCAGGCAGTTTTTATTCGCCACTGTGGTATGGAAGACTGAGACTGAAAAGATGAAATAGCTGGCAGTGAAATGAATCATCACATTCCCTGTCAACCCCTTGCGCAGAAAGGGGTTAGCTATGTACTCATAATACTTTCGGTTTGAATTTGGTGTAAAAGATGACGCCTTTAGAAATAGTCTTTTAACCTCATTGCGCATTGTTTGATTTTGATTTTGTTTTTCGTATGTCTCCGACCTGCTAACTCCAGTAACATTATCAGTTGCCGCCGAAGGTGGTCTATTGTTCTTTTAGAGGTAAATATTTCAAGATGGTAACGCCAAACAAAAAATTAAAAAACAAGCTTAATGAGCAGGACGTAGAGAAATCAGGTCTGGTTAAAGAGCATGTTGAAGCGTTTATAAAATTAGCTCGTGAAAAAAAAGTATACCTATTATTTAGGAAAGTTAATAAGTTCTCGACGTCACTGATTAAGAATGGGGCTGCGACAAAAGGACTCAATGTACATGGTAAATCTTCGGACTGGGGACCGATGGCTGGTTTCATCCCGCTCGACCAAGATTTAAGTAAGAAATTTGGTAATGTAAAGGGGGTTAATCTAGGAAATTCTTCAAATCGGACTTCGCTAAATGAAGCATCAAAAAGTATTGGTACGGTCGCGCTGACATTATCGGAAGAGAGACTGAATGAACTCCAGTCGTTAGGGGTGTTGAGTTGGGACAAAAATACAAAATCCATTGCTATCACTGGTAAAGGTGCCCAACACTATGAATTTAGGTTAAAAGGCGACGGAACCAATCCCTACTCAGTTGAGTACCGTACACTACCTGGCACAAGCTCAACACTGGGAGTAAATAAGCCATGGCGTTTACTCGATGTGATGGGCGCAAAAATTAACGGGAGCGTTGTTCCACTAACGGCAGATTATGACATGTTTATGGTCGCTCCTAGCTTAGATTCCGTTGTAAAAAAATCAGATCCGAATGAAAAACTGACATTGAAAAAAGTTGTTGAGAAAGTACAAACGCAGGGCCTGGGTCAGGCAGATCGCCGTGTAGCTGATCCTAATCTCGGTAAAGTACCAGAGTGGATGAAAGGCTTAATTGCAGATTTGAATAAGTCGGTTGTCCAAACTGGCCGTACAGGGGGAAATGTTATCCATCATGGAGCTGAGACGGATAACCCTTTTCCTGAAAAAGAAGAACAGATATTTGTAATCACGCCCGAAGGCGAAGCTTTTCTGACAAAAGACTGGGAAGATACGCAGACTTTTATTCACAACATACGACAAAAGGGCTTTATAACTTGGGTTAATCGCCTTTATAACAAGCTGATCTTTGAAAAAGGTTCTTTGAATTATATCACATGGGGAGAAAGGCCCCCTACTCTCGACGAGTTTGATCGCTACATTCTGGAAGTGGCGAAAATTCCCAATAGCAATACATTGGTGTCAGAGCTAAAAAAGAATATTTCCCCTCTATTAAAAAGCTTCTACGGCATGGCGCGTGCTTCCGGAGAAAGTGACAATGACTTCTTCATCCGACAGCGTAAAGAAATCATAGCGTTAAAATATACTTTGGAGGCACTGAGTAGCAATTACCCGAAAGGCGATCACAATAGAACAGCAGTAGAACTGCTCTTTCATCGAATAGATGCCTATGATCGCCTCATTTTACGCCCTTCCATAAAGACGGATGTAAGCCTTAGCAAACAAATTGATAACGTAACAGAGCTCTTAAGCACAACGCTGGGCCGAATAAATGTCAGCGCTACGCTTGAAAAGCTGGAATCCTTTTATTTGAAGCATCAGCTTGATCTCTCCAAGCAACGTGTATTAGCAAGGACACTCAATCAACTTGTTGATGAATTGGGTCGTGGAGACAACATTGATAAACATTCTGCCGAAGCGCTTAAGGAAAACGTAGAAAAAGAACTTAGCCTCGCTGCATTAGATGCCAAGCAAGTCGAATTCGGCATCATCGATGACAGCGTGATAAAAAGCTATCGTTCTGGTGAAGCATCAAGCCAGAAAATCTCATCACGCGTTGTGTCCTTGCTCCAGGGCAAAGGTATTAAAGCAAGTGTAATTGGTCTACTTGTCTTTGAAAATGAGCTGTCGCTTTCGCCAAAGCGTCATTATGCCGTTAAAGCCCATATCAATGGTGAAGACATCGTTTTCGATTTAGCGAGCCACAAGTTTGGTGGTGTTGATCCAATGGTTGAGCCCTTGGCTGCATGGAAAGAAAAATTTGCTTCTCTTAGAGAGAATCGAGAAACACTGATCAGGTATAACGAATATCCCAGCCTTGATAAGGCAAAGATTGATTTATCAAATGCGTATATCGATATTTTTGAAAAAGGAGAGGCAATGACTTCTCCACGCTGGTTCTTAAGGTCTCTTGTGGCTAAAGAGGTTACCGACATCAAGATTCGGATACTCAAGCATTACAGAGCCGAACCAGCTAAAAATATAAAAGAGTTGGAAAAAGAATTGTCAAGCCTGACCCGTTATTATGATAGGGAGATTATTCAACCTATTGTTAATGAAAACCTATCAGTCAGTAAAGGGTTGAGTAAAAGCATTAATGTGTCTGACGTAAAAAGCAAGATAGATAAACTTGCTTTATACGGCGATAAGTATGTACATGAAATTAAATCTTTGTTTGACGAATATTTGAAATTACAAGGGGGCTACAGCCGGGAAATAAAGGTAGAAGAACTAATTAAGTTGATTAATCAGGCCAAGAAATCCAAAGCTCCCACAGTGCAGAAAAAAGAAATTTTGGACAAATTGTTTGGGCTGGTTGCGAGTGAAATTGACATCATAGATCCAACATTGCCAAAAAATGCGATTGATGCCGATAGGGTCATCAAGGAGGTTAACGAGACGCTGCCTAACTCGACTACAGCCATTTCTGAGATAGACTCGATAATAAGAAAAATAAAAAATCTCCCAGAAAAACCTGGAGCCAATGCCAGCGAATCGAGAAAACTTTGGGAGATGACAGCGCAAGAGTTCGGTAATATGCAGCAAGAGATTGCGATTATCCGTAACTTATACTTATTGAAAGGAAAAAATGAGGAATATTTTAAAGCGCTAATTGAAAAAGGCTTAGGTAACTGTGGGGATAAAGCGCTTTATGCAGCGTTTTTACTCAAGGAAAAGTATAACTATTCAGGTTCTATAGAAATGTTGAAGCTGGGTGGGGAGGGTGACCACGCTTTTTTAAGGGTGGGGGGTAATTCGCCTGATGCCATCATTATTGACCCATGGGCAGGGCAACACTTTAGCAATAAAGATATTGATATATTTCTTTATAACCCTGATAACGAAAAAGTCCTTGTCCATAGAACTGATTATGAACTAAGTAAGATCTTCAAAGACATCGATCCCACATTAGTAATGCCAGAAAACTACTTTGATAAGCAGAAACAAAGATCACATGAGCTTTCCAGAATCAAAGTAGAAAAAGTGGAGACATGGGGGAAATATAAGGTTATTCCCAAAAAATCCTCTACCACCAGTCAGTATGACAGTCAGATAATCATTCAACTTGAAAATGACGCGATTGTTGCAGAGTCAGCCTCTAGGCTTGCCGGTAAACACCCAGACAAGACGGTGATCGTGCAGCTCGATAAAGATGGAAAATACCGCGTTATTTACGGTGATGTGAAAAAGCTTGGGGGAAAAGTACGATGGCAACTTGTAGGTCATGGTGGAAAAGATGAAGCACGGCAGACAGCGGTGCTCAGCAATTATGATCCAGACCAACTGGCTAACTTGATCACGGACTTTAAAGCGCGTTTTGCTAAGGAGGTAACGGGCAATACCCTACCAGAGCGGATCAGTTTGGTTGGCTGTGATTTAGAAACTGAAAAGTATCGCGAAAGCTTCGTCAAGGACCTGCTTGTCGCACTAGACAAAAAGGGGCTGAAGACGACACTTTCTGCTAGAGCGGGAGAAGTCGCTGTCAATATTGAGGGCCGCAAGGTGAGCTTAGTCGAGCCTGAAAATCCGCTGGCTACTAAGAAGGTGGTGGCTTCATGGAACAAGGACGGCACAGTAAAAATACACAGCGAAGATAGAGAGTTCTCTTCCAATATCCAGCTTTTGAAGAAGAAGCTAACGAAGACAAATCTGACAATGGATGAAATTCTGAGCATCCATAAAGAGCTGGCAACGACTCAAAGCCAAGGGACAGACAGTATTCTCGAGAGGCAATTACAAGCCAAAGCGTCCCATGACGTTATGCAAAAACTCCATCAAGAGATCTATGAAATGCATGAACTGACGGCGAGTGGCAGAGAGAAGGCAGTGTCTGAAGTTGTGAAAGGGGTACATGCCAGCCACTACGTTGAGACGTTTAATAAAACAGTTACAGACTTGATTAAGACCAACAATCTCGGTGGTGACTGGGTAGCGACTTCCCACATCAATGCAGAGGATGGCACTCTGCTGTTCTTAAACAAGAAAGACGGTACAAGTAAATTTATCACCTTAAGCAGCACAGAACGCGATGCTATTGAGGCTTTCAGTCATGCGAGTGCCAAGCTCAGTGAGTCAATCGAGAAAAACTTCTCGTTTGACAAAGCCACAGGGCGTTTTGCAAAAAAAGCGGACGTAGGGGATGTGGAAGCCCCAAGTACGATGAACTTTGCCTTTTTAATCAAGTCAGTGATGGACTTCGAGTCTAGCGGGTTTTCTCACGCCTCATTGGCAACAAAAATGGAAATTATGGCTTCCTTCACTCAGATGGGATTAGGGGGTGTCCATGATTTAAGCAAATTGGTTTCGCTGATAGAGCAAGCTGAGAAAATGAGCGCTAGCAGCATAGTCGAACCTATGCGGGCATCAAGTGGTTTTTTTACTGGCGTCAACTTCATAACGAATGGAATATTTTTATATACCTCCATCGTCGAGCTTTCAAAAGCGAAAGATCCTGTTTCGAAAGCCACTTTGAAAGCGTCAATAGGTACATTGGCACTACAAATAGGTGTAGATCTGGCCGCGTTGTTGACGGGTAGCGCCATATTGGCGCCATTAACGGTACCGCTTGTTGGTATAGTGGCTGCTATTCCGTCTCTGGTTCATAACTTTGCTGTATTAAAAGAAAAATTTGATGCAACAGCGAAGTACTTCCAGACGTTGGAAGATGATGTTACGGGGGATATTGTTACGGTCAAGGATGGCATTGCCAGTGTTGGAAGCACTGCGGTGGTGAAGGAAGTCGATTTTCTGAATAAAAAAATCTACTTTGGGACCTTGCTTACATCAAAAATTAAATCTGGAAGTGGAAGTGGTCATACTCGCCCTGGTAGTTGGGATAATTATTTCTCAATCCCTTATTTCTCCGAGAAAGAGTCGATTGACATTTATAAAGGTCTAGGAAAAAGTCACGCTGTCTTAAATACGGGTAATAGTCGCGTATTTGTCTTGCCTGCTGCCTTGAGCCAGCGGCTTCAAGTGCATTTACACACTATTCCTCTTGGACATCGCCCACACAATTCTTCTTTAGATAAACTCAGGAAATACTATGGCAGTCATTTTGTATGGGGCGTGTGGGGAGGCGGAACTGATCATGGAATTCAGATTAATGCGCAAAAAACAAAGTACTACCGGACTCCAATTTCAGTGACGCTGGACAAAGAAAATAGAACTTTAGTATTTGAAACGGTATGGGATAATTATAAACGCAGTCTGCTGGATTATAAGCTGGTTGGCTCAGGAGGCATTTATGATCTCGTGCTGCCATATAAGGCCGCTAACATTGACGTGGTTGCCAGTAATACATCGAGTGAGATATGGCGAATAAACGCTGATGCACTGGCGTATGACTTTTCTCTTCAAGGAAAGGATGGCAATAAAAGGATAGTTCAACAAGGCGACTTTAAATACAGACTGCTTCACGATATCAGGGTTACAAAAGATAAGGTGTCCATCGGCACACAGGAAATACATTTTTCGGGCCAAGCACCCCAGCGTTTATCCATCTTGAACCGAGATAAAGCGGCCAAGGTAGGCATCATGACACTGGTTGATATGCCATCAGGAAACTTGAGCTTTTCGATTAGTATGGAGTCAGAGACTGATTTTGGTGAGGCTTTAAAAATTATTGAAAAGTTGCCGGTAAAAGTTGGGGTACCAACTGTCCTTCAGATGGCTAATTCCGCCTCGCTCTCGCTCATCAAGCTGAAGGGCGGGGGTTACACCGTCGATTTGTTCTCAAAAAGCAAAAAGGTAGCTTTTGCCGTCAAATCAGGTTTTATCCATGAGGTGGCCGTTGATGGTACAGAGTTGCTATTCGGTGGAACAGCACCTCACTATCAAGATAACCCTTTGCTAAGGAAAGGCAAAGATGCACTCCGATCTGTACTGGAGCGCCACCTTGGTAAAGCGATCATGAGCGATTTAGATTTTTCAGACACGGTAAAGATAGTTTCCGCGAAACTACAGTCAGATATCCAAGATGTGATCGTATTCGATACCAAAAGAAAAAGGGTAGTCAATGCGACATTTTACGTACGTTCATGCAAATACTTGTATCAAGGTACGGGTGTGGGAACACTGGCTATTTTGGCAACAGGCTCAGGGCATATCGACGTTGATCTGCCGAGAACGGGGGTTTTTGCTGCTCTGCCCATAAGCGAAATCGAAATCGTACCTGATGCACAGGTTACTTTGCTAAGAATCAGCGACAGGTTAATGAATCAAGCGAAGGTGAATTTGGTCGCCACCCCATCACAACATTTAGAGGTGGTGCTCCCTTCGTCGCTTGGGGAGTGGAGATGGCAAATCGATGGGCCAGACTTAATCCTGGAAGCGGGTGGTAAAACGTTTAACGCAGTGGACGCCTTCAAAACTTATAATTATAACAAGCAGGGAGAGATTCGATTTAATCTTGATGGCAAAGTATTGACGGTAGAGGGGCTGTTAACGGTGCTTAAACACGCCAAGCATCAGAGCCCGAATTTTGGTGCTTTTTTAGGGACGGATTCGGCAAAAAACACCTACTTCCAACGTGATGATAACACCCTGGTTATCTTATCAGCGAGCCAGTTGGTGACTTCACTTTCACCCCCTGAACAGATTGAGAGGATGTTTTATGACGAGCAGAAAGGCGTCATTTTAAAAGGTGCTTCAGGGACGTTGTATAGGACAAAGCAGGGCAAGCTCAGTGTGGTGAATGAGACAGCTGAGGGTATTTGGGTTGCAGATACAGACGGTGATGGTGAGGAGGAGTTAGTCACCTTAAAAACGGATGGAGTAAATATAGAATATAAATCAGGAACAACAACTTTAGATAATTTCCAAAAAAAATTCGGATGGTTAGATACCGAACGTTACCCGATATTTTTAGCTGACGTCGACGGCGATGGAAAGAAAGAAATTGTGGCCTTTGGTTATGACGCACTATTTAGATATACACCAGCACAAAAAAAGTATGATCAACCCTATAAAGGTAACTTTAGCCACCAAGATGGGTGGCATAATCAGAGCAACTATAAAAGGACGGTCAGAGATATTAACGGAGATGGCAAAGCCGACATCATTGGCTTTGATAAAGAAACGGCATCTGATGGTACGAGAACGTACGCAATAGAAATTGCACTAAGTTCAGGGAATGCCGATAAACCCTTTGGCGGCCATTACACAGCCAACAACAGTGCAGACCCAGCCTGGAAACAGTTACATGATGTGATGACTAAATCCGACTGGCGCTATGAAGATGTGGTTGATTATAACGGAGATGGTATTGGTGACTTGTATTTTGCCGAAGCCAATGGCCGAAATTTTGTCGCACTGGGTAGAAAAGGAGAAAAAAATCGAACGTACTTTGGCAACCCGTTTGAGCTTGCAAAGCTGGACCTGAACGGGGGGAAAGTAAAAAATCTTACCATGGTTGATGGGCAGTTAGCCGTGATTACTGCAGGCAATGATGTCGTAAAGGCATTAAGCGTCACAAAGTATACCCGTCAGGACTTGTTGTTAGTGATGCCAGAGCCCATTCAGTCAATAGGAAGAGATGTAATCACGGGGGTATCCGGTGCAAGATACCGGATGGATGGCCAATGGCTGACGGTTGAGCCAGGCAAAAAGCCATCAGTTGCTCTCGATATTACTGCCCAGCTTTTACATCTTGCACCAGTGAATGTGCAGACGGCGGCATCCTCACAGGTGCGAATTACGCTGCCGGATGAACAAGCTTGGCAATGGCGACTTGTTGGAGACGACCTGTTTTTAACATCTGGAAATCGGAAGTTGAAAATTGCAGATGCGTTGAAACCTTCTGAGGGTGGCAGAACACGCGCATCAATTGCAATTGGTACGCAATCTTTTACGCCACAACAGGTGATGACTCAACTTACGCATTCAAGGGCCCACGTCTATGGCCAGTTTATAAGTATAGATAAACAGAACAATGCGTATTTCCAACGCAGTGACTATACGCTGGTTACCGTATCAGCCGACAATTCGGTGGTCTCATTTTCCATGCCGGAAATGGTCAAAAAAGTATATCACGACGCGCAGAAAGGCGTCATTTTAAAAGGTGCTTCAGGGACGTTGTATAGGACAAAGCAGGGTAAGCTCAGTGTGGTGAACGAGCAAGACGGTATTTGGGTTGCAGATACAGACGGTGATGGTGAGGAGGAGTTAGTCACCTTAAGGGAGAATGGAATAAATATCGAATATAAGTCTGGGACACTGGTCGAATATAATTTTCAACAAAAATATGGTTGGCTTAACACCAATAAGTTGCCGATATTTTTCGGAGACATCGACGGTAATGGAGAGAAAGAGCTCATTGCCTTCGGTAGAGAGGTATACATCTACTCACCGTCCGAACGTCGATTTATACCTTCTTATAAGGGTAACTTTACCCTCCAGAAGGGGTGGCATAATCAGAGCAACAATAAAAGGACGGTCACAGATATTAATGGAGATAGCAAGGCCGACATCATTGGTTTTGATAAAGAGACTGCGGCCGATGGCAGGAGAACCTACGCCATTAAAGTCGCCATGAGTTCAGGCAGAAGGTCTTCGCCCTATGATGGTTACTACGTCGCTAACAAGAGGATCACTGTGGCCTGGAAAAATTTACATGATGTGATGACTAAATCCGACTGGCGCTATGAAGGTGTGGTTGATTATAACGGAGACGGTATTAGTGACTTGTATTTTGCCGAAGCCAATGGCCGAAACTTTGTCGCACTGGGTAGTAAAGGAGAAAAAAATCGAACGTACTTTGACAACCCGTTTGAGCTTGCAAAGCTGGTTCTAAAAGGTGGAAAAGTAAAAAATGCCATTGATATCAATGGAGATGGTGTTACCGAAGTAGTGATAGAAAGAGCGAATGGCCATGTAGAAACCACCGAGTTAGCAAAACTAAAACTGACGGAGGCTGATGTTTCTCACCTTATTCCAGAGCGAATTATAAAGATCACCGACGAGAATCTGATTATAGGTGAATCAGGGTTGATTTATTCTCCAAGTAACAACAACACAGCAGTAGCAGTCGCTGGTGTGGTCAATAAATCAGGAAACCATGAGCGAGTTCGACCATGGAATATACCAATTCCTAAGGATGGCACCATTTTAGCGAAAAACTTAGTTATCCTCGCCAAAGGGTATGGGTGGAATGGCGTTGATATCAAGATCAATAATGATTCAATTTGTTTCAAGGCTGCGATTAGTGGTGAGACAAAACTTCACTTCATCCTTGATCAGAAAGGGCTACGCCTAACGAGTATCGAGGATACTTTTAAAACGGATGGTGCTTCGACAATAGTCAAGAAAGAGCTAGATTCGGACATACTATTCAATGACGATAAATTAAATCCAATTAGAAACTACCGACGGGGCACTACGACTTTCTTGGCTGTCACCAAAAGAAAGAACAACAGGTCATCTTTTAAGGCATTTAAACTACAGCAGAAGAGAGTAATTACTTCGGTCGGTCGTGATATTGCTCCTCTTGTTGAATTTCAGATCCATGCAGTTATTAAGGATGTTGGTTTAAATACTAATACTCGTGGCTATTCGTCAGTTGAGTCTAAACTATTAGCTCAAACTATCGCAGTATTTGATTCTTCAAAAGAAAAATCGGCGGGTACGGATAGCGTATCTGAAATTTCTGAAAAGGCTAAATCAAGCATGGCATCGAATATCGTATCAAATGCCTATTGATTAAATAGCTGAGAGTAAGTTCTGTGTGGTTCCGGTGAAATAAATCCGGAATTATGGGGTACTTTATCCGATTGATATACTTGTAGGGGAAAGCCCTCCAGATTCTTCTGGAGGGCGCATAGCCTAGACGTTAAGCATTGAACTTCTTGTAAATGCCGTCTAAGGTGGCTGTCCAATGTTTGAAAACAAATAGGGGACAGCATTCTCAGGATGCACTGACCATGTAGGGTCCATTACATTGAAGCCAACATTTTCTTTTGTAGCGGAGACTACTGAGTGGCGTTAGTTATGACTTGTTTTCAACAGGCTTCTGCCAAGCCTTGGTTCCCCATAGCGGTAAGGTTGATAGGCTGTGTTTAAAGCTACCATCCGTCTCTTTGGTTGTGTAAGACAAGTAAAGCAGTGTCTGGTTTTCAGCATCATAGATACGTCTAACCTTCATGGTTTTAAAGAAGATGAATAGCCACCGATTTACTAAACACTTTTGAGCCTTTCTTTGTACTGCTTTTCATACTCTACAGGTGACATTTGATCATTTGAACTGTGCCGACGTTTCACGTTATAGAATATCTCAATATATTCAAAGATATCCACACGTACCTCTTCTCTTGGAGCTATCGTCAAATCTGGTGTACGGATTCAAGAGCAATGTCCTGCTGGTTTTCCTCGGTTTCGCGAATGCCATCTTGGAATTTCACTCTTTTGATAACGTCCGCCAGTAACTTGAATCCTCTCAGCCTTCGCCAGTTTGACTCGGCTGTTTTCATCAGCTTGAAAGCCTTTGCCAGTGTCGTTTTCCGGCTTCCGCAACTCTTCGTCTTGTGTATGCGCCCCATGAACCCACGGGGCGATGTTGTTAATGTTTGAAGTTCCAAGGCAGGAGCGCATCGATATCAGGCTCAGCTTTCGCTAGCTCTTTCATGCGCTTGACTATGTAGTCGTAGAGGATAAGGCCGTTGGCTTTCGCAGTCTCGACGATGCTGTAAAGCATCGCGCTCGCGTCAGCGCCATTTGCAGTGGTCGAGAACAACCAGTTCTTCCTGCCAATGACCAGCGGTTTAATTGCGCGTTCAGCTCGATTATTATCGATAGATAAATGACCGTCATCGATATAGCGGATAAGTTTCGGCCATTGGCCGAGCGTGTATTTTATCGCCTTGCCCAACGGGCTAGACGCTAGCACTTGTTGAGTCGTCATCCACTCGTACAGCTCATCCAGTATCGGCTTGGCATGCAGTTGACGTTCTGCTTTTCGTGTTTCGACAGTCGCACCTTTTAAGCGCGATTCTATCCCATAGAGCTTCTGGATTTTGGCTAGCGCTTTATCTGCTTTGCCTGACTTACCTTTACCTTGAAGCTTCTTAGCATCCATGAACTTACGCCGTGCATGCGCCAAGCAGCCAACATTGGTGACTTGTTGAAGACCATCATAGGCACCATAGCCATCGGTTTGCAGATAACCACTGTAATCCCCCAAGAAGGCAACAGGGCATGCCCTCGCGCGACTGTTTTGATAGTCGTACAAGGCGATATTCTTTACATTCGGCTGTGCAGCGTCGGGCGAGTCTGCGCCCGAGCAGTAGAGCCACATATAACACTGTTTATCTTCTTTGAGGACATTGAGCGGCGTTTCATCTGCCTGAACCACCACTTGTTGGAGTAGATGCTCTTTCAAGGCCGCATACAGCGGTTTGAACTTCTCACTGACTTGGATAACCCACCTTGCCATAGTAGTTCGCGATAGCTCAATACCCGACTGAGTAAACAGCGACTCTTGGCGGTACAGTGGCATTGCGTATTGATATTTGCCAAGGATGATGTTGGCTAGCAAGCTTTCTGTCGCGAAGCTTTTAGGGATGATGCTCTGGGGCGCTGGCTTTTGAACGATGTGGCTTTTGTCTTCAGTTTGCTCGCACTGACGACAAGCATACTTAGGACGAACATATTCCAGCACTTTGAGCACGGCTGGTGAGAACTCAAGTTTCTCACTGCGGTCTTCACCGATTTTATGCAGACTATGTTGGCAGCATGCACACTGTTTTTCATGGTCGTCTAAATCGAGTTCGATAACCTCACGAGGCAAAGTCTTTGGAAGTGGCTTGCGTTTACCACGCTTCTTCGTTGTGGTCGTTGTTACCTCAACCACCTCTCCCTTAGCGGCTTCACATTCCACTTCGTTGAAGAGGTCACCTTGAGATTCATCGTAAGGCTTTAACGCCTCCGAGCGTTTTGCGAACTGGCGGTCGAAAGCAAGTTTGAGTTGCTCAAGCAGAGATTGACGCTCTTGTTTCCATTGGTTTTCTGACGCCATCAGCGCTTTCACCATCGCTTGTAGCTCGGCAATATCTTGGCTTTCTGGGTTGATATCTGGCGTCTTTTTCATGGCATTGATTATACTAAAATCATGCTGTTAACGCTTGGCAGATAAGGCTTTATTATCGATTAAGTCATTGTAAAATCGTTTATTTGAACGGGTTTATGGCCGATAATCGTGAAGCCAGAAAGCAGTCTATCAAGCTCGAGTTGAGTCAGGGTAAACACCTCATTTTTCTCTTTTGTAGGCCATTTATACTTGGCTTTTTCGAGGCGTTTATACCAAAGCGCAAAGCCAGTTTTATCCCAGTACAGCACTTTGATTTTGTCGCGCTGTTTATTGGTGAACAGGAACAGTGCGCCGCTTCCCAAGGGTAAATCGGTGTCATTTTCAATAATCGCCGCGAGGCCATTGATGGACTTTCTAAAATCGACACTCTCACGATACAGATAAATCTCTGGTGCGCTGAGCATATGTTTCATGACAAGGCTCCAATGAGTTCTGCCAGGTAGGCAGCGGGCGTGCCTTGAGGAATGCTCAATTCCACATCATTGATGATAAGTGTCATGTTAGCGGTGGCTATTTGAGCTTGATATTTCGTTGTCTTTTCGACGACCTCTGCCCGTACAAAGCCTTGAGAGATATTCGCTTTTTTAAGTTGCTGGCGCTTAGCATAAAACGTTGAGGGGTTGAGTTCATTGAGCTTACAAAATGCAAGCGTTGACAATGAACTCGATTCAGACTGCTCGATGAGCGTTTGCCATTCTTGATTAGTGTGTCGTTTTCCCATTTCAAATCTCCTCATGGTCGGAGACTTGATCTTATTCTTCGCGCTAGGCGATTAGAATGCGGGTTTTATGGAGCGCTTACTTAATAAGAAACCATTTTGTAGTGATTTTCTACATGTAAAGTTACTCTTTCTTTACGTTTACTGAAAATTTAGCACACATCAAATAATATATTTAGTGCTCCACACCAGAAGTTTTGGAAACTGAGTTAAGTGAGTACAATCACTAACGAAGTGAACACCAAAATGCCAAGCTGTGCGAATCTGCTTGAATTGCTTGTTATAAAGAAAAATGTTTTTTCAACGCTCTCTTTTACAAAAAGTTCTCGGCATAAAGAACGATATTCCACGAGAAAACAATGGTATGGACTCTTTTAGACATAGAGAAATCATGATTTGTTTTGCAAGTAGTATAAACATGTCCATCTGCTGCTATAGATTTTAGGGCGGAGCTTTTTGATACTGAATGCGCTTTGATGATTTTCTTTGAACATTCAGATTTCATCGATTCTGTCACGCTAAAGAGTTTTTTTGAATCGAAGCTATTCATCTCTTTCATTATCGTGCCTTTATCAACTGGAGCTTGTTTATCACACCCTAAATGACAACGTTTATATTTTTTCTTTGAGCCGCACCAACATGGTTCATTTTCTTCCAAATTTCACTGAAGTACCTCTGCTTTACAACGCTTATTAGAAGAGCTTATCCCGTTGCTGTACATGACCAATCATAACGCCAATCATCCTCACGCTAAATCTAATGCCCGTATTGCTTAACGACTAGTGTATGAAATTCAGAAATTGTCGAAAGTTTCCGTATAACTCAGGCGGCTTCTGAGCAATACGATTTTCAACCTACATGCGCCTAAAATAAGCTTGGCCTGACTCTCTTTCATCGGATTAGAATTAAGGCTCTTCTCCGCTTAGATGAGTCTATAAACTAACAATAAAACCGCTAACACATTGATTTACAATCGCTTCCCACCTTATATATCAGTGTTGTAGTTTGTCGTTATTATCTTCCGCTCTATTTAACTTTAAAGGCCAATCCGTACAGTCTGTAACGCTTGAAGAAAGCTCTCATTCAGTACTCGTCAAGTGCAAGCGAGATAGACGCTGTAAAGTTGTTGATCCTGAGACTGGAGCTCCGCGCACCGTCGACCACTACGTTCACCGTCGCCTGTCGGATTTACCTGTCAGTGGTCGCCCTTGCGTTATAGAAATTGAATTGGCTCAGACAAGGGATAGGCTCGGCCGAAGGTTGATTGAAGAGGCTGATTTTGTTGATAAGGGGAGTCGTTATACAAAGAGGTTCTGTCACTTTATTAGTGGACTGTGCCGCTATATGAGCATCCACGCAGTGTCGAAGCATTTAGACATACGCTGGGAAACCGTGAAAAATATCGATAAAGCATTCCTTCTCTCTACCTTGCCTGCTTTAGAGCCTAAGAAGTTGACCAACCTTGTTCATATTGGCGTTGATGAAGTCGCCAGGGCTAAAGGCCATGATTATATGACCGTCGTTTATGATCTCGTTTCAGGACAACTTATTTGGGTTGACCATGGGCGGACTTCAAACGTACTCATCAACTTTTTTGAACAATTATCACCGCAAACGAGAGACGGCATCCAAGCGGTATCAATGGATATGGGGCAATCTTACCAATCAGCAGTGAGAAACGCTCTTCCGAATGCAGACATCGTTTTTGACCGGTTTCACGTTATGCAGAACTACTCTCTTCTGATAAGGAAAGAGCGTAATAAAGCGTTTAGGAAAGGAACACATGACGAGAAGAAAATGCTTAAAGGGACGCTATTTTTACTCCTCAAAAATGCGCCGAAATTAAGCGATAAGCAGTCAGATAGGCTAGATGATTTACTGGAAAGCAATAAGACTCTTTGTACGATTTATATGCTCAAAGAGCAGCTTCAAGCCTTATGGGATGAACGTAATTTTGACTTGATGATCGCAGCGCTTGATGCGTGGTGCCAGCTTGCTAAAAAGACGAGGATCTTATCTCTCATCAACTTTGCAGACGCGCTTTGGGAGAGAAGAGTTGGGATCTGCAACTATGCAAAATATAAGCTGACGAATGCCCGAGTGGAAGCAGGGAATGTATCGATAGGTCTTCTTAGACGGAGAGCCCGAGGAGTAAGGGATACTGATTACTTTAAATTGAAGATTAGACAAACCTCAATCCTAGAAACTCACTCTACCATTTATCCGGAAATCAAGCTCATCTAAGCGGAGAAGAGCCGAATTAATAAGGAAAACGCACACACTCTAAAATGTGTAGAGTTTTAACTCTGAGCGACTTTGGGGCAAAAATTACTTAGAGTAAATGAGCTAAATTGATGTTTAGAAAGAAACCAACCAGAGGTCCAACGCCACATGATGCGCTCTTTAAGCAGTTTCTCACTCATCCTGAAACCGCTAAGGACTTATTGGATATTCACCTACCTGCTAAGCTGCGTGAAATCAGTGATTTGACGACCTTAAAGCTCGAATCAGGCGGCTTTATAGAAGAAAGTTTACGGCCTTATTATTCGGATGTTCTTTATTCTCTCACAACGTCTCAGGGGGAAGGGTACGTCTACGCGTTAATCGAGCACCAGAGTCGACCAGATAACACATGGCGTTCAGATTGATGCGTTACGCTATCGCTGCCATGCAACAGCATATTGAAGCGGGTCATGAGCACTTACCCTTGAGGATTGAATACGGACGGTTCTTTTTTTAACGCCAATCAATCTATAAAGTACGTATTCAACTTAAATATTGGGTGTTCTCCCTTCGCTCGATTCATTCCGTCGCTTCACTCCTCTCGCGATAACTTCTGTCATTGATATTAAGCAAGCTCGATATGACATTAAGTGCCCCCAAACAATCATCCAACGCCTCCGCTACTGCGTAGCTGCGCTTCGTCGTACCTCCTTATTGCCTTTCATTGGCTTCAATTAAGGTCGAGTAAGGGTTTGTTTGCTTATGTGCCGATTTTCCTTTCGACTCGCATCTCTTGATGGTGCTCGCAGGCTGTTCACCATCCTCAAGCAGAACCTTCTCTGCAAGGGTAAATAAACGTTGCGCGCCCCTGCAGAGAAGAACCCTGTTTGAGGTCTGGACAGCCAAGCGGCTCCATAAAAGTGATACTCAAACAGAAAGGAAACTTGTCATGGCACAACAAAACTCAACCCCAACTCTCTCTACATTGACGCTCAGCGACCAGCGTTTCGCCGCTGGGCACGAAAGCTCACCAAAAAATGATATCTCTTTACTGCCTATTCCTCAGCGTACAGAGGGAGAAGAGCACGGCTTTTCTCTTACGCCGTGTAGCGACATTACCTTAGCTGAACTCAAAATCGCAGGATTTACTTCGCGTGATTCTAAGTTCTATCCATCCACTCTGGCTGAGGTTGAGAAGAGTATCTTGCACCACTTTAAAATAGGGAACTTAACTGACAATTTTATTGTGAATGATTTATCAACCCCTTCGAGACCCCTCTTTTCGTTTCACCGTTGCCCGTTTTAATTACTGGGATATTTTTGTATTAACGTAAGGAGTAAGTCATGAAATATCTCTCTCACTATATTCAAGACAAACAAACGCAAGCATTTAATGAAGCTGGGGCATTTTTTGCCTTTTCCACTAAACAGTTCGATGAAGCAAAAAAAGAGGGCGTGAAATATGCGTCGTTAGGTATGGGTTTAATTTGCCCTGTTGATAATGCCAAGCAATTAATGACCAGTTTAGATTCTATTGCTCAAGAAGGGATCGCCGAAGACATCGAAGAGAATGGTAAAAAATCGATCATTCGCCGTGAGCTATTCAATCACGAGTGTTTCTATACCAATGACATTTGTGATTGTGTCGAAAAGCTCGAAGGGTATGGCATTTCTTACGATGAAGTGTATGAGGTGTTTAATCACATTCGTAAAACGGAAGACGTTTATTAAACGCTAAAAGTAAAGCGCCTTGATATCTGCTGTATCAAATATCAAGGCAAATTCAATTTAAATACAAGGGTAAATAAAATGAACCTTAAAAATGTTACATCAGGTAACGAAGAAACAAAAGAAAAAATTATGTTTGTACGGCTGTGCCGTTTGATCTTGGCAAAGTTGTTTGTACACAAGGCATTGCTGAACTGCTAAATAACAATATTGGTGTGAATTTACCGATTTACTTACATCGTCACCAAAATGGAAGGGCGGGATCGAACTTTAACCATTGAAAATAATGGATTTATTTTACAGGGAACTTTTTTAGATAATCACGATCTGATCATGAAGTAAAAAAACATGAGAAATTCGCACATGATTATCATTGAGCAACTTAAAAAAGTGAAAGATACCCGTTCGCACATCAATCAAGTTTATCCTGTTATGGAAGTCGCTTTCGTGGTCATAACAGCCATGATTTGTGGTCAAAATAAATGGACAGAGATTAAGGATTTCGGTGAAGGAAATATCGAGTGGTTACGTGAGTATTTCCCCTACGAAAATGGTCTTCCCACTCGACATAATATAGCTGCGATCATGAGATCCGTTGTGCCAGAGACGCTATTGGAAGCTATGGTGGGCTGGGTCAATTTGCACAGAGAGAAGCATGCTCAGCCTATAATCAGTGTTGATGGGAAGGTTCTAAAAGGGGCAAAAGCAAGCAAACAACAGCACCCCCTCTATATGGTTTCGGCATTTGATGTAGACGAGGGTTTGACTCTCACACACCAACCTTGTGACGGCAAAGGTATGGAGCTGCTAGCAATAAGAAACATGCTAGACGCTTTAGATATCAAAGGATGTTTATTAACTGCTGATGCCCTGCATTGTCAGGTTGAAACACTGAATAAAGTAGTTGATAAAGGTGGAGATATCCTAGTACAAGTTAAACTGAATCAACCAAGTTTATTAGCAGAAATTGATGTGCAATTCCAAGACTATTGGGCTTTGCCTGAAGATAAACAGGAATCATACATCACGGAAGAGAAAGGGCATGGTAGAAAAGAGGTTCGTGAGGTTTACGTGCTTCCTGCAGCCTTCAGCGAAGCACTCAGACAGAAGTGGTGTCTCGTAAAAAGCATTGTTGCAGTGGTAAGAGATAGGAGTGTCAAAGGGAAAGGAAGTTATGAAACCTCGTACTATATTTGCACAGACCATTTATCTTTAGAGTTAGCCTCAAAGGCAACAAGAAAGCATTGGCATATTGAGAATCAGCAGCACTGGGCGTTGGACGTAATTTTCAAAGAAGACGAGCAGCGAATTTACGCTGGGGATTCAGCGTTGAATATGGCTTGTTGTCGTCGCTTTGTGCAGAACCTATTTAGAAAATCAGAGGGTAACTTGTCTGTACCAAGAAAGATGAACCAAGCCGCATGGAATAAAGATTACAGGGAAAAAGTTCTTTTTACATCAGATTAACAAAGTATATTCGCGCCCTTAAGTCAAAGTATGTTTGACCGCAGTTATGGTGGTGTAGTCAAAGGCAATAAATTCTATTTTGTTGAAGAGATTTTTGATAACCAAAAGCAGGAATATGTCAATAATGGTCGCGCAGTCAAAGTATGTGGTTTACCGCCGCAAAACAGAAATGATGACGAGTTCCTTTATGAGTGTTTAGAGGATAGATTTTACCCTCGTATTATTCCTGATTACTATATGGACAACATGCGTGTAGTACCTAAACCTGAATAAGTATTAACTGACTGATGGTAAAAAAATGCCACACGATATTGCGTGGCATTTTACGATTCGTTAAGGGCTGATTATGGTATTAGACTGTCAGCGCTTTTTGTAATTCATTTAAGAATCGAGAAATATCCTCTGCACTAATATCGCGGTGAGTGACAAAACGTACAGGGTTACCAGGTGTCATTGTAATACCTTGTTCGCTAAGTTCACCTGCGATACGGTTGATATCCACTGACTCGTCTAACTTCGCAAATACGATATTCGTTTGAACAAAGTCAGGGTTAACCGAGAAGCCTTCCAATTTACTCAAGCCAATAGCCAGGTTTTTCGCGTTTTCGTGGTCAGCTTTGAGCTGAGTAACGTTCTCAGTCAGCGCCATTTTTCCTGCTGCAGCAAGAATACCCGCTTGGCGCATACCACCACCGACCATTTTACGTAGTCGACGTGCTTTAGCGATGTACTCTTTACTACCGAGTAGTAATGAACCAATCGGAGCGCCTAAACCTTTCGACAAGCAGATAGTCATTGAGTCGAAGTATTGTGCGATCTCTTTGATGTGGACATCTAATGCAACAGCTGCGTTGTATACTCGCGCGCCGTCTAGGTGCATTTGTAAGCTGTGCTGGTTTACGAACTCGCGAGCTTCGGCTAAGTAAGACAGCGGAAGTACTTTGCCATTAATGGTGTTCTCTAGACTTAATAGTTTAGTACGAGCGAAGTGGCTGTCATCGGGTTTAATCGCAGCTGTCAGCTTTTTAAAGTCTAGTGTGCCGTCTGGATTGTTTTCGATCGGTTGTGGTTGAATGGAACCAAGTACCGCCGCACCCCCAGCTTCATATTTGTAGTTATGTGCTTGTTGGCCACAAAGGTATTCATCACCACGTTCACAGTGTGCCATTAGGCCGAGTAGGTTGGCTTGCGTGCCTGAAGAGGTGAACATAGCGGCTTCAAAGCCTGTTTCGTTGGCTGCCCACTGCTCAAGTTCATTTACTGTTGGGTCGTCACCATATACATCATCACCGACTTCTGCGTTTGCCATTACATCGCGCATTGCTTGTGAGGGTTTAGTTACGGTATCAGAACGAAAGTCCATGTTTCTCTCCTAGAGTATTATAGGTAGCCGCAGAGTAGGGCTTTACTTAAACAAGCGATAGTTTTTGTATCGGTGATTTGATCGTGTCGTATTTTGTCGTGCAGTTCTTCTAAGCTCAGCTCGATCACTTCTATGACTTCATCTTCGTCACATTCAAAACGGGTAGTGAGGCTAAGGTCTTTTGCGACGAATAGATGCTGTATCTCATCGCAGAAGCCAGCTAAAGGCGTAACTTGCCCCAAGCTTTGAAAAGAAGTTGCACTGTAACCTGTTTCTTCTTCCAGTTCGCGCTGTGCGCATTCAAGAGGTGTCTCATCAACTTCCATCGTCCCTGCAGGCAGCTCTAAAAGCCACTTTTTAAGGGAAGGACGAAACTGGTTAATCAGGATGATTTTTCCAGATGAGGTGATAGGAAGAATAACGGCCGCACCAGGGTGATTGATTGTTGTATGTTTTATCACGACGTTCGTAGGGAGCGTCACGTTCTCTTCTATGAGAGATATACTTTTCCATTGATGGATAACTTTATTCATGCAGTCTGGCCACATTCCTTGCCAATTTTTCGTATTCGAAAGACGTGCTTCACCATAACGCCTATGGTGTCGAAAATAAAAGAAAATTTAGACATAGTTTTGAATTAAATTTCACACCATCCGTGACTCTACTCTCAAATTTGCAATCTATGATTACATCGAAATTACTGACGTAACCATCTGATATAAATGCAACTCAATAATAAAATACACTTGTAACAAAGTGCTAACAAATGTATAAAAACAAATCTACACTCTTTATTGTCCAAAGATATTCGGAGTAATGCATGACCCCTTCTATTTCTTCACATGCTGACAAGGCGCTACTCTCTGAAAGAATTAACAAATTAGCGCATGCTCTCTCTGATGGTGTCTACGAAAGAGAAGATACCATTAAGCTCTGTTTACTGGCTGCTTTGGCTGGTGAAAGTGTTTTCCTACTAGGCCCTCCAGGCATTGCAAAAAGTCTTATCGCTAAACGCCTAATTCAAGCTTTCGATAACAGCAGCTATTTCGAATATTTGATGACACGCTTTTCTACGCCTGAAGAAGTGTTCGGTCCTCTAAGTATCCAAGAACTGAAAGACAACGGTCGCTACGTAAGGCTAACGGAAGGCTACCTTCCAACCGCTCAAGTCGTATTCCTTGATGAAATCTGGAAAGCTGGTCCGGCAATCCTCAATACACTACTTACTGTTGTGAATGAAAAAACGTTCAAGAACGGTAGTGATATTGAACGCGTACCAATGCGCTTATTGGTCTCTGCGTCGAATGAACTTCCAGATGAAGACAGTGGCCTAGAAGCGCTTTATGACCGTATGCTTGTGCGCGTGTTTGTCAACCGTATCCAGAACAAACAAAACTTCAAATCGATGCTAACTGCGGGGACTTCACAAGAAGCTGAGATCCCGAAGGGTTTGGCGATCACGGATATTGAATATCATCAGTGGCAAAAAGAACTCGACAAGCTTGAACTGACAGATAACGCATTCAACAAGCTGTATGAGTTGAAAACCATGCTAGAAGAAATGGTTAAGCAGCAGGGTTCAACTTCCGAATCCGATCTGTATGTTTCAGACAGACGTTGGAAGAAAGCTGTGAAACTGCTGAAGGCGAGTGCGTTCTTCAGTGGTCGTGACAGCGTAAACCCTCTCGATATTCTTTTACTGCAAGATTGTTTGTGGCACAGCCCTGGATCACGAGATGTGGTTCGTAGTGTGGTTAAAGACTTTGCGTTGAACCGAGCTTTTGATCAACAAGAGTCCAAAGCTCAAATCGAAATGTCACGTGAAGAGCTTGAAGATATCCAAGACGAAGTGGAATCGACACTCTCTGTTTCACTCTCTATGGAAACAACCAGCGGCCTCCTACGTAAAGACGTTTACCACAGCGATATTAAAAACGCGAAGACGTACAGCGTCGGTAGTGCTTACAACTTAGTTAAGTTAGTTCTGCTGCAAAGCAACATGTCAGTTTCAGAATCAGAGAAAGGTGATAGCCGCTGGGTTTACGTAGCGAAAGATGATTTCGATCGTGTGCTGAAAGAAGGGCACGGAGATATTTACGGTTACGTAAACGAAAACAAAAACCTATGTCGCTTGAAGTTGGATCTTGATGCATCGAATCAGCTAGTGATTAAAGACATCGCGAACCGCTCGGTATTAGTGAGTGTGGTGACAACCGATGGTTTGGACCAAGAGCTTTACAACAAATGGTTGAGTGGCGCTGAGCGAGCACTTGAGCAGCTAAACGAAGCTGAATTCAAGCTAAAACGAGTGCGTACCGATTTTCACGATGCGCTACCTCACAACTATATTGACCCAGAGCTACCAAAAGCGATGGAGTCAAGTTTGCAAGCGGTAACACAAGAGCTTGAGACCGCGAAAGTGAAGAGCAGCAAGATTGCTCAGCGTCTTAAATTTATGAGTCAGTACTTCGAGTAGAGGGGACAAGTATGTTAGGAGCAGACGGTTTAAACCTTGCTTTAATGGTTGCTGACTCAGGCATCATAGATACGGCGATGAATGATCTCATTGCCCGTTCTCAAGTGATGATGGCTGCTGAGAATAAAGGGGTCAAAACGTCGGTGAAAAACCACCTAGTGAAATGGCGCGGTAAAGTAAAAAAACGCGTCACTAAGGTGTGTGAGACCGATCGATTCCAAGAAGAAATCGCACTTTACCAAGAAGTCATTCACTGGGATGAACCCCAGTTTTTTGATGAGATCGATAATGTCATCAAAAAATTGGAGTGGCACTCAGCGTTTTACCTGCAAGCTAGACGCCTGATGGAAAACAACAAGGGCGTTTATAATGCGATGTTCCCACACTACTTCTGCGATCAGTGGTATCAATCGTTGTCAGATGCCATCAAGCAAGCTCAAGTAACAGAACTAGAAACCAGCAAAGAGAAAGTTTTAGCGGATCTCTACCAACGCATGGAAACCATGAAAAACATGGATAAAGTGACGGAATCTGGTGATGAGGGCAGTGTTGGGCGTTTGTGGGATATGGCTTCTGCTAAGTTAAGTAAAACGGACTTAACCGTAATGAAGCGTCACGCAGAGTTTTTAAATAAACACAAAGGCCTTCAAGAGATCGCTGAGAAACTGGGCCGTATGGCGGGCATGGAAGACGATCCTTCGTTACACAAAGCCCCTGTAGAAGAACTGCAGATGGTCGAAGAGAAAAGCGATGAAGCCGTAGACGATATCGTTGGGATTCATGAAAGCGATGATCTTAACAAGATGCTGCCAAACGAGACCATGTTCTTGGCGTACCCTGAGCTTGAAGTTATCTTCTACAAACACTTGGCAGACAAACGCTTACTAAGTTACCGTTCCAAAGGTAAGTCTCGTACGTTACGTAAAGTTAAGGCGCAAAAGCCAGACAGTAAACACGTTGATATCGAAAAGGGGCCGTTTATTGTTTGTGTAGATGCCTCTGGTTCCATGAGTGGCTTTCCTGAGCAATCCGCTAAAGCAATGGCCTATGCACTAATGCAAATTGCTCTTGCGGAAGAACGAGATTGTTACGTGATCCTTTTCTCTTCGGAACAGATTACTTACGAGCTAACAAGACAAGATGGCTTACGTGAAGCGAGTGACTTCTTGAGCTATTCATTTCACGGAGGTACAGATTTGGAACCTGTATTGATGAAATCGATCGATTTGATGACAGGCGACAAATACAAGAATGCCGATTTAATCGTACTGTCTGATTTTATTGCCCCTAAGCAGTCTGATGAGATGATCGCTCAGGTTGAAAAGCTGAAGGAACATAAAAACCGTTTCCACGCAGTGAGCCTTTCTAAGTACGGTAACCCTCAATTAATGACCATGTTTGATCACTGTTGGGCATATCACCCGAGCTTGGTTGGTCGCTTCATGAAGAAGTGGTAGACCGCGATTCAAGAATTTAAACCAATTTGCTGTGTGTTTTTTAGCTGAAAAGATCGAACAAGCAGCAATTTGATTTAAATGTCAGCAAACAGAATTTAAATTCACTTTTTTGTTTGACTATCTCTCCTCAATCCGTAAAGTAGGCACCCGAACACAGCGGAGTTACTTACTAAGTCCCTAAAGTGTTGAAATAAAAAGGCGCCTTGGCAGAGTGGCTATGCAGCGGATTGCAAATCCGTGGACCTCGGTTCGACTCCGGGAGGCGCCTCCATCATTCAGAAAAAACCAGTCTTAGTGGCTGGTTTTTTCGTATCTGGCGTCTTATTTTTTATCTGCTTATCTGCTTATCTGCTTATCTGCTTATCTGCTTTTACTTTTCCTTTGTTTTCTACAACTCGCTTTTGTTTGTGGCTAAATAATCTTTATCGTTGATAAACCAGTAAATAAATCAAAGTCACAATTAAACATAATGCTCAATTTGTTTCATGGTTTTTTGGGATAACCCTAATAAAAACATGAGTATGGGTGATAGGATTTCTCTTTATATTTCTTTAATTGTTCTATAAGAGGTTCTTAATATGCAATTTAGTCTAAAGAGGAAAATGGTTTTCTCTGTAGTTTTGGCGATTGCTTTTACATCCGCAATTCTTCTTTTTATGGGTTATAAGACGTTTCAAAGTAACAGCTGGCAGGCGATAGAGAGTGAAAGTCGTAACACGCTGAATGCCCATGCTAAAGGGATCAGTGATTGGTTTTACGATAAGAAACAAGCCGTACATGGTCTTCAACAACAAGTTCAGCTGAACCCTTCATTAGATATTGTCCCGCATTTACGTCAAACCCTTGTATCTGGTGGCTTTGGATTGAGTTACTACGGCAATAAAGACGGCGAAATGTTCCGTCATGATCCTTCCCTCAATAAAGCAGGGTATGACCCAAGAGTTCGTGGTTGGTATAAAGAGACGTTAGCGCAAAACAAAGCCGTCACAACTAAGCCGTATGTAAGCGTTACGATGCAGGCGCTTGTGGTTACACTGACCGATCCGGTTACAGAGAATGGTTCCATTATTGGTGTTGTTGCTTCGAACCTAGCCTTGGACAAGCTGATTAAAGACGTATTAGCAATACAGGTACCGGGAAATGGACGCGCGATCCTTATCGACAAACAAGGTACCGTTGTCGCTCACCAAAACGAAGACTTTATTCTTAAGCAGGTGAATGACATCGCTCCTGAGCTAAGTGTCGCTGGTTTAAACAGTGCTGCGCAGAATCTAACGACGATCTTTACCCAAGTTGATGGTCACCAACGAGTGATCATGGCAGAGCCAATCAGTGGTACGGACTGGTTGCTTGTGATTGAGATGGATAAAGATGTTTTGGAACAACCTCTATTTGACATGTTGGTCAGTCAAATCACGACAGGTTTGATTGTACTAATTGTGATGGCCGCGGCAACGTCTTGGTTTGTTGCTCGCCAGTTGGTGGAGCTAGGACGAGTAAGTGAAGCTCTGGCAGATATCGCAGAGGGTGAAGGTGATTTAACGCAACGCCTTCAAGTCTCGAGTAAAGACGAAGTTGGTCAGCTCGCCGATAAGTTCAATGTGTTTGTCGATCGACTGCATGGAATGATGACCAACGTTACTCAAGTATCCACAGCAATGAACAATGGTGCTGAGCATGCCAATGAGAGTGCCCTTAAGCGCAGTGATAGCGTCAGCCGACAGCAAGATGAAATTACGATGGTAGCTACTGCGGTAACTGAAATGGCGACTGCGACGGCTGAGATCGCTTCTAACGCAGACAATACAGCGAAAAGTGCCAGTCATTCGGTTGAATTGAGCGAACAAGGCTTTCAGCAGATGGCCAAAAGCCAATCATCGATCAATGATCTTGCTACTGAACTGACGAGCGCTGTATCTATTATTAGCGAACTAGAAGAACATGGACAACAAATTGCGTCTATCTTAGCGACGATACGTGAGATCGCTGAACAAACTAACCTACTGGCGCTTAATGCTGCGATTGAAGCGGCGAGGGCTGGCGAACAAGGCCGTGGCTTCGCTGTTGTAGCGGATGAGGTTCGAGTTCTGTCTCAGCGTACTCACGCATCAACTGAAGAAATTGAAGATAAGATCAAGCGCTTGCAACAGGCGACAAATAGCGCGGTTAAAGTGATGACTCAAAGTCACGACATGGCAGAGACAAGTGTGCATGATGTTGATATGGCGGGAGAGAGCTTGGCTCAAATCCGTGAAGCGATTCAAGTGATCAGTGATATGGCAACTCAGATTGCTTCTGCTGCGGAAGAGCAGTCACTGGTCACTGCGGAAATCAATGCTAATACTGAATCTGTTCGTGAAGTGAGTGACGTTATGGCACTTGATGCAACGGATGCAGTGTCTCAGGCGGATCAGCTAAGCAACTTAGCAAGTGATTTGAAACAAGAGTTGTCTCGATTCAAGCTTTAACAACCAAAGTGCGATACAGATAGGTTAGTAAATACAAGAGCACAGACTGCTATCAGTTTGTGCTCTTTCTTTGTGGTGCTAAGGCGAGTTTCAATGCTGATCAAAGAAGTCTTTATTACGTATGTATTTACTCATCAAGTGGTAAGAGAAAGGCCTAATCAACCAGCTAAAAATAGAACGTCCAAGGCGAATAAACGTTGGGGTGTTCTCATAGATTCTGCCGTTGTAGAGCCAAAGTACCTTTCCTACATGCCAATACAGTAAAGGTACGGGCGGCATGAAGGTCACAATGTCGATGTCACAACATATACGATAGGTTTTTTTGCGAAGGCGATAGCGCTTCTTAAAGCTCCAATCACCAATTGCTGGTTGTCCAAAGGTGACGATTCGCTTAATGCAGCCTGGGTATTTCTTGTCAAAATAATCCGCAAAGACACAACCGATGGCGCCGCCGGAGGAGTGCCGACCCTGTAAATAATTCTGTGTAACTGTCGGGGTTACATATATTCAGTTAATCGGTCTTCGAACATAATCATAAAGCGGTTCAGGGCTTGTCGCCAGTTTCTAATTGGCATCGTCCATCTTTTGGAGGCATCCTGGATCGCTAAGAAGATCACCTTCCTTGCCGACTCATCAGTCGGGAACAGCTTACGCTTTTTAATCGCCTTTCTAATAACACTATTAAGTGATTCTATGGCATTAGTCGTATAAATTGCTCGCCTAATATCTTCTGGGTAGTTGAAGAGCGTATTCAGGTTAGCCCAGTGAGCTGTCCAAGAGCGGCTGATCTGAGGGTATTTGTCATCCCATTTATCTGAAAACTGCTCTAGCGCTAGCAAGGCTTCATCTTCTGTCTTCGATTGATAGATCTTCTTAAGATCGGCAGTCACAGATTTATAATCTTTCCAAGGTACATACCTAACTGAGTTTCTCACCATATGGACGATACAGAGCTGGATTTGAGTATTCGGGAATGCGGCATTAATGGCATCAGGAAAGCCCTTCAGACCATCGACACATGCAATGAGAATGTCTTTTACTCCGCGGTTTTGTAGCTCTGTTAGCACAGCAAGCCAGAACTTGGCACCTTCCGTCTCTGACAGCCACATGCCAAGCAGTTCTTTTTGACCCTCCATGTTCACGCCTAGCGCAAGATAAACAGCTTTGTTGATGACTTGTTTATCTTGCCTGATTTTAACGACAATGCAGTCGAGATAAACGATTGGATAGACCTCATCTAGTGGGCGAGTTTGGTGCTTGCGAACCAGCTTTGGTTCAAAGCTTGACTCACGGTCACGAGGAACGTCTATCGGCACTTCACCATCATCAGTGATAATTGACTTGCTGGTATACCCATTACGTGAGTTGGAGCTGGGTTTTGGGGAGTGTTTTTCGTAGCCAAGGTGCTCATCAAGCTCAACATTCAATGCTGTCTCAACAGTCACCTTGGTTAACATTTTGCGGAAGTCATCAAGATCAGATTCTGTCTTAATTGATTTAGCTGCTTCACGAGCAAAAGCTTCAAGTGCTTTCTTATCCATACTATCCATCCTTAGCCTTTAAGGCTTAAGTCTAGACAGTTACACAGAATTTAGGACAGTCTCAAATATTTTATATAAACATTGAAGCTTTGATCTATATCTTAATCCTAGATTGTTAAACTAATCTAAATATCAATATTAATGTTGCTCTTCACTATAGTTAATTAACTATTTTGTTAAATATCTCATCTAATGTAGCTTTATCTAATTTAGGATAATGGTTCGCATTAAATGACATAATATTTATTTTACATTCCACTTATTTCAATCAGCCATTACTAACTTTCTCGTGGAATATCAATTATTGCATCTAGTGGTAAAGGGATAAAAAATAGGGTGATAATCTATTGAGGTAAAAAGGGAGATAGCTGTTTCGATAGTGATAACTATAGTCGGAATTAACGCCTTTCACTTCGTTGTGAAAGGCGTTTGCATTTAAATCTACTTCACTTTAATTAGTGTACTTGAATCGGTGTGTGCGAAGGCTTTGTCGTAGATCTCTAAACCTGTGGTTTGAGAGTAGGTCAGCGTGTCGTCTGAGATACTGATGTTCATTGTGAAGTCTGTGGTGGTTGCGTTGTCTGTCATGTATTCAGACTCAGCGATACCACGCTTAGACGCGACTAATGTCATTGTGTCGCCAGCAGGGCCTTCCGCGGTGACACATGTGGTGCGTGGCACACAGTAAGAGTTGTAGACGATCTGATTTTCTTGGTCATAGATGAAGTAACCACGTTGATCGTGGAATTTAGAATCGTCAGCTTTTCGGAATACTTCCTGTTTATAGTAAAGCGCAACGAGATATTGGTCACTGGCGTTGGTGGCATCTGCGGCTACTTCAAATGTCATCACCTCATAAAATGGTGTGACATCAGGGCCTCCCGCACCTACATCAGTCCCTTCTTGACCTGGCGATACATCAATGCCGCCAGCTTCCACCGATTTCCAGGTGCCAACTAATTTTGCTAGTGGCCCGAAGTCCATCCCATCGATTGTGTTGTGATCTGCAAATACTGGAAACGAGATTGCCGCTGCGATACCCAATGCTAATACTTTTTTCACACTAACTTCCTTATGTAGTTATTTGACTTAATTAACAATAAAGGTGCTGTGAAACCAGTTTATTAACCCAGATCAGTGTTGCTGATTAATATGAAAGCGAAGTGTAAGCTGATGTATCAGTCAATAAGGGGATGTTAATGCGTTTAAATATTGAATAGGAATCTTGGTTTCTCACCCGAATTTAAGGGTGGAAGTCGTAGGTTTGTTGGCGTCTTAAGGTTGAGAGCAGTTATCAGGTTTGAGGCCGTCTAAACTTAAAGTTTGTATTTCAAAAAATATGACAATTTGGGCTCTAAAAACGTTCTCGAAATAAATGCAAATTAGTGCTTTACCTCAACTTAACTTTAGGTATTAGGATATGCAACGTTGCTTACGAGAATACTTTAAGGAGAGAAGAATGATCCAACTTGAACATGTAAATTTAGTCGTTAAGGACATCCCAGAAATGCTGACTTTCTACAAAGCAGCGTTCCCTCATTGGTATGTTCGTGACGAAGGTAAGGGCGAATGGTCAGGTAAGCCACGTAACTGGTTACACTTTGGAGATGAGTATCAATACATCGCAATGAGTGATCATGGTGAGGGTGAGAATAGAGATTTAGATGGGCATTCTGTTGGCCTCGCGCACTTCGCTTATGTGACCAATAATATCGAAAGCGTCACTCAACGTCTTATCGATGCGGGCTTCCCGGTTGCTAAACCCGGCGCTGAAGAACCTTATCGAAAAAATGTCTACTTTGTAGATCCGGCTGGCTTTGAAATCGAGTTCGTTGAATATCTGAGTGATGATCCTAAGCTGAGAAATGCTACAAGTTAGCAGAATCGTTAGGTAGGAGAACTGAAAAAGGCATTGTGGAACACTCCGCAATGCCTTTTTAGATTGATTAGCTAACTGTTTTTTCGCTCGGTGTTCTACTTAGCTTTGAACGGCACTAATAGTTGTTTCCCAAACACATTAATAAGCGCGCCAGTGACAATCAGACCACCACCAAGATATGTCCATATTGACGGGATCTCATTGAAGATCCATACGCCTAACAATGCAGAGAAGACGATTTGAACATAAGAGTAAGCCGAAGCTTTTCCTGCTGCTTGAGTTTGCATTGCCTTGGTTAAAGGGCGGGATCGAACTTTAACCATTGAAAATAATGGATTTATTTTACAGGGAACTTTTTTAGATAATCACGATCTGATCATGAAGTAAAAAAACATGAGAAATTCGCACATGATTATCATTGAGCAACTTAAAAAAGTGAAAGATACCCGTTCGCACATCAATCAAGTTTATCCTGTTATGGAAGTCGCTTTCGTGGTCATAACAGCCATGATTTGTGGTCAAAATAAATGGACAGAGATTAAGGATTTCGGTGAAGGAAATATCGAGTGGTTACGTGAGTATTTCCCCTACGAAAATGGTCTTCCCACTCGACATAATATAGCTGCGATCATGAGATCCGTTGTGCCAGAGACGCTATTGGAAGCTATGGTGGGCTGGGTCAATTTGCACAGAGAGAAGCATGCTCAGCCTATAATCAGTGTTGATGGGAAGGTTCTAAAAGGGGCAAAAGCAAACAACAGCACCCCCTCTATATGGTTTCGGCATTTGATGTAGACGAGGGTTTGACTCTCACACACCAACCTTGTGACGGCAAAGGTATGGAGCTGCTAGCAATAAGAAACATGCTAGACGCTTTAGATATCAAAGGATGTTTATTAACTGCTGATGCCCTGCATTGTCAGGTTGAAACACTGAATAAAGTAGTTGATAAAGGTGGAGATATCCTAGTACAAGTTAAACTGAATCAACCAAGTTTATTAGCAGAAATTGATGTGCAATTCCAAGACTATTGGGCTTTGCCTGAAGATAAACAGGAATCATACATCACGGAAGAGAAAGGGCATGGTAGAAAAGAGGTTCGTGAGGTTTACGTGCTTCCTGCAGCCTTCAGCGAAGCACTCAGACAGAAGTGGTGTCTCGTAAAAAGCATTGTTGCAGTGGTAAGAGATAGGAGTGTCAAAGGGAAAGGAAGTTATGAAACCTCGTACTATATTTGCACAGACCATTTATCTTTAGAGTTAGCCTCAAAGGCAACAAGAAAGCATTGGCATATTGAGAATCAGCAGCACTGGGCGTTGGACGTAATTTTCAAAGAAGACGAGCAGCGAATTTACGCTGGGGATTCAGCGTTGAATATGGCTTGTTGTCGTCGCTTTGTGCAGAACCTATTTAGAAAATCAGAGGGTAACTTGTCTGTACCAAGAAAGATGAACCAAGCCGCATGGAATAAAGATTACAGGGAAAAAGTTCTTTTTACATCAGATTAACAAAGTATATTCGCGCCCTTGCCTTGGTTAAACCGTATTGGCCAATTTGAGTGAATACCCCAACCAAAACCAACATCACGGTTAAGAATAGGCTTGGCATTACAAAATCGTTCCAAATAAGCGCTGTAGAGATCGGTAGGGCTACTAATGGGAAGTAGAAGATGATGACAGAGCTGTCTTCTGTTTGGCTCAGCTTTCGCACAATCACGTAAGCAATTGAGCTACCAAACGCTCCAAGTAATGCCACCAGAATACTGAATAACGGCAAATCGCTGCTTACGTTGCTGTTCATACTTGGTTGTACCATCACCAATAAGCCCGCAAGACAGAACGCAATGCAGATCATGGTCGATTTTTGGACGCGCTCTTTTAGGAATAGTACACCGAGCAATGCGGTAAATACGGGATGTACGTATTGCAGTATGGTCGCTTCTGCTAACGGTAGCGTGGTCACAGCGTAGTAAACACACATCAGTGCAGCAGTGCCGACTGCGCCTCGAACGAACAACAGAGGTTTGTTATTACCCCAGATAGAAATGCCTTTTCGTTTTACGTCGATGTAGCTGATGATCAAAGACACCAACGCCCTCGCTGCAACGATTTCAAATACCGGTATGCCGTAGTTGCTGATGTATTTCACACAAGCTGACATCAGTGCGAATCCAAAAGCAGAAAGGATCATGAATCGAACCCCAACAGGGATCATTGAAAAAGAGAAAGAAGGCATAAAAATATCAATCGGTTGAGGGAGAAGGAATGATAGCTTAGTTTAGGAGAGGCGACCAAAGTCTTTGTCCTGTTCTCGTCAACTTGATTCAATTAATTCTCATTTCCACTCTTTACGCATACGAGAACAACACCATAAACGCACATCACATTGTGCCCCACATAATATCGGCTATAGCTCAATTTTATAAAATCAACATCAACAGAAGGTGACGCTAATTCAACTCTGATTTATCGGTCGTTTTAATTGTCTTTATCGCTCATATCATTCTTGTGAATTTATAATGAGAGATATGTTCTATGAAACCAATAAATACCCTACTCATATCCACACTCGCGCTTTGCTCTTTTAGTTCAGCGACTTACGCTGACACCATTTTGCATGCTTTCAACTGGAAGTATTCAGATGTGACAGCCAATGCCAACCAAATAGCCGAAGCGGGCTATAAGAAAGTGTTAGTTGCTCCGGCAATGAAATCCAGCGGCAGCCAATGGTGGGCGCGTTATCAACCACAAGATCTGCGCACCATTGATTCTCCACTGGGGAATAAACAAGATTTAGCTGCAATGATCACCGCACTCAAAGGTGTGGGTGTTGATGTTTACGCTGATGTTGTACTCAACCATATGGCGAATGAAAGCTGGAAGCGAAGTGACTTGGATTATCCAGGAACAGAAGTGCTCAATGATTATGCCAGCCGCTCAAGCTACTATGCCGACCAGACTCTGTTTGGCTACTTAGCGCAAGGTTTTGTCTCGGCTAACGATTTCCATGCTGCAGGCTGTATTACTGACTGGAACGACCCAGGTCATGTTCAATATTGGCGTTTGTGTGGTGCAGACGGCGACGTGGGTCTTCCGGACCTAGACCCAAACAACTGGGTAGTGTCACAGCAACGTTTATATCTAAAAGCGCTAAAAGACATGGGGATCAAAGGGTTCCGTATTGATGCGGTGAAACACATGAGCCAGTACCAAATCGACCAAGTATTTACGCCTGAGATCACTGCGAACATGCATGTGTTTGGCGAGGTGATCACCAGTGGCGGGGCAGGGAACAGCGGTTATGAGTCGTTCTTAGCCCCTTACTTGAACAACACCAACCACTCAGCGTACGATTTCCCGTTGTTTGCTTCGATTCGTTCAGCCTTCTCTATGAGTGGCGGTTTAAACCAACTGCACGATCCCCAAGCGTACGGGCAAGGACTGGATGATAGCCGAGCCATTACCTTTACTATCACACATGACATTCCAACCAACGACGGCTTCCGTTACCAAATTATGGACCCGCAAGATGAGCAGCTTGCTTACGCGTATATCCTTGGTAAAGATGGCGGCACTCCACTGATCTACAGTGATGATCTTCCTGATTCAGAAGATAGAGATAATGGTCGCTGGGGTAATGTTTGGAACAGTCCGACAATGAAAAACATGTTGAGCTTCCATAACGCGATGCAAGGCAAAACAATGACCATGATTTCAAGTGACCAGTGCACTTTGCTGTTTAAGCGTGGTAAAGAAGGGGTAGTTGGGATAAACAAATGTGGAGAAACGCGTGGTGTGACTGTTGATACTTACCAACACGAGTTCAATTGGCATGTTCAATACAAAGACGTATTAAGCAGCGCGACAGAAACTATTTCTTCTCGCTACCATACGTTTAACCTGCCACCACGCAGTGCGCGTATGTTTAAGTTGTAAATGTTATCTAGCTAAACCACTTAGCTCATTAAGCAAGAACGAAGTATAAGCCTCAGCAAATGCTGTGGCTTATTCACTTGGCGTAAGCTCGTGTTCAGTGCTGGTCTTCAATCACTCCTGACCAATGATTTTGCTGGGAGAGTGCTTTCAACAATTCGATTTCTTTCGCTGTCTCTATTTTAAGCCAATCAATCAAACCACTGATCACAGGCGAGTGGGTGCGCTGGTGGATGAAATAGGTCCACGCACTGTTCTGGATCTTGGCATTCTCTGGGCAATATAAGAAACCGCGCTGCAGATCCTGTAAAACCAAAAGCAAATCCGTCACCGTGACGCCTTCACCAGATAAGCAAGCGCTGAGCGCCATATCCAAAGATAAGAAGCTGGTATTCCTGACGGGCTTTTTCGGTGGCGATTCAACATCGGCTAGCCATACTTTCCAATCATGATGATCTAAGGTTGGGTGCAGCCTCGGCATGGTTAAGATCGAATCGAGGTCGGTATCTTGCTTAGTCAAACCAGCAGCATTCGTTAAGCTCGTAGAGCAGACTGGCGCCATGAACTCTTCACGCAAGAAAGTGATGTCAGGCGCGTTGTCATAGCGTTTTTTGAATCGAGTGTGGAAGATCAACAGGTCGTATTCACTGCTGTTGATCGCTTCATCTTCTTCAATCACAGGAACGATCACGATCTCGTAATCTGGGTAACGCTCGTTTAATTCACGAACTTTGGAGATCAACACGCGCGTAGCGAAGCTCAAGGTTGCCTTTATCACGATACGTTTCTGTTTTGGTTCTCTCCAAGAAGCGATAACCGATTCGATATTGCCGTAGCTTTCCCGCAAAGCGACATACAAATCATGACCTTGCACCGTTAATTCAATCGCTCGATGTTTACGAATGATCAAAGATGCGTTCAGCTCATCTTCAAGCTGTTTTATCTGACGGCTAATTGCACTCTGTGTCACGTTGAGTTCATCGGCGGCGAGTGTAAAGCTCATCAGTCTTGCTGCCGCTTCGAAGGCTTTTAAGCCATTATGTGAGGATGGCAGGCTAGGATATGGGGTCATAATTCACTCGCATGAGTTTTTGGAATGTTAGAGTCGCAAATTTATCAATTGAACGCTAGTCCCATCGATCGTATTTTGGTCGAAATTAACCGAGGCGCTCATGAAAAAAATACTTACCCTTGCATTCCCTTTGATCATTTCACAGCTGATATCCATGGCTTTAGTCCTTACTGACGTTTGGATGATGTCGCGAATCAGCGTGTCAGCCCTTGCGGCTGGTGGCTTAGGCGCTTCTATCTACTTTTTTATCTTCATTATCGCGAGCAGCACGGTAGGCTGTGTCGCGAATTTGATTGCGATAGCTTATGGTCAACGAGTAGCTCGCCCTGAATTTGGTAATAGCCAAATTCGGTTGGCAGTGAAAGGCGCAACCATGCTGGCGTTCGTACTTAGTGCGCTCTTAATGGCAAGCTTTTGGTTAGCACCTTTAGTGTTAGAAGCTGCTAAGCAACCACAGGAAGTGATCACCTTAGCGATGGAATACGTGCATGCTCTTAAATGGGTGATGTTGCCTTCGCTTATTTTATTGGTGTTACGTGGCTTAACCAGTGCGTTCGGTAATGTGCGTTCTATTTTAGTGATGTCGATAATCACGGTAATTCTGAATGTTCCAGTGAGTTATTTCTTAACCTTTACGTTAGGTATGGGACTAACAGGGCTTGGGCTAGGTACCGCTATTGCGGCATTTATGGTAATGATTGGTTACACGGTTTGGGTATTCAAGCGTGACGAATTCAAACAGTTTGCTCCTTGGCTACACACAGAAGAGTACTCCCTCAAGTTGATGAGCCCTTTGCTATTGATGGGTTTACCTATCGCGATTGCAGCGTTGCTTGAGCATGGTTTGATTTATGGTGGCACCTTGATGGCAGGAACCATTAGTATCGCTTCTCTAGCGCTGCACCAAATCTTACTGCAATGCTTGAGTTTTACATGGAACTTTAACTTTGGCTTTTCCCAAGCTGCGGCAATTTTAGTTGGTCGTGATTATGGCGCAGGCAACTATGAGGGAATCAAACGAACCTCGATTCAAAGCTTCATATTAGTATCGGTGCTGAGTGTGGCGCTGTCGGCTGTCTTTATCTTATGGCCGGAAATGATAGCTTCTATCTTCAAGCTGGATGATGGCACAGGAGCAATGACATCGCTATTGGCCTCGGTTATCTCGGTTGTTGCACTCTGCTTTATCGTTGATGCTTGGCAGTTGTTAGCAATCAACCTGCTTAGAGGGATGAAGATTGTCTCTATGCCTACGGTGATGACGGCAATTGGTTACTGGATATTTGGTCTACCTGCTGCTTGGTACTTAATGCCCAAGTTTGAATTGGCCGGAATCTGGGGCGGGATAGGCGTTGGCTTAGGTGTGACAGGTATTCTATTGCTCATTCATTTGATGGTCGTGCTTAATAAGAACAGCAAGGCTCCTGATGTAGGTTGTTCTGCTTATTCTTAAGCTTTTTAGTAATACGTTACTCATAATAGAAAGCCACAGATTAAAACTGTGGCTTTTGTTTATCTAAATTGACTCTCGGGGGAAGGAGTCAATATCAGGATTAGGGGCAGTTAGTTTCTACCAGGCTACTTTCCACCAGAGAGCGCAGACTTCATCATGGTTTTGAACTGCTCTTTTTGCTCTTCAGTTAACACGTTGTAGATGTTGTTCTTAAGATGCATCTCTTGCATCACCATCGACTTCTCGGTCGCTTGAACCGTATCAATGACCTTTTCCATCTCAGCTTCATTGAATTCAGGCTGAGTCACTAGGGCGACCTGCTTTTTCTTAAGTTCTATCGCGCTATTCATATCAATCTTTGTTCGATCAGATTGATAGTCTTCAATAAGAGAGATGACTTCCGCATGTTGCTCTTCACTTAGGTTTAAAGAAGCAATAACCATTTGCAATGGGCTCACTGCTGGTTGTGGCGGTTGTTGTGGTGATGAAGCACTCACAAACGGAGCGGTAACGAGTAAAGCTGAAGCAGTTAATACACAAAGCGACTTTTTCAGTGATTTCATTGAGTTTCTCCTGTTAGTGGAAACATGAGTATAGGTGAGTAAGCTGAACTCGATATGAACATGTTGTTCAGTTTAATTTGCCGAGTTCATTGCGTCACTTACTTGCGCTGTCTAAGCACAGAGCGATTTAGACCTTGGTCTTACAGAAACGGAGCTAAAAGGTGACTAGAATGATTTGAGTCGCTCACCGTTATATCAAGGAATATACAAATGGAAGTTGGATTGTTCTGGGCTGAGAAGGGAATGTTAGTACTTGGTGCACTGTTTGTCTTAACGAGTGTGATGCAGTATGGAAAACGCAGTAGTGATTGGAAAGGTGTGATCACTATGTTTTATAAACGTATTCCAATGAGCGTTGCAGAGTATAAGTGGTATCGCTTGGGCATTGCATTATTGGTGTTTGCGGTGATCATTCGCTTCGCGCTGCTTATCCTATGGCCGGGCTATCAGCTGTAAACCGTCGTCATTGTGTAAGGTCATCGAAACTTAACCATCAGTATTGAGCTTTAATAAACTTCGTTGTTAAGGCTCTCACTTCATAAAATAATGCTGTTATGTTCACTAAAGATAGTTGTTATAGCCCTTGTAGCATATTGTTTTTTTAGGAAAAATCACTCAAAATAATCGCTCACCTGTCCGTCTTATCATTCTTATTAATAATCGACATACAAATATATTCACCCCGTACCTGATACCATAATGATCTGTTACACTCGTCCGAATTAGCTTTGATTTATCAGTGGTGCATTTATGTCGTTCCCAGTTCTTATATGTGATGATTCTGCGTTAGCACGGAAGCAGATGGCTCGATCACTGCCTAGTTCTCTAAATGCAGATATAACTTTTGCTGTTCATGGGCTTAATGCACTTGAAGAGTTAGCTCAAAACCAGTTCAAACTGATGTTCCTTGATCTCACCATGCCGGAACTCGATGGCTATGGCACATTGGAAGAGATGCAACGTTTAGGTGACACCACACCCGTTGTGGTTGTTTCTGGTGATATCCAACCAAAAGCGCAGCAGAAGGTCATGGACCTTGGTGCTAAAGCGTTTTTGAAAAAGCCGATTGATAAAGAAGCGTTAAAAGCGATTTTACGTGAGCATGTTGAGCCACCAAAACAGCCTCAACTTATTACGCCAGCACCGCTAGAGTTACCGATTCTACGCCGACGTGACATCTATATGGAAGTTGCGAACGTTGCGATAGGCCGTGCAGCCGATGCATTGGCGCGTCATTTCAATGTATTCGTTCACTTACCATTACCGAACGTGAACATCTTCGAAGTGAGCGAATTGCACATGGCACTTCGTGACTTGGCTGACAATGACCAAGTGTCCGGTGTTTGCCAAGGCTTCAGTGGAGAGGGGATTGCAGGTGAAGCGTTAGTATTGCTCAGTGACTCCAGTGTGAGCGATCTTAAAAAGCTCATGAAGGTTCCGACTGAAAGTGAAGAGCTGGAAGAGTTAGAACTACTGATGGATGTGTCGAATATTCTCGTTGGCTCTTTCCTTAACGGGCTAGGGGAGCAATCCGAGGTTCGTTTCTTCCAGAGTTCGCCGGTTCTACTAGGGCAACACATCTCGATTGATTCTGTTATCGAAAACACGAGTGGTTCGTTCAAGAAGACCATGACCTTCGAAGTCAGCTATAACATTGATGGTACTTCTATCCGTTGTGACCTTCTGTTTATGTTTGTTGATGAGTCTCTGCCTCTTCTAGACAACAAATTGGCCTACCTAATGGAGGAGTTTTAATATGCTGAATCTTCCTGCTGAATTTGAACAGTTCCACTGGATGGTGGACATGGTTCAAAACGTCGATATGGGGCTGGTGGTCATCAATCGTGATTTTGAGGTGCAAGTTTGGAATGGTTTCATGACGCACCATAGCGGTAAGCAATCGCACGATGCGATTGGTAAATCGATCTTTGAACTGTTCCCTGAAATCCCAGAAGAGTGGTTTAGGCTTAAAACAAAACCGGTTTATGACCTAGGCTGCCGTAGCTTCATAACGTGGCAACAAAGGCCTTATCTGTTTAAGTGCCGCAACGTGAGGCCAGTAACTCAGCAAGCCGACTTTATGTATCAGAACGTCACGCTTAACCCGATGCGTTCTCCAACTGGGCAAGTGACATCCTTGTTCTTGTCGATTCAAGATGCGACTGCTGAAGCTCTTATGTCTCAGAAAAAGGCTTAATGTACCTTCAGGTGAAACTTGAATAACCTTAGAACCTCAAACTTAGAAGAGTAGTCTGAACACTAGTAAAAATGGCCAAGGTTAATCCCCTTGGCCATTTTGTATCTGATTTAGTAGTAATGAGTTCGGATTAAAGAAGGCGTTCTGTGTTCGTTCACTCTAGTAGAGTTGTTATTTAGCTCTATCAACAGCGGTTTGTGTCCGCTGGAATCTCATAAATAAGCATATCTAACAAGCCATATTCTGTGGACTTTACCCCCGCTCATCCAAGTTTCGAACGTGTTAATCGATCTTGTCTTTGTACTTTATAAATTTCAGGGCTGATGAAAGAGGGCTGAGATCGGCACTCGAAGCAAAAAAAGTCAGAAAAAATGAAATTATTTAAGAAAAAATGCATTTTTTGATTAAAGAAAAGTGTGATTTTTATGTGATTAAAGGGCACTTTTTTCACAATCTTGCCTTATCGACGATTTTTTCGACGAATTTGAAAGGAAAACGTTTGCGCAATAAACCGACAGCGTTTGCGTGAATGTGTTGTTAAGTTATTAATTACTAAGAATTTAGTCGAAAACTAGGGGCGGGGAGCTTTTACCAGATATGGAATCTTTGAGAGGATAGCACAAAAAAAAATGAAATATCAGACTTGCTGTTAGTAAATCACAACCTATAATGCTGAAAGCCGGAGCGTCTGCCAACGCTCCGGTTTTTTTGTGTCCGAAACTCAGTAAAGCGTCTGCCAACGCTTACCGAAAACGCACGACACGTAATATGATTACAGGACAAATTATCATGCGTATCGAACAAGAACTTAAGTTAGGCTTCAAAGATGTATTATTCCGCCCAAAGCGTTCTACTCTTAAAAGTCGTTCTCAAGTTGAATTAACCCGCGAGTTTACATTCAAGCATAGCGGTCGTCAATGGTCTGGTGTACCAGTAATCGCAGCGAACATGGATTCGGTAGCAAGTTTCGAAATGGCAGCGGCTCTAGCAGAGCACGGTGTAATGACTGCAGTACACAAGCACTACACAGTAGAGCAGTGGGCTGAGTTCGCAAAAACAGCAGACAAGAAAACGCTGAACAACGTATTTGTTTCAACAGGTACATCTGAAGCTGAGTTTGAGAAAACTAAGCAAATCATGGCGCTTAGCGACGAATTCGTATTTATCTGTATTGATATCGCTAACGGCTACTCAGAGCACCTAGTTGAGTACGTGCAAAAAGTACGTGCAGAATTCCCAGACAAAGTAATCTCTGCTGGTAACGTTGTAACGGGTGACATGGTTGAAGAGCTAATCCTAGCAGGTGCTGACATCGTTAAAGTTGGTATCGGCCCAGGTTCAGTTTGTACTACACGTGTTAAAACTGGTGTAGGTTATCCTCAACTTTCTGCAATCATCGAGTGTGGTGATGCTGCTCACGGCCTTGGTGGCATGATCATCGGTGACGGTGGCTGTTCATGTGCTGGTGACGTATCTAAAGCGTTCGGTGGCGGTGCTGACTTCGTAATGCTAGGCGGTATGCTAGCAGGCCACGAAGAGTCAGGCGGTGAAGTTGTTGAGCAAGACGGTAAGCAATTCATGAAGTTCTACGGCATGTCTTCACAGTCGGCGATGGACAAGCACTCAGGTGGTGTTGCTAAGTACCGCGCTGCAGAAGGTAAAACTGTTTTACTTCCGTTCCGTGGTTCTGTTCACAACACAATTTCTGACATCCTTGGTGGTGTACGTTCAACTTGTACATATGTAGGCGCAGCGAAGCTTAAAGAGCTAACTAAGCGTACGACTTTCATCCGTGTACAAGAGCAAGAGAACAACGTATTTGGCAAAGAGTAACGTTTAAAACGATTGTTTTAATTTTTAAGAATTGAGCCACTTTAGAGTGGCTCTTTTTTTACCTGAAATTTGGTGAGTGGCGACAAAGTGGCGGCAGCCGAGTAAAAAAGTTTGTGGCAGCAGGTTAGAGATTTGAAAGAGGGTTATGGAGAATTGCTTCAGATAGGTGATCAGGGGCGAAGTGGGCATAGCGCATTGTCATGCTGATATCTGCGTGGCCTAGAATGTCCCTTAGCACTAAAATATTGCCGCCATTCATCATGAAGTGGCTAGCAAATGAGTGTCTTAATACGTGCGATGCTTGACCAGAAGGGAGGCTTATGCCGAGTTTGTTCTTCAGGATATAGCAGAAAGGGGTATAGCATTGCTCGAAGAGTTTGCCTGAAGTAGGTTTATAGATCTCGTTGTAAAGCGCTTCAGAGATAGGTACAGAGCGATTCTTTTTTGTTTTAGTGTTGGTGAAGGTGACTTTATATTTGCTTAACTGAGAGCCTTTCCACACACCAAGTTCCTTCAATTTAGTGAACACAGCAAAACTAACTTTTCTAACAAGTATTGGAACTGATCGTAGATGGTGTCGCACTGAGTACTAATGAATAATGCAGGGCTCAGGTAGGAGTATATTTGATGGGACTGGTGGTCGCAGACAATCAAGGCAAATCGATAACAACAAAGTAGAAGCCATTCAGATGGTCATCCAAATGGCTTATGAGAACCGAACTTAATTGGGATTTCTAGCTACATATATTTCTATGGGATTAAAGTTAACATTCTTATTATTTGCAATAATATCAACAACTTAATGTTGTTGACTATTGTTTTTTTTAGATTTAGATTGTGCCGATAATCGTGTGCTGGCCGCACAATCTAGTGTTTAAAAAAGGAATTCAGTATGAAAAAAAGCTTCTTAATTTTATCAATGGCGTCGTTGTTATCAGCGTCGGTATTTGCTAAAAATCTTTCATTTTCAAACCCAAGAACTCTATTGCCCAATGAGGATATTCAGCACTTTGAACTTGCAGATCTAGATGGTAATGGAAAACAAGAAATTGTATACCTAACGTCTAACGGTGAACTTAAGTATGCAGCTTTGGGCCATTATATTACTGAGTCAAGCCGTGATGTTCTCCGTAGTTCGTATCAATGGGCTGTTAAAGAGCGTCCAGATATAACGATGCACTTTGATGCTACTGGGTACATAATTTCAGGAGAAGCAAATGGACGTGGATCTAGTTTATCTTTTAAAGATGGTACGTTCCGTGGGAATTATGTGCAGCAAACAATACTGATTGATTACATTTCTGATACTGAAATAAGCGGTACATTTAAGGATGGGCGTTTGGGAATTTACGATGAGGTTCCTTTCACTGCGGTTCCAAAGTAGAAAACCCAGCTAAGGTATCAAAAGTTGTTGTTTTAGCTCTTGGCGCTGATCGGGTGCCAAGGCTTTAACCATTTCAAAAGCCAACTGAGAAGTCGTTTTAGCTGAAGGGCTAAGGGTATGGCTGAAAGACAGGTTCATCACGAAGGTATGGCCGCACTCAGGGTCACTGCAACTACAATATAAATCGCTATAACCCGCTGAAATACGGTTGGATTTTTGTATGCGGGCTTTCTCGCCACACTCCTGGAAAATTACTCTCATATGACACCATGAACCTATCGAAATGATAAGCTCATGGTACTAAGTTATGGTGATGATTTATTCAGCATTCTAAAAGCTAAATACTGATGTTCAGAAGCGACACACAGGTGGCGGTAATGTGGATTCGTTACTCAAATCGAGGTATAGATTGTTGGTTCTATATGTTTTTCTCGGGTTTACGTAGTGCCATTGTAATGTGCTATCGATATCATTATGAGAGATGCTATCTAGTACAATTTCATCACCTTCGGATTGAAGTATTACTCCAGCTGCAATGCCATTATATTTACCAAGCACCAAATTATGGACAAAGTTTACGACACTGCCATTGTTGATGGTTGATTTATCTAGTTGTCCTACTAGAAGTCCGTTTTTTCCACTTTTTCCTAAATTATTTCTTTTAACTGAGCTATCTGTGATTTCGAGTAAACTAAGTGGTGTTTCGACTACGTTTCCAAATACCCCCCCAACGTAGTTAAAATCGCTATTTTTGACAGTTATATGAACGTCATTAACCTTTATATTGTTTGCGCCAGCGCCCTCTATTAACCATCCTGATATAGCCCCAATTTTGTCAGAGTCTGTTGAGGTGCTTAACGTACTATGTTGAACAACTATGTCTTTCAGCATGGCACTATCAGCTCTTCCGACAAGCTAACCTAAAGCCCAAGAACCTACAGCGTTTGAAATTGATGAGTCGGTAATTTTAACGTTTTTAATAAGCCCGCCGTCTTGAAGCCCGGCCAAAGTTCCAACTGTTGTTGCTTTTTTGTTTTGTGTATCAACTTGAAAGTTATTGATGTTTAGATTCTCGATTACCCCAGACCTAATTCTAGAAAATAAGCCAACATCACCTTTTGTTGCTGAAATTGTTAAGTTTGATATCGCGTAACCATTACCATTCAAGTTTCCCGCAAACGATTTGGGCTTGGTATGAACGAATCCAGAGCAATCAATGTTTTGAATTAACACGTAGTCAGAGTTGGTTTTGTCTTCAAGATTGAGTAACTGTTCGCAGCTGTCGATCTGAATAGGTGAAGCGGTAGCACCTAGAGATATGAGGCTTGATAATAAAAGGGTATTTTTTAGCATAACTGAGTCCGTTGTTATGTGTTGGGTGTATTTTTGGTGTGAATATAAGACTATCTAATTGATATGTATATTTAAGTGATATAGCTTTACTCTGTTATGTAATTCAAGTTGCATACTTGGATGGAGTGGGTAACGAGAAAGATCAAATGATATGAAGTCGGCTCTTCAAGCGCGAGGTAACCATGCTAACCCATGGAAAACGCACTCCCCCTGCCCACCTGAAGAGTTTTCTATCTCATTTTTTCGCAATTCTATTTCAGTGAAACTCTGCCGCCGCTATGGAAGGCTAGCAAGCCGCGAACCCTTTAGGAATAGGGGGGAGGGATGGTTGAGGTGTTGAGAATGGCCAACAGGACGCCTATCAACAGTATAAACGCGTGTATCAATTGGTTGACTAGAAAGGTAACTTTGAACGTAAGACCGACCAAGCCGACAAGCTTGAATGCCTCACTCAGCAAATCAAAGTGCTAGAAAATCGAATCGTTGAAATTGATGGGAACCACACCGAAACCGTCAAAGGCAATAGAACCATCAAAGCTAAGAACATCACCGAAGACGCAGACACCATCAAGTTCAATGGCGGCAAAGGGGTGTGCACCGGCGCGAGCATTTGTCCCTTCATGGGAAAACCGCATGTTGATGTATCCAAAACCGTTTACGCAGGTAATTAATAATGGCAATAAGCAAAGCATCATTAAAGCAAAAATTAGAAACCGAATTGAAAGCCCAGGGCTTTGTTCTTGATGGCGAGTTCGCTATGGCAGGAAAGATGGCAGAGGCGATTGCTAATGCAGTGGTGGACGAAATTACTCAGAATGCCCAAGTACCAGTAACAGGCGGCAGCTCTGCGGGGAGTTATCAAGTGCAATAGTTTTTTGAATAAAACAAAATGCGGATGTTCAAGCTTCCTAACGTATATTTGCCCCAACTTTTGTTGAGGTCTTTCATTTTTTGTCGAGTACTAAAATAAAAACCAGCCACTGCGATACACTGCAATGACTGGTGTCTACACAGAACCCTTAACTATTGGTTAAACTGTGGGTAATTCCCTTGCTCTAATTGGCTGTACTGGGCGAAATTAGTTGAAGATGTAACCTGGCTGACATCCCAACCGGATAGATCTTGGTTAAACTTTCTAGATCTCTTAAACATCTCTTCCATATTGGTGACCTTTGATGTATCCCAGTCGCCAATAGGTTGGTTAAAGTCACTAGCACCTTCGAACATGCCTTCCATATTGGTGACCTTAGATGTATCCCAGTCTCCAATAGATTGGTTAAAGTCACCAGCATGCGCAAACATGGAGCTCATATTGGTGACCTTAGATGTATCCCAGTCTCCAATAGATTGGTTAAAGTCACCAGCATGCGCAAACATGGAGCTCATATTGGTGACCTCAGCCGTATCCCAGTTGCCGATAGGTTGGTTAAAGGCTTTAGCTCTATAAAACATGGCGCTCATATCGGTGACCTTAGACGTATTCCAATCGCCGATAGGTTGGTTAAAGGCTTTAGCATACGCAAACATGCTGCTTATATGGATGACCTTAGACGTATTCCAATCGCCGATAGGTTGGTTAAAGGCTTTAGCATACGCAAACATGCTGCTTATATGGATGACCTTAGACGTATTCCAATCGCCGATAGGTTGGTTAAAGGCTTTAGCATACGCAAACATGCTGCTTATATGGATGACATTAGACGTATTCCAGTCGCCGATAGGTTGGTTAAAGGCCTTAGTGTGCGAAAACATATTGCTCATCCAGGTGACCTTAGACGTATCCCAGTTGCCGATAGGTTGGTTAAAGGCTTCAGCACCTTTAAATAGACTGTTCATATCGGTAACCTTAGAGGTATCCCAGTTACCTATAGGTTGGTTAAAGTCTTTAGCATCGCTAAATAGGCTTGACATAGTCGTCACCTGGTGGGTATCCCAATCGCTGATATCGACATTGAAGTGTGGATATTTGGGTCTCCAGTTTTCTAGGAACAAGTAATTCATATTGGTGACATGAGAGGTACAAAAACGCACGCTATCGCTGACCAAGGCATCTTGATTTTCGGGTAGGCGGATCGACTCATCATCAACCACGAGATAATCCATGTTTTTATATCTAAATCTTTCACCGACGTCTTTATCTAAGCAGCTTACTGTTGATTGATGCCAACTGCTGGTGTCGTAACTGAAAGCATCTGCGCCCACAAACATATCCGTCATATCGGTGACATTGCTGGTGTTCCAAGTACTGATGTTTTGATTAAAGACACTGGCGTTTTGGAACATGTTAGCCATATTGGTGACGTTGGATGTGTCCCAGCCAGTGATGTTTTGATTAAATGCACTGGCGTTTCGGAACATGTTAGCCATATTGGTGACGTTGGATGTGTCCCAGTCACTAATGTCTGCACTAAACTTACTATTCCCTTGGAATAGGTTACTCATGTCGGTTACTTGAGAAGTACAAAAGTATAAATAGCCTTGTTGGAGAGCGTTAATTTTATCTTGCTGACCGACAATACGATCATCTGCAACCATATATAAACGTTGCTTTTCAATAAATACCGAACCTATTTCGGCATCCGGGCAAGAAACAGTATCAGCATAGGTAGAGAAGCTATTGAATAACAAAGCAGCACTCAACGCAGTGAGTGTTAAAGGGTGGGTTAAAGCCATAATTATATTTTTACCAATTTTATATTTATGAGATGGGCGCAAAATGCACGCGGAAGGGTAACCTGTTTCATATTAAAAGTGAATGGGTATTTCAAAGTCATTGATTTTTGGAGTGTGTGGCCATTGATAACTTGATTGTCATTAATCTGAGTGGTTTTTTGGGGGAGGGGCTCAATTTATATATTTAGGATTATTCTCCATCTGAAAAATTGAAAATAACCAGCGAGCTTTCTGTATCATTTCGAACTTATTTTAATTAAATCATGGTGTTAACTATGAAGCTACGTTCGATTATTTCCGCCTGTGCGCTACTAAGTTGTAGCCACACTTTTGCCAGTGAACCAGAAACGGTGACCTGCGAATCAAATAAACCAGGGACCGTCATGGTTCAAGAAGATGAGCTGTTTCTGGTCGTCAATGACGCACTCATTCGCAACTCAGACTACTGGCAAAACTTTCTGGATGGCAACATCCTACTCTGCACCACTCACGTGACAGACATGAGTGACCTGTTTGCTAAAGACCAATACTTCAATCAGGACATCAGCCGTTGGGACACCTCTCATGTGACTAATATGGACCGAATGTTCTCCGGCGCTAAGCGCTTTGACCAAGACTTAACCCACTGGGACGTCAAGCGCGTCTCACGCCATATCGACTTCGCAAAAGGCAGTGGCCTGTCTGAAGATAGCCTTCCAACTTTTACGCAATAACGTCTATTCAACCCTAGGAAAATACAATGAAAAGAACCATAACCTCACTTCTCGTGGGCGCAGCCGCGCTCGCTAGCCAAACCGCTTTTGCTATTGATATCTCGGTAAAGTGCCCTGACCAAGCCATCAACTCAGTAATGATTGAAAACGGGAAAATTTATCTCGTAGTGGATGACACTCTAATTAAAAATAAAACGTTATTAGATAACTTAGAACAAGGCTCAATTCGTTTTTGTACCACCCAGGTAACAGATATGAGACATGTATTTTCGAAGCGCGAATCGTTTAATGCCGATATCAGTGATTGGGATACGTCCAATGTGACGAGTATGTGGGGGATGTTTTCTGGGGCAATAGTATTTAACCAAGATATAGGTTATTGGGATACATCGAATGTGACGGATATGAGTCGTATGTTTCTGGAAGCCAGTGCCTTTAACCAAGATATAGGCCACTGGGATACATCGGGAGTGTGGTATATGAACGAGATGTTTTTTGAAGCGGATGCCTTTAACCAAGATATAGGCCACTGGGATACGTCGAATGTGACGAATATGTACGCGATGTTTCGGGAAGCCAGTGCCTTTAACCAAGATATAGGCCACTGGGATACATCGAATGTGATGACGATGTATGCCATGTTTGCTGTTGCGGAAGCCTTTAACCAAGATATAGGTGATTGGGATACATCGAATGTGACGACTATGGATGGTATGTTTGTTAGTGCGAAGGCCTTTAACCAAGATATAGGAAATTGGGATACATCTAATGTTAAGGATATGAGCAGGATGTTTAAGAGAGCTGAAGCCTTTAACCAAGATATAGGTGCTTGGGATACGTCGAATGTGAAGGATATGGGTTCAATGTTTGATGACGCAGTTGCCTTTAACCAAGATATAGGTCATTGGGACACATCTAATGTGGCGCGTATGAACGGCATGTTCCAGGAGAATAAAGTTTTTTCTCAAAGTTTAACGAGCTGGAATGTTAATAAGGTAATAGACCACACTGACTTTGCGAAAGACAGTGTTCTGACTGAAGAACAACTGCCAATTTTTGTGGACTAATCCCCGTTTCGTTTTAGCTAAACAAAGGCCAGTGTTGATGGATTCAACGCTGGCTTTTTTATAGAGTTTGCAATATCGGGCTTATACTTGAACGCTCAAATATAGGAATCAGCTTGAGACTATCAGAGTGTATCTTTTTGTGTGTATCAATCGAGGGAAGCTCTCTTAATGTTCAATAAAACCTCGCCGCTGTTATCTTGATCTGTGTCAGCTAAGAACAAATTTATCTCGCCTTGAGTCGAAATCAATACTTCTTTATCTTCTACAGCGACAAGACGTTTAACGCCTTCAGGGTCTACAAACGTTAGACCAACACTGCCAAATTTGTCATACGCAGTATTATAGATGGCGTTATTCTTTATTACTGATATAGCATAGGTGGTATGGGGTTCAACAGCATGTGTTAGATAGTTTCCGTTTATGGTATTGAGACTGTCCTAAATTCTGTGTAACTGTCTAGACTTAAGCCTTAAAGGCTAAGGATGGATAGTATGGATAAGAAAGCACTTGAAGCTTTTGCTCGTGAAGCAGCTAAATCAATTAAGACAGAATCTGATCTTGATGACTTCCGCAAAATGTTAACCAAGGTGACTGTTGAGACAGCATTGAATGTTGAGCTTGATGAGCACCTTGGCTACGAAAAACACTCCCCAAAACCCAGCTCCAACTCACGTAATGGGTATACCAGCAAGTCAATTATCACTGATGATGGTGAAGTGCCGATAGACGTTCCTCGTGACCGTGAGTCAAGCTTTGAACCAAAGCTGGTTCGCAAGCACCAAACTCGCTTCCAGTCGATGGATGACAAAATCTTAAGCCTCTATGCTAAAGGCATGACTACCCGAGAAATCGTAGCCACATTCAAGGAAATGTACGATGCGGATGTCTCACCAACCCTCATATCTAAGGTGACAGACTCTGTTCTAGAGCAGGTTGTTGAATGGCAATCTCGCCCACTAGATGAGGTCTATCCAATCGTTTATCTCGACTGCATTGTCGTTAAAATCAGGCAAGATAAACAAGTCATCAACAAAGCTGTTTATCTTGCGCTAGGCGTGAACATGGAGGGTCAAAAAGAACTGCTTGGCATGTGGCTGTCAGAGACGGAAGGTGCCAAGTTCTGGCTTGCTGTGCTAACAGAGCTACAAAACCGCGGAGTAAAAGACATTCTCATTGCATGTGTCGATGGTCTGAAGGGCTTTCCTGATGCCATTAATGCCGCATTCCCGAATACTCAAATCCAGCTCTGTATCGTCCATATGGTGAGAAACTCAGTTAGGTATGTACCTTGGAAAGATTATAAATCTGTGACTGCCGATCTTAAGAAGATCTATCAATCGAAGACAGAAGATGAAGCCTTGCTAGCGCTAGAGCAGTTTTCAGATAAATGGGATGACAAATACCCTCAGATCAGCCGCTCTTGGACAGCTCACTGGGCTAACCTGAATACGCTCTTCAACTACCCAGAAGATATTAGGCGAGCAATTTATACGACTAATGCCATAGAATCACTTAATAGTGTTATTAGAAAGGCGATTAAAAAGCGTAAGCTGTTCCCGACTGATGAGTCGGCAAGGAAGGTGATCTTCTTAGCGATCCAGGATGCCTCCAAAAGATGGACGATGCCAATTAGAAACTGGCGACAAGCCCTGAACCGCTTTATGATTATGTTCGAAGACCGATTAACTGAATATATGTAACCCCGACAGTTACACAGAATTATTTACAGGGTCATGGTATTCACCGTATGCTCTTCAGCGTTAATGGTTAGAATATCACCTTCAACGTCTGGCTCTCCTATGATCATTAACTCAAAATCATATATGGTTGTCTCCCGAGTACTCCAAAGAATAAAATCGATATCACCACTCAAGAAAGTGTCCCCAGAGCCCATCCAACATTGATATTGACCAGGTCGGTATGTGATTGCAAACGATGAACTGAAAAGCTCACCTTCTAGGAAAGGGCGAAAGTAGAATGGATTGTAATCAGCAACGCTGTTGAACTTGAAGCAAAGTTCTTGGACTGATTTAAACTTAGTACCAAAGTTAACATTACCACGCTGATTTGCCGCAAACTCTAGTTCAGGATAAGGTATTTCTATTGGGAAACCATTGTCCATTTGAACTTTGGCAGTTAGCTCAATAGCTGCATTGGCAGAAGTCGCAAGCAACAGAGACGCGCAAAGGATCTGTTTTTTCATAATATATATTAGCCTAACTTGTTGTTTTAATGAGCTTGCTTAATATATTTACATTTCCCATATATGCAACCTGTTTATCATTGGGTTGTGTGTTGATTACACTCTTCTTTTTAACTCAAAAGTTGTGACCTGATTAATTCGTTTCTACAACCGCCTTTTATTACCATTATGTAAATCGATTGAAATAGTAAAAGCGACTCTATCAAGTGAAAGGATCATTTTTCCGATTCACTTCCACTATCGACGGGATTAAAAATTTGCTCAATTATTATTTACGAAAGATAACCCCGAGAATCTGCCTCTGAAAGCATGGAGGACTATGCGGAATAGTGGTTCGAGAAGCGTTGGAAAGAAAATGCTGTCACATGCTGAATTGTTTTCACTCCGACTATAGGGCATTTTAGAATTAAGAGAGCATGACCACGCCTGCCTAAACCGTGGATATAAAACTGACAATGCCACCTAGGTAATCGACACATTTCTACTAATACATAACTTCTGTTGGTCAGCAGGTAATTAAAGCTAGTTAGCTTCTATCTAATTGTTTTGGTGAATGTTTTGTTTGATAAAGTCAACCTTATTTATGTAAAACTGGTTGCGCATACCGTTGCTGGGTACATGTACTTGAATTTCAGTGGACTAAGGCTGTAGCCTCCGCGAGACATAAATTTGTATAAAATATGTTTCACAATAGTCATAGACAGAATCTTTTAGTCAATACTATTCGGAGACTGTTTTTCTCAAATAATCAAGAACATGTATTGAACAAATAGGAAGTTTCTTTAATGAGTAAAACGTTGTTGTCGCTTGTAATTAGTAGCTTATTGTTTGGTTGCGGCGGTGGAGGTGGAAGTACTCCCAACGAAGATCATACAGCGAGCGAAGCGAATACGGCTGATAGTAGTGAAGGTGATGGTAATACCTTAAGTGGAGGTAATACGGTCGAGAGCAATGAAAATGATACCACATGGTGCGGTGCTGTAAGCGCTGATGAGCAGCTCAATGATAGTGAATTTACATATCGAGCCATAGATGGATATTTAGGCTCCGCTTTGGTGTACGCAGACCGCAATAGTAACTTGAAAGCTGATAAGGATGAATACATCGGGTGGACAGGTAATGCTGGAGAAATCTTGATTAAAAAATCTGATAGTGAGTATGACATTATTATCAGGGTAATTGCTGGTCAAACAACAGATTCAGATATTCGAACGACTGTGAGCTACTCAAAAGAAATGATATCTGACCGCGGTCAGCGCACAATCACCCCGTTCAGTACATTAGCGAAAATGCAAGGGTTAACTCTCCAAGAGATGGCTGATTTACTCCACCTTGACTACGAAGATATCTCTAGTGATTACATTGCTAATAATGCTGCATTGGCTCATGCAGTCGCTCGCTCGCTACAGATTTTACTTCAAGCAAAGCTCGTGGATAACATGGAAGATATTGCTGGTATTCAATCGAGAGCCAATCAAATTTCAGACTATCTGAAAAATGTACAACCAGAAGATCTTACAAGTATCGTCATAGAGATTGACAGTAATGGTAGCGTGGTTGAAAGCAGCATCGCTCAAGTTAATGGCAAGCAGTTTAATATTGATGAGCTATCGGTTGAATGGGAACAGAAAGATTTCACACAATTGAACTACGATCAAGGGAATCAGGCACAGGGTTTTCACCCTTGCTATATGCAAAAGTGGGGAGAAGTACTGCTCGTTTCTAACTGCTATAGTTCAAAACTCATTACTTTAGATATAAAAACGGGTGATATCGTCAGTGAATCCGACATGTTATTTGATGTAAGTAAATATCAAACTTTAAAGTGGTTTCTGGATGGGCAGTATGTCGGATTGATGGATGCAGATAGATCTATTTCTTACTTAGATAAGTCTCTAAAGCCAGTTTCTCCTAATAAATCTGAACTGCGGTATACCTTGAGTAGCGTGATTTCTCTGACTGAACGCGGTGCACTTAAGTCTGATGAGTTTGATTACCTTCCTGGAGATACAAAGAAAAACCAAGAACACCTTGCAGGCGAAATCTCATATTACGATGGAAATAAAGGCAAAATTATCACCATTCAGGCCAATGGTAGTGAGTCAGAAACTGAATCGGTCAAAGCGGAAACTATCCTCCAAGCTATCGATGCTGTAGCGGGGAATTATGAAGGTAGTGGGGTTCCAAGATCTGATATGAGCATCACGTGGATTAACGGAGGCAGCTTTGTCGTAAGACTTGATACATCTGGCTCCAATGGCTACGTGAGTAAAGACTACCATTACTTATATAAAAGTGGAGAGATAAGCTATTTGGGTCACTTCCCCTATCTGGCAGGGTAGTTGTCACTGTTAAAATTTAACCAGTCTGGGCGATAAAGAGTAATTGTGTCTCGTATCTCAATAGAAAGAAAAGAAGCTATATTGAAGAAGCTATTACCTCCCTATTCGATGTCAGTTAAAGAAGTGTCGGAAGAGGAAGGAATCAGTACTGCGACCCTGTATCATTGGCGCCAGCAACTCAGACGTTCAGGAGCCGCCGTGCCAAATAGTAACACTTCATCAGAGCAGTGGTCTGCTCAAACTAAACTAGCCATTGTCGCTGAAACCTACTCAATGACAGAAAGTGAACTCAGCCAATATTGTCGTGAAAAAGGTCTTTTTCCAGAGCAAATCCAAAGCTGGCGCAGCGAATGTATGCAAGGGTTTAAGTCGAGTAAAGAGCACGAAGCTGAAGCAAAGAAGCAGGCTAAAGCTGACAAACTTGAAATCAAAGAGTTGAAGAAAGATTTACGACTCAAAGAAAAAGCACTCGCTGAAACGGCCGCCCTCTTGGTACTAAGAAAAAAGCTGAGAGCCTTTTACGGGGAAGAGCCAGAGGACGACTAACCTCAACCGATGAAAGGCAGACCATAGTGACTCTTATCCTTGAAGCGAAGCAATGTGGATGTCGTTTAGAGCCAGCTTGCCATGAAGTTCAAATCGACTTGAGAACATATCGTCGCTGGTATCAGCAAGGAGAAGTACAAGCTGACAAAAGGCCAATATGCCTCAGGCCTGAGCCTGCTAATAAGCTGTCGCAGAAGAGCGTGATGCGATAATCGAGGTGTGTACCGCTCAGAGTTCGCAAGCTTGCCTCCAACTCAAATCGTCCCGACATTGCTTGATAGAGTGAGTACATCGCCTCTGAGTCGAGCTACTACCGAGTGTTGAGTACGCAGGGCACTTCACAAGCGAGGTCGTCAGCGGAGCAGACAGAAGCAAGCGAAGCCAACCAGTTACACAGCGACGGACTCGAACCAAGTCTATACTTGGGATATCACTACTTACCCTCAAAGGTTCGAGGTCAACATTATTACCTGTATGTCATTGAGGACATCTACAGTCGAAAAATTGTTGGTTATGAAGTGTATGAGCATGAATGCGGTGAGCTGGCGTCACAACTTCTGCAAAGGACGTTGATGCGAGAGCAGTGCTTTAATCAAGCGCTGGTTCTTCACTCGGATAATGGTGCGCCAATGAAGTCGTTGACGTTCAAAGCTAAAATGGAAGAGTTAGGTATTACCTCGTCATATAGTCGCCCAAGAGTCAGTGATGATAACCCTTATGTCGAGTCATTGTTCCGTACAGTTAAGTACATGCCAAACTGGCCAACAAAGGGCTTTGAAAGTCTCGATAGTAGCCGAAGTTGGGTTGAAGCCTTCGTACTCTGGTACAACACCGAGCACAAGCACAGTAAGCTAAATTACGTCACGCCTTCAGAGCGTCACAATGGAAAAGATAAAGAGATCTTGAAGCGTCGTGTAGAGGTATTGTTCGCTGCAAAACAGCGAAAGCCTGAGCGGTGGTCTGGTGATATCAGGAACTGTGCGCCTGTTGGTGACGTTCATCTGAATCCAGAAAGAGAAGCTGCTTAATAAGCAAGCAAATGATGACAACTACCTTGAAAAACACCGCTTCTTTGAAGGTGACTGGAGAATTGGTCTTGATAACAGTACTGTTGTTCATTACTCAAGTTATAAGGCTAGTGATGCACCAGATCATGAAATGCGCCAATTTGACTTAAGCACTGGTCAAAGGGTTGGATATTGGACAGCTACGATGGATGAATTGCCTGCTAATTTATACGGGCAAATGCATTACCCTGACGGTATCTTCGCAACTTCAGATAGTGATTCAACGGTTATCTTACTGAAATAAATCTTTGTTTTTAAAGCCCGCTCGGCGGGCTTTTATACCTACAAATGTTAGCTGAGTTCGAGAGTCTTATAATAATCAATGGAAGTGGCTTCGTGTAGAATTTGAACTATCAAGCCACTTAAATTGAAATGTAAACCAATGATTTTTTCTTTTTCAGCCAACTGTAGCCGTAAATTCTCATGCACTTCAATAAGAAATTGGGCGCAAGTTTGTAAACTAATTCAGGAAAAGTAGATGTACAAAGGTAGCTGTTTGTGTGGTTCAATCCAGTTTGAACTTGACGGTAATATAACTGATATTATTCACTGTCATTGCTCATTGTGTCGTAAAGCGAGTGGAAGTGCTTACGCTACAAATGGTTTTATTAATGCGCAAGATCTGAAGCTAACAGACCATAGTGATTCGCTCACCTTTTACGAGAGCAGCGAGGGTAAGCGGAAGTATTTTTGTCGGACTTGCGGTTCGCCATTATACAGTTCAAATGCTCAATCTCGAGAAAGGTATCGCCTTCGTATAGGGGCATTAGATAGCGATATATTGGAGCGTCCCCTTTCTCACAACTTCGTGACTTCGAAAGCTAACTGGGAAGATTTAAATGTAGAATTGCCTCGATACCATAGGCATGAGCCGGGGCGGAAATAGCCCTACACAAAGACTTTATAAAGGTGTTTAACTCCTTACTTTAGACGCATCTAAGTTGATACTTTTTTAGAATACGAGAAACGTTTACTGCGCTTGTGCAGGGAGCAATTAGACTTTAATAACGTAGAGGTAATATGGAATTAAAAAAGAGAATACAGGTGGTAACAGTTGTCGCCTTCTTGTGCGTTAGTATTGATCAGATAACAAAGCTTATTGCTGCTGAGTACTTGCCCAGGAACATGATGCGTAGTTATTTTTTCGACACTCTTCGTATTGGCTATACTGAAAATATTGGTGCGTTTTTAGGCTTGGGCAGTGGTCTATCGGATGAGATCCGATTTGGTATTTTTGTTTTGGGTGTGAGTCTCTTCTTGTGTTTAGGCATTACTTACTTAATGACAAGTCCTCGATTAAGTATGAACTCGTTGTTTGCAATCTCAATGATTCTATCCGGAGGAGCGAGTAACCTTTATGATAGAGTGATAAATAATGGCGCGGTGGTGGATTTTCTCAATATAGGCTTTGGTTCATTTCGTACTGGTATTTTCAATATTGCTGATATAGCTATAGTCGTAGGTGCTCTGTTACTACTATTATTGGGCAGTAAACCTGAAACGGGTAGGTAACTGTCTTACGATAAACGGAGTAAGAGTTACAACATTTTGAATTGGTTGATAACAGCCACTCATTTATTGCTAACCACTAGTTTAACCCCAGCGGGGTTTGTTTTTTCTATTCTCATTGTTGAGGGTAACAGGCAACATTGAAAAGAAGCTTAAGTGGCCAGTTTAGTTTGGTCACTTAAGCTCGAGTTATATTTTATTCAGTTTTAGTACTGAAGCGATTATTTGGATTAAGTACTAAGGTTAATGCGAAGGCATCGACTACACAGATGGCTCTAGCGATATTTTTCTCGTAAGAGCTTTAGTTTTAATATTATCAATTAGATTTAATAATTTTATTTTTTACTCTGGGTTGTTTAAATAGATAGATTGAAACAATCACAACAAATGAGCCGAACATAGTTGTCGCTGTTATGGCTGTGCCAAAAGCTATATGATCAAATGCCATAGTGAAAATAGGTGTAAGAAAAAATAATATACTAACACTATTAGCTGAATTTTTGGATAGCATATAAAAAAGTAATAACACGGCACCGGTTGATACAACACCAACCATCCAGCCTGCAGAGATTATAAACTTTGTCGTTAAATTAACGTCCCATCCGATAGTTACGGATATTACTAGAAAAAATAATCCAGCAAATGCATTTTGAACTAATGAGGACTCTATAGGGTCTACACTAATATTATTCTGGTATACACTTCCCACCGTTATTGCTAAAACAGCGATCAGAGAAAATAACATCCCTAAAAAAGTAATAGTGCTAACGTCCTTTGCACCATAGACAGCTAGAGTTAACCCCGAAAACCCCAAAATTAGAGTAAAGTAGCTCTTTAATGAGGCATTTTCTCTGCTAATAAAAGGTGTTAATAGCGGCTGTAATCCCAGTACAATTGCGACGATTCCTGGAGATATTTCATACTCTATGGCAAGAAAGTAGCACCCCTGATAGCATACTTGTAACAGAAAACCTGACAGTAGAAGCTTTCTTAGCGTTGGTCTTGTCAGTCTGGTTAATGATGTAAATGGTGACCTCCGCAATAAAATCGCAATCAAGCCAACTAGCATGAGAGCACCCAAGCTTCTTACTGTGAGAAATGACCAAACGGATGCATCCTCTAAGCCCATTTTCACAAAAATTGCGCCGCTGCTCCACATTATAAGAAATAATATCGGTGCGAATTTTTCTAAATTACCCATTATTACTAATATCCTGATAATGATTGTTTTAGTTCAATTTTTTGATTGCTCTCAAGAAATTTCGACTACCTTACTGGGAAATAAACAAACCGGCATGCGTTTTTTAATTGACCAGAAGGGTTTCTTTAATTCCTATCTCGCAACTTATGAATGTCGATTCTGATAGCTCAACATGCAAGTAATAGCGCTCCGGTTGGTTCATCGCTTGTTGGAAAGTGCCAATGCATCTATCTAAACGTTGTGGTTTCTCGTAAGGGCTTTGTTGCCACTCGATGCGAATTCTCTGTCCTGTGTATTTCTCTATGCCACTCAGGCTATGTTGCTCACCGCCGAGTTTGAAAGCGGTGACTTGATCAAATAAGAATAATTCGCTGGCTGAAGCTGTGTTGAACGATAATAGTGCTAATAATGCGAGTTTAATTTTCATTGGGATTAGCTCTTTAAAATAACTTTCAGTTACGCAGTTTGTGGACTTTACCTTTCACTTATGGTGTGAGAGATAAAATTAGTCATTAATAAATTAGAAATCTTAGATGTTAAATTTAATGGTGGTGATACCTTAATTTAATTGGAGGTTAATATAAGCATGGTTTCAACTTTATCAATGTTTAATTTGATATCCTTTATTTTAATTTCAGTTATTTAGAATGTGAAAGAGATAAATAAAGGTCTATATTTATATTTTTAACTTTAAACAAGATCATCAACAGCTAGTTATAACTCATAGTGTTTTGTATGTTTATTGTTTTAATTGTATTTTATTCTTCTTGTATAGTTGATTGTAATCACAGATGGATTTTTTATTTTTTAATTCATGCTTTACTGGGTTGAACTTTTTATCAGGATAAAAGATATTCTCGCCAAAATATGAAGGAAGTAAATAATGAAGAATATCACCCCACTAGTAATGTTATTAATTTCAGCGAGCGCTGCGAGTGAAACCTATATTGTTAGCCCGAATACAAAGCACGGGCTCCCAACCCTGACTGAAGAACCTAATCTGTATCAAGCACCTAGTTTTGACTTTTTCGACTTTAGTGAGGGGTATTTGGCACAGAGGGCTGAAGCCAGTGCCTTGTTACCAATAGCGCTTAATAGCATAGATAGAGTGTGTATTAGTACTACCTTTAGTGAGATAGATAGAGAGGCGCGTTATCCTCAATCCGGTGTTTTGGTCTATACGTATGCGACAAACGCTCAAGGTAAAAAAACGCACAACACCACTATCGGTGACAGAATACCGTTGGCAGAAGTTTCGCAGCATTGTTTGGACGAATCATCATGGATTTATGATAATTGGTTGGCAGACAAACGTATCGACTTTACCCCTTATAGCTCAGCGTTCGCATTGATTGAAAATGTCGATGTCGTGGTTGAAGGAGACTTATCTTTGTCTCAAGATCCTGTCGAGTTTGTTGAGCAGTATTTTGATTTCATCACTAAGGTCGGTTTTAACCAGTCTGCAAGTTTCTATCATACGGATGCCATTAGAGAACTCAAATCAATTATTATGGAAGGCCTTCAAAATGGAAATCAGAACGTTCTTGATATCGTGAATATTGCCTTTGGTACCGGAGCTGCTAGAGAAGACATCGCGGTTATGGATGATAAAGTCTTTATGAATACTTTCCTAAATATTCGCAAGATTGCTCAAGGCTCCAATATTGCTAAATTATCTTCCTTCAGTGTAATTAATGACTTTGATTACCAAGGTCAAAAGTATATTACGGTCGAGAAAAAAGAGCAGTTTGGTGACCGAATCACTACTCAATATGAAATTATTACACTTAAGAGTGAAGGTGAATATTGGATGCTTAATATGTCTGGTGACATAAAAGTTCTTCTTGGTATGTAAAGACTTTTACTTGTTAGTGAGTAAATTTGTCACACAAGCATTAACATATAAAGGAAAGTAACAATGAATGCTTGAGTATTATTGACGTCTTTGATTTCATTTATTTCACTGCAAGCTGCGGCTTATGACGTGTAATATGTCGCTCGACAGGTTTAATGCGGTTAACTGATGGCACATTTAAGAGTTTGTATTACTCCACGTCTACGTCACGATTGCTGATTGACTTTGTTCCTGAGAATGAGATACGCGGTAAGATGAGAGACTGGTATTTAACGGGTTCTGGAGAGATTAACTTTGTGGCGAGACCTCAATAGTAAGCCGATTCAGCGTATATGAATTGAACAAAAAAGAGCGGCACGTTAGGCGCTCTTTTTTGTTTGAGTGGGACTTTTGAAGTCGGAGACTACTCAATGACTCGTCATTTTGCATAGTTTGAAGGAAACAGCGCTCGCTTCGCTTCTTCATCACGTTCGGTTTTAAACTCAATGTCTTTACCAATCTCGCGGGCACGCAGTGCGGCTGGGCGAGTGTTGATTGCGTTAAACCAACGTTTCAAGTTCGGGTAAGGTTCTAGGCCTTCTTCACCAAGCACGACAGGTGCTTTATCAATCCAGCCCCATGCAGCGACATCGACAATGGTGTACTCATTTCCGACGATAAATTCACGACCTTCCATATGCTTTTCTAGCACTTCGTAATGACGCTGTGCTTCACGCAGGTAACGGTTCACTGCGTAGTCTAGACCTGCTGGTGCAGCATGGCGGAAGTGTACCGATTGACCAGAATAAGGACCAAGACCACTCGCAATAAACATCATCCAAGAGAGCAGTTCGGCTCGGTCTTCAGGTTGCCCACTTAGCTTGCCCGTCTTTTCTGATAGGTATAGAAGGATAGCGTTCGAATCGAACACGCGTTGTCCTTCGTCTTCAATGGCCGGTGTTTTTCCGTTCGGGTTGATTAAGCGATATTCCGGAGTGTGTTGCTCGCCTTTTAAGGTATCAACTGGAACGAGTTCAAAATCTAGGCCTGTCTCTTCTAGAAACAGAGCGATCTTCATTGGGTTTGGGGTTTGGTGAAAATAGAATTTAAGCATGGGTAACTCCTTGTATTGGTAATTCATTAAAACACCACTTGAACGATCGTTCAATAATTGATTTTAATTTCTCTGTGAATCTTCAATTTTGTATTTGAAGCCCATGTGTTTAGAACTTCGTTCTCAGAGAGAAATTCAAAATCGATTTATCGTTTAAGATGGGCTATAAGCTGTTGAATAATTAAGCATTAAATTGAGGCTTAGACCTATTTCTAATGTGGATTCTGGATTTCTCGCTGATGAATTTTAGAGGGGTTAGAGGGCGTAGAGCTTGCAGTTATATATTTCAAAATAATGAGTAATTTCTTTTCAAAATCAGAATTTTCTTAATCATTAGACTTACTGAGAGGTTCGAAATCGTGATCTGCTGCCACACCTTATGCAACAAATGAATATTAACCTTAGAGATTCTGGTGTGGTTCACAGTTTTTTAATTTTGGGAACTTACATTGGGGGACAAATCTGATGTGAACACTTATCTACACAGGATACCCTCATGAAAAAGAACATTCTCGCCCTCACTCTTGGTGGCATGCTGGCCTTTGGCGTAACCCCACTTTCGTTTGCTGCTAACGATGGCGCAGTTCAAGCTTCTGCGGATTACGCGCAGCTAGTAACGAAGCGACAAGTGGTCGACCAATTACTTCTTGATGCTCTGCAGGCGTTTAAGTCTCCAGCGAGAATTTCTCACGCCGGTTTCACGGCAAAAATGCCAAGTAACATGGAAATTGTGATTAACCGACTGCTAGAGGCATACCAGCTAGAACCTTACCGTACCGACTTGCTGATCTCGGCAGCGAACGCTCAGATCTATAACAAGAATGCTGAGCGAGCGATTGAGTTGTTTGAGCAGGCGCTGACAGTGGCACCAGACGATGTTGATCTTCACGCTTACCTTGCGGTTTGGCAGCGATTTGAAGGCAATGAAAGTGAATCCAATAAGCACATGGAGAAGCTAGAAAGCCTGAACAAAGGTAAAGCAGAAGACATCAAACGCATTTTTGCTACGGTCGATCGCGTGCTAGAAACACCGCTTAAAGAATCTGCGGGCAAAGGTCTTCTTGATGATCATGGCGCTATCGTTACTCTAGGTTACGCGCTGAATCCAGACGGCTCAATGCATCAGATCTTGATTGAGCGTCTCGAGACGACATTGGCGATGGCTAAAGCGAATCCGGATGCGATGATCGTGTTAACGGGTGGCGTGCCGAAGAACCACAAGACTGAAGGTAAGTTGATGGCGGACTGGCTTATCGAGAAAGGAGTAAGCAAAGATCGCATCATTGAAGAAAACTATGCGACTAGCACGGTTGGCAATGCCTTGTTCAGTAGTTATGCGTTAGCTCGCCACAACATTAAACACGCGACGATTATTAGCTCGGCAAGCCACGTTCGCCGTGGTCAAACTCTGTTTGAAGTGGCAAGCTGGCAAACCGGCCCTCAGGGCATTACTTTCGATACGGTCTCTTACCCAGACAAGCCACTCGCAGATCTTAAGAAAGCAAGTGATGGAGAGCTACTAGGTATCTACCGTGATGCCCTTAGAACTTATGGGATGTGGAGCTACCGTTCTTACCCGTTAGAGTCTCGCTAGGTTTCACGTTACTTCACAGTAGGTAAAGTATAAGTTGCTAGTACAATCGAGCACAGCTAGATGGTATGCTGTGCTCCTATTTTATTTAGTGTTTCAAAGGTAAAAAGATGAACCCGATTCTAGCAATGTTGAAAGAGAACAATATTAGCGACGCACAGATCCGCGAGCTATTCCAAACGTTGACTGAAAACCCTCTTGCAGCAATGGCGACGATCAGCCAACTTGGTTTACCACAAGACAAGCTTCAAATGCTTATGGGTCAGGTAATGCAAAACCCTGCGCTAATCAAAGAAGCCGTTGAAGAGCTTGGCTTAGATTTCTCTAAGGTTGAAGCCGCTAAAGAGCAACTTCAAAAGTAATTGAGTTTAGAAGGCTATTTAGTTAATGAGCGATCACCAGTTAGGTTAACAGCTCTTAGCCATGCCAATCAGACTTGAGTTAAAAAGCCGTTTGAGTAGCAATACTTAAACGGCTTTTTTGATTTTGTGACTCTGTACTCATGTGAACTAAGCTCAATAGAAAGTAACGGCTGCGCTTACTTGAGTTATGGTAAGCAGCACGAAACAACATTTAAAAAAGAGGGCTTATGAATTCTTACAAGCTGGAAATCTACCAACGACCGCTAGACGCAATAAAGAGTGGCGCGAAGCGTGTTGAGATAAGAACAAATAACAGTTATGAGGCAATTCAATATGACCAGCTGACTAAAGGAGACCACATTGCTTTTCAAGTGATATCAGGTCCACCGTTTGTTGGTTTAGATGTGATTAAGCCAAATGCGCTGACTGTCGAAGTATTGGACGTAAGAAACTATCCTGACCCAAGAGCGTTATTGATGACAGAGGGACTAGGAGTGCTATCTAATTTGAGTGATTCAATTGATGAGGGCGTTGAGCTTCTCTACAGCTTTCACGAATACAAAGAGATGATCCCGGTTCACGGTATCTTTGCTATTGAGATTCGAGTTATCGAATAGTATCGCTATAGGGGAACGGTCACTATTTACGAGAAGTGTGACTAACTGAAGATGATACGTTAATGTGTCTCAAATACTTTGACTTGTATACAGTTACCTTTTCGCACTAAACCAACGTCGGCGTTGCTCATGAAATCTAGCTTAAGCATTCGATCTTACACCAAGCAATTCAATACTCATGCTCATGATGGTTACCATCAACTGGTGCTGCCTATTCAGGGGAGTATTAGTATTGAAATGGTGGGGTATGTTGGTAAGGTTTCTGTCGGTGAATGTGTGGTTATTCCGGTAACCACAGCGCATGCGTTTAAGGCGGATGAAGCAGCACGGTTTATTGTCGCGGATATGGTGGAGTTACCGCAGCACTTGTTAGAGCATGAGCTTTCGGTGTTTACTGTCACGCCACCTTTAATGAGCTTCTTGTTGTTTGTTGAAAAGCAGTTGGAATATCAAGTCGACAGTGGCATTGAGTCATCCATCTTGGATGTGTTTTCACTGCTGCTAGAGCAACAAGAAGTGAGTAAAAGTATCGACCCTCGTATTCGAGAGGTACAAAGGCTCATTGCGGATAATTACGCCCAACCTCTCTCTATTTCTCAGCTTGCAGAAACGGCATGTTTGAGCCCCACTCAGTTTAAGAAACGCTTTAAAGAGTGCATTGGAATCAGTGCGCTTAAATACATCACTCGCTATCGTATGGAGAAAGCACAAGCCTTGCTAAGTCATACCGATTTACCCGTTCAATTGGTCGCAGAAAATGTGGGTTATAGTGACTTGTCTGCATTCAGTCGACGCTTCTCTCAGCACTTTGGGATGTCTCCAAGGGCGTTTTTGGGCTCGATGAAAGAGAGTCTTCCGAAACAAGAATAGCGTCCTTTTAGCAAACTCAATTTAGTATATGTTCACTATTATCTATATCAGAAATGAAAATAAACTAGGTAATAGCAATGAATCTTGCCATCAGTCGCGTTAACGAATTCCAAACGGGCACTTTAGCCATCGTGTTTGCTTCTGTTTTATGGGGCACTACAGGTACAGCCGCAAGCTTTGCGCCGGATCTCAGCCCGCTAGCGATTGGCGCCTTTTCAATGGGCGTTGGTGGCTTAATGCAAGCGGGCTTGGCGTATCGAAAGATCTTATCTTCACTTGATAAGCTTTTGATCAACAAAAAGCTGTTGGCAGCGAGTGCGCTGGCTTTGGCGATCTATCCTTTGGCTTTCTATTCTTCGATGAAATTATCGGGTGTCGCGATGGGAACGGTGGTGTCGATAGCTACTGCTCCGTTCTTTTCTGCACTTTTAGAGTGTCTTATTAGCAAAGATAATAATATTAATAAACGTTGGCTAACGAGCTTTGCCATTGGTGTGGTTGGCATTGGATTATTGGTATTTTCTGAGTCGTCAGTGGGGAGCGAACCTAATGATGACCTAAAGCTTTTAGGTATTGGTTTAGGTTTGGTTGCTGGTCTCTGTTATGCCATTTATTCGTGGGCGACAAAATCTCTGATAGACCAGGGCATCAAGTCGCAAGCGGCGATGGGCAGCATATTTGGTCTAGGTGCAATGTTGTTATTACCAACGCTGTGGTTCACTGGTGACAATCTATTCGCTTCAAGTACTAATATATTCGTGGTGAGTTACTTGGTGTTACTTCCTCAATGTTTGGGTTATATCGCCTTCAGTTTTGGGTTAAGACATGTCACGGCAAGTAGTGCGAATTTGATTACTTTGCTTGAGCCAGTGGTTGCCGCCGTATTAGCTGTCTGGATTGTGGGGGAGCGCATACCTTTAGTCGGTTGGATTGTTATGTTGTTGATAGTCATGTGTTTATTCATTCAATCACAACCAAATGTTCAGCGAAACTAAGTGCTTGTTAACAAAGCTAAATTGAATTTTATTCATGCTTGTATCTTATAAATGAATAAAATGAGTATCTCAGTCGCAAGAGTGCTGTTACTATCGTTATCAATAGTCGGGGGGCATCTACCTTAATTGGTATTTGCTGAGATCGTTATTCGAGACCCGTTGAACCTGATTCAGTTAACACTGGCGTAGGGAACTATGATGACTTTGTCTATGTGGTCCAACAATGATCTCTCATTGGTTTTATTTCCACACTCTCTTTACGGCCAAAGTTCGGTTCTCTTACGTCTTTTAGATAGTAGGAGCGACCATGACGCAGCATTCCAACACTCAAGCGCCACTCAAGAATACTCAAACACCACACAACCAATCTTCGGTGGTCAATACTCCGATTGTTTTAACCATAGCAGGCTCTGACAGTGGCGGCGGCGCTGGTATTCAAGCGGATATTAAAGCCATGTCTGCAACGGGTAGCTTCGCTTGTTCTGTGATTACTGCCATTACCTCTCAGAATACCCAAGGCGTGTCAGCCATTTTTCCAATCCCACTTGAGCATGTCGCTAGCCAGCTAGATGCCGTGTTTACCGATCTGAATATCGTGGCGGTAAAAGTTGGTATGTTGGCGGATTCGCAAATCATCGAAGTCGTTGCAGACAAAATAAAACAATACCAGCCAAAACACTTAGTGATTGATCCTGTAATGGTGGCGACAAGTGGCGACCTTCTTCTAGAAAACTCAGCTATCACCACGCTAAAACAAGAGTTGATTCCGCTTGCCGATATCATTACCCCTAACTTGCCGGAAGGCGCAGCACTTACAGGCAAAGCCGTGCCTGAAAGCGAAGCTGAAATGCAGGACATGATTGAAGACCTGCGCGCTTTAGGTGCTAAAGCAGTCCTGCTAAAAGGCGGTCACTTGGAGAAAGATGAAAACAGTAACGATTTACTGATTCTGCCAACCACATCTGCCTTGATTAGCGCGAAGCGTTTCCCTACCCAAAACACTCATGGCACGGGTTGTACGCTATCTTCTGCAATTGCTTCTTTCTTAGCTCAAGGTAATACGCTTCCAGAGGCTGTCGACCTAGGTAAACAATACATTTCACGTGCTATTGCACATGCTGACGAATTGAAAGTCGGTCAAGGTCATGGTCCGGTAAATCACTTTTTTGCTGGGCACGGTAATGTCCGTTAATACGGTTGGTGTTCAACTTAGCAATGCGACGCTGCGTTACCGAGATAGCGAGCATGCGACCTTATCTGGGCTGTCACTTAGCCTAAACGCAGGGAAGTGGACAGTGCTGCTTGGGCGAAGCGGTTGTGGAAAAACCACGGTATTGCGATACCTAGCAGGCTTGCTAGACGACAAAGTGGAGTGGCAGGGCACATTGGCAACGTCTGATGAACTGCCTCTCACCGATCGCATCGCATATATGGCGCAACAAGATTTATTGCTGCCGTGGTTGTCGGTTATCGACAACGTGTGTCTGAGCCATCGCTTTCAAAATTCAGCAGATAAGCATCAAAGCCAAGCATCCATTAAAGAAGCTCAAACTAACCAAGCATTGGAGCTGCTAGCTTCGGTTGGTTTAGTTGATTACGCGAATGCTATGCCGGATCAATTGTCTGGTGGTATGCGTCAGCGTGTTGCTTTGGCTCGTACCTTAATGCAAGACAAGCCAGTCGTGCTGATGGACGAACCTTTCTCTGCGCTGGATGCGGTAACAAGACACAAGTTACAGACTTTAGCGTGTGAACTGTTGAGAGATAAAACCGTTGTGTTGATTACCCATGATCCACAAGAAGCGGTGCGTTTGGCGGATAACTTGTATGTGTTGCAAGGCACGCCCGCGAGTGCTCACTCTTTATCTGTGCCTCACACGTCAACGCCACGAGTACTCGATGGTGAGTGCGCCGAGTTGCAACAAGCCATCTTAGACCAGTTGGAGCGTGATTATGAATGATCTAACGCGAAGTGAAGCTGTGGCTCGTTCAACAAACGCGCATGCTAGCACAGCACATCCTCGCCAGATGAATCCTGTTATGCGCTTGGTTATCAGCAGTGCTGTGATTCTTGGTTTATGGCAAATGGTGGTGGTTATCTTCGAGATGCCAAGCTTCATTCTGCCAGCTCCCGCAGAAGTCTTCCTCAAGCTGATTGAACGCTACGATGTGTTACTCAAACACACTTGGGTGACCGCGCAAGAGATCTTACTTGGGCTATTACTAGGTTTGTCTATGGGGTTGTTTTTCGCCTTGCAGATGTTGATGTTTGATCCGTTGAAACGTTGGCTTTTGCCTATCTTGATTGCTAGCCAAGCGATTCCTGTATTTGCGATTGCGCCAGTACTGATGCTGTGGCTTGGCTATGGTATCGCCTCAAAAGTGGTGATGGCGGCAATCATTATCTTCTTCCCTGTGACGACTTGTTGCTACGACGGCCTACGAAATACTCCGACGGGTTATCTTGATCTCGCTAAGACGATGGGCGCATCGAAATGGCAACTGCTTCGTCACATCCAATTACCTGCTGCACTGCCAACATTGGCGTCAGGTATTCGTGTGGCTGTGGTTATCGCTCCAATTGGCGCGGTTGTCGGCGAGTGGGTGGGGTCGAGTGAAGGGCTAGGCTACTTAATGCTGCAAGCCAACGCACGCATGATCATTGATGAGATGTTTGCTGCCTTGTTTATCTTGGCGGTGCTCTCTATCTCGCTCTACTTCATCACAGACAAATTACTCAAAAAAGCTATCCCTTGGGAGAACCAGTGATGGCTAACTCAATAACTCTTTGTTTAATAAAGCTTCGCTCAAGGCTATTTATCTAAACAACACCTCGTTAGAAATTAGATCGACAAACACAATAATAATATTCAAAAGGAAAGGTTAACTATGAAAAACACCAAATTGGTAGGTGCAGTGGCACTGCTTGCTTCGTTAGTTTCAGGTCATGCATTCGCGGATTCTGAACACAAGAAATTGACACTGATGTTGGATTGGTTTGTGAACCCGAACCACGGCCCAATTGTGATTGCTCAAGAGCGTGGTTACTTTGCAGAACAGGGCCTAGAGATTGACATTCAAGAGCCAGCTGACCCAAGCACGCCAGCAAAACTCGTTGCAGCAGGTAAGGTCGATCTCGCAGTAACTTACCAACCAAGTTTAACTATGGATGTCGCTGCAGGTTTGCCTCTAGTTCGTGCATCAACCCTAATCGCCACACCACTGAACACGTTGATGGTGCTGGATAACGGCAAGAACGATTCATTAGCGGATCTGAAAGGCAAAAAGATCGGTATCGCGATTGCAGGTAATGAAGAAGCGACGATCGGCACCATGCTGGCTCAAGAAAATGTTGAGTTTACCGACGTTCAAACCATCAATGTTGGTTGGGCACTGTCGTCCTCACTGGCATCAGGCAAGGTAGATGCAATCTGGGGTGGCTTACGTAACTTCGAAACTAACCAGCTAGCTCTTGAAGGCTTTAAAGCCAAAGCTTTCTTCCCAGAAGAGCACGGTGTGCCAGCTTACGATGAGCTGATCTTTGTGGCGAACGCAAAGAAACACGACGACGAAGCAATCAAAGCATTCAACAAAGCACTCGAGCAAGCAACAACTTACATTGTGAACCACCCGCAAGACTCTTGGAGTGAGTTTGTGGCGTATTCGCCAGATACGTTAAACAACGAGCTAAACCAACGTGCATGGAACGACACATTGACTCGTTTTGCACTTCGCCCTTCTGCAGTAGATATGAAGCGTTACGATGATTACGCGCAGTTCATGTTCGACAAAGGCATTATCAAATCACTACCAAAAGCCGCTGATTACGTACCGACTTTTGACTAAGGAATCTCATGAAATATCAAGACTTAATCCAAGCCTGTCAGCAAGATTGGCAAGACTACACCGAGCATGATTTTGTGAAAACGCTGGCGAACGGCAAATTGGCTCAGCCGTGTTTTCTGCATTACCTAAAGCAAGATTTTCTGTTTTTGAAACAGTATGCCCGTGCTTATGCATTGGCGATTTATAAGGCAAAAACACTAGCTGATATGCGCCGTGCTCTGCCAAGTGTTCATGCTCTATTGGATTCTGAAATTTCTCACCACGTGACTTACTGTGGTCAGTGGGGTTTAACGGAATCTGATTTAGAAAACGAACCTGAAGATTTCGGCACAGTGGCTTATACGCGCTACGTTTTAGACGCGGGTATGACGGGTGATCTTGTCGATCTTTATGCGGCACTGGCTCCGTGTTCAATTGGTTATGCTGTGATTGGTAAAGCGCTGTTAGAAAGCAGTGACACTGTTTTGGAAGGTAATCCATACGCAAGCTGGCTTCAGCTTTACGGCGGTGAAGAGTTCCAGTCTGGCGTGGCAACGGGCGCAGAGTATTTCAATCAGCTACTGGCTGAAATTGATATTAACAGCGAGCGCGGTCAGAACATCGTTCATATCTTCAAAACGGCAACACGTATGGAAGTGGCTTTCTGGCAACAAGGTCTAAATGCACTGAATGACTCAACAGCGGCTTAAAGCGACTTTTACGAATAAGGACTAATCCATGCTAACTGAACAAATCATCCAATCGCTGCGCACAGTACGAGAGCAAAAGCCACTGGTTGTAAATATTACTAACTACGTGGTGATGAATAACACAGCCAATGCTCTGCTAGCGATCGGTGCTTCACCTATCATGGCGCACTCGCAACAAGAACTGGCTGAGATGATGTCATTTTCTGGCGCTTTGGTGATCAACATTGGCACGCTCGACAGTGTCTGGACGCCAAGAATGTGCTTCGCGGTTGAACAAGCTAACGCGAACAACAAGGTTGTGGTGCTTGACCCAGTGGGTTGTGGTGCAAGCACGCTGCGTACTGAGACTTCTCGTCAAATTGCACGTTTAGCGGATAAGCTAATCATTCGTGGTAACGCGTCTGAGATTATTGCATTAGCGGGCGAGCAAGCTCAGAGCAAAGGTGTGGATGCGCTTGATAGCAGTGATGCTGCATTAGGTGCTGCACAGTGCTTAGTCGCTGAATACGGTGCAAGTGTAGTGATTTCAGGTGAGACGGATTACGTTGCCACCAAAGACAGCGTAGTAACGTTAAACAATGGACACCAAATGATGCCGTATGTCACAGGCATGGGTTGTACTTTAACAGCGTTGACTGGCGCATTTGCTGCTGTTGGTGATGAAAGCGGTTTGGCTGCCGCGGCGGTATTAGGTGTGGTTGGTGAAATTGCTGCTGAGAACTCTCGCGGTCCAGGTAGCTTACAAATGAACTTGCTTGATGAGCTTTATCAGTTAGACGAAGAAACTCTGATTCAACGTTTGAAGATTCAATAAGGTTCATCTGCACCTAAGCAATCAGTTAGAAGCCTAACTTAAAACGCTTTAGTTATAGAAAAGCCCCCGATACTTATGTGTTGGGGGCTTTTTATTATTGGTTTGGAACTGTACCTGCCGTGTATAGACTAGCTGACTAAGTTCTAAATCGGTTTACTTGGCTTTCTAGGTGGTGAGCAACTTCGGTTAAGTCGCTTGCTGCACCTGAAATGCTGCTGACTGACTCTTGGTTACTTTGCGCGATGGTATTCGCACCTTGCGCATTTTCACCGAGTGATTTGGTAAGACGATCCTGCTCATCAACCGACAATGCGATTTGGCTGTTGGCTTGGTTCAGGTCTTGGATGTGTTGATTAATCACATGTAAGTTCTGAGAAGCTTGCTGCGCCTGTGTTGAAGCATCTGAAACCGTGCTGTGACTCTCTTTAATCGACTCTAACGCATCTTTAGCGCCACGTTGTAGTGAGGTGATGAGCTCATCAATCTGGCTAGCAGAGTCTTGGGTTCGTTTAGCGAGCGTTCTTACCTCATCGGCTACTACGGCAAATCCGCGACCTTGTTCACCTGCGCGAGCAGCTTCAATTGCGGCATTCAGCGCGAGAAGGTTAGTCTGCTCTGATACGCCTTTGATTACTTCCAGTATTGCGCCAATGTTCATTGACTCTTTGTGTAGGTCGGTCACTTTCTGGCTGCTGACCTGCATGCTTTCATCGGCGCTGCCAATTTCATGCAGTGTTTTGTCTACTTCCTTGAGACCCATCGCGACATTCTCCGTTGCTTGGTTCGCGACTTGAGAAGCGTGGTTAGCACTTGAAGCAATTTCAGATGTACTTGAAGCCAGTTGGTCTACAGCGGTAGAGATGTTCATCATTTCGCTGTTCAATTGCGTTGCGTTGGTTGAGCTGTTGTTGGTTACTTGATTGAGTGATTCAGACATTTCGCCAATACGCACACTAGAGCGGTTCACTTGGCTTACGATATCGCGCAGAGATTCAATGGTGATCTCCATGTTAGTCACCAGTTCACCAATCTCGTTTTTGCTCTCAATGTTTACTTCAACATTCAGGTTGCCTTGAGAAAGCTCATTGGTGATTTGTTTAACCTGTGCGATGCCTTTTGTAATTGAGCGAGTGACTAACACAGCGCTTGTCATGCCGATAACTAACGCGACCCCCGTTAGCAAGATGATGATCTGAATTGAACGCGTTTCACTGGCTTGCAGCTCTGGTGTTAGCGCTTGTTTCTGTTGTTCTAGAATGCTCTGAGCATCAGCCACAGCGATAGCCAAGCTATCACCAATCGAGGAAAGGGTAGCGGTTCTTTGAGTGTTCTCCAGCATCTGTTGGTGAACTTGTTCAAAGCCTTTCGCATACGCTGCACGCTGGTTAGAGAAATCTTCAATCAGTTCACTTTGATAAGGAGATGATTTAAGAGACTCAATATCGCCCTCGATACCTGGCAGAGCATATTCAAAGATGTCTTTACCGGCTTCGTAGGTTTTGAGGTCGTTGTTGTTCGAGTAACTCAGTACAGTGATCTTGGCGGCGAGGAAGTTCTCCATTAGCATACCCGCGTACAAGCTCGCGTTTGGATCGTTGTTATTGTATGACTCATACAACAAGCTCTGCGCGGCTTTTAGCGCGTTAGTCTCTCTTTTGACCATCTCAACATTTACGAGCTGGTCGATCATTAGCTGGCTCTGCTTCATTGAGCCATAAGCAGTATCAAAGGCTGCAACGCTGTCTTGGACCAGTTGTAAGCTTGATAGGCTGTCAGTGTTAGTGGTGGTTTCGATTAAGTTATTGAGCAGATCATCGATCGCCAATTTGCTTGATTGATAATTCGTTTCATATTGCTCATCCAATGACTCTAAGTAACGCTCAGAGGCTAAACGCATCTGAAGAAAGTGCACTTGAATGTTGCCTGACTGAGTCGCCTTTTGGCTGAGTTCGCTGTATTGGCTAAAGCCGTTTGACAAGGTTTGAATGCCTTTGTAACTCACAAGGCCTGAAATGACGAAAAAGAGCAAGCAGATGGCAAACCCCAGCTTGATCTTAAGCGCTATAGAAAGGTGGCGCATAACTATCCCTATATTTACCTGATTCCTTCATTTTGGAGTATTCCATAAAACTGTGTATCGGGCATGCTCAAAGTGAATAGTTTGTGTAATAAGTAACGCTTTAGTTAAAAAGTTCAGATTTTTCGATATGCTTTCAACGAGTTGCGTATTTGAATTACCCCGTCTAATTTATGGATTTAAGTACTAACTCCCATGCATAGGATGTGATTTGTCGGTAAAATGACAGAAAATCAATTTTAGAAATCGACTTCAAAGGTATGCGATGAACCCTTATAAACTATATCTAGTGACTGACGACCAACAAGATTTAGAAACGCTTAAGTTCGTAGTTGAGCAAGCGGTTGCTGGTGGCGTCACTATGGTTCAAGTTAGAGAAAAACATGGGGACGTAAGAGCATTCATTGAGCGTGCAGAAGCCGTTAAATCAGTTTTAGCTGGAACAGGTGTGCCATTGATCATTAATGATCGAGTTGATGTAGCATTAGCTGTGGATGCAGATGGTTTGCATTTAGGTCAATCAGATATGCCAGCCGCACTAGCACGTAAGCTGATTGGTGCGGATAAGATTCTTGGGTTATCAATTGAGACTGAACAGCAGTTACAAGAAGCTGATGACTTGCCAATTGATTACATTGGCCTCAGCGCACTGTTTGAGACTCAGACAAAAACAAACCTGAAAAAGCATTGGGGTTACGAGGGCATTAAGTTGGCGTTGGAAACAACCAAGTTACCAATTGTTGGGATTGGCGGTATCAACGAGTCGAACATCCCTCAGCTGACTGAAACGGGTATTCACGGCTTAGCGTTAGTATCTGCAATCTGTCACGCCGAAGACCCTAAAAAGGCGACGCAAGACTTGCTAAATCTGATGGGAGAGTGAGTTTGTGGTGGCTAGAAAACAAATGAAGCGAATCATTTGTTTTCTAGTTAGCGCGTATGAAAGCGCTCAAGGGCTCTTCAGCTGAAGATAGAGCCTAACTTACTGAATACACAGAGCAACGGTGCCGATGATCATAAGAACGATCGCAGCGTACCAGCCGTATTGCGCAGTTTTATCAGCAACGAAAATCCTAATGTAGTTGATCTCTTCGTGCGCCATTGCGATGAAGTCGGTGTAGTTAATCGATAACTCACGGCTAGCGTCTTTCAGATCTTGCTGAAGCTTGTTGAAAGACTCATCGATGAAGCCTTTTGTTTCCGAAGCAGACGGAGTAGCAGTTAACGCTAGGCTATTCCAAACAGCCATACGCGATTCATATTCGCTTTCACTGACACAATTAAGTACGCGTAAATCATACTCTCGTTTGTTACGCTCTTTACCCATTTTCTCAGGGCAAATATTTCTTAAAACGTTCACGACAAATTTTCCAAAAGGTTCATTTAGATATAGAAAAGCTCTCAAAGAGGGCTCATAAACTGGGGTGAATTAAATTCAAAAAGTGATCTATTTGAAGCTGTCATAAGCGGCTGCGATGCAGAACACTCATGTGGGAGATTTGAAGTTAGGTCAGTGGTGTTAAAGAGCGATTTGGGTATGTCTACATTCGTTTGAAAAGACAAACCCGTTGGGATCGCAGTGTAGTTAGGTCACTTTGGGACATCAACTAGGGTGTTTTGTCCAGACGACAAAGATATTTATCGGTGAAACGTGTAGAAATGCGGTAGTACGGAGAAACGCACTACCGGTATTGCAATGTAGTGTTGAGCTAGTTTGCCTGCCATTGATTGTATTGCAGTGAATACCCTTCTAATTTCTCAATCAAACTGGTTAGCACTGGCCCATTTATGTGGCTACGCGACACCAAACAACCGACAGGGGTTATCCAGCCGCCATGCTCGTGTGCCACTGGCAGAGCAACCAAGTCACCTTTCTGAATACCTTCCATTACCATCATTTCAGGCACATTTGCCCAGCCAACGTTTTGCTCAACGAGGTCAATAATTGTCTTGTGGTTATTGGCATACCAGAGCATTGAGCTAATTCCATAGGTGAACCACAGCTCACGTTGCTTTGAGCTACGATGCACGCATTGGCGGTAACGTTTTAAGTCGGAATCTTGCACCACGGGCATTTGGCTGAGCTCGTGTGTGGCGGAACTGACAGTGAGAAAACGTGCTTGGCCAAGTAAGAAAAAGTCCATATCTACCTTAAGTTCACCATCCGCATAGATGATGCCTATCTGCGCTTTTCCGCGTCTTACTAGGTCTTCCCATCGAAGGTAGAGGTCGTAATAATATCGAAGTGCGTAATTGGAAATTGATCGGCTAGCGAGCTGATTATCTTGATGAAGTTCTTATCAATGATGCTCTCATCCACAGCAATGATCAGTTCATGCTCATCTTCTTGTGTCAGCGATTCTACTTTTTGATCGAAGTACTTTTGTTGGTCGAGAATCGACTTAGCGACAGGTAATAACGCTTTACCTGTAGAGGTTAAAACGGGGATGTTCTTCTCTCGATTAAACAGCTCTTGGTCGATGGCAATTTCTAAGTTGGCGATCGACTGACTAACACCGGACTGAGCTCGTTTTAACTTACGCGCTGCCGCAGAAAAAGAGCCACTTTCACACACAGTGACGAAGACTTTTAATTGCTCAAAACTGTACATGTTATCTCTCGCGACTTTGGGATTAGACTGAATTGCTCAGGCTATCACTGTTCGTGATGGCTGTTAACTTTCTCTTATTATTTCGGGTGACATAATCCTAGCTAATCCAACACATACTTGATGATTTAGAGGAATGTATGAGTACGTTAGAAAGAGTGTTTCACTCAGTGTTATTCGAAGTTTTGGCCGTAACGCTTTCAATAATCGGCTTAGCAATATTTACCGATCACGATGTGAATGCCTTATCAGGAACCATGATAGTTGTTGCTACCATCGCGATGGTTTGGAACTACTGCTTTAATCGCATTTTTGATCGCTACTTAACTGGTGAAAAATCAGAGCGTTCATTGAAATTACGGGTGTTTCACGTCGTGTTATTTGAAGCGGGTTTGCTCATTGCAACTATTCCTGTCATGGCTTACTTACTCAATGTAGGAGTTTGGCAGGCATTCTTGATGGATATCGGCGTGACCATTTTTATTACCATTTACGCGTTTCTGTTCAATCTGGTATACGACCATGTTCGAGTTATTTTGGTGCGTAAAGCTCAGCCTCTAACTCAATAAAAGGGTTCGATACTAATACTCACAAGTTACACGTGTCATGGTTACTAACCAGTTGTTTATTGGTGAGTTTAATGAACTGTTCTGGTTAGTAAGCCTATGTGAAGTTCTGCTAAATCTGCTATCTTAAGTAAGGAAACAATTTAAGTTCATGAATGAACAGAATAAGAGGAAAGGATGCCTAATACCCCTCATACAATGGCAGTGGTCGATAAAAAAGAGGTTGAGCTTTTTGCTGAACTGCTGAGCTATATCGATGGTGAAATCTACACCTTGTTACGTAGCGCAAAAATCCCCAACGATATTCTTACTAGTAATGATCATTACGATTATCTCCCAGAGACAACCATAAAAAATGTGGTCAAGATTATGGGAGAGTCAGCATCACGAGAAGAGTTCTCGCTGTTTATGTGGAGCTTTTGCAAGCAAACCTATGTGCCTAGGTTTGTGGCAAAACTGAATCAACAGGACTCCCTGAAAAGTGCACTTGACCAATTTGGTGAACAGCTAAAGTTGGTATTCAATGGTGCTCATGTCTATACCGAACACGCAGGTGGTAAGTGGTGGTTTGTTCGTGAGAAGCCATTTACAAACGCTCCTTGGTTTAAGTTTGCTGAACTGTTCTCGGTTATTTTTATTAATGAACTGATTTCAGTGTTAACGCAGGGGCGTTGGAAGCCATCGGAAGTCGGTATTCAGAGTGATGACCTTGAATGCTTCCAATCTTTGCCTCAAATGGGTAGCGCTCAGTTTTTCACACACAGGCCAGTTACGGCTTTTGAAATCCCAGAAGCGATCATGCTTGAGCCAATTATTTTGCCTAAAGCCCCCCCCCTGTTCTTGAATCTGCCGCTCCTTTGCCTAGCTCTTTCTTAAGTGCTTTTAAACTTGTCATTAAACCGTACCTGACTATGGGAAGACTCCCGATTAGTCTCGCGTCTGAAATCTTAAACATGCATGTCAGGACTATCCAACGCCGTTTGGAGCAAGAAGGAGTCGTCTACAAAACTCTGATAGAGGAGATGGTATTGGAGCAAGTATTGGAATTGCTTAAGCAGCCAGATTTGTCGATTACACAAGTAGGGGCAAAGATGGGCTATTCCGATTCATCTCACTTCACTCGTGCGTTTAAGCGTCAAATGAACATGACGCCAAGACAATATCGAAAAGAGAATCTCGAATCTTGATGCATCAATAAGTGCAACCAAACTGAAAGCCAGCACACAGAATTCATCATTGTCAGCAAATGGCCATTTATCAACCTTTAAGAGTGGCAATATGCCTACTAAGTTATTGAATATTAGTAAGGTGACTTTGAGCAATATTATTCTTTAATGGTTCAGTGTCATCAAATGACAATTTTTCATCTGAGTAATACATAAAATAAAACTATCTTAAATTGCAGTGGTGACATGATGAACTCAAGATTTTCTAAATTAAGTATGGCGGTGATTGTGGCGGTTAGCTCGATTAGCCCAGTCGTTTATAGCGCAAACTTTGATGGCCCAGACTCTGTTGAAAACATAATTGCAGAGCAGAAAGCACAGAAGAAATCTTGGCGAGAGTCATTAGCCGAGGATGGTTTTACCTTTGGTGCCGATTACTTTGCTTTAGGGTTAACCTCTGGGGATGGTGTAGGTAGCGATAGCGTGAATGCATCATCAGGTGTCGCACGACTCTATGGTTCATGGCATCTGCTAGGAAAAGACACACAAAACTCAGGTAGCTTGGTATGGAAGGTCGAGCATAGGCATGCTTATGGCGATACTGCGCCAAAAGATTATTCTTTTGGTCCACTTGGCTATGTTGGTGCGATTGGTCCAGCCTACAGCGACCAAGGTTTTCGAGTAACAGACTTGAATTGGAAGCAAAAAATTAATGATGGTAAAGGTACTATCGTTGTCGGTTGGCAAGATGTAACGAACTATGCCGATGTCTACGCTCTCGCAAGCCCTTGGTCTGGTTTTACAAATTTAGCATTCTCGACAGGCTCAGGAGCAATGGGACTGCCAGATGATGGTGTACTTGCTCTTTCTGCGGGTCATATGCTTGGCGAGAATTTTTATGTCGTTGGTGGTATCGCAGATGCAAATGGTAAGTCCGATGACATTTTTGATGGCTTTGATACTGCCTTTGGTAGCGATGCTTCCTACTTCACCACACTGGAGTTAGGTTGGACAGCTTTGCAAGAGCAGATCTACACCGATAACTTCCATGTGACTTTCTGGGATTTTGGTGATGATACTCGCCATAGTAATAGCTTATCTGCGGAAGGTGGCTCAGGCGTTAATTTCTCGTGGAGTCAGTTCACGAGTGGCCAAGTGATGCCGTTTGTTCGCGGTGGGTTCTCAGAAGGGGATGTAGCCCTTTACGATAAATCGATTTCTGTTGGTATGGGTTACTTTGGATTAGGAAAGCCAACCAACAACTTAGGTGTGGCACTGAACTGGGCAGAAGTGAATGGTGATTCTTTTGCAGCTGATGCGAAAGCAATAAGCGGCAGCACAGAGCAATGGACCGCTGAGATTTACTACAACATGCAGTTTGGTGATCACTTCCAAGTGACGCCTGACATTCAGTACATAAAAGATCCTGCGTTTTCAAGTGAAAGCAGCGCTTGGGTGTTTGGTGTTCGTGCGAGAATCTTTATCTAATTCCGCTACTTATTATTTTGTCTTCGGTTCTATTAAACCTTATCTAATCGAGTGCTGGGGATTTTTCACTCTTCTGTGTGTCATCGAGTGCGAAGTAAATTTTAGACACAATCACTTCGGCAATCAGAATCGTAAATACCACAGCAAAGAAGGCGACCACGCCATTCCAAGGGCCACTGAAATCGACTTTATCGCCAAATAAGATATTGATCGCTTCAAGCATAACGAACTTTGAGCCCACCCAAATCACATAGCTTGATAGTCCCCTGTAGATCTTAGGTGCAGTTCCCGGCTTCGACTTGAAGTAATCCGCGAGCTTATGTTCCAAACCGATAGACAGTTTGAGCAGCAACTGCAGTAAAATTGCAGCAGCAAATGAGATGGTGAATGACTCGATATTTACAAAGTCCCAGTATTCATCGAAAAAATTGAGAACGGTTAAATCAACGAGTACGGCAAGTGTGTATCCGACAAAGAGTCGTTGCGGCGTATTAAATCCATATACTTTTTCTATATTGCTCATCTACTTCTTCCTGAGTAAAGGGTTATCAAAAACGAAGGAGAGAAACATAAGATATTCAAACGCTTATTGCTCAGGATGCGAAACAGCTCTTAAAGTGCGCTTGGCGCATTATGGTAAGCACTTAGGCTGAGAATAATCCAATATGAGTTCTTGAATGGGTTTTCGAACAATAGAGAGGTAAATATGATTATTCATTTTAGAATCCAAGACGTAGAAGAGCTTTGGGGCTCCATAGATTTGGCTACACTCTTGCAAACGGAACTGAGAGGGGTATCAACAACACTATTAACTATCTGATTGAAATAGTAAAATTACCAATTACACTTGAAGCATAAGTTTGAATGGAGTCAACTTAATGCTTTCACCCCAGTTCCGATATTCCCCTTCAACTGTTCTACTTTTAACTGGCCTTGCTTCGTTTGGTGTTGAAGCGTCCAATGAAGCGATTCAACATCGTCTAGAGAAAATCTTTGCTGCTTCCATTGCTCTCACTGACAGTGATGCCGTCTCAATTGGCTTTGTCGATTTTGACCCGAACTCGTTCATCAATCTAATTGCAGGGCAAAATGTCGGTGCTCAAACCGCAAGTATTGCTTCTGCACAGGCTAAGCTCACTTCTGCTTTGGTTGAGAAACAAAATACTCAGCTGCAGGCCAAGCGTATCTTGGAGATGGCAGACAAAGGTGTGGTTTCCAAATCGGATGCAGACGAAGCTCGAGCGGCTTTGGCAACAGCACGAGCTAACGTGACCAATGCTGAAGCGGATTTGGAACGTGCTAAGCAACAGGTGGCTAAAGAGGGCGAAGAGAACAGCCAAGTGAAAGCAGCATTATTGGCGCTTGAACAAGCTCAGTTGAACCTTGAACGTACTGTTATCAAAGCGCCAACGCAAGGCGGTGTGTCTAACTTCAGCCTATCCGAAGGTTTCTATGCTTCCGCAGGTCAGGCGATCATGACGTTTGTGTCGACGGAAGACATCTGGATCGAAGCGTACTACCGTGAAAATAGCTTAGGTAATGTCACGGTTGGCGATGAAGTGGAAGTTGCTCTAGATTTTGCCCCGGATCGAATCGTGAAAGGTCGTGTGAGCAGCATTGATTGGGGTGTCGATTGGGGACAAAACGATCAAGCAGGTAAACTTGCTCAGGCGAGTCAACAAACTGGCTGGTTGCGCCAAACTCAAATGCTGCCAATTACTATCGAGTTTGAACGTGAGGCGATGCAAGGCATGTTACGTGTTGGTGGTCAGGCGGATGTGATTGTCTACAGCGGCGACAACTTTGTTTTCAACGCAATAGGCAAACTTTGGATTCGATTTATAAGTGTATTGTCTTATGTCCGATAAGCTTGTACTCGATCAACAAACACAGCAACGGATCCTGCGGTATACCGTCGGGGTCACGTTAGCTGTCTTTTTAGCTGCATGGATTAACTGGCCGCTTGCATTTGTAGCGCCAGTGTTCACGGCTAAGTTTTTAATCGATAAACCAAACCTGCATAAAGAAACTGTCTACGAACTGTTGTTGGCGGTGGTTGCTACCATGGTCTTGGGTTTATTGCTGTCTCGTGGGATAACCCATTATCCAATCCCTCTGTTGATTTTGGTGGGGTTAATGATGTTGTGGGGTTACTACTTGTTTGTAGACCCTAAATGGAACCTGTTTGCTACCGTTTTATTGATTGCCGTGTTGATGTTGCCATTTATGGCGATTGATAACCCTGGCGTCTCAGTATTACTGGCATCTGGCCTGGCGACATCGGGTGTGGTGTCAGTGATGATCTTTGCATTAGTTCACGTGTTTTTCCCAGAACCTAAATCCGAATTCTCAGGGTTTGCGGCAGCGCCTCTCGAAAAGAGGCAGCGCTGGTATGCGGCATTTCGGGCTATGATCATCTCTTATCCAGTGGTGTGCTTTTTCTTTATTTTTCAAATCTCTGAAGCGTTATTGACAATGATGTTCATTGCGCTGCTATCGTTAATGATTACGTCAGAGAAATCGATAAAGTTGAGTGCCTTTTTGGTGATCAGTAACGGTATTGGAGGCTTGTTGGCGATTGCGGCATTCTCGATTCTTTCGATTGTTCCTAACATTGTCTTCTATTCTTTGTTTATTGGTCTTGTTGCTATCCTTATGGCGACCAAGATCTATACCGTTCCAGAAAAAGCGCCGATCTTTGCCACTGCATTTAGCACCTTATTGGTACTTGTTGGGAGCACATTGATGAGCTCTGGCGATATTGATAGCAACACTTTTATTCGCATATTCCAGTTAGTGTTAATTGGGATTTATATGATTTTGGCTTCGCTTTTCCTTGAGACTAGGAATTGGAAGTTCTTACAAAATCAGCCTTAATTTTTGCCTCTACAAGGACGTGTCATGAAGTTAACCGATGATTTTTCTAAACAGGCGATTGACGCCGCAATAAAGATTGCTGCCATTGCGATGCTAGTCTATTGGTGTTTTTCAATTTTACGCCCATTCATTTTGCTGGTGGTGTGGGGCGCAATTATCGCGACAGCGTTGTATCCAGTAGCCGTTGCCATTTCAAATAAAACTGGGCTGTCGAAAGGTAAAGCCAGTGCATTGTTGAGCTTTATTGGCGTGTTGTTGCTGCTTATCCCATTAGTGGCATTGTCTTCTGGTATCTACACGAGCGCATCCGATTTAATGACGGGGCTTCAGGACGGAACCTTGTCTCTGCCTAAACCAAAAGAGTCGCTACAAGAGATCCCATTCATCGGTGAAAAAGTGTATGCCACCTTAGTTCATGCCTCTTCAAATATTGAGGGCGTGTTCATCAAGTACGCGGAAGAGCTGAAGGCATTTGCTACTAAAGCGGCTTCAATATTAGGGTCTCTTGGTGGTGGTTTTATTCAATTCATTATCTCGACCATTATTGCTGGCGCGTTTATGAGTAATGCAGACAAATGCCAGACGGGTGTAACGCACTTAGTCGCGCGCTTGACTGATGGTAAGGGTGTTGAATTAGTCCAGCTATCGAAATCAACGGTGCGTAGTGTTGTGCAAGGTGTGATTGGTGTTGCTGTTATTCAATCCATTATGTCAGCAATCGGATTGGTGATTGCAGGTGTTCCTGCAGCGGCAATGTGGGCGTTGGCTGTGTTACTTATTGCGATTATCCAGCTACCTCCGATTCTTGCGCTATTGCCTGCAATTATCTACATGTTCAGTGTTGAATCGACGCTTGCGGCAAGCTTTTTCTTGGTTTGGTGTATTTTGGTCAGCGGCAGTGACGCTATCTTAAAACCTATGCTGTTAAGCCGTGGTTCTCATATTCCAATGTTGGTGATTCTGCTCGGTGCGTTAGGTGGAATGGCGATGTCCGGCATCGTAGGCTTGTTTGTCGGTGCAGTTATCTTGAGTTTGTCTTACGAGCTAATGGTCTCTTGGTTAGGCTTGGAGCCAAAAGAAGAGGACAAATAGATGAAGGCAGTCTCGAAAGACGACAACTTCTACTTCTTATTCTACGCACTGTTGGTGTTGTTTTTTGGTTGCGCGGTGATGCAGCAGTTTTATCCGCAAGGCCAAAAAACAATTCTATTTTTGATAATTATTACCTTAGCGGTTTCGATTGTCGGGATTCATAAAGAGCGTTCTTTGTATCGCTCTTGGTATGGGTTGTTGTTGATCACCGCGTCGGTATCGGGTGTGTTTTCGTTCTTAGAAGGCTATAACCTATCGATTGTTACTCTAACTGCCCTAGCCATCTTTCTGTTTTCACATATTTACTCGGCGTTAAGGCAGGTGATACAAGCGAAAACCGTAACACCCAATCACATTATAGGCTCCATTTGTATTTATTTGCTGTTGGGCTTCGCGTGGTCAACTATCTATCTGTTAATTTTAGAGATCTTCCCTAACGCATTTAATGGTTTAGAAGAGCAAATTTGGCTAACCAACTTGTTTAATGCGATGTATTTCAGCTTTATCACTTTGACAACGGTAGGCTATGGAGATATTTCTCCAGCCTTGCCAATTGCTCAGTTCTTTGTATTTATGGAATCTATCATCGGCAGCTTCTATTTAGCGATTATGGTGGCGAGTTTAGTCAGTATTCGGTTGGCACAGTCCCATTCAGATTAGAGCGTGTATAAAAAAGCCCGGTAATTGCTTAGCAATGCCGGGCTTTTTACTGCTTCTCAGAGATCAAACCTTATGATGCAGTCGCTTGTATTTTCTCTAATTCAGCAATAGTGGTTTGCGATACTAGTTGGCCATCCATGTAGTAAGTCACGTTCTGGCCTTCTTTGATACCAGTAAGTGTTGCGGTCTCACCACTGTTGTAAACGATGTCCATTTGGATAGTATTTTCATCGATCTTAATCATTTCACCAGTTTCAATCGTGCGGTTGTTTGAGATTGGTCCTACAGGTGCTTCTTTGAGGCTTGGATCGAGGTCATCGTTCACCTTGAAGTGAGTGTCTGTTTTTGTGTCAAATACGTGTGGTGCGCCACTGATAGGGTTTTTGCCTGTCCAGAATTCAAGAGAGTTGAATACCACATAATCGGCTGCTGTCGTAATACCGTACACAGGCGCTAATAGGAAGTTCACACCTGCACGAGCATAGCGGTTATCGACAACTTCAACGTTAAATTTCATCACTTTCCCTGTTACGGCGTTACTGCCGATACAACCAGTTAGCGCAGAAGCCAAAACCGTTAGTCCTACAATTTTAAGTGCAATCTTTTTCATTTTAGTACCTGTATAAGTTAGAAGTCTGTTTCGTTGGAACAGGTGTAGTATGGTTTTTATTCGAAGAACAGTTTTACCATTTAACGCCATCGATGATAAAAAGTGCTTATAAACTAGACATATAAAATGAGCTAAAAATCTAGACATAAAAAAAGCGCGACCTAAAAGGGCGCGCTTGATGTTTGGAAAGGAAGCATTGAGATAATAACTATCGTTACTTCATGACATAGTTGTAAGTTTTCACTATAAGCCAGCGGAAAAGTCGTAATAAAAGGGTGGTGGCTTTAAAGACAAACTTGGCAATTGAGACCGTTGCTTCGCCAGCAATGCTGACGCACTTGTGTAAATCGGATTCTTTGTACTCTGAATAGGTCATGGTTTTCTCTCATTTCTCGCTGTTGTTATGCTAGGTAAGTAACGACGCTCCTGTCTGGCTGTCTCCCCTAAGTGCGTAATGTACAAATATTCGTCAGAGCAAACTTACCATTTAATGCCATTTAGCTTAAAAATAAACCAAGCGAACGAGGGGGAAGGGAATTTAAGCGCACAACTCGGTTAACCCTATGAAGTAACCGAAAAATCGCTGCCAATAATGGTATGATCGAGAGATAGCACCATGAGTTTTAAAGAAAAGGAAAGAGAATGACCCACCTTACAGAACAGCAAGAAGCTGCAATGGCGATGTTTAAGGAAAACTTACACCTTCCAAATGGTGGTTTTCATAAACTGATTATCGAGCTAAGTAAGGAGTTTCAACTACCTTTTCAAAAAGTACGCACTGTTTTAAAAAGCGCCCAGAAAGATATTGAGCGCCAAATTCGTGAAGATTTTTCAAGCGTTGATGAGGGTGTGATTAGCCAAGCTAATTGGATGAATATCATTCGCTTAAAGTTGGTTGAGTTAGCTGAAGACAATCAAAGCGTGATGGACAAGCTGAAGTTAAATCCAAAATATCAAAAGGTATTGGAAGCGACTAATGCCTCAATTTCAAGTGAAGATGAGCGTGAAGAGCTGATTGAAGATTTGATTCAGGCCTATGAAAAAGAGGTATTCAAACCTTTATTGGCTATGCTGCACACCACAAAGCTGTATTGGAAGTTAATGCTAGTGGATGAAACATGTAAGATGACTGAAGAAAATCGCGAAAAGTTCAGTGATTACCCTCAACACATGCAAGCTGCAGAACATCTATATAGTCTTGATCAAAAGTTAAGGTCTATGCCGTTAACTCAATGATAATGTGTCATTGATGATTCAAGGTTCGGTATTAATTGATTTCAAGAAGAGCGAGTTGAAATAGAAGTTGGTTTTCATCAGAAGCGTCCATTTAAGGTAACGCTTTCAAATTCTACGCTTTCAATACAAGCGTCTATTCATTGAAAACACGATAACCTAGCTAGCGTAAGCCGCGAGTGAAATGCAAAAGGGCTAGGTTTCTATTTTGTTCCAGTTCTACTCTATTTTGTTCTGCTAGAGCGAATTGAGGGTGACATCTGTGGGACTAACTGTGTTTCTTTCTGTTGCCTGAGGGGAAAAGCTATAGGAGTGTGAAATGTCCTAGGGTGTTTCCGTTGCGCGAAACGATAGTTCCGATGCTGTCTCTTTCGTTAAATTCAAAGTCGATGAGATAACTGTTGTGTTGTAGCTTGGGCAATATGTGGCGGTGGAGTATATCGCTATTGAGCTGTCGAATCTCGGCGACCCATGAAAGTTGTTCTTTGTGTAAGTCTATTTTGATCTTGAGCATTTACTACCTTTTAGTTTATTGACTGATTTATCGCGTGATAGTTGGTACCAATGGATTTGTCGCGTTGTTCTTCGTGACATAACTTTGCCTTGTGTTTATTACATTTGTATTTAAGTGAACGATCTAATCTGGATTCGCATATAAGAAAGCGAACGACGATAGATCGATAATTAGGATCGAATTTAAAAAGCTATTGAATGACTATCTAGGTGAAAGCTGACGCAGAGATGGTGTAACGAGGTATCGAGAACTGTCTTTGTGGAACTTGGACTTACTTTAGCATTAACAGCTCTATAGATTAGAGCCAGGTGGAGGACTATACGCCTAGTTTTTTAAATTACAACCCTATTTTCAATTAAATTCGAAAATAATTTTGATTGAAATATCACCGTTATTTAGCAGGAAAGAGAGGAATGAGTAGGGACTTACGACCCTGTAAATAATTCTGTGTAACTGTCGGGGTTACATATATTCAGTTAATCGGTCTTCGAACATAATCATAAAGCGGTTCAGGGCTTGTCGCCAGTTTCTAATTGGCATCGTCCATCTTTTGGAGGCATCCTGGATCGCTAAGAAGATCACCTTCCTTGCCGACTCATCAGTCGGGAACAGCTTACGCTTTTTAATCGCCTTTCTAATAACACTATTAAGTGATTCTATGGCATTAGTCGTATAAATTGCTCGCCTAATATCTTCTGGGTAGTTGAAGAGCGTATTCAGGTTAGCCCAGTGAGCTGTCCAAGAGCGGCTGATCTGAGGGTATTTGTCATCCCATTTATCTGAAAACTGCTCTAGCGCTAGCAAGGCTTCATCTTCTGTCTTCGATTGATAGATCTTCTTAAGATCGGCAGTCACAGATTTATAATCTTTCCAAGGTACATACCTAACTGAGTTTCTCACCATATGGACGATACAGAGCTGGATTTGAGTATTCGGGAATGCGGCATTAATGGCATCAGGAAAGCCCTTCAGACCATCGACACATGCAATGAGAATGTCTTTTACTCCGCGGTTTTGTAGCTCTGTTAGCACAGCAAGCCAGAACTTGGCACCTTCCGTCTCTGACAGCCACATGCCAAGCAGTTCTTTTTGACCCTCCATGTTCACGCCTAGCGCAAGATAAACAGCTTTGTTGATGACTTGTTTATCTTGCCTGATTTTAACGACAATGCAGTCGAGATAAACGATTGGATAGACCTCATCTAGTGGGCGAGATTGCCATTCAACAACCTGCTCTAGAACAGAGTCTGTCACCTTAGATATGAGGGTTGGTGAGACATCCGCATCGTACATTTCCTTGAATGTGGCTACGATTTCTCGGGTAGTCATGCCTTTAGCATAGAGGCTTAAGATTTTGTCATCCATCGACTGGAAGCGAGTTTGGTGCTTGCGAACCAGCTTTGGTTCAAAGCTTGACTCACGGTCACGAGGAACGTCTATCGGCACTTCACCATCATCAGTGATAATTGACTTGCTGGTATACCCATTACGTGAGTTGGAGCTGGGTTTTGGGGAGTGTTTTTCGTAGCCAAGGTGCTCATCAAGCTCAACATTCAATGCTGTCTCAACAGTCACCTTGGTTAACATTTTGCGGAAGTCATCAAGATCAGATTCTGTCTTAATTGATTTAGCTGCTTCACGAGCAAAAGCTTCAAGTGCTTTCTTATCCATACTATCCATCCTTAGCCTTTAAGGCTTAAGTCTAGACAGTTACACAGAATTTAGGACAGTCTCGGAATTACTTTTTCTTTAGCGGTGTCACTGCCTATGCTTTTTAAAGATAAGCTCTTCACAAACACTTTCTGTCTTCTTATTTTGTCATTTGCAATTAACTTGCTGTTATATTGATGTTTTACATTGTAAATTTCTCCCCTTTTTCAAGGCTAAAGGCGCGTATGTTGTGACTCATAGTGATATCACTCGTTGAAATTTTCAGCCTTATCTACTTATCTACTTATCTATTTATCTTCCATTCTTTCCTCAATGTGATTGCTATTTGTCCTTTCTGTTCTTCAATGCTGTTCAGCTATATTCTTTTTGGATAGTCGCTTAGCAAAATATGAATAATGACTTTTATGTTTCTGAATAACAAAGTTGTTGTGTACCTAAATAACTGCAAATATAATTGATAATAATTCTCACTTGCGTTACAAGTTTGTTGTCAAAACAATGACAGACTTTAAATTATCGTTATTTAGCAGTTGTGTACGCCCCAGGCTCACCTATGAGTATTCTGACTTTCATTGTCATGAGTGGTGGTTTGTCTCAATGGCAAAGGAAGAAACATGAAGAAAACAATCAAATCAGTTCGCCAGTTAGTGAGCGGGCTTGCTATCGTTCTTGCATCATCGCTGATGACCGCTCACGCGGAAACCGTCACGATTGAACACGTAAAGGGCACCGCGCAGTTTACTGAAGTACCACAGCGAGTTGTTGTTCTTGGTTTTGGTAGCTTGGATGTACTTGATAAAATTGGCGTAAAGCCAGTTGGTGCACCTCACAGCCTAATGCCTGACTACCTTGAGTCATACAAAGAAACAACGAAAAACACTGGCTCGTTAAGCGAACCTGATTTTGAAGCTATCTACATGTTGAAGCCAGACGTAATCATTGCGGAAAACCGCATGCTTAAGGTTTACGACAAGTTAGCTCAAATTGCTCCAACGATCATGTTCTCTATTGAAGGTGATAAGTACTGGGCTGATGCTCAACAAAACTGGCGTTCAATGGGTGAGTTATTTGGCAAGCAGGCTGAAGTTGAAGCAATCATCAAAGAGACACAAGGTTCAATCACTGCGGTAAATGACAAAGTAACCTCGGGTGAAACGACGGCGATGATGCTAATGAACAATGGTAATAATATTGCGATGTTCAACAAAGGCAGCCGCTTCTCTATTATCTTTGACGATTTTGGTTACGTTGAGTCAAAGAGTGCGACAGTCGCGCCAATCAAAGGCACGCACGGCAACCTTATCTCTTTTGAATACATTGCAGACGCAAAACCTGAAGTGCTTTACATCCTAGATCGTGAAAAAGCGATTGGCCGTTCTGAAGGTCGTGCACCTCAACTGTTTGACAACCCATTGGTAGCTGCGACTCCGGCAGCACAACAAGGCAACATCGTTTACCTTGATTCAAGTGCATGGTACCTAGCAGGTGGTGGTGTAACGGCGATTCACAGAATGTTGGGTGACATTGAACGTACCATTCAACAGTAATTTTTAACGAGTTTTTCGGGCTTATAAGAAACGTTCTTATAAGCCCTTTTTCACTTTTATGGGCTACCCGAGACCTACCTTTAGTATTATTTCTATGTTGAAACCCATTGCAGCCGCTGTATTTCTTGTCGTGTTATGCGTTGCGTCATTGATGATAGGGGTCGCTGAAATCAGTTTTAGTGACTTCTTTAACGGCAACCAACACGCCAACTCTATTTATATCGTGAGTCGAATCCCTCGTTTGCTAGCCATTGTGCTCGCTGGAGCCGGTCTAAGCGTTTCTGGCTTGATCATGCAGCAGATTGTTCAGAACAAGTTCGCAGCACCGTCTACGATGGGCACGATTGACTGTGCCATGTTGGGTTACATCGTTGGTATTCTTGTGCTAGGTAGTGCAGCTCAATGGAGCTACCTAGGTTTCATCTTTGCGTTTGCTGTGTTTGGCACCATGCTGTTGGTTCGTTTCTTACAGCACCTTAAGTTCAAGAATGCGGTACTAGTGCCCTTGATCGGCATCATGTATGGCAACGTGGTTTCAGCACTGACGACGTTTATTGCTTACAAGTACGACCTAGTACAAACCATGTCTGCATGGACTATGGCGAACTTCGCGAGCGTATTACAGGGCAGCTATGAAATCCTGTACCTTGCCGTTCCAGCTTGTATGCTGGCTTACTATTTCGCGAGTCAGTTCAGCGCAGCGAGTATTGGTGAGAGCTTTGCAAAGAACATCGGCTTGAACTATCAGAAGATCGTTTTTATTGGTGTTGCTTTGGTGGCGATATGCGCGTCTTCAGTAGTGATGATCGTTGGTGTCATTCCTTTCCTTGGCCTTATCGTGCCAAACATTGTATCGCTGATGATGGGTGACAACATGAAGCGAATCCTGCCTTGGACAGCATACTGGGGCGTGATCTTGGTTCTGGCATGTGACTTGTTAGCTCGAATTGTCATTTTCCCTTATGAGATTCCAATCTCGATGGTAATCAGCATCTTCGGTAGCTTGATTTTTATTTACCTAATCATGAGAGACAAGTCGAATGCGTGATTCAGTAAAAATCGCGATTCTGGCTATCGCGTCTTTGTGTATGACGGCCGTTTTTGTAGGGCAGGGACTAACCTGGGATAACTACGAATTTTTCTTGTCGCTACGAATGCCTAAGCTGCTATCCATTGTGCTTGCGGCTGTGGCGATTTCTGCGTCGTCACTGGTTTTTCAAACCATTACCAACAACCGAATTCTCACACCTTCAATATTGGGCTTTGATAGCTTGTACATGTTGGTTCAAACGTCGCTTCTGTTTATTTTTAGCAGCACGAGCTTTTGGGTGATTGATTCCATTGCAAACTTCGGCTTGTCTGTATCTGTGATGATCTTATTCTCGTTTGCTCTGTTCCATTTTTACTTTAAGAGCAAGCGAAACAACGTATTCACCCTGCTGCTGATCGGTATTGTGTGTGGCAGCGTGTTCTCGAGCTTATCGAACTTCTTAGCGATGTTGATTGACCCGAACGAGTTCGCGGTACTGCAGAACGTTATGTTTGCGAGTTTCAACAATGTGAAAAGCGAGTTGGTTTACCTAAGTATTCTTCCGTTAGGTTTGTGTTTGCTTGGGCTTTGGGTATTAGCTCCAAAGTTGGACGTTCTATGGTTGGGCGTCGATAACGCGACAAGTTTAGGTGTGAATACCAAGCGATTAACTCAGATGATACTGGTGATTGTGTCAGTAATGGTTGCGGTATCGACTGCTTTGGTTGGCCCTGTGCTTTTCTTTGGGTTAATCACGGTCAGCTTAGCGCGCCAGATATTCAGTTCGTATCAACACCGTGTACTTATTCTTGCCAGTAGTTTATTAGCGGTGGTTCTGCTCGTGTCTGGCCAATGGTTCATTGAAAAAGTGATGGCGTTTGAAACCACAGTCAGTGTGATCATTAACTTGGTCGGCGGTTTGTATTTTATGTTCTTGTTGTTACGCACCAGAATTCAGTAAAGGTAGTAAGTAGTGATTAAATTAACAGGTTTAAGTAAGAAGTATGGCAAATCACTGGTTGTGGACGATGCCAGCGCTATTTTCCCAAAAGGGGAAGTGACTTCTATTATTGGCCCAAACGGTGCGGGTAAAAGTACACTGCTTTCAATGGCTAGTCGCCTAACAGAAAGTGATGCCGGTGAAGTGCTAATTGGCGATAAGCTGCTTGCTGAGTGGGATACTAAAGAGCTAGCGAAACACCTGGCCGTACTCAGACAGTCAAACAACATCAACATGCGATTTACGATTCGTGAATTGGTTTGTTTTGGTCGTTTCCCGCACTCGCAGGGTCGCTTGAAAGACGAGGACAACAAGATTGTTGATACAGCACTAGAGCATTTAGGTATTACGGATATTCAAAACAAATACCTTGATGAGCTCAGTGGCGGTCAGCGTCAAATGGCATTCATTGCAATGGTTGTTGCACAAGATACAGACTATGTTTTCTTGGACGAGCCGCTTAATAACTTGGACATCAAACACTCTGTTGAGATCATGCAGACGCTTCGTCGTTTAGCGCACAAGTTTAATAAAGCGATCGTTATTGTGATTCACGACATCAACTTTGCTTCTTGCTACTCAGACAACATCGTAGCAATGAAAAAAGGCCAAGTAGTGAAATCTGGCAAGGTTTCTGAGGTGGTAGAAAAGTCAGTGATGGAATCGATTTATGAGATCCCATTTGAGATTCGTGAGTTCGATGGCGTCCGAGTCTGTATGTACTACTCAGGTCGTTAATCAACCACCCTTTGAACCCATAAAAAGAGCTCCCAATGTGGAGCTCTTTTTTTAGGTACGCAACCTAAGTTGCAAGGTCGAATTTATGGTTTGTCTTTGATTTATAAACACTTAATCGACGTAATATTGACGTGTTGTTTTACCTAGAGTGATAGTTTGATGTCACTCGAAGATCTGCTCTTCACTTTTTAAAATCATTTGCCATTTTTTGTGCCTTGCATTCCAAAAACGTTCTAAACTAGGGTTATAACTGTCTGATTTTTATACGAGGTATCAATGAGTCGTAAACCAATAGTGCTAGTCGTGGATGACACCCCAAGTAACTTGGATGTGTTAACGGCAGTACTCAAAGATACCTACCAAGTTAAGGTAGCTATTAACGGAACCATTGGTATTAAAATTGCCAAAATGGTCCCTCAGCCAGACCTGATTCTTCTCGATATCATGATGCCCGATATTGACGGCTATGAAGTGTGTCGACAACTAAAAGCACAGCCGAATACCGCGCATATTCCCATTATATTTGTGACCGCCAAAATAGACCCTGAAGCCGAAGTGAAAGGGCTATCTTTAGGCGCTGTTGATTACCTTACTAAGCCGATCACACCTGAGATCGCGTTGCAACGTGTGAAGACTCATATTGCTTTGTATGACCAACAGCGAGCGCTATTTAGCCAAGTGAAAGAGAAAACCCAAGAGATCAATCTTGGTAAGTTAGAGACTCTGAATATTTTGGGTAGGGCGGCTGAATTCAAAGACAATGAAACGGGCATGCACGTTATGCGCATGAGCCACTATTGTGAAATATTGGCGAAGGCATTGGGTATGACAGACGAAGATGCCGAAACGCTACGAGACGCAGCACCCATGCATGATATTGGCAAGATAGGTATCCCTGATAGTGTGTTACTTAAGCCGGGTAAATTAGACCCGGATGAGTGGGCGACCATGCAAAAACACGTCGAATACGGTGTAGAGATACTCGGCAGGCAGAGTGACTCTAAGTTGATGCGAATGGCCATTCAAGTCGCGCAATATCACCATGAAAAATGGGATGGCAGTGGCTACCCGAAACAAATAGCGGGCGAAGCAATCCCTCTGGTTGGACGCATTGCTGCGGTTGCCGATGTGTTTGATGCTTTGACAGCAGAAAGGCCTTATAAAAAGGCTTGGAGCGTTGATGAAGCGCTGGCCTTGTTTGAAGAGCAAAAGGGTAAACACTTTGACCCTCGGATAGTAGAGCTGTTATTTGAAAACTTACCTAAGATTTTAGCGATTAAAGAAAGATTTAAAGATGAGTAATTTTTTCATTAGGTTCTATGTATTCACATTGTGGTTGCTGACTGGTCTAGTGTTCGCTAGCTCTGTTAGCGCCTCTGAAGTGACTGATGCAGAGCTAAAGGGGTGGTTAGACAACAAGCCTTCAGTGACCTTTATAGGCCTTACTAACCATTACCCATACTCGTTTCTTGACGACAACGGAAAGGTGTCGGGCATTATTAAAGACTGGGCACTGGATCTTGAAGAGCGGTTTGGCGTTCACGTGAGGTTTATTAGCGTAAGCTCGCGCAGTGAAGCCAAAGCTGCACTGCTTGATGGTAGAGGTGATGTTTTCCCTTTCCAGCAGTTTGATCCCAGTGAAGGAAAGCGTTTTATTTCCAGCGACCCATATATCCCTTATCAGGTTGCTGTGATTGTCCCTATTGATAATAAACTCACCGTTAGTTTGGACCAAAACCATAAGCGCCGTATTGCTATGGTTAACGAAAATATTGACTTAAAAAAAGCGGGTGTTCAATTAAGTTCTATCGAGCGCGTCGATTTTGACAACGTTATCGATGCGGTCAGGGCGCTAGGAGAAGGTAAAGTTGAAGGGATTGTAGCCGAACCCATTACCACTATGGACCTTGCAAAGAAAGTGGGCGTTCATGACTTAGCTGTTAATTACGTGTTAGAGCATTGGAAAAGAATACAGGCCACTATGGTGGTTCGTAGCAGCGATGTAGCACTCCTAACCTTACTCAATAAACAGATAGATTCTTTTGATGTTCACAAAGAGAACCAAATTTTATCTAAGTGGTTAGATATCTCGCCTTATCGTGTGCCACTCAAAGGCGTGTTTGGCTTTGGTAATCCTCCTTACATGTATCCAGATAGTACCGCTGTTGGCTTGGAGCACGACATTATACAGCGCGCCTTGAATGACATGGGCTATAAGTTTGGTGACGTTGTCACTCTTCCGCCAAGTGCAGCGAGAAAGGCTATCGATAATAATAACTCGATCTCTTTTGTCTCAGGCGTTCAGGCAGACGATCCGGATGCCCACTTTTTAAGTGATAGTGTTATTGACGTTGAATTTGTCCCAGTGTCGTTGGCAAGGCGCCAACTCAATCTTAAATCTCAGAAAGGCTTGTCTCTGGGCGCACTGTTATTTGATGACACCTCACCGATAAAAAATTCGATAGAGATGCTTTCTAAAGAAGTTGATATCGAACGAGTTGAAGATATCGGTACGTTAGAGTCTGCATTCGCGCAACTCAGAGCACAGAGCGTAGATGTTTTAATGGTCGAGAGGCGAGTACTGGAGTGGTTTATTACTAATACTCGCTTTATTGAAATGTCAGAGCTTCGATTACACGATGACTACCGAGTGGTGTATCCAATCTATGTCGATTTTAAGAGTGAAGAACTGAGAGACCGATTTAACGCTGCGGTGGCCAACCTCAAGCAAGTCGATGATGGTTTAAGCCAAATCATTGAGACTCATATCCAGAGTGACCTAAGCCAGGTTCTGAAGAAAGCGAGTATTATTGCTCAAATCTCGGCTTATTTTATCGTAAATGACCGCTTTGACGACCTGTCTGAGCTCTTTGAAGTGTTTGATACAGACAGTTCATTTCAGGTGATCACAGCCCAAGCAGACAACAATAATCGCCCAATTAAAGCCTGGTACATAGGTAACCTAGTTGATGATTTTGGAGAGAAGCGCAATACCTCCCATTTTTCATCAGTGACCAAAGTCGCTAGCTACCGGACTAAAGGTGGTATTACTAATTCGGGCTCCATGACTTTTTACTTTGACACTCGATCTCAACAGCGAAACCATATTTACTTCCCAGATATAGAGCAGTTCAATTCGTTTGGTGAACCCGCTAAGCGGTATATTGCAGATATCTATCAAGCAAATAACTTAACGGGAGAGATCTTAAATTTAAGTGAAGAGGAGAGGGAGTGGCTTAAAAATAATCCAACGGTGCGAATCGGTATCGACCCTAATTCACTCCCATATGAGGCTGTTTCTAGTACTGGCGAGTACATCGGTATGATTGATGACTATCTAAAACTCATTGAGCAGAAAACGGGTTTGGTTATTGAGCACGTTGATGTGGCGAATTGGTCAGAGACTCGAAGTTTAGTCGATCATCAAGAAGTTGAACTTGTCTCTGCGGCGAAAGAAAACCGTTCCTTGGGGGAGCATGTAAAAGCGGTAAACAGCCTATTCTCAAGCCGTTTAGCTATCGCTTCAAGACGAGAGGTGAGCAGCCTAGTGCTCGATGAGGCGACAGGATGGAAAATCGGTATTTTAAGAAATGCAGCGAATACTGAGGCGATAGTAGAGAAGTATCCAAACGTCGAGTGGGTATTTGTTGACTCGACTGCTGAGGGGTTGAACTTGCTAGATGATCAAAGCTTAGACGGAATGATCGATACGGTCGATGTCTTAAACTATTTGATTGATTCATTTGGACACCGAGATATTGGGATTATCGGCCGACTCGACTTTTCCTGTCACCGACCTTACATGTGATCAAATCTGAACCTCTTCTATTTTCTATTTTGAATAAAGCTATTGATAAGATCTCTGCAGAAGAGCATCAAAAAATCTCAGCAAAGTGGGCTGCACCAAAAGCGATAGAAAGGGTCGATTACGAATTGGTTTACACCATCTCTGCCTTTTCATTAGTGATTGTTTTACTGATTGTTTTCTGGAACCGAAAACTCGCTAAGCAGATTAGCATAGCCAATGAAGCGACAGAGGCACTCAAAAAGGCGCAAGACCAGCTCTATAGCATAATGGAATGGTCGCCCCTCCCTCAGCCTTCTACTATGAAGGTAACGATGAGATAGGAGAAAGAGCATGACTGTAACAACGGTAGGTATCGATTTAGCTAAAAATATATTCCAAATCCATGGCGTTGACCAACATGGAAAAAGCATCCTGAAAAAGAAACTTAAACGTGACCAGCTTTTTACATTCTTTGCCAATAAAGAGCCCTGTCTTATCGGAATGGAAGCGTGCAGTGGGGCTCACTTTTGGGCGCGAGTATTGGCGAATCAAGGGCACCACGTGAAGTTAATGGCACCTCAGTTTGTTAAGCCTTACGTAAAAACCAATAAAAATGATGCCGCGGATGCCGAAGCTATTTGTGAAGCCGTTACCCGACCAAACATGCGTTTTGTTGGAATAAAATCCCCCGACCAACAAGCTTTACTCTCTCTTCACCGTGCCCGTTCGGGATTAATCAAAGCCCAAACCGCACAAATTAATCAAGTGAGGGGGCTTCTCACTGAGTTTGGGATCATCATGCCCATCGGAAAAGCGGCCGTTAAACGATATTTACCGCTAATTTTAGAGGATGCTGACAATGGCCTACCCGACATGTTTCGTCAGGTTATATCTCGGCTGTATGAGCATTTAAAGGAGTTGGGGGAACACATTGAGCAATATGACCACCTCCTCAATGAGCACTTTAAACATTGTGAATTAAGCCAACGGATAGCTTCTCTACCGGGTATCGGACTGATCAGTGCCACCGCAATTGTCGGTACGATAGGGGATGCTTCCGAATTCAAGAATGGACGTCAGCTATCCGCGTGGTTGGGTTTGGTACCTCGACAACATTCGAGTGGGGGCAAAAATACTTTACTTGGGATCAGTAAACGGGGAGACGGTTACTTGAGAACGCTACTGATTCATGGCGCACGCTCTGTTTTAATCGCCAGAAAAAACAAAGTTTCTTCGGAAAGTTGGTTAGGGGGACTTATCCATCGACGAAACACCAACGTTGCCGCAGTAGCACTGGCCAACAAAAACGCACGGACACTCTGGGCTATGCTCACACGAGGGGAAGACTACAACCCCAAACAATACCCCGATGCCTTTGCGAGTTAATTTCGCTCAAATGGCTTGTATTTAACATATGATAGCTAATCCGCACCTCAAATTTTATTTGGTACGAAGAAGAGAACGAACAAGGTAAAAACACATGAAGATTGAGCGCATTTAGACACTGATAACACGTTATAAGAATGTTATCAGTGTTACTAAGTACATTTCAGAGAGATCTGACGATGAACCCCGTAAAACGCCCAAAATCGATTGCTAGAGGTAACACAATTTAAAGGCCAAACAGGTAAGACCGTGACTCAATAAGCCTGCATTTAACATGGCATAGTGAAAACACTAATGCGCTATTATGATCAGAATTGAGTCAGCGAAATCCTTTAGGGACAGCGGCAGGTATGCCGAACTAAGTCCGGATGTATGACTGCAATCTTAACCCGTTTGATTTTTTAGAGAGTGAGTACTTGGCAAATAGGGGCGACCATGTATGTTAAATAGTTCTCCAATCGCAGCCGCTGTGGTTTTTGAGGAGCAGGTTCGTTATGCCAATGACACTGCAAAACGCTTGTTTGGCGTTGAAAATAAGGAACTCTCGTCTATCGATGTAGTTGCTATTCATGATTCTCTCGACGTTCGTGATGAGATTCATAAAGAGCTCAAGCTGAACGGAAAAGTCGTTAACAAAGAGTTAGTGCTTAGAAAGTCAGACGGCACTCGTTTTGTCGCACTAGTAAGCTACTACTTGTTTGAGCTTGATGGTGAAATCGCAACGCTATTTTGGGCATTCGATATTTCTGAAATGAAACGTCTAAATGAGCAATTGGCTGAGGAGAAAGAGAGAGCAAACCTCGCAAGTCAGGCTAAATCAGAGTTTTTGGCGAACATGAGCCACGAAATCAGAACACCAATGAACGCCATTATTGGTTTGTCTTATCTAGCTATTGGGGAAATCTCTAACCCTACAGCCCGTACTTATATAGAAAAAGTGCACCGCTCAGGGCACTCTCTGTTAAGCAGCATCAACGACATTTTAGACTTGTCTAAGATAGAAGCGGGTCAGTTGTTTATCGATAATATTCCATTTAATGCCTTGGCAACTTTTAAAGATGTCATTGATCTAATGGAGTCAAAAGCGGATGAAAAACAGCTTAACTTATCGATGTCGATTGACCCAGAACTCGATACTCCTTTACTCGGTGACCCACTCAGGTTGTTCCAAGTGATACTTAACCTTATTGGCAACGCGATTAAGTTTACGGAAAAAGGCAGTGTTTCTTTGACGGTCGATATTGTTGACTCAAACGAGCGTGAATTGACGATGAAGGTTTGCGTTGCGGATACCGGAATAGGCATTTCTGATGACAACCTTCACAAGCTATTTCAAGCATTTAGCCAAGCAGATACCACAACAACACGTCGATTCGGTGGTACAGGCTTAGGGCTCAATATTAGCCAGAAGCTCGTTAATGCAATGGGCAGCCAAATTACGGTTGAGAGTGAGTTTGGGCAAGGCAGTGAGTTTTCTTTTGTCGTAACCTTTGCTCGAACGACCAATGAAGAGTTAGCTCAATTCAAAGCTCAAGAGTTACAACTGGATTATCAGATAGAGTTCAAAGGCCAGAAGATACTGCTGGTGGAGGATAATGAACTTAACCAAGATCTTGCGTTAGCCTTCTTTAGTCGCTCTAAGTTAGACGCCGACCTTGCTGAAAACGGCAAAGAGGCATTAGCGTTGGCGCAGAATAATGACTATGAAATGATCTTTATGGAACTGCAAATGCCAATTATGGATGGGTTTGAGGCTACAAGATTGATCCGTGAATTTAATACCACTGTGCCTATTATCGCGATGTCAGCCAACGTGTTTGCCGATGCGAAACAGAGAGCAAGAGACGCAGGCGTAACGGACTTTTTGGACAAGCCGATCATTATTGATAAAGCGACCTCTTTGATCTCTAAGTACATCGTGCCTGAGGTGTTGATTGAAGGTAAAGCACCTGAGCCTGCTCTGGTTGATGCATCGCATTCTGATAACTCTGATTTACCTATTTTCTCAAAAGCTCGATTTGAGCAGCTCACTAATAACGATACAGCCTTGCAAAATAAGGTGCTAGATAGGTTCTGCCAAGGAGCGCCATCGATGCTATCTGAAGCTTTTGATAACCTAGCGCAACAAGAGTGGGTAACGTTAGAGCGGAATCTACACACCCTAAAAAGTATGGCGGCTTCAATTGGCGGGCAGAGACTCGCTGAATTGCTCAGTGACTTAGAAAGTAGAGCTCACAATAGGGCATGCGTGGAGCAAGATCTTGAGCAAAGCGAGGTTGGCTTAAGGGAGTTGATTGAAGCGGTCGAGCGTGATTTTGGTAAACCATGCGCAGCCACGGCGGATAAAGGTGCAGATGATACTTCGGACTCTTCTGAGGTGGCTACTGAACAAATCACTAAGCTGTTGTCTCTTCTCGAGGCTTACGATAACGATGCGACGCAATACGTTTCGGAGTTACTCATTGAACACCCTGATTCGAGTGCTTTAAAAGAGATTCAGAGATTGCTAGAGAGTTACGATTTTGAAGGTGCCTCTGAGGTGCTCAGAACTTTACAGTAGTAGCATTAGAACCTTTTCCTGGTAATGAAAGCCTTTAACTATCGTGGTTAAAGGCTTTTTGATCTGCGCACTAACTTAATTGCTGACATTCTGTTTGATTAAATCAATCACGGTATTGTATCGGTGAGGGAGCTTGCGGTTTCGCTTTTGGACCAAGTACAGCGTTTCCTCAACTTCTATTCTTGGCGGCACGACGTGCAACTTATCTCTTTCAGCAAAATGTTCCACGGCACCAGCTGGCAGCACGGTAAACCCTAATCCTTTTGATACAGGCAGCAGTATCTGATGAAGTTGGTTGATATAGCCTGATTTCGGTATCTCATTAATGTTGATGTTCGCGAGTTCTTTATCACCACACAGGTCAAAGTACAAAGAGAGGTAATGCGCAGAATCTGGGTGAGCAACCAGGCCAATCTCATGCAGCGTTTGCGGCGTTATATCAAGATCGGCATGGCTGTGGTGCACGATAAGGCACAATGCTTCTTTGCCGATAACTTGGCTTTGGTAATAGCTGTCGTTCGGTGAGTGTCTCACGATACCGACATCAGTCGTGCCTTGCAGCAGGTCATTTAATATCTTCTTGTTCGGCGCTGCTTCTAGATTGATGCTTAGGTCTGGGTGTTGCTGCTGCAGTTCAAGAAGCTTAGGATATAAGCGTAAGGAGAGTGAACCTGAACAAGAGAGGTGACACTGCCCAGAGTAAGGGTTTTCAAAACTGAGTGATTCGAAAAGGTCTTCTTGGTCTTTCTCTAGTTTAATTGCATAGCGATACATAATCCGACCTTGCTCGGTCAGCTCGAAGCTCTTATTTTCTCTCGAGAGCAGTTCACAGTCACATGCTTGCTCAAGTTTTTTGATGTGTTGGCTGACTCCTGGTTGAGTCATGTACAACTTTTCAGCCGTTTGGGTGAAATGACCGACTTCTACCAGAGTCTTAAAGGTGTTGAGCCAAAGTGGATTAATCATACTCGCCTCTTAATACCGAAGTGTTTTTGAAACACGCCCTAATTAATAACAGAAAATTATTATTATCTCCATTAATGATAAATGCAAATCCAGAATGAATTGAAAATATAGGCAGAGACGCATTCGATATCGTTGAAGAACCAAAAGGAGATGGCTTTAAAGCAATACATTGGTAGCAGGTGAGTTTCATTTTTTGTAACAAAGTGTTGAGACTTTGTTGGTTATTTGGTCTAGTGATCAGTCGCGCTCATATTTAGGAACGAAGATGAATAGAAATGTTTGGCTACTGTCGCTGTGTCAGGCCTTATTAATGACGGGGAATATCTTACTGATTTCCGTGATTGGCTTGATAGGAAAACAGATTGCGCCCAGTGCCAGTATGATTACCTTACCAGTTGCATTACAGTTTTTGGGTTTGATGGCTGCCACCATTCCCGCCTCTTTGATTTCAGGTAAGTTAGGCCGAAAGCGAGGGTTTAGCATTGGTAACTTAGTAGGTATTACGGGGGCTAGCCTAGCAACTTACGCGTTATCACAACAAAACTTCTATCTGTTCTGTTGTGCGACTTTCTTGTTGGGTATTGGTATTGGTTTTGGAACACTTTATCGCTTCGCGGCTATTGAAGTATGTGATGAAAATGCACGACACCGCGCAATCTCGATTTCAATGGCTGGTGGCGTTCTTGCTGCGGTACTCGGGCCGAACTTAGCGATTATGTCTCAGCAATGGTCGCAAGATGGTCTGTACATTGGGGCTTTCGCTTCATTAATTGGCTTAAACATTTTAGCACTCGTTATCTTACAGACCATTCAATTCCCTAAAGTGTCGCTTAGTCACCAAGTGCCGAAGTCCGATCCTTTGAGTGCAATCGTCAAGGCTCCGAATTTTGTTGGCGCCGTCTTTGCAGCAATGGTTGCCTATGCGGTGATGAACATTCTGATGACGGCTACACCATTGGCAATGATTGGCTGTGGTTTCGACTTTACCAAAGCGGCGGGTGTGATTGAGTGGCACGTATTGGGTATGTTTGTCCCTGCCTTTTTTACTGAGTCGCTGATTGAGAAATTTGGTTCGAGAATGATGATCTTGTCTGGCGGGATACTGTTTGTTTTTTGTATTGCTATCAACATCCATGGTGAGTCGATTTGGCACTTTAGAGCGGCACTGGTTTTACTCGGGGTAGGCTGGAACTTTATGTTTATCGCGGCAACTGGTTTGTTTAGCCAATCTTATCAGCCCCATAACAAAGCGAAGGCTCAAGCGTTTAATGAGTTTGTTGTCTTTGGCTGTGTGACTGTGACGGCATTGCTTTCTGGTTGGTTGGAGTCGACAGCGGGCTGGCAAAACCTCAATATCAACGTACTACCTTTTGTGCTAGCCGTTATCTTATTGTTTGCGTTTAGCGCACGTAAGTCACGCATTCAAAATCAGCCGGTGTGACGAGTTGTCGCCTGTTTGGGTGAGATAGACCTCTTCGTTAAAATAGGGTCTCTGTATAGCTTGTTCGAAATCGAGACAAATAAAAAGCCCTACCAATGACGGTAGGGCTTTTGCTTACGGCTTAAATAATAACGTTTTCTTAAAACTGCTGTCCTGACTCATGCCAAAGACAGCAGTACTTAAGTTGGTTTATCAGTACGCACGTTATTGTCTACGTACTTATTTCAATGATTTGAGCTAGAAGCGACTTATAGGTCGACCATAATGGTCTTAGTCGTGATCCCGCCTTGGTCATCGATGATTCTTAGTTTCACTTCATGCTTTCCGTATGAAGGGAAGATAGAAGTGAATGTGCGACCTCGTTTCACTTTTCCATTTGGTAATGTCCACTCTGTATCGACAATTCGACCATCGCTGTCCGAACTTGTTGACCACATGGTGACCCAACGACCTAAGTGAATGTACTTCGCACTTGCTTCAGGAAGCGCGTTTGGAACCTCAACATTAACGATTGAGCTAAACGATGCGTTGGCGCCTTTATCGTCGACTACCGTGAGGCTGACTGTATATTCGCCGGCTTCTTGGTATGTCCACGTTGGCGCAATTTCACTACTTGTTACGCCGTTGCCGAAGTCCCATAGGTAGCTGATGATTTCGCCATCTTGATCCGAACTGAAGTTACGGGCTGATACGTTCAATCCATCGGTATTAAGTTCGAAGTTCGCTGTCGGCGCAATATTGTGTTGGCTTACTTTCGATAGACGTACCACACCATATTCGTTGTCAGCGCTCTGGTTAACAATGTCTACTACCAAACCAAATTTAGTCAAAATACGACCTGAATCAGGAGCTTGTGGTGATGTGTAGTCTTGATCATCAGAGAAGCTTGCTGTACCCACTAGGCTTGTGTCCTGAAGCACATCATTGTCACTGTTCACAAGGCGCATTGGAGTATGGTCTTTCAGTGAGAAGGCAGCATCACGAACTTGATAGCGTGTTTGAGCGACTTTTCCGGAGTTTTGCCAAATCATGGCATTTTGATCTGCATCGACCACACCCAACCAGCCTTCACCAGGGTGTTTGCCTACCCAGTTATCAGTGAGTGACTCATCGACATACCAAATGATCAGGCCTGGATCGAACGACATGAGTTGGCCCATGCGCTTGATATTCGCCAAGCCTTCATCCACGTCCATATGACTACGCCATTGTAGTAGGTAGTAGTGTTGAGCTTGATGGAAGCCATTACTCAATTTGAAGCCATTAAGTGCAAAGCTAGAGTTATCTTCGCCGTCATCTACCGCAACCGTGTTACCGTCTACAACAAGTCTGAGGTTGTCTAGGTAGAAGCCTTCCATGGCTAAACCGCCATCGGTGATGTACTCGAACGAAAGCTCGACTTCTTGGCCTGCCCATTGAGAAACATCAAACTCAGCATCAATCCAACCGTCAGACTCGCCACCAACCGCTGGAACTAGGCCAGTATTGTAGGGGTCATCCATAGAGGTGATGTTGCCAGCGATGGCTTGTCCGTTCACAAGGACACGAGCAAAGTCATAGTCTTTCTCGATTTGGTACCAAGTTTTGAAGGAAAGCACTGCAGAGTCGCCGGCCGGGATTTCCAACTTACGAGTCATGCTATTTTTCAGGTCGTCGCCTTTTTGAGAGTGGAACGAGTACTCACCCTCGAACGGTTTCAAACCTTCGATTTGTTTCTCTGGAAGGTCGACCTTAATCATGTTCGGACGGTCGTTATCTGTCGTTTGGAACAAGGTGTAAATTTGTGGCTTGTCTTCCAGGTCATCAATTGAGATTTGATCATCGTTAATCCAGCGACCACCAATCGACTTTTGTAAGAAATGTTTTGCCCAAGAACTGAAAGCGGTCGGTTGTGTACCGCCGATTTGACCAGCCCAACTGCCTGAGGACATGATAGACCAATAAGAGACAGGTTCACCTTTGCCTGTGTATTGCGTGTCGTACTCGTCTGGTAAACCTAAGTCATGGCCATATTCGTGCGCACAAACACCGGCTGCGGCATCGATCGGTTGAATCGTGTAATCAAATGCTGCGTACTGGCCATTAAAACGGTCTGGAAGCGAGCTCGAGGTGCCTTCTAGAACATGGGTGCGTCCAAGGTTGAATCGGTGAGACCAAATTGCATTAGGACCTAACACACCGCCACCGGCTTCTTCACCTACAGAGGCATGGAACACCATTAGGTGATCAATTACGCCATCTGGCTCACGGAAATTTCCGTCTCCATCGTAATCGTAACGATCTTCAATGTCGTAATCAGCAAGGTTGATACTAGGATCTTGAGCTAACTGGTTAAGGGCTTCACGCACCAGCTCTTGGGCGTTCAGATCATTGTCTGTAGTAGGGGAGTTACCACCGTAGAAAGCTGCTGGCTTAGAAGCTCGATACCAACCTGCTGCCTGACCAGCCACACTGTAACTGTCGCCTGATTCGCTTTGATAATACTGGCGCATCGAGATCAAGTTTTCGCCATTTGGTCCAGTATAGCCTGTGTCAGAGAACAACAGCTCTTGGTAGTGTTCAGGATTGTAGCTCTCGTAGAGCATTTGGGTGTGCTCTTTGGTGAGCTTGTTATCGTCCCAGTTTAGATCAGGGAAGTCGACAAGCAGCGCGAGCACTTTGTCCGTGCGCTTGGTACCCATTTCCAGTGCGAAAACACTCGCTTTTTTGACGCCGGACTCTTTTTCGATGGCTTTTAGAATCTTTGCTCTCAGCTCCATGGCTTTCTTGCCAAATTGCGCATCACCTTTAAAACCCGAATTGATTTTATTCTTTAGGTAACGATCAAGGGCGCTGTGTTTTTCTTGATCGCTAGCGTTTTCATCAACTAAGCCTTGTCTTACTAGCATTTCAATTAGCTTATCTTCATTAACAACACCTAAATCAATAGGTGTTTTAGCATAACTGTTGACGCTAAATAGAGTAATCATTGCTGAAGCCAGCAACGTCTTTCTCATTATCTTCATTACATTTCCTTTTTATATTTCCATGTCGATATTAATATCAACTTCCTTCACCGGTGTTATTCACCGATATTGGTCTAATGCACTCTTTTGGTGCTTTATTTACCTGACGTTGGTTTTTTATATCTTTATTTAAATCGAAATTAGGCTGATGGTTCTTATTTGCTTTGGCATTGAGATAGATACGCAAAGCTTCTTGGTTGTCCTCATAATTTAAGCCGGGACAGATAATGCCTTGTTCAATCAATGACTTCAGCAATGGTTCATCATTCTCTATAGTGGAAGCCTGTGACAGTGAGGATAAGGACAGAACCATTAAAGCCATTGTTTTATGTGACATTGTTATAATTAGCCATTTGTTTCGGTTATGTAACAAAATATATTTATAAAATTAACCAATCAAACTGTAAATTTTTACAAGTTATTGTTTATCCTATTTTCAACATTAAGAGTTAATATCAAATACCCTCAGATAATTATCTTATTGTCAGTTATTTATTGAATTTTTGTGAATTTATAGTTGATTGTTTTAATAGTAAGTGTCAGTGTGGATAATATGGTTATTGTCTCTCGTGTTAATAGAGGTAAGGCTTTAGATAGTAATAAAAATACCGTTATACTTTGTGTTGATATAAGAATAGTGAATTTTATTGTCAGCCCAATGATGGATTATTCGTGTTTAAATTATTTTCACTCGAATTATCACGATTTCTTCGATTGAGGAGAGGTGAAAGCGCTTGTGGGCGCAATGTTACGCAAATTTTTGGGTTGGAGCGACTGGTGGTAGTGGCGAACAAGTTGGGTAGTGAAAAAGCTGATGATTAAAGAGCCTGTGTGCCGGCTCTTTTGCAAAAGGTTTAAGGTGAGTTTTTGCTGTTATGATTGGGATACGTCGCGATAAAAGTAACGCTCACAAATCGTTGGTTTGACACGTTTAATAGCGTGCGAAATTAAAGCGACGATGAGAACTGAGAATACGATTCTTCCCCAGAATATGGTGTAAAAATCAGCCCCGATCAGTAAGATCAACAAGGTGTCTTCAATCAAACTGTGGAGCAGGTTGAGTAGCATAATGGCGGTAAAAACGTCTCTTGCGGCTATATGTCCTTTCTTTGCTTCGTTGATCAATAGACCTCCTCCGAACGAAAGACCGAGCGTGATCCCTATGATGGTTAGATTGGTCGCATCTTTGCTAATGCCTAGTAGTCTTAAAAATGGTCGTAGCAGCAGAGCCATTAACTTCTCGATGCCAAGAACCTTTAAAACTTTAAGTAACAGTAGCAGTGCTGAAATCACCATGAATATCACTGCAAAGTTTTTGAGTTGTTCGATAGCCCAACCGATGTAACTGTTATCTGACGATACTTCCGGCTGCCATAAGACGGTTGCTGGATAGTTGAGTAAATCTCCGTATTGATAGCTGAGGTTCAGTAGCCATGCCAATACCAAGCTGCCGCCGACTCTGATTGATAAGGTGGCAAACCAGCTTACCCCTGCTTTTTTCGCGATTGCGCCTTCGATTGGTAGCGAATGAGCGAGCAGCATCATGCTGCCTAACACAGAGGCTTGAGCAACCGTTAAAGAAACATCGGAGTTGATGAGAATAATTAAGCCAGCGTAGATATTTGTGAGTATGGTAGTGGCCCACACTAGACCCATCTCTTTTGGTAACCCAACGCTTTTCATTATTGGGCTTAACCATTCACTCAGAATCACTATGCCGCCAAGCTCTTCTACGACTTTTATGACGATGATAATTGGAATCATGATCCGAAAAAGCGTTGAGGTAACATCGAAAATCTCTTTTAAGAGCTCTTTAAAAAATTGATAAGTGGATTTCATTGATACGTCCATGTTGCGACTGTTTGATTTAAGAAGATCTTATCGTGATTGCTGTGATCGTGATTTCTAAATCTCGTTATAAATTCGGCTATAATTTTTTAGTTACCTTTAATTGAGAAATTATTAATCAATAAATAATAGATTTGAGAAATTATGGAAATCGACCGCATAGATAGAAGCATTCTTATCCAACTTCAAAAGAATAATCGTATTCCCAATTTAGCATTGGCCGAGCTTGTTGGTTTGTCACCGCCTGCGTGTTTAAAGCGTGTAAAACGTTTGAGAGAGGAGGGAGTGATCGTAGGCGATGTATCTATTATTAACCCTGAGCTTGCTGGTCATAAGATGACTTTGGTCGTGTCTGTCGAAATGGAGCGAGATAGAGGCGATATTTATCAAATTTTTCGCCATTCTATCTCGAAGGCTACAGAAGTTACGCAGTGTTATCAGATCTCAGGCAGTTATGACTTTATGCTTATCGTGACTGTTAAAGACATCCAAGCCTACGAAGACTTTGTTGAGCGAGTACTACGCAAAGATCTTAACATTCGTAAGTTCCACACTTCAGTATCTATGAGAACGGTGAAGTTTAGTACTGAATTGAATTTAGAAGAGGCGTAACCGAGAGTAGGACGTTTAGTACAAAATTGCAGCTATGTGAGGTAACTAGCTTAAATTCGTATGAATAGCAGGCATTTACGCAAAATGTGACGTTCACATTTTGTCATAACTTTAATAATTGTATATATTCCTCGCCTAAAATAATAATTAACCAAAGTTAATAATAATGACTGTCAGCTCATCTTCTCTATCTCGTGAAACGTTACTCAGCGAACACGAACAACTAGTATCAACGACGGACCTCAAAGGCGTGATTACTTACAGGGCTCTTCTCCGCTTAGATGAGCTTGATTTCCGGATAAATGGTAGAGTGAGTTTCTAGGATTGAGGTTTGTCTAATCTTCAATTTAAAGTAATCAGTATCCCTTACTCCTCGGGCTCTCCGTCTAAGAAGACCTATCGATACATTCCCTGCTTCCACTCGGGCATTCGTCAGCTTATATTTTGCATAGTTGCAGATCCCAACTCTTCTCTCCCAAAGCGCGTCTGCAAAGTTGATGAGAGATAAGATCCTCGTCTTTTTAGCAAGCTGGCACCACGCATCAAGCGCTGCGATCATCAAGTCAAAATTACGTTCATCCCATAAGGCTTGAAGCTGCTCTTTGAGCATATAAATCGTACAAAGAGTTTTATTGCTTTCCAGTAAATCATCTAGCCTATCTGACTGCTTATCGCTTAATTTCGGCGCATTTTTGAGGAGTAAAAATAGCGTCCCTTTAAGCATTTTCTTCTCGTCATGTGTTCCTTTCCTAAACGCTTTATTACGCTCTTTCCTTATCAGAAGAGAGTAGTTCTGCATAACGTGAAACCGGTCAAAAACGATGTCTGCATTCGGAAGAGCGTTTCTCACTGCTGATTGGTAAGATTGCCCCATATCCATTGATACCGCTTGGATGCCGTCTCTCGTTTGCGGTGATAATTGTTCAAAAAAGTTGATGAGTACGTTTGAAGTCCGCCCATGGTCAACCCAAATAAGTTGTCCTGAAACGAGATCATAAACGACGGTCATATAATCATGGCCTTTAGCCCTGGCGACTTCATCAACGCCAATATGAACAAGGTTGGTCAACTTCTTAGGCTCTAAAGCAGGCAAGGTAGAGAGAAGGAATGCTTTATCGATATTTTTCACGGTTTCCCAGCGTATGTCTAAATGCTTCGACACTGCGTGGATGCTCATATAGCGGCACAGTCCACTAATAAAGTGACAGAACCTCTTTGTATAACGACTCCCCTTATCAACAAAATCAGCCTCTTCAATCAACCTTCGGCCGAGCCTATCCCTTGTCTGAGCCAATTCAATTTCTATAACGCAAGGGCGACCACTGACAGGTAAATCCGACAGGCGACGGTGAACGTAGTGGTCGACGGTGCGCGGAGCTCCAGTCTCAGGATCAACAACTTTACAGCGTCTATCTCGCTTGCACTTGACGAGTACTGAATGAGAGCTTTCTTCAAGCGTTACAGACTGTACGGATTGGCCTTTAAAGTTAAATAGAGCGGAAGATAATAACGACAAACTACAACACTGATATATAAGGTGGGAAGCGATTGTAAATCAATGTGTTAGCGGTTTTATTGTTAGTTTATAGACTCATCTAAGCGGAGAAGAGCCCTTACAGTAATGATGCTTTTTGTCGTATCGCAGAATACAGCCAGCAAGAGTTACTAGGGCAACACCACAATATCGTTAGGCATGGCGATATGCCTAAAGCGGCGTTTGCCGATATGTGGTTGAACCTTAAGCAAGGCAAAGCGTGGCGGGGTATCGTAAAAAACAAAACCAAATCGGGTGGATACTATTGGGTCGATGCTTATGTGACGCCAATTTACGATAATGGGAAGGTGAGTGGTTACCAATCGGTACGTGTGAAGCCTAAAAACGAATGGGTACAAGTTGCCGATAAAGCATACCAAGGTTTATTGAAGGCTGAGAAATCTGGTCGCCAATGGTCATTACAGATCAGTGATAGTGTTCGTTATGCTGTGTTGCTGGGCTCTCTGGCTGCACCGCTGATTTCAAACCTTGTCGAAGTAGGGCAAGTTTCCCAATGGCTTCTGAGTTTACTACCCGTTTCTGCTCTTGCATTGTTGTTCCGCCAAGAACTCATCGACACACCTTTACAGCTGAAAAAACTGCAATCAAAGTTCGATAGTTTGAGCCGCCTAGTTTATTCAGGGAACAGCAAGTTTTCTGTAGCTGATTTCCACTTAAAATTGTTGTCTGCTCGTATACGCACTGTATTAGGTCGAATGACTGACTCAGCGAAACCATTGCAAGATTTGGCTGACAATCTTAATGCTACGTCGTTTGAAGTGTCTGAAGCGTTAGATCAACAAACCAAAGACATTCTGCAAGTACGTGAGGCAACTGAAGAGGTTGAATTAACCGCGAATGAAGTTTCGTCACGCACAGAAGAAGCGCATCAGATTGTCGATGTGACTCTAGAGACTTGTGCTGGCGCTAAAGAGAGCATTAACCAAACTCATCGAAACCTTGAGAATCTAGCCTCACAAGCTGAGAAAGCGACACAAACTACTTATCAATTGAGCGATCAAGCGCAAAGTGTCAGTAAGATAATGGAAGAGATTGGTGGCATTGCGGAGCAAACCAACCTGCTGGCGCTCAACGCAGCAATTGAAGCGGCGAGAGCGGGTGAGCAAGGTCGAGGCTTTGCCGTAGTGGCTGATGAAGTACGTGCGCTGTCTGGGCGTACCTCGAACGCGACCGTACAGATCAAAGAGAGCATCGAAACCATGCTCACAACCATTGAAGGTTGGCAGAAAGACATCTTGGCGAACAGAGAGCAGACCGATGCGTGCGGTGATGTGGCGAAGGTGAGCGCAGAGCGTTTATCTGAAGTTGAAAACCTAATGCAATCTATGAACGAGTTGATGCAGTCGGTAGAAAACTCAGCCCATAAGCAGCGTACTCTTTCGAGTGAGGTGAATCTTCACATGCAATCTATCGCGTCGACAGCAGAGCAGAATCTAGTTGCTACTCACTCAGTGAAGGATCATTCGACCGAGCTTAAAGAACAAGTAAACGAGTTCTATCAGTTAGCTAAACGTTTTGAAGAAAAGTAGCGACCTTAAATAACTTTATGAAAAAATATAAGAAAGCCTTGCATGATGTGCAGGGCTTTTTTGTAGGTGACGTGAAGGTTAGAAAAGCTTTGAAACAAAAATAAAACATCGTTCAATTGAGGTTAAGTTACACTTCTCATATTCCAATCAAAAGACAGAGCATCAGCATGCGCCCCCTTATTGTTACCACCATTTGCTTAAGTTTTATTAGTGTTCCTTGTATAGCCTCTAAAGGATCAAATTATCTCTATACGGGATATCAGAATACGAGGGTGAGCGACGATGGTTTTCAAGATTACTTTGATGGTGCTTACAATAACTCGGGGAGTAAGCAGCTTTACGGTGGCTATGTCGGTGGGAACTATGCCTTAAACGATACTTTCTTCGTCGGCTTCGACTCGTCAGCAACCACACGCTCTTCAACGACACTGTCTGATTTGTCTATTCAGTTGGGCTGGTATCAGCCCATCACTCCACAGGTTGAGCTTTATGCCTCTGGCGGGGTAAATTGGGTTAGACCACAAAGGCGTTCCTCGTGCCGAAATGACACCATCCTCGGTCCGTGTGATAGAGAGACCATCAAAAACTACGATGAAGGCCTCATTGGTGAGGCTGGGGCGATTGTTTCTATTAACAAGCGTTGGTCGTTGCAACCATTTTATAGCTATTCTGACACGCATAAGCATGGCTTAAACAACTTCGGTGTGGTGAGTTCGGTTGACGTTCTTTCTTGGCTTGCGGTCGATGCTGGGTATGAACACACTTATAGTAAAAATCTTAACCAGAATACACTTCGTCTGGGGGCAAGGTTTACATTTTAACGGTGAAAGCTGAGATACAAAAAAGCCCTACATGAAAATGTAGGGCTTTTAGTATGCATCAACCTATTTCAAGGTGAGACAATTGAATCAAGATTAAGCTAGAAGCTCTTTCGCTGTGTTTACTACGTTTTCAGTAGTGAAACCGAACATCTTGAATAGCTCACCTGCTGGTGCAGATTCGCCGAACGTTGTCATACCGATGATCTTGCCACCGAAGCCAACGTACTTGTACCAGAAGTCAGCGATGCCAGCTTCTACAGCGATACGAGCTGTTACGTCAGATGGAAGTACAGATTCACGGTACTCAGCGTCTTGCTTGTCGAAAGCGTCAGTTGCAGGCATAGATACTACGCGTACCTTCTTACCTTCAGCTGTCAGTTCAGCCGCAGCGTTAACCGCCAGCTCAACTTCAGAACCTGTCGCGATAAGGATTAGCTCTGGCTTGCCTTCACAATCTTTCAGGATGTAACCACCCTTCGCGATGTTAGCTACTTGCTCTTCACTACGCTCTTGCTGTGCAAGGTTTTGACGAGAGAAGATTAGAGACGTTGGACCGTCTTTACGTTCGATAGCCAGTTTCCAAGCTACTGCAGACTCAACTTGGTCACATGGGCGCCATGTGCTCATGTTTGGAGTTAGACGTAGAGATGCGATTTGCTCAACTGGCTGGTGAGTTGGACCATCTTCGCCAAGACCGATAGAGTCGTGCGTGTAAACTTGGATGTTCTGAATTTTCATCAGAGCAGCCATACGCATTGCGTTACGAGCGTATTCCATAAACATTAGGAACGTTGCGCCGTATGGTACGAAACCACCGTGCAGAGCGATACCGTTCATGATCGCTGTCATACCGAATTCACGTACACCGTAGTGGATGTAGTTACCCGCTGGATCTTCAGCAGAAACAGACTTAGAACCAGACCACATAGTTAGGTTAGAAGGTGCAAGGTCAGCAGATCCGCCTAGGAATTCAGGTAGCATAGCACCGAACGCTTCTAGTGCGTTTTGAGACGCTTTACGTGATGCGATGTTTGCTGGGTTAGCTTGAAGATCAGCAATGATTTGGTTTGCTTTCTCTTCCCACTGTGCAGGAAGTTCACCGTTTACGCGGCGTTTGAATTCAGCTGCCAGCTCAGGGTGTGCTGCTTCATAAGCTGCAAGTTTCTCGTTCCACGCTGCTTCCTTAGCTGCGCCTGCTTCTTTCGCATCCCATTCTGCGTAAACTTCCGACGGAATTTCAAAAGGACCGTGCTCCCAACCAAGTTCTTTACGTGTAGCTGCAATTTCTTCAGCGCCTAGTGGTGCACCGTGACAGTCGTGTGAACCAGATTTGTTTGGAGAACCAAAACCGATGATAGTCTTAGTACAGATTAGAGTAGGGCGTGGGTCTGCTTTAGCTGCTTCAATTGCTGCGTTGATCGCTTCAGCGTTGTGACCGTCTACTGCTGGGATTACGTGCCAGCCGTAAGCTTCAAAACGCTTAGGAGTATCGTCAGAGAACCAACCTTCAACTTCACCATCGATAGAGATGCCGTTGTCATCCCAGAAAGCGATAAGCTTACCAAGACCTAGCGTAACTGCTAGAGAACATGCTTCGTGAGAGATACCTTCCATCAGACAGCCGTCACCCATGAATGCATAAGTGAAGTGGTCAACGATGTCGTGGCCTTCTTTGTTGAATTGTGCTGCAAGAGTTTTCTCAGCAAGCGCCATACCAACAGCGTTAGTGATACCTTGGCCTAGTGGACCAGTTGTTGTTTCGATACCCGGTGCGTAACCGTACTCTGGGTGACCTGGAGTCTTAGAGTGCAGTTGACGGAAGTTCTTGAGGTCTTCGATTGATAGCTCGTAACCTGCTAGGTGAAGCAGAGAGTAAATCAGCATAGAGCCGTGGCCGTTTGAAAGAACGAAACGGTCGCGGTCAGCCCACTCTGGGTTTGACGGGTTGTGGTTCAGGTGATCACGCCAAAGAACTTCAGCGATGTCAGCCATACCCATAGGTGCGCCTGGGTGGCCAGAGTTTGCTTGTTGTACGCCGTCCATGCTTAGGGCACGAATAGCATTAGCTAGATTTTTACGGTCCATAATAACTACCAGTGTTTAAATATTGGATTGGAAATTGAAAGGGGAACGCAAACGTTCCCCTTTTTTAATTCTGTGTGATTACAGCTTAGCTGCGATCATGTCTTCTAGTTTGCCTTGGTCAACTGCGAAGTTGCGGATACCTTCTGCAACTTTCTCAACTGCCATTGCATCTAGGTTATGCTCCCATAGGAACTCAGCGTGAGTCATTGGAGCAGGACGCTCTTTAGAGCCTTTAGAGTCAACTAGCTTCTCTACAACGTCACCTTCAGCTGCTTCTAATTCAGCTAGAAGAGCAGGAGCGATAGTTAGACGGTCACAACCAGCAAGTTCTAGGATCTCGCCGATGTTACGGAAGCTTGCGCCCATAACAACCGTGTTGTAGCCGTGCTCTTTGTAGTAGTTGTAGATGTCAGTTACTGAGATTACGCCTGGATCTTCAGATGCTTCGAAGTCGCGACCTTCTTTCGCTTTGTACCAGTCCATGATGCGACCAACGAATGGAGAGATTAGGAATACGCCAGCTTCAGCACATGCACGAGCTTGTGCGAAAGAGAATAGAAGCGTTAGGTTACAGTTGATGCCTTCTTTCTCTAGGATTTCAGCAGCGCGGATACCTTCCCAAGTTGAAGCTAGTTTGATTAGGATGCGATCGTTAGTGATGCCTGCGTCGTTGTACATTTTTACAAGCTGACGTGCTTTAGCAACGCTGCCTTCTGTATCGTAAGAAAGACGAGCATCTACTTCAGTAGAGATACGGCCAGGGATTGTTTTTAGGATTTCTTTACCGATGTTTACTGCAAGCATGTCACAAGTGTCTTGGACTTGTTGAGCTTTATCAGCGCTTTGCGCTTTAGCGTATTCGATTGAAGCATCGATAAGTGGCGCATACTCTTCGATTTGAGCCGCTTTAAGAATCAGAGAAGGGTTAGTTGTTGCGTCTTCTGGCTGGTACTTTTTGATTGCATCAATTTCACCAGTGTCTGCTACTACTGTCGTTAGTTTACGAAGTTGCTCTAATTTGTTGCTCATTTTGATCATCCTATCTATCGCATTACATCTCGTGAGAAGAGAGATGTGGGCATTTGCAAGCTAACTAATGAAGTTCTCAGTGGAGTTTCCAGTGAGCCAAACTTACATTAATTTAAATTTTTCTTCGAACGAACATTTGTACAGAACATTTGATCGCTCGATGAGTAAATGATGTAGCCATATTTATCCGATCTAGCACCAAAGTCAACGATAAATAGTGCGGTATGGTGACTTCAGTCAAATATATTTCGCTCTAGTAATCATGGGCTATGCAAGCAAACGTTTAATACGCGGAGTGAGGCGAATTAATCAACAATAAAACCATGGCTATCACCTTGAACAAATGTTCCTTGTTGTTACATATGTTCAGGGTGTAAACTTGTGTATCACTTGCTTAGCCATCGAACATTTGTTCTTCAAGCAGGTAAAATAATTGTTAAATATAGGTTGAGTGGTATATGAGTAAGAATATCCAAGATGTTTCCGAAGAAAACACTGATCTCCTGACTGAAGTCGCGGTTGCTTATTATCAGGACGGTGCCACCCAAGAAGAGATCTCGAAAAAGTTCTCTATCTCTCGTGCAAAGGTTGGTCGTATGCTCAAGCAAGCCCGTGATGAAGGTATTGTTGAGATAACCGTTAAGTACCACCCTGTATTCAGCGCCAAGATCGAGCAACGCTTAATTGAACGCTTTGGTGTTAAGCGTGCACTTGTCGCTCTGGATCAACCGAATGAAGAACAGCAACGTCTTCAAGTTGCCGGCTTAGTATCTAACTATCTAACCAGTACATTAAAAAACGGTATGGTTGTAACAGTAGGTCAAGGTCGTAACGTATCGTCTGTTGCACACCACACAGGGGTAATTACCCCTCGTGATTGTAAGTTCGTGTGTGGTATCGGCGGTATTCACCCAAGAGGCGGTATGTTCAATGCCGACCACATTTGTCGTCAGCTGGCGAAAAAGTACGGTGGCTCATCGGAAACTCTGTATGCTCCAGCTTATGCAGAGAATAAAGCGCAAAAAACCGCATTCATGGAAAACAGCACAGTTAAGCAAACACTCGATCTCGCTCGAAAGGCAGACGTCGCTCTAGTAGGTATCGGTGACATGAGTGAAAACAGCTACATGGTTGACCTAGGTTGGTTTACCGCTGGCGAGGTGGTTCAATCTCGGTTACTACAAGGTGTGGTAGGTGACTTCGCAGGTTATGACTTCTTTGACGTTCACGGTAAAGCGGCAAACACAGTAATGAGTGACCGTGTTATTGGCTTGGGATTGGAAGAGTTTCGTCCAATCGCAGAGGTGATTGCCATTGCCGCCGAAAACAGTAAACCGCTTGCGTTGTTAGGTGCGCTAAGAACCGGCGTGGTTGATGTTATAGCAACCAGCGTAAGTAATGCACTAACCGTACTGAACTTAGATGAGCAGATGACATTAATTGATAAATAAATTATTTATTGTTGGTCTTCCTTTTTAATGCGCTTTTATTCTGATTAAAAATGGGTGGGTTATTCAGCCTTCCCATTTGATTATATTATTTATATTGTCGTAAATTAAATTTATATAAGATTAGGTATAATTATTATTTATAGGTTTAGTTAGAAACTTAATTGGTTTACATAAATCCCCATTGATAAAGTCGCGTTGCATTTAACGCATCAATTATCTCTTATTGAGAAAGAATTATTAATGGGATTATCCTAATGAGGACAAAACTAATTTGTACCTTCATAACAGCGTTATTAGCTGTTAGTACAGTACAAGCAAGCACTTTACCTGCACCAATTTGGCATACGATAACTTTTGTTGACGGCAGTTCTAAAGAACTGCGGTTAATGGGCTCTCAGCATATGTTTTGGTATCAAGACCAAACAGGTAGCCTCTATATCCAAGACTCTGACAGTCAATGGTATTTTGCTAGATATGAAAAGAATGAAGAAGAGCAAGGCAGAATAGTTTCCACCGGAGTTCTAGCTTCGAGTGAGACAGATGTACCTTCTGAATCTAATGTTAGGCATATAAAAATAGAGCCAACATATTTCAATGAACTAATTGAATCACCCGCAGCTAACAACAAGAGGTTTAATTATATAAGGAACCAAAGTTCGCATGAAAGCCGAGCTTTAAATAATAAAATCATAGAGCAGCCATTATTAGTGGTACAGGTTAGCTTTTCAAACGAAAAAGTGGACCATGACTTTCAGTCGACGATATTTGGAACCAATCAACAAAGCGTCCAAGATTACTTTCTAAAAAATAGCTACGGTAACTATAAAGTTGTTCCAGCGAAAGAGAGTGAAGGAACAAAGAATGACGGTGTCATTAATGTCACTCTAGATATTGAACATCCAAACTGCCACTCCAAATCAGAGCGTAATTGCCAAACTAAACTCAATAATGTGTTTGAAAAAGCGTATGAAGCCTTAGACGTGGATTTCAATCTTGCTCAATACGACTCGAACAATGACGACAGCATCTCGCCTCAAGAACTCTCCGTTATGTTTGTCTTTGCGGGTAATGATAAATCTAGCGGTACACGAAAGACTCCAACGATTTGGCCTCATAAGTACGCTCACAGTACCGTCGAGATTGATGGAAAGCGAATCAGCGCTTATTGCTTGTTTGCTGATTATCAAGACGATCATCAGTCAACCATGGGAGTAATAGCGCACGAACTTGGGCATTTAATGTTGGGTTTGCCGGATCTTTACTCTTATAAACATGACGGCTCAATTGGACATTGGGGTTTGATGGGAGGCGGAAGCTGGGCAAGAAAGCCTAGCGACGAATACGCAGGTCAGACTCCAGTAAACATGCTGGCATGGAGTAAAGAGGCGTCAGGTTTTCTTAAGCCAACCGTTCTTTCAGAGAATGGCCAGGTCCAAATTGGCACTATTAATGGGGAAAGCGTGATTCACCTTGACCCATACTTAAAGCAATTTGGGCCTCGAGCTTATATAGAGAACCGACGCAAAACCGATTATGACCAAGCACTTCGTGGCGAAGGCTTGCTCATTACGGCGGTAAATATAGATAACCAGTTCAATAGTGATGGGCCGATGCAGGTTCAGATATTTCAGGCTGATGGCGATGGGCTACTCGAGAGTGGGTTTTCATCCGGCGACTCGGGCGATATTTTCCCCGGTAGAGAGACAGTGACGAATCTCTCTGATGACTCTGAACCATCTTTGACTGACATTACTGCGGGAAGAAGTACCGATGTAACTATCTCAAATATAAGTAGTGACGCTGATAAGGCAACATTTTCGTTAGCTATTCCCAATGCGTCCACTAAGTCGTCTTGGGTCACGTCATTTGGCCGAACTTATCCACGTTATAGTACAAATACAAACGCACTTGGGTTCGCCATTGACGTTGTTGAGGGGCGTGAGGATATCGTAGGGCTGCACTTCTACGCTAAGGCGACGAGTGTTGCTATGCCGATGTTTTATCGCCTGGTCGAATACCCGTTTCAATCAAGATTTGGTAATGCTGTGATTATTGAAGCAGCTGGACGTCTATTGCATCGAGGTGTTGCGCAGCAAGGTGGTGGGCAGGTTATTTTTGATGAGCCTGTAAAGCTTGGAATTGGATCCAAGTTACTGGTGTTAGAAATTGAAAACGGGACACCTGAATATTCAACACAGTTTTTAGATGCTTATTTGGGTGACGGACAGAGAAAAAGGCAATTCTCAGGGGCAATATCTGATTATAAAACTCGAGGTTTGAGCCGTGGCTTCGGCCAAAACTTCCCCTTTGCGGTACTTTTTGAACAACCGAGCCAATCCAAGCCTATTGTGGTAGATGACTCTGTCGTTACGGAAGAAGACAGTCCGTTTATGCTCAACTTATTGGCCAATGACCTCAACTTGCCTAGATCTCACCCGTATTCAATTGAGATAGGTCGTAAGCCAGCTAAAGGTGTTATCAGAGGTAGTACATATTTCCCCTCGATCAACCAGTTTGGACGAGATAGTTTTACTTATCGTCTTGTTGATGGTGGTGGATACCAAAGTGATTACGCGACTGTTGAGGTTGAAATTAGGCCGGTTAATGATGTTCCCCAATTTAAGCTCAATAAGATTCAGGTTGGTGCTGTAGCTGGTGAGAAAGTGGTATTCGAAGTAACGACGATTACGGATGTTGATTCAGCTGAACATCAGGTCACTTGGACTCAGACAGAAGGCGCTAGATTAGCATTGAGTGGTACACAATCGAAAACATTGACTATACATGTACCAAACGGAGCGTTGGAAGGTGAAAAGTACCGGTTGAGTGTTAAGGTGGCGGACCCTGTAGGTGGATATGCCGAACAGTCGGTCACTATTGATGTGCGAAGAAAGAAGGCATTGTTGTTGGAAACGAAATCTCTACAAGTCAAATATGGTGATGAAGTCCAATTGTTTCCAAATATTAATGGTGAGGTGAAAGCATTAAATATTCTTGAAGCCCCGCGTAATGGGGTAGCTAATATAATCGATGCTCAGATTGTTTATAATGCGCCTGCAGAGCGTAGGCTGGCTTTATATGACAATATTAAATATAAGGTTTTATTGTCCGGTGGTGATGAGTGGGTTGGTTCTTTTGATATAGAAGTTTTGCCTAATGTTTCCAGTGAATCAGAGGTGACATTGAATCAAGGAGAATCGTCAGGAGGCAGCTCATCATTGTCTATTCTTTTTATACTTTGTTTACTCTCTAGATTACGAACGAAACGTTGAAATAAAACCATAAAATAATTATGCATATACGAAAGGGCTATAGTTATCAGCCCTTTTTTTGCGCCTGACTTAACCTCATTTCAGAGTAAAAACAGCGTATTTTGTCGCATTTTTTGGAATTAGGTAATATTAATAGGTGTTTAGTTTCATTTGATGGCAATCTAGATCACAAATTTGAACAATCATTCTATTGAGTGATTTTTGACCTGAAGTCTTATAAATGACGAATTTTTACATAAATTTCAGAGCTTTTGTTGCACCTCAAAGGTGGTCGATGTATAGCTTTTGGTTATAATTGTGTTTATTGTCATTAGTGTTAAGCATGTGTTGTGTAAGGGCTCAGGAGAACGAATGACAAGTTAAATATGTTGTTTGTAAAAGCACATAAGGATTGTGAATCAGTTGTTGGTTTGGGAAATGTATTTGTTTATGTAGATGGATATAAACATTACTTATGACTATATAAATAATGTTTTTTTGTATCTGAATGACACTATTGTTACTTTTACGCTGATTTTTAATAAGAATAATTAATAAAACAACGCAACATCGGGGTAGTTTTCACCATGAAAAACGTCAACAGATCTATCGACGTAAAATATTTAAGAACATTTTCACACGTTGCTAAGCACAAAAGTTTTACAGCTGCCGCTGAGTCTCTATTTATGACACAGCCCGCGGTATCTCAACATATTAAAAAGATCGAGAGTACAATAGGGGCAAGTATTTTTGATCGAAAAGAAGGGTTTTTACTGACTAAACATGGAAAAGTATTACTGGATTATGCTGACCAAACCATGTCCATGTATGAGAGGTTATTTGAAGATCTAGAGAAAGTGGAGCTAAGAGATCAATTTAACATAGCGATCGACGAGTCATTTTGTTTCGATTTGGTCAATCGAGTAATTAATGAATTTCGAATGTTAAACAATATCGACTTATCCATAAACAGTTTTACTAAGTCTTCTTCATTGGAGTTGTCGCGTTATGACTTAATATTTACTATGGATAGAATTTCACAGGGGAACGGAAAGTCCTATCAATTAAAAACGGTAAACTATGTGATTGCGTATTCTTGTTCCCTTGACCCTTATGAGTGCTATCCACAGAGAGTTGTTTTTTGCAGTTCTTTGTCTAAGTCATATGTTCAAGAGCTATTAAACGACTACAATGTTGAAACATCTCACGTAACAAGTTGGGTTAAAACAAGCTCATGCCAATTGTTAAAAAATGAACTCGATACTAACGGGACGGTTTTGATCTTTCCTGAGTGGTCGGTATGTGATGAAAAGTGTAAGACAATCCCGTTACGTCAGAAAGTAAATATGTATGTCTGGTGTAGTGATGAAATTTCACAAGAACTCGAAACTTTAGGAATAAAAGATAAAATACAGCAACTTTTTCAGATTAGTGATATTTCCGAATCAGGAATAAAGCATAATATTATGTGACTAGTTTGATAGTGTTGAAATTGTGCTGAAAATAAAACAACTTAAAGCAATGGGTATCCCATAAGGGATACCTTTTTTGTAGCTATTGAAACGCTTTATCTTACCGATTATATACATTATTAAAACTAACCCCCCTCCCATAAAACCTATAGAAATTAAGGTTGCAATGACTAGATCAGGTTGAATTCCAATGACCAATGCTGTCAGTAACTTAACATCGCCAGCACCGATTACCTTGAGGTACCAAAGTAAAACTCCAATAACGAAACACACAATAGAGATCGGCAGGGATGAAGCCAAATAACCGTTTGATAAGGCTACAACCAGGTTAACTACCAATGCAATTTTATTTAAGTTGTTTGGTATTTTTCTGTGTTTCCAATCAAAAAAGCATACACAAGAAAATATTGATAGGTTTAGAGCGATTAAAAATGAGTAATTAATTATTTCTATATTCATAAGTAAAGGGTATCTATGATTGGTTCTAATATCAATAAAATTGTAATTAATAATTATTATGAAGACATAAAAATAGTTTATCTATCTATTAAATAAGATTCTGTTATGCGATCATAATAACTATTAATTGGATGTATATTTCTCAATCCGGTAAATTTCATTTCGCAATTTCAATAAGACCAATGGTCGATATACTTTTTAGAGGATTACTATGTACTACCAAACTTTAGCAAAACTAGCTGAACTAAAAATGAAGTTCGAAGATGATATTCGCGGTGTTACTGCGGTGGAATATGCAATTATCGCTGTTGTAATGTCAGCTTTAGTACTTGCTGCATTTCAAACAGATGCGCTTAAAAATGCAATTACAGGTGCGTTGAATGCGGTTACAGCTAACTTGACTACTGCAACTACAGGCAATTAAACGGCCACGAATAATATTATATTAAGGGGCTTTGGCCCCTATTTTAGGCTTAATATGAACAGAATTATCATTCTCCTTCTTATCGCTTTATCTATTTTTTTCGACATTGATATATATCAACAGTAATTATATATCATCGGACAAAGAGCCACAACAAGTCCAGAAAAAAGAAGAACTCAAAGTGAGTATTTTAGTCGCTCAACAAGAGATCAAGCGCTCTCAACCCTTGACTCCCAATTTTTACGAGAAGAAGTTTGTCCATATATCGGATTTAGACGGCTATTACTATACCTTAGAAAAAGACATTGTTGTTCAACCTGGGGCTCTTTTTAAAGAAGACATCAAAGAAGGTACTTATTTAACACAAGAGATGATTTCAAACCCAGGAGACCGAGATTATATGTATCTGTCGCTTAATGATGGCGAATTGCCTTATTTTTATGAAGTAACAGGCATCGGGGTTGTACAAACATCGACCCTTACTCCTGGCGATAAAGTGAGCTTTGTTTCTACTACATCTTCAAAATCAAACCTAGTAGAGAGTGGATATGGAGACATCGGTGATCTGGTCAGCCGAGTCATTATTAGTGGAGCGCGAGTATTACAGGTGATTAAAGGTAGCGAAGATACCGACTCACAAGATGCTGAAGATAAAAAATACAGCTTAGTTATTGCTCTAAATATGCGCAGTGTATTGAAACTCGAAATGGCTCAAAAAATTGGGGATGTAAATATCATTCCTTCAGAAATTGAAAACCGCTATTTATCTATTCGCAGTAGTGACTTATTAGAAACACAGTTTGGTGTCAGAGAACTACGTGGTAAGGACTAACATGAATTTAAACAAACAACATATAGCCTTGCTATTGTCTGCAATTCTCTCTTGCCCATTGCTCGCATCTGAATTAATGAACTTAGATCAAGGTGCGGCGAAGACCATTAATTTAAAGAGACAAATATCGACAGTATTTGTAGCGAACCAAGAGATCGCTGACTACAAAATTATTGATGAAAACAAGGTTGTCGTTTATGGCGTTGGCCAAGGCACTACTTCAGTGATTGTTTATGATCGTGGCGGAAACGAAATTTACAATGCTGAATTGGTGGTTAATCAAAGTCTAAGGCTACTAAAGCAGACGCTAATCGCACGATTCCCTGATGAAAACGTAGTGGTTTCCAATATCGGTGATCAAGTGGTACTCGATGGTATTGTTGGCAGTGAAGAGATTAAACAGAAGATCAACCGCCTTGTCGGTGAAATGCTTAATAAAGAACGTCGTCGTGCCGCTTACGAACTCAAAGATGCAGACGGTGAAGCGCTCGACGAAATAGAGTACACCGCACAATACAACTACGACCAAGTGATTAATAACTTAAAAGTGCTTACCACCGAGCAGATCAACGTAAAACTAACGGTTGCGGAAGTCTCGAGTTCATTTTTAACCGAGTTGGGTGTGACTTATAGTGACAGCGGTGAGCCAGGTACTTTTGTTAATAAGCTGCTCGACTTTACCGCTCAGGATATTGTTGCTGTTATTTCTGCGAGCGGTGATGACAAGATTGGACGCGTGTTGGCAGAGCCCAATCTATCCGTTATTTCTGGCGAACAGGCTAGCTTCCTAGCGGGTGGTGAAATCCCAATCGCGGTGCGAGACGAAGATGGCATTACCATCTCCTATAAAGAGTATGGTGTTAAATTGGCGATGGTGGCAAAGGTCACGGATACAGAGAACATCCGCTTAACCTTGATACCAGAAGTGAGCTCAATTGATGAATCAAATAAGACCACTACCGGGCTTATTTCCGTGCCTTCGTTACGTACTAGAAGAGCCCAAACTACGGTCCATTTGAAAGATGGCCAAAGCTTTGTACTCGCAGGACTGCTGACTTCAGAAGAGCGTGAATCGTTAACCAAGATTCCAATTTTGGGTGACATCCCAATCTTGGGCGCACTGTTCAGTCACACCTCTACTAACCGCTCTAAAACTGAACTCATTATCGTCGCTACGGTTAATTTAGTCGATCCAGTTGAGCAAGAGCAGGTCAAACTGCCGAGCTTTAGGCGTACCAGCGACCTTGAACGACTCCTGAGAATCGACCTTTCTGAACTTGATGAGCCAGAGCTAGAAAACACAATCAACCAAGGAGGGTTCAACTGATGAAATGGATCGCTATTACTCTACTAGTACTGCTTGCCTCTGCTTGTACGCATGTTGATAGCACGAACACCAGTGTCATTGAGCAACTAGAAGAACGCTTCGAGTTTGATACAACGATCAGCGAAGATTCAATGTCACGCTCTGTGGCTTTTATTCGAGAGCTGAATGCAAGAGAGCCTAAGTCAACGTTCTACGTCAAATACAAGCCAGATGCGAGTGAGTTCGTAGCTAAGTTTCGAGATAGGTTTAAATCGGAGTCGATTGCCAAAGACAGATATAAAGTCGAGCTTGCTGCTGATGACCAGCAGAAAAACATCCTGATCATAGGGCGATACGTTCGCATTAAAAGCAGTGATTGCGGCGTGATGGTGTTTTCGAAACGTGAGGACTACCAATTTGGCTGTAGTGTTGAGCACAACCGTAACATTAGCTTGGTTAACCCAATCAAAAAGGCGAAGTAGCGATGGACTTAGATATTTTATTTCGTAACTCGTCGTCGAAAATGAAATCGTCGGTTCAAGCGACAGACTTGGTTGTTTCTGACGACAGCACGCTAACTGCATCGATCCAAGATCTTTACGCAATCGAAGGCTTTCCCAAACCTATTGAGGTGACCGATATTGATTTGGACGGTGCTTGGAATCAGTCAAACATCAAGCTGAACCATGTTGTATTGGACCTTCGCAGTGCACCAAACGTAATAGAGCAAGTCTCTGAGATTTCGGTTCGACTGGATGTGAACATCTCTTTACTCGTTCTATGTGATGTTGACTCGATAAAGCTGCGTAACCAAGTGCACGCTTTAGGTGCGACGTATGTGCTGTGGGACTCTGAGCTTGATGCGTTACTTGCGGCAATTAAGTCTACGCAAGAGGGTGAAAGCATCGTTAAAAAAACGCGTGTTGCTAAGCGTATTTTAGTACTCGGAACCAAGGGTGGGATTGGCATTTCATATGTGAGTTCAGTCTTGGCTCACTCTTTGGCTGAACAAGCGAATTTAAAAACGCTTTTGGTCGATCATGACTCAGGGGCTTTGAATAGCGACATCTATATCGGTGTGAAAGGCTTAAAAGCTAAACACAACAGTATCGATTTGAATCAAATTGATATCGACAGTGCCATCGCCAAGACCTACGTACACCCGGTTAAAGACAAGCTTGATTATTTGGTGTTAGAGAAGAACGTCGCTTGTCTCTCTGATCACGCGTCGACGCTCTACAATCTTTCTAATCAACTGATTTATCAATATAACTTTATTATCGATTCAGCGCCGTTGTCTTGTTACGAAGAAATGCACGATCAGGAATTGTCAGATAAGTACCATCGCATCTTTATTGTTTGTGAACCGTCGGTGTCTTCATTGCGCTCTTATAACTCTTTGAAGAAAAAGATAGGTAAATCCGAACACCAAATCATTTTCAATTTAAATAGGCCGGCAAAGGACTTTATGGTGACACTTGCTAGCGCTAAAGAGCGGATCAAAGCCAAAGACAGCATTGACTTCATGTATGAGCCGTCGCTCGAGAAGATGGTGGTCCAGCAAGGCATCAATGAGTTGCTTAAATCCAAGTCCTCGTCTGCTGTGCTGAGTATAGTCGCGACATTGACGGGTAAGAAAATTAAACCTAAATCACGCTTTAGTTTGTTTAGAAAATGAATCAATTAAAAGAAATCTACATTCAACTTCGCGATGAGATTTTCGATGCGTTGGATGCGGCGTCACTCGTCGAAATTAGTAATCAAGAGCTTGAAGAGCAGCTTAAAGACTCCGTAAATATCTTGATCGACAAGAAGCAGTTGCAAGTCAGCTCCTTGAAACGGGTCGATTTGGTTAAGGCACTGCTTGATGAACTTAAAGGCTTGGGACCACTGCAAGCCTTGGTCGATAACGATGATATCTCGGATATTATGATCAATGGGCCTTCGGATATCTTCATTGAAATCAATGGCAAGGTAGAACAGTCGCCAATTCAATTTGTTAACGAGAAGCAGTTAAACACTATAGCTAAGCGGATCGCCTCTAACGTAGGGCGCCGTATTGATGAATCTAAGCCACTTTGTGACGCACGCTTAATGGATGGTAGCCGTGTCAACATCGTAATACCTCCGCTGGCGATTGATGGTACTTCTATTTCTATTCGTAAGTTCAAAGAGCAGAAAATTAAGCTCGAGAACCTTGCAGAGTTTGGTGCTATGTCTGTTGAGATGGCCAAGCTTTTGTCGATTGCTAGCCACTGTAAATGCAACATATTGATCTCTGGTGGTACAGGTTCAGGTAAAACAACGCTACTCAATGCGTTATCTGGTTTCATCGGTGAAGGCGAACGTATCGTTACCATAGAGGATGCTGCCGAATTGCAGCTTCAAAAGCCGCATATCGTTAGGCTTGAAACTCGACAAGCCAGCGTTGAAGGAACGGGTGAAATTACCGCGCGCGATCTCGTGATCAACGCTCTTCGTATGCGCCCAGACAGAATCATTGTTGGTGAGTGTCGTGGCGGAGAAGCGTTCGAGATGCTTCAAGCGATGAATACCGGTCATGATGGGTCTATGTCGACATTGCACGCCAATACACCACGCGACGCGATTGCTCGTACTGAGAGCATGGTGATGATGGCAACCGCTAGCCTGCCGATATTTGCAATACGCAGAACCATCGTTAGTGCAGTAGACCTGATTGTTCAGGTAAAGCGTCTTCATGATGGCAGCCGTAAGGTGATGTACATTTCGGAAATCATAGGAATGGAAGGGGATAGCGTTGTGATGGAAGATATTTTTCGTTACGAGGCGAGCTCTGATTTTAAAGATGGGAAAATGGTCGGTGAGTTCAGGACCCCCGGTTTATCAACCCGCTCTGTCATTTATGAACGTGCTAAGTTTTTCGGGCTAGAGCAAGCGGTCAGGGAGATCTTCTCATGACATTCATTCTGATTGCGTCATGGAGCGCATTGCTGATCTACTTCCTTATTCATCGCTCTCGTCAAAACAAAAAGTTGAGTAGCTTGATCGAGATGGAGGCTGAATTCGAAGGGGTAAAGGGCGTTCGATCTGTTATTGATTCTCAGCAGTTTGAAGAGAGCTACAAAGCCAGGTTCCGGAAAAGCTATAAGAAGATGGTCAAGGTATTTCAGCCTAATATGTCGCTGAAGCTTATTTTGTTTGTCTGTGTTTCTGCGTCAGCGGTGTATGCCATCAATGAGTTCTTCTTAAGACAGGATTACCCTGTTTGCCTGATGATCGCTGAGCCTATTTTGTTCTTCGTTTTTTATAACAAGCTCAAACAGAGACAGATGGACCGGTTTAAAACTAATTTTCCAGATGCCTTAAATATTTTGAGCGGGGCGATATCTTCTGGGCAAAGTATTATCCATGCATTCGAATATGTTGGTAAGCAGCTTGATAACGAGGTAGGTAAAGAGTTCAAATTTATGGCTGAGCGCCTACTGATAGGTGAGGCCCCTGACGACGTACTTGAACGAAGCAGCAATACATTCCCTTATTTAGAATATTTTTTCTTCGCTTCAACAATCCGAATCAACCTAGCACGAGGTGGTCAGCTGAAAGATGTCATCAACAAAATTAACCGACTCATGTTTGATTCGAGAGCGGTAGAGAAGAAAAAGAATGCGCTGACCTCTGAAGCGCGCGCATCAGCAAAAATTATTGCTTGCTTACCAGTAATATTCCTGATCATTTTAAAGTTCACCAGCCCAGAGAACTACAGCTTCGTGATGTTCGAAGAGGCTGGTCAGCCGATTTTTTATTACGTTCTAGTAAGTGAGCTGCTCGGGTTCTTTTGCATTTGGCTGATATTGCGGGGTGTTAACTAATGGACATGAAAACCCTGGGCATTTGGGGCGTGATATTTGTAGTTTCAATGGTGCTTGCCACGTACTGCTTGCGATTTTGGGACAACACCAGAGCAAATATTGAAACCCGAAGAATTATTGGTTCGACACGCGAAGAAAAGAAGCGAACCGACTTATTTAAATCGATATTATCTCGAATCAGTTTTAATAAAGATGAAACTAAACGTAAGTTAGTAGCGGCGGGTTTTTATAGTGACTTTCTCGCCGATGCTTATTACCTCCTTAAAATCGTTCCTTTTAGTATCTGCTTGATTCTTATTGGCTTTGATTTTTATAGCGGAGAAACCGAAGTACTGTTTTCTTTGTTGTATTTATTGGGCGCGTTATTAGCGTTTGTTATTGCCCCTGATGCTTATGTGTCTGCTCGGGGGAAAGCCAATATCAAACACATTAGTTCGAGGCTACCTTTTTTACTCGACTTGATGAATGTGTGTGTTCATACCGGGATGACTATCGAATCGAGCCTGGAATACTTAGCTAAGGAACTTCATTCTATTGATAGCAATCTTGCTCATGTTGTCCGAGTTACGGTGGAACGTTCACGCCTTGTTGGTTTGGAAAAGGCGCTAGAGGAGTTTTACGCCCTTGTACCAACCAGTGAATCGCAAAGCTTTGTGATGACCATGGTGCAGAGCTTGCAGTTTGGTTCATCTGTAGGCCCTGTGCTGGCAACGCTAGCGACTGATATCAGAGAATTGAACATGATGGATCTGGAAGAAAGAATTGGGAAGATGGGGGCAAAAATGTCCATCCCTCTGATTGCTTTTATTATGGTTCCTATTGTTGTTCTCATTGCTGCCCCAGGTATTTTAAGGATGTTGATGTGATTAAAAAGTATTTATTTATCACTGTGCTCTTCGCTTTACTTTCTGGTTGTACAACCGTGAATAATCAACTTGAGACCAAAGAACAACTACTCATAGGGGCTGGCGATTCGCAGAAACTTATCGAGTTCTACAAAGCAAACATACAGTCTGACCCTATATATAAAGTAAAACTCGTTAACCTGTATTTAGACCTAAAGGATATCAAGTCGGCGGAGCTATATCGCAATACCTATAGCGAGAGCAACCTTGATAACCCGGAATACATACTAACTAATGCTCGAATTTACTATCAGAAAAAGAACTTTGAACGCGCGCTAGAAGAGCTAAATAAATACCGCGACGAAGGAGGTACCGAATATGAGTATCAACTTTTAACCGGGAAAATTTTGGCTCAGCAGAAGCAGTTTGTCCAAGCCATCGAACACTTTGAAGAGAGTCGTAAACAAGGTGCATCTGATAGAGAGGCTGGTAATAACATTGCCGTGGTGAAAATAATGCAGGCTGATTATTTAGGTGCGACGGACATTTTATATGACTTATACCTTTCGAATCCTAATGATCAAAGAGTGAGATCTAACTTGATTCTTTCTTCAGTTAAATCTCAAAGGCCAGATATCGCGCTCGAGGTTTTGAAACATTCAAATAGTGATGAACAAGCGCGTAAGCAACTTAAAGCGTTAATGATGTCAATATCTAAAAGCGGAGGGAAGAATATCGTGACACAGTCAAAAATAGAGATGGAACAGCAGCTTATTGGCTCTCAAGTGAACTCAGGTGGCTTTGTTGCCCCAACATCACGTGTGAGCAAGCTTGATGCTACCAAAGACTTTCAAGCGACTAAACACGGTGTCGGTGGCTCTGTACTTGATCCTAGAAAGCTTAAACCAAACGCAAAGCCTATTTATCGCGTACAAGTTTTGGCAACGTACACTGCAATTCCTTCAGACTTTTTAAATTATTTAAAAACAAACTATGGCGCTGTGTATTCCTATACACATGGGCTGTGGAAGCGCTATTGCATAGGTGATTTCAATGACCTGGATGAAGCCAAGGCGTTTCTGAATAGCATTGATATTAAAGGAGCATTTGTTGTTGATTACACCAAGAAAAGGTATGTCCGCTTATGAGATTGTTTAAACGTAAGCAAAAGGGAGCGTTAACGGTTGAAGTCGCGATGGGTATTCCAATTTTCCTCGCGATTGTCTTCGGTTGGGTTGAGATCTGTATTTTGACGTTTTCAATGAGTATGACTGACCACGCATTAACAACTGCGGTGATGAGAACCAAAAAAGCGGGTGACTCGAGTAGTATTCAATCGATTAACTACGGGCAAATGATCAAAGATGAGTTGGACAAAGCCGGTGGAGCGTTATGGAGCAACGTCGTTAAAGAGGGTAGCGTCATCATTCATGTGAACTATTTCAGAGACTACGAAGGTTTTCTGAAATGCACGGACACCTATGTCTCTGCAGATAAGTGTCCGGATAAGAAAGATGAACCAGAAGACATGGCACTTGCAGTTTACGCTTTGGAATACACTTACGATCCCATTGTGTCTATTTGGTTCCCAGATATGCCGATAAAGCGCGAAGTTATTACGATCCAAGAGTATGAAAGATGCTCTTTCAAAATTGGTCTGGGGGCAGGTTGTGCAAGTTAAACAAAAAGGATCGTTTGCGGTTGAACTGGCGATGGTGCTTGTCTTTGCTTCTGGCATTTTCTTAGTTGTAGTGAACCACATGCTAGCGATTAACAAGAAAGGCCAATTGGACAGAGCTACATATTCAATGACCACGATTTTCGCAGAGCGGAAGCAGTTATTTAACGCCAAAATGGATATTTGCGCAGGTGATTGCAGGAAAACAGAACATAACGCTTTTGCAATTGCTTCGGCTTCGATGAAGCGGATGATTCCGAACTTTGACAAAACCAAATTCGGAATGCGCATTGATGAGATAAGGCTCGAAGAGACTGCCGTTTCTGGAGGTAAAGTGAACTACCGAAGGGTTCAAAAGACGCTAACCAAAGGAAACATACAAGGTTGTGATTTTCCTGACATGAGCGATATCACCAAAGAAAAAGCGATTGAAATGCTTCCCATCACTTCAAGAGGGCGCAGATTACCCATGTATCAGGTTTCATTGTGCTACGAAATCCCAACAAACCTGATTGGTATCGCGAACGGTGAGGTTTTCCGTCTTGTGAGTTCTTCTTATTCATTTGCGAGGGTTTAAGGTGCGTTCAATAAAAAGAAATAAGGGAGTCGCGGGTATTTTGTTCGTCGGCCTGTTACCGATGATGGTTATTTTTATGGCGTTTTCGATGCAGATGTCGCAACAGATGCTTGCACATACAAGGTTACTGGAAGCGGCAGAGGTAGCGAGCCTAGCGCTTATCGCAAGCCCTAGAGAGGATGAAGAGAACAACGTTAAGTATGCACGCTACTTAGTGGATCGTTATGTTGTCGATAATACAGATGATGTCGATGTAGCGGTGTATACCAGTATATGTGAGTACAAGGATGGTTGTGTACAAGCAAGTGGTGAGCTCGCACCGTTCAGCGACTTTGTGGTGAGGGCGACGGCCAAATACACGTCTTGGATTGCATACGAAGACGTGAATTTAAAGCCTGAGTTTTCAGTCAGTGGCCGAGCTGTGACGCGCAAATATCTTCCTCAGCCAGTAGACGTTTACTTTATTGGTGACTTCAGTGGTTCTATGGGTAACCCATGGAAGAACGGAAAAATGAAGTTAGATGTCGTGAAAGAAACCATTAAGCGAGTCGTCGATGACATTGAGGAGTTTAATTCGGAGGAAAAAAGCCGAGTTGCTTTGCTCGGGTACAACCCGCTCCATGTTAAACAGTCTAACGAGATAGTAAGACTTAACGCTTATGGCTATCGTGCCTCATGGCGAAAGAAACATGCTTATGACTACGCTCGGAACTCTCCTGCGACAACGGTTAGGCGAATGTTTGATGAACCAACCTTGTATAACGAGATTATAGAGCCATCGCATGGAATGAGTCGATACGAAGTAGAGCGACTTTATAAGCGCAACAATGATTTTGATGATTACTTCAAGTTTTACGATATTCCACTGACTGAGGATTATGACAATTTTCGAGCCCAGTTAATGAGTGCTCAGTTGAAAGCTGGTGGAGGTACCTCTTCTTGGAACGGAATCATTGCTGCAGCACAAGAAGCCAATAAGGCGACTAGCCTTAACCCTGAACAGGTGTTTATTGTGTTATCCGATGGTAGCGATAGCGACAAAACCTACTTACAGAAATTGGTGGATCAGGGGTTATGTAAAAAGCTGCGTTCAACCATTTCTGCTAAACGAAATCGTTTCCAAAGTAATGCACCAACTGAAGCTGAGAAAACGAAAGTGACAATGGGTGTTATTGGTATCAACTATCGCGTCCAAGCCAGTGATGGCTTTGGAGATTGCTTCGGCAAGAAAAACATTTATCACGCCAAAGATGGTGAAGATGTGTACAAGTATATTTTGAATTTGATTAATGAAGAAACAGGAAAACTTAAGGATTAACATGAGATACCTAGTGATTATTTCTATGATGCTGCTCTCTCCAATGGGCTATGCGAATTGCTTGGGCAATGTCGATGAATATATAACATCGACCAAGTTGGTCTCTTCTCATGTTGTGACGACTCAAGTAACGGGTAGATTGTTAGAGCGTGATGAAATACCGCAGAATGAGCTACTCAATAAAGAGAGTGAGGTGATCCAAATCGCGGCTCAAGACGATGTGTGTTTCTATGACAAAGCGACACAATCTCTAGTACTTAATTATCCAATCAACGTGTATAAGTTGGATGAAAGTCATAAACAAGTACTGGAACAATACCTAAGTTTAGTCGACGATAAATCAAAGATTTTTATTGAAGGCCATGCTGATAGTCTTGGTAGTGAAAGCTACAACAAAGCGCTTTCATCACGTCGTGCGGGGCAAGTGACTAGCTATTTAAAGGAAGATCTTCGCCAAGGGAGTCGTATTGTAGAATATGCTTACGGAGAAAGTGCACCTATATGTAAGGCGGCGGACAACAAGGTGACGGGTTGTAATCGAAGAGTTGTCATCACCGTTAAGTCATAATGGGTTTTATTTTTATTGTATGTGTTTTTATTCTCTGGGCTGCAGCCTTGAGTGGTGTATAACGAAACTCAAACTTAACAAAAGGGAGCCAATGTTGGCTCCCTTTTTCGTCTTGTTAAACCCCGGAATCATTACACCACTAAACCACAGGCTCTAGTTGTTTTTGATTAGATTCTGCGGGAGCAAGGTATTCGCATAGCTCTTCGTATGGGATAGGGCGTGAGAAGTAGTAGCCTTGCATCAAATCACAGCCACAAGCCTTTAATATTGCGAAGTGCTCGTTAGACTCGACACCTTCCGCTAACACCACCATTCCAAAGTTCTTACCGATAGCAATGATGTTTTGCACCATGGTTAGAGATTGCTGGTCTACTGCAATATTCTCAATGAAGCTTTTATCGATTTTAAGCTCGTCGATAGGCAGTGCTTTCAACATACTCAATGATGAATAGCCAGTACCGAAATCATCCAAAGAGATCTTAATGTTATTCTCTTTGAGGCCTTCGAAAATTGGTTTCACTAAGGTGACATCTTCAATGAACAAGCTTTCAGTGATCTCTAGCGTCAAACAGCTTGGTGAGAACTGGTATTTCTCAAGCGTGGATAACAGGTGTTCAGAGAAGGATTTATGCGAGAACTGGCGCACCGAGATGTTGATCGATAACCCGATCTCTTGATCGGTCGTTCTATGCAAATGAGCGATTTGCATAATACTTGACTCGATTATAAACGTGCCGAGTTTATGCATTAAGCCAGTACTCTCCGCGACGGGGATAAACACATCGGGTGGAACAAAACCTAGCTCGTCATCAACCCAGCGCACAAGAGCTTCCACACCATCAATGCTTTCATCTGCTCTCACCAGAGGTTGGAAAGCCATAAACAGTGTCTGTTTCTCGATAGCGATACGCAACCTCTGTTCGACTTTCATCTTGTAGAGGTGGGCATCTTGCATTGCGGTAGTGAAAATGCTGTATGAGTTTTGCTGCTGTTTGGCTTTGTACATTGAGATGTCGGCAGAGCGAAGCAGGCTATCGAGATCTTTACCATGCTCAGGGAAACGTGCAATTCCGATGCTACAGCCTAATAGGAATTGAGAGTTTTGCACTTCATAGGGATGAGAAAGTACCTCAATGATACGCTCTGCGAGTCGTTTAATTTCAGACTCACTGGTTATTGGAGTTAAAAACAGAAACTCGTCGCTCGATTCACGCACCAAGAGGCTCAATCGAGAGCGGAATCGCATTAAACGCAGCGCTATTTGTTTAAGAACCTTGTCACCAAAATCATGCCCGTGCGTATCGTTGACGCATTTAAAGTTATCGATATCGATGAACAACAGTGAGAATTGCTCTGACTCACTTGCCACCCATTTATCGATGTTCTTACGCATGTATAAACGGTTTGGCAGTGTAGTGAGAGGGTCGTGATTCGCTTGGTAGAGCAGTTGGCTACGAGTGCGCTGCTCATTCTTGGCAATAGACTTAACCAAAATGTAGAAACCACACTGGATCAAAATAAAAATAATGAAAAGAATGCCAAACTCTTCGATAAAGACGGTATCGACGTGTGCAAGGTCGGTGCGACCAACAACCCAAAGCTTATAGTCTGGCAGGTACTTAGCGCTCAGTAGAGAGTGGAATTTATTATCACTGACAACAAATGAATAGGTCTCTTTTCCCGTTTTCGCTTCTTGCACGGTAGCACTGATTTGCTCTGAAAAGTTAGTGCTCACGCGCTGTAGCAGGTCACTGTCTACTGGTTTTAAGTAAGCATCAAGAGACTCGATGTCACTAGAAAAGAACTGACGGTAGTGGTCTTGTCTGAGCAAAGTGAGTGTATTGAAACTTCCAGCATGTGCGTTGTTTTCAAATACTATAGTGCTATCTAAGCGCAACCCCGCAGTCATCACGGCATCAATGGTTTTACCGTCCACTGAAATCGATTTTCTTAATGGAATTACTAGGCTATCTAGAGATTTTTGAAAATAGGTACGCCCTAGAACCATCTTGTCACTTGAAAGCGCTTCTAGAAAGGAGTCTCGAGTTTGTGGTAGCTCAAGTAAGTTGTCTTGGTCTGCCAGTTTAAGGTTTGAGCTAACAGACAGGTAGTCACCCTCTGTGTTAAGCAGACTGAATGCAGCAATCGCTGGATGAGTTTCAAGCAGTTTATCCAATATTGGACGAATTTGAATGGCGGCGGTACGAGTGAAGTCAGACTGCTGGGCCAATTGATGTCCAACGACTTCTAGGAGTGCCTCTTGGCTTGTGAGTAGTGAACTAACTGAGCTAGAAAACAGCTCTACTTGGATATGTTGCTGCTCAATGAAGTCTTCTCTATTGGCTTGCCACTTTGTTACACCTAGCACAGTGAAAAGTATCAAGGTGAGCAGTACGACTAAAGCGTACAGCGACCAGATATTTTTCTTAAATAGAGCCATGGAATGCCTTTTTTGGTTACGACTTTGAAAAGAGTGCACGAGACAAACTATTGAGCGCCAATATGATGTATTAAGCTTGTAAGACACATCGATAATGACTAATGATTAAATAGTGTAACGACTAGGTATCGGGATTCTTGAGTAAAAAATTAACATTTATATCAACAATAATGATTAGTGCTTGATTAATAGAATTTTATTGTTGGTTCATTGCTGAGAGTTTAGCCGAGAGCCGTTACGATATAATAACAAAGAGCTTACCCATGTTAGGAGTAAGCTCATTATGCATGCGGAGTATATTCTAATAGTGGCAGTAAGCGAAGTTGAATTACTGCTTTGTTACGGCGATGGGCAGGCTTTCGTTCGCGCCCCATTCTGTCCATGAGCCATCGTAAATTCCCATTTCATCCGAGTATCCCGCCAATTTTGCGGCTAATAAAATGATGCAGGCAGTCACACCTGAACCACAGCTAAAGAACATTGGTTGAGTTGGCGCTAAGTCCAACGTAGAAAAAATTTCTACAAGCTCGCTCTGTGGTTTCAACTTACCATTGTTCAGCACTTGTGCGAATGGTAGACAAACTGAGTTTGGGATATGCCCGCTGCGTAATCCAGCTCTTGGCTCAGGCACTTCTGAATCGAAACGAGCTTGAGATCGTGCATCTAGAATATTGGCACTCTTGTTCTCTGAATAGCTTAGGACTTGCTTGGCATCTACAAAGTAGTTGTCTTGAATGTTGCCTTCGAAATTGCCCAGCGTGACTTCAGCTCTGTACGATGTGTCTGTTGCGTAACCCGCATCAATCCATGCAGGTAAGCCGCCATCTAAGATGTAAACATCCTGATGTCCCATTGCCATAAACATCCACCAAGCGCGAGGCGAAGCGAAAGTACCCGAGTTATCGTAAACCACAATGGTGCTGTCTTGGTTGATACCAATTTCACGTGCACGAGTGTTGAAGTGTTTTTCGGAAGGGAACATGTGAGGAAGTAGGGTATGTTTGTTGCTGAAGTCTTTGTCGTAGTCGAAACGAATTGCTCCAGGAATCATTTGTCCTTTGATCTTTTCAGACTCACTTGGAATTTGAAATTCGATACTGGCGTCTAGGAGGATGATGTTGTCTTGCTCTAACAAACGTTGTTGAAGTTGTTCTGGTGAAATGAGTGGCTGATTCATTCTTATTGTATCCATTCTTGTTGTAATTATAGCTGTTGTCATATCGGCGACTAAGGTGCAGCTCTACAGTGGATGAACTGATAGCTGCTTTGTCCGGTTATTTGATTGCTTAATGTATCAAGCGAGACCACAGAATCAATAGGGCAGTCTGTGGTCGGCGCAATGGATACGCGAAATACACTGTTGTCTTGAGTTTGAACCGTAAGATAGCGCCTGTGTCCATCTAATGACTGAGTGAGTGTATTCGAAATCACTTTGGCCTCAATGCTCTGCCCAGTTTGTGAAGTCAGTGGAAAGTAGGCAAGAGCAACTAATACGCCGACACCACACATTAAGATAAATAGACCTATTTTTAACTGTTTCATGAGAGTAAGTCTTTGAAGGTTGTCTTGAAAATATAAGTTAGATTCGAAGTAAAGTGAATGAACTCTAATCAGATAATTTTCACTGTTATTGGTTTGGTGCGATCAAAAAAGTGAGCATTGTTGCTCACTTTTGGTTGTAGATATTCGAAGCTAAACTTTCATTACCATACGATCTGAGAGTTGCTGCTCGATACTACTTTTTGTAGAGGTGGCTGCCCGTCGTAAAACCAAATCTCAACGAGAAGTGAATCGTGGCTGACTGGGCTCGCGAAGTTAGAGGCGAACACACCATTGTTTAATGACCCTGCAATCACTTTGCTTGAGTAGTCCGGTTTCAATGTCGAGTCGTCACGAGCACTAAAACGGCTATACACGGTAACAAATGAACGGTCTGTTGAAATACTACTGATGTCGATGTCTATATCAAACTGCTCTACAGAGCTGTAATCAAAACCGTCGGGTACCACTAAATCACTCATAGTATAAGTTGGTACCGCTGCTGCACTGGCTACTGGAGATGGAGATGGAGATGGCGTTGCAGTTACTGGCGTTGCAGGTGTCGCCGGTGATGATGGTGAAGGAGAAGCCGTGCTGCCACCACCGCCACCTCCGCCCCCACCACAACCTGCAAGTAGGAGTGGGGCTGTAGCTAAAACTACGGTCATTGTTTTCTTCATGTTCCAAGAGCTTTGTGCAGACATATTATTTTCCTTAGAGAGGTTGCTTCTCAACTCAACGTTATGATGTTCGCGATTATGTTTATCTTTGATACTCATGACGTCTCTCCTTATGGCTCGTAACATTGGTTGTCTGCTGGTGATGTGTACCAAGTTTGGTTATTGTCACCACCTGACTCTGCCCACTGCTTAAACTCTGGGTAAGCAGTTACGATATCCACATATTCTTGTGGCCATTCCCACTCTTCTGTTGACGTGATAATCAGTGCCCAAGGGTGGTTTTCTGCTGTTTTGAAATATTTACCTGTTGCTGGGTCGCTATCGTCAACACCGATTCCAGAATCAAATAGGTTCACTGTGTCAAAGGCCTCGGTTGGTGCTTGGTCTGGCAAGTGAACTTCCCAACTACGTCCTGGGTGCATCGGTAGGTTGTCGCCGTGATAGTAGCCCGGTGTTGCAAAAATGAAGGGGTCGTAAGGCATGTCTGTCCACGACGCAGTACTCACACCGTCGCCTGATAAGTTGATACCGATTTGGAATGCGAACTGTTCATCTTCTTTACAAGCGTTGCTTGTGCGGTAGAAGGCGCATGAAGTATTCGCTTTTTCAGACAAGTCTCCAGCGGCGATAAAGATAGCTTCACTACGACCGTCTTCCATACCTAAATCGGTGAATACGCCATTGTGTTTCATGTATGAGTTAACGGTATCTACCGAGCTTGGTGCAAGGTTTGGTAGGCGAATCGCAAAGCCATTTTTGTAGGTTGCCCCCACAGCCGCTAGGCGACCATCGATGGTAGACTTAACAACCTTACCGTCTTTTAAGATCTCAGTGATGCGATACATGATAACGGCATCATTCATGTCATAGTCGGCTTTATAAGGCCAATTGTCTTCATACGCTAGGGTGGCGTAGCCAGAAGCACTTGGGAAGTAACGAGCCGTTGCGCCATCATTAAGAACATCGACTTGAATATCGACCACCTCACCAGAGGTAGAGCCGCCAAAGTAGCTCAGGTTAGTTTGTTGGCTGAATCTGAATCGAGCCCAAGTGGTACCCGTTAAGGCATTAATATCGACATTTAAGAATAAGTCGTTCTCACCGGCCGCCAATAAATAATCGGTAAAGACTTGTTCGTTGGCGCCGTCGAAGCTGCCGTCTTGGTTCCAATCTATCCAAGCTGAAAGATAGCCTGTTGTTGAAGCTTCAATAATTACCTTCGAATCGAGGCCAGCTTCAAGTGCGGTTACGAAGCCGATACCACCATTCGTCCATTCGTCATCAATGCCGACGCTTTCATCGGATTGTGGAGTTACGTAGCCGTCTAGGTCGGCATCTGGCGCATCAGTACCTAGCCACGTAATGCCATCAAGCTCATGTCGAGGACCGTTACTTGCTAGTAGAGTTAGGTAACTGTCTGGCGCGTCACCAAAGTCGATGTTTGAATCTTCATCAACAACAGGGGCGTTGGCACAACGAGCACCATCGTTTTGACCAGAAGCAGGGCCATTCGAAACAAATTCAACGGCTGGAACAATACCTGCCGCGATATTGGCAGCGTTGTCTGGAGAAAGGTTGATACGATAAATTTTACCGTCTTGATTACGAGACACATAGTAGTAGCCATTGACATCAAAATAGCCAGCACCGAACGTACCCAACTCGCCAGTGTCGCCGATGTAGGTTTCGGCACCAGTAGTGGGGTTGAAGCTGTATAAGCCACCAGAGTTATTATCGATACCATATAGAGAGTCATCACTTGGATGGAAGGCGAAATCAGTCAATTTCACAGTTGCTGGGCTGCCTGGGATTTTGTTAACCGTTACGGTTGCATTTGGATCAGAATCTAAAGGTGATAGATCAACAGTGAAAAGCCCTTTACCAGTACGGTATAGGTAGTAAACATGATCGTAAACGTCACCCACATAGAAGGTATGGTCTGTTGGCAGTCCACTGGTGTTGATGACTTCTGCTTGGAAATCCTTGCCTAGGCGCACCAAACGTTTGTTGGTGGTGTCATAACCGTATATGTATCTGTCTTCGAAATCAAAACCGACACCGTTAATGTTAGCGTTCATCCCCGTGTCGTCTTCGAGAAGGGTCGTTGAACCAGTCACTAGGTTAACGCCCCAAACTTGCACAGGGGTGGATTGAAAAAGGTATGCCTTACTCGGGCAAGTATCGAATGGCGCTGCGTTGGCGACCAGTGGCGCGCTTAATAGCAAACTTAACGTTGTAATTCTCATATCTACATCCTTGTGATCGAAGGTCTAGATACTTAATCAAGTAATGTGTCATTTTTAAGTTATTGATTTTAAAGGTTTTTATTTTTTATTGTTCAAGTTTTTGTTGTTTTCTCAAAATGAGAATTCAAATGAAACTAATCTCTTAATAACTATTTCAATTTGATAACCTTGAGTAGAAGCTAAACTTCAGACATAAAAAAGCCCTGACTTATCGTCAAGGCTTAGGTTCTCGATAGGGGGATATGGTTTAGTCTATCCACACACCGAACAGTTAGGCATCTTCATTAAATTCATTTCACGCCAGCTATGAGACATGGCATCGAGAATCAGAAGCTTACCTTGTTTGGGTTGTCCAAACTTAGCGATAACTTTGATCGCTTCCAACGCCTGAGCCGCGCCCACCATACCGACAACAGGAGCCATTACACCAGCTTCGACACAGCTAAGTGCAGCGTTGCCGAACAGAGCGCTCAAGCATTGATAGCAAGGCGCATTTTCATCTTGATAAGTGAATACGCTAATTTGACCTTCCATGCGAATCGCAGCGCCAGAAACCAGTGGCGTTTTGGATGCGTAGCATAAGCGGTTAAGTTGATTACGCGTTTCCACGTTATCGCTAGCATCAAGCACCAATGAGTGAGCTTCGATTAGCTTCGACAGTGCTGCGTCATCGAGCCTGTGATCGACGGTCTCTACTTTTAGGTGAGGGTTTAACACCTGCAAGGATTCTGCGGCTGAAACGACCTTCTTCTTACCAATGTCAGCATCGGTGTGAAGTACTTGGCGCTGTAAGTTTGAAAGCTCAACAACATCGTCATCGATAAGCGTTAGCTTACCAACACCAGCGGTGGCAAGGTATTGAGCAGAGGCGCAACCCAGCCCACCGGCGCCTAACACCAGTATCGAGCTTTGTTTCAGTGCTTCTTGGCCTTCAAAATCAAACTGTTTAAGGGTGATCTGGCGGTTATAACGAAGCATCTCTGCGTCAGAAAGTATTTCCATCAGCAAGCCTCGTTAGTAAAGCGTAGAGTTAAACAGTTGAATTTGAACTGTTTCGCCGACTTCTACACGGCCACGTTCGCGCTCTAGTACCACAAAGCAGTTCGCTAAGCTCATCGAGCGGAAAGCACCTGAACTCTGGTTACCTGTTGTTTCAACCACAAACTGACCGTTTTCAATTGAGTAGATACCACGTTGGTAATCAGTACGTCCTGGGCCTTTCTTGAATGCCGACTTAGTTGTTGCTGGGATAGATTCTGGCGCTGTCCACGCTGTGTGACCAGCAAGCTTAGCCAGCATAGGTTGAACTAACACGTACATGGTCATCATTGCAGACACTGGGTTACCTGGTAGGCCACAGAACCAAGCGTTGTCTAGCTCACCAAACGCGAATGGTTTGCCTGGTTTAATTGCTAGTTTCCAAAAGCCGATTTCGCCAAGCTCCTCAAGAATGTCTTTGGTGTAATCCGCTTCGCCGACACTTACGCCGCCAGAAGTGACGACTACGTCTGCCAATTCTTGCGCTTTTACAAAGGTTTCTTTAAGTGTTGCAGGGCAATCAGGGATAATACCTAGGTCAATCGCTTCACAACCAAACGCTTCAATCAGTGGTTTGATACCGTAGCGGTTGCTATCGTAGATTTGACCATCTTCAAGTGGCTGACCTAGCGGTTTTAGCTCATCGCCAGTAGAGAAGAAAGCGACTTTAGGTTTGTGCGCAACAGTCACGTGGCTCACACCGAGTGAAGCGATCATTGGAATGTCGCGAGGTGTTAAACGCTCACCGCTGTTAAGAACTATGTCACCTTGTTTGATGTCGTCACCTGTAGGGCGAATATTGTTGTTCAGTTTGATGTCATCTTGCTGAATCTCAATGCCCGCATCGGTTTCACGAGTATTTTCTTGCATGACGACCGCATCACAACCTTCTGGGATTTTAGCGCCAGTCATAATGCGGATACAGGTATTGCTTGGCCATTCGCCTTCAAATGGTTGACCTGCAAAAGATTTGCCTGCTAACGGCAGTACTTTACCGTTCTCTAGGTCCGCTAAACGCAGCGCGTAACCGTCCATTGCTGAGTTATCAAAAGGAGGTACAAAAATAGGGGAGAGTATGTCTTCAGCAAGAACGTAGCCTAATGCATCCGCCAATGGCAGAGTTAGAGTCGTTTGGATTGGTTTGATTGGTGACAGCAGCTTATCTAGTGCTTCTTCAATTGGCATTAAGCCCGGAGCGTCGCAACAGCCCATAATAGAAATCCTTTGATCGTTATTGTTTTGATTTTGTGGTTGGCAATGGTGATTGAAAAGTGATCAGAACACCTGATTCGCCAACGAAATTCTAGCCACTCTAGCACAGTTTAAGCCCCGTAAATAATGACCTCCCTTAAAATATGGGTGTATTTATTCAAAATTCCGAGTATCCTTGTTTGCCATCCAGAAGGGGTAATAAAAGAGGAAGTTCAATGTCAGGTCTTAGCGAATCAGCGAAGTTGGTTAAAGATGCGCTAGCAAGCCGTGGTTTAGAGACACCAATGAGTCCAAACCAGGTTAGCCGAGAAGAGAAAAAGGAACGAATCGAACACCATATGCGTGAGATTCTCACTCTACTCGAACTTGATCTTACGGACGATAGTCTGGAAGAAACACCACACCGCATTGCAAAAATGTACGTGGATGAGATTTTCTCTGGTTTGGATTACGCTAATTTCCCTAAAATTACTGTAATTGAAAACAAGATGGGCGTTCGCGAAATGGTACGCGTAAAAGACATTACCGTGACCAGCACTTGTGAGCACCACTTAGTGACGATTGATGGTAAGACAGCGGTCGCTTACATTCCTCGTGGTAAAATCATTGGTCTGTCTAAGATCAACCGTATCGTGCGCTTCTTTGCACAGCGTCCACAAGTTCAAGAGCGTATGACTCAGCAGATCCTTGTCGCTTTGCAAACCTTGCTTGAAACAGAAGATGTTGCAGTCACTATGGATGCGGTTCACTACTGTGTGAAATCACGCGGCGTGATGGATGCAACCAGCGAAACAACAACCACAGCTCTGGGCGGTATTTTCAAATCTAACCCAGCCACTCGTCACGAGTTCTTGCATGGCCTACGTTAATCGTCTGTGATGTGATAAGTACGATTTAGCCTCAGTAAATCGACAAGCAAGATTCTAAGCCTCGCACTCGCGGGGCTTTTTTGTGCCTGTAATAAAGTTAACTGTAATGGCTGCGAATGTCGTCATTCCCTAGAGTGAAGAATGAGCGAGTAGGGAATATGTATGTCTGCGCGGTTTTCTGACTTTGCATGAGATCCCCGACTCAGTCGTTCCTCCTTCTCGGGGATGACGGAGAATATTAAGGGATTTGACTCAAGTGTATGTTGAGAGTGACGGAGAATTTCGACGAGTTTATTCAGATAAATCTTGAGAACAGTGGTGAAAGTGCCTTTGTGAAACGCACTCAATACGTTTGAGCACATAACCCCGTCATTCCCTATAGCGAGGAACGAGCGTAGTAGGGAATCTATTTTTGTATCTATGGTTCGGTATGAGATCCCCGACTCAGTCGTTCCTACTTCTCGGGGATGGCGGAGAATATTGGGGGATTTGACTCAAGAGTATGTTGAGGGTGACGGAGAATTTCGACGAGTTAATTCAGGTGAATCTTTAGAATATTGGCGAAAGTGTCTGCGTGAAACGCACTCAAGAAGTTTTGAGCACATAACCCCGTCATTCCCTATAGCGAGGGACGAGCGTAGTAGGGAATCTCATGTCCAGAAGGAATTGTGGGAAAGGTGGTTGGAAAGAGATGCGCTCTACACAGTGCAAAGCGCAAATTTGATTCTAGCTGGTGGCGTGCTTATGACAGGTTAAACAAACGCTTTAAGCTATGAATGAAACCAGACGGCTTATTCTCCGCTTGATAGATGTTCAAGCCATCATAGAAACTTGCCATGAACTCAACACGAATTTCATCGTCTGTGCTTCTTGATAAGCGAGACAGTAGCTTGGCGGTCGCTGCTGCGTGATCATTAGCTAGGCTGTAATCCATACCTAGTCGACCTTGAATAAACAACCATAAATGCGTTACTAACTTTAACTGCTGAGAGTTAGAGTTTTGAAACTTGTCGCTATGCGCACTGCCTACCGTATTATCGAATACACTTTGCATCGCTTCGCTAGCGTCTTTATTGCTCTCAAAACGATAGCTGGCATCGATATGTTCTTTGGTCAGTAGGCCAAGCAGTGTCTGACGTGCTGAATTATCAGGCTTATTCTCACAAGCGTGTTTAAACAGAGCGTGGTTTTCGTCGATAAAAGACGAGAGCTCTTTCTCGAAACCTATTGCAATCGCAGTTACTGAGTCTAAACCTGACTCTTTCAAGCAAACATGAAGTTTGGTTTTAGCTTGTTGGTTTTCTTCAAGCTTTTGTTGGTTACTGGTTGGAAGCTCAGTCATTACTCTGTAGTTCTTCCCATGTAATTTCTGCTGATTGGGTGTCGCTATTAACGAATGCAGAGTTGCCCGTCAGCATAACTGAAAGGTCCATGGTGCGCTCAGTCATTGCGGCTAATTGTTCAATACCATCGTTGTCTAGACGAACAATTTGGGCTTTCAAGTAACCGAATTTACCTTTGTTCTGCTCCCACCAAACGTTTGATTTAGTGTTGAAGCTGAACACACGAACAGACTTTGATAGGCGAGTGGCTTTCTTAACACGTTCAGCGTCAGGTTCGCCCACATCGATCCACTCAAGGATCTGGTCATCTAAAGACTTCTGCCACAAATCAGGTTCTTCGATAGTCGACAACCCTTTAGTAAATTGAAGCTCCGGTGAAGCATTGATACAAAAAGCCATGATGCGAGCCATCATACGCTGTTCTGTTTCAGAAGGATGCTGTGCAATCGTTAGATTAAAAGAGTCGTAATAGTCGCGGTTCATATCAGTTAAAGAGATACGAAACTTGTAGATTGTCGGTTTAAGAGCCATATGATGTAAGGGTTCCAATCGGATGAGGTGTACTATAGCTGTACCAATGAGTTTTTTGAAATCACAGCCTATAGGTAAGTTGCGCCTAGTATAAACGAAGTAGAGCAGTTGGCTAGCAAGATGAGGCTTTCGTTACACCATAATTATTTTAAGCACTTGTGGTGAACTAACAATGAAGAACACGGGTTCAACTTAGGTGGTTATGACGTGAGCGTTTAACGATTATGTGACTGAGAAGTGATCGCCCCCGAGTCATACAAAAGAATTGCAGAAGTATAAGTAAACACGAAGTGTCAACATTGAAGGTATTGACACTTCTTGGTAAGTCTAGGTTATTATTCTTAACTAATATTAATTACGTGTCGCTGTAAATGGCACGAATTCATTTTGCTCTAAACCATTGGGACCTGAGCATCTCACTTTTCCTGCTATGTAATCATCAGAAATATATGTTATTTCATAGGCTGCATCATAGAATGAACTGTCTTTAGCGACGATTTTATTATTTTTTAAAGACATTCTAGCCTCGCACATGTAGCCTGAATTGAAAGATATGCCAAGTATACTATTTCTTAATACGCCGAGTTTCGGATTTGAGCTTCTACCTCCTTTCAGCGAGATATTCATGGTATACGACCCACGGCGGTCTCTAAAGCGCTGATAAGCACTAGAATCAACCAAACCCTGTCCAAGGCCAGTCAGCGGCGAATATTTTAGTTGACCACTTTCAGTAACGAAAACCAGTTCCTCAATGTTGTCACCGTTAAGATCTACCATTGAAAAACTCTTGATATCTTCATTTGGCAAAAGTTCTCTAGGTTCACCTAACATAGAGTCTGCAGCAACAGCGGCGACTGAAAATAAAGCGGTAATAGAAAGGGTAAATATTGTTTTTTTCATACTAATGCACTCATTTTATTGATGTTTTTATTAAAGCATTCACCTGGTAGCATATCAAGATTAATGTGTTGATTGAAGATGAATTTATAAAATGAATGCTTAATGCTTAATTTTTAACATACATGTATAACGTTCGTTGTATGTTCGTATCCTCAGTACAATTTTCTAGGTTTTCTAGGTTTTCTAGGTTTTCTAGGAATAACAGGCAGGGATTAAATGAGCGCAAGTACAAACAAAAATACCGCCCATATGCTGATTTCCTACCTTTGAGTCAGTTGTGAGGGTGGTCGAATATTTTTACTGTGCTGGCGACCAAATGTAATGAACTAGGCTTAGTTTTACGTGGTGGTTAAGTGATGAATATTGAGGTGAACTTTAGATGTTAGATAAACGAGCTTCGACCTAGTAGCGGCTTTGACTGCGATTGATATGGTCGATAGACGGCTTTGACCAGAGGTTTTCGTTTGGTTTTTTGTTCTCCGGGCTATGGTTTGGTCTCAGCGCATAATGCCTTGTCTTAATTGTCACTCAAACGATTGGCCGGGTAAAAAAATAGCCAGCAGAGGCTGGCTATTTTTAGAAAGCTTTAAAATACTAAATTAAAGTACTTTGATGCTGTCAGCTTGTGGGCCTTTTTGACCTTGAGATACTACGAACTCAACTTTTTGGCCTTCAGCAAGAGTTTTGAAACCTTCGCCAGTGATTGCAGAGAAGTGTGCAAATACGTCTGGACCGTTTTCTTGTTGAATGAAACCGAAGCCTTTAGTTTCGTTGAACCATTTTACTGTACCAGTAACTGTGTTAGACATGATGTTATCCCTAAAATTAATTTTTATAGTGAGCCAATTGTGGCACTGATAGCGTGGAAAAGTTTATTGCTATTGCGTACAACACAACGGGGTTACTAGTAATCCAACGAAATGTTTATATACAAAGAACTTTCTTTCTAGCCGGAATCGAGTCTAAATCAAATCAGGGGATAGTCAATCGAATACATAGGGAAAGGTTGCAGAAACTTGGGGGTAGTCAAACTTTGCATTCCTTAAATATCATGTAGTTACAGTTGTATGGTGATTTCTTGTCGTTTTTGTGAAAAACATAGGTATGTTTGATGACAAAATTAGAATCGTTGCGCGGTTTTGGTACGTTCTGCTTTGAGACAAGAAAGCCGTTAAACTGCTTTGAACCCCAGTATTTAACGGCTTCATTTATAAAATCATTGTCGAATATTGTCTTCTCGTATAGGAGCCATTCTTACTTTTTTAGTCGGTAAAGGTTGCCGTTGTCAGTGCTAAAATAAATGTCACCGTTTGGTGAGGTTTCGATGTCTCTAATCCTCTCACCTAAGTCTTCTAGAATGCGTTCTTCTTTTATTGCCTCACCTTGCTCGTTGACTGTGACAATGTTGATGTGGGTAAGTTTTAGTGCGCCAGCTAGCAGCTTGCCTTTCAGTTCTGGGTATTTTTCACCTTGGTAGACGATCAAACTTCCCGGTGCGATTGATGGAATGTAGACCTTTTTAGGCGCTTCCATGCCTTCTTTGGTTTCCGAATCACCAACGCTGATAGGGCCCCAATACTCTTTACCGTGTGATGTGACTGGCCATCCGTAGTTGGCTCCCGCTTTTATTAGGTTAATTTCATCACCACCACGTGGGCCATGCTCAATCGACCAAAGCTTCTGAGTTGGGAAATCGTAATAAAGCCCTTGTGGGTTGCGGTGACCATAGCTCCAAATTTCATTGAGAACCTTGTCGTTATTTACAAATGGGTTGTCGCTTGGTGTGCTCCCGTCAGCATTTAATCGCAATATCGAGCCTGCATGGGTTAAGGGGTTCTGTCCGTTGTCTCGATCACCACGGTCACCAATAGAAAAGTAGAGGTGACTATCGTCAAAGGTAATGCGACTACCAAAGTGACGACCTGTGTCGGTTCTCGACTTAGAAACAAACACATCTTGCCAATTTGACACTTCATTGCCTTTGTATGTAGCAGAAGCGAGTGTGGTTACGCCTTCGCCATCGACGTCTTTACTGTAGGTAACATAGAGCTTATCTTCTTCGAAAGGTGATAGCGTGATATCCAACAGACCACCTTGTCCTTTTGCCCATATATTAGGGAGCCTGAACAGCGTGCTCTTGTTACCCGTTTTTAAATCAACGTGTTTAATAACGCCTGCTTTTTCTGTGAGAAGCATAGAGTCGTCATCGACATAAGCTAGGCCCCATGGAATCACGAGTCCATCGGTTATCTTCTCAGCTTGCCAAGCAAAGGCCGCCGTTGAGGCAACAGGACCGGACACAATAAGTGCCAAAGCAGAGGAGAGAATGCGGTGATAAGTGTTCATTGAAGTCCCTTCATTATTACGATCTAGTGTTAGTCTAGCGTGTGTCAGCGACAGGCGGAAAGTTAAGGCGTGTGAAAAGTGACTATTCACATATTTAGTTCAGTCAGTATTGTATGATTATACAAGCTCACGTATGTTTACCCTGCCATACTCTAATTGATCCTTTCGGAGCACCATGAATACCACACCTGTAACATGCTCACTACTTTCCGCACCTTCATGTTGTCAGGTTGATGACCCAAGTCTCTTTTTAACCCCGCGTGCCGCATCATGAGTCGTCGATTCGATTTTAAGTCGATTTTACTGGCGTGTTTGGTCATCAGTATTGGCCAACTCAGTATGGGTTTGGTGTTTCCTTCATTACCTTGGATCGCCAAAGATTTTGATGTCTCGCTAGAGCAAGCTCAGCTTCTGGTGAGTGTATATTTGTTGGGTTTTTGGTCCGTCTCAGTTTATCTATGGCCCAATTTCAGACGCTTTAGGACGTAAAAAGGTTCTTTTGAGTGGTCTGCTACTCGCCATGCTTGGCCTGTTGATGATCATATTCTTCAGTCATTCGTTTACCAGCATGGTGTTGGGGCGATTCCTGCAAGGCTTAGGTACAGGCTGTTGTGCTGTGCTTGCTCGCGCTTCCACTCGAGATAAATTTAGCGGAGCTGACTTACCATTGGCGATGTCCTATATCGCCATGGTAGCGTCTATCACTCCTCTGATTGCGCCTGTTATCGGTGGCTTTATCAACTTCCACTTTGGCTGGAGTATGGTATTCATCTCGCTACTTGGGTATGTCTCATTGGCTTGGGTGGTATTGGCGTTCAAATTCAAAGAAACCGTTACTCAGTTCTCTGCGATTCCTTCATCGAAGAAAATGGCGTTGCAATACAAAGAACTGCTCACTTCTCGCTACTTTATGAGCTTTGCGAGCATTGGCTGGCTTAACTTTAGTTTGATGATCACCGCTGTGTCGGTGATGCCATTTATCATGCAAAACCAAATCGGCATGACGTCCGACGAATACGCGATGTGGGCGGTGATTCCTGCGTTGGGCATGCTTGGCGGAACTAGCTTGTGTAACCGTATCCGCCCAATATTAGGCAATAAGAAAACACTGTTATGCACGCCTGTGTTACACATCTCTGCTGCGTTGTGGCTTTTCTTCTGTCCTCTTGAACCTTTGTATCTAATGATTGGCCAGTTTCTGATGATACTCGGTAATGGTATTGCACTGCCTTGTGCTCAGGCTTTAGTGATGCTGCCATACAAGAAGAATGCAGGCGCTGCTGCTGCGATGTCGGGTGGTGGTCAAATGGTCGTGTCTTCGATTGCCAGTATGGGTTTGGTTAAGCTTGGATTAGGAGAGGCGTGGCACTTATCACTGGTCATTGCGTTATTCACCGTGATTACGCTGTTTAATATTCTGCGTGGCTTTAGTAGCCAAGAAGCCAGAGATTCTCAGCTTAGCTAGAGAATTAAAGTTAGTTAGTGAATCCAAACTGAAAAGGTCATTGAAGTGATGAATTTCAATGGCCTTTTTAATGTTCAGATTTTTGGTTTAAGTTGCCCAAATATAAGCTATTCGCAGACCACGGCGACTTTCTCGCTTGCGGCTGTTTTGGCTGGAACAGGGTGGTCGATCAGTCGGATAGGGGACTCATACAATGCGGACAGTGCCTGCTCATCAAGTAACTTATCGGCGCTGCCTTCAAAGGCAATCTGACCTTTTTTTAGAGCAACGATGTGTGTTGCGTAGCGCAGTGCAAGGTTCAAGTCGTGCAGAATCACGATAACGCCAACGTCTTCCTTTTTGTTCAGTTCAGACAGTAAACCCATCAGTTGGAATTGGTGATGAACATCCAGTGCTGATGTTGGTTCGTCGAGGATTAACACAGGTGACTGCTGAGCAAGCAACATCGAGACCCACGCTCGCTGGCGTTCACCACCGGATAAGTCGTCCGCTAATGCCTGTGAAAACTCAGCAACGCCCGTTCTCTCCATCGCTTGTTGGATGATGGATTTGTCTTCAGAGTTCCAACGACCTAACGCGCCTCGCCAAGGGAATCGCCCTAAACGAACCAGTTCTTCCACTGTTAAGCCTGCAGAAGCTGGGAGCTTTTGCGGCAAATACGCAATCTTCTTAGCTAAGTCTTTGCTTTTTAATGAAGAAAGAGACGCATTGTCTAATTCAACTGTGCCGTAGTCTGGTGACATCTGTCCTGAGAGCAAGTTAACCAGAGTGGATTTACCAGAGCCATTGTGACCAAGAACCACAGTAAGCTCATTGGTCGGAATAGAAAGCTCGTCAATTGAGAGAATGGTTCGTTCATCACGAACGATTTTGATGTTTGAAAGCTGAAACATGTCAGTCCTGTTTTTAGACCAATAAAGTTGCTCAATAAAAGCCGCTTTACTGGTCTCTAAAAATAGATGGTGATATTACGCAGTTTTTTTATTGTCAGGGTGCCTAGGGCAATCGTCACAATACTTCCTAGAGTCGCATTTGTAGACAAGGCAACAGCTGACTCTTATCAGTCTAAGCATCCCAGAATTCGCATCGACCTTGAGGCTGTCTAAGTGACTTTCAGGCAGTTGGCATGCGTCTAACCAAAGCTTAGCTTGTGCAGTGATGTAGTCGTTGGTCAGGCTCGGTTCATGTTGCTGCAATTTGATCAAACTGCCTAACAGTAGATCCGCCAACAAATGGTTAGTAAAGCCAGGGCGGATGCGTGTCCATTCACTTATTTGGCTGCGATAAAACTCAGTAAGTGCAAGTATGGCTTCGCCCGCTTTAGGTATCAATTCCTCTGGTGAGCCGTGTTGATGATCACCATTAAAGAAGCGATATCCTGTGACGAACTCTTTGTACCTAAATTGACCGATATTCTTGATATCAGGCAGCGAGTGAAGGCCATAGATAGAAATGAAGGTCACATAGATGGGTTGCCAGCAGACTAGATCCCAAGTTCGGGTTAACCAATAAGCTTTACCTGCTTCTGTGTGATTTTCCGCTAAGCCATCGTAAACACGTTTGATCTCGATATGGCTCTTATCATTCGTCATTGCGATGCTTCTGCTGCTCAGAGAACCATAACTGCCACTCAAATAAGGCGTGACTTGTTTAGAGTAAGCGAAGATTTTTTGGTGTAGAGAAGGGGCTCTCCGACGAGTGATGATGTTGTGCAGCTGGGAAAGCATCTTAAACCATTAAATGAGAATCAATTTCGTTATCATAGCTAACCTTAGCGAGGATAACCATACAAAATGGAGCATACCCGCGGAGAACACGTCATATAAGATATTTATAAATTGAGCATGCCTTAGGCATTTTTAAGTGATAAAAGTCGCTTTAAATGATAAAAAGTATTTCTGAATCTAATATGTTGTTGCCACTACCGAGAGTTTGAAAGCTTAACTATGAACACACCTGCATTTGACCGTATTAGCCGCGTATTGGCTTATATCCATGCGAACCTTAGCTCGACACTATCGCTAGAAGATATTGCGAAACAGAGCTGTTGGTCTCGCTGGCAGCTGCAAAGAGTATTTCAAGCTGAAACGGGACTGACCGTGGCAAACTACGTGAGAGAGTTAAAGCTAAGCCAAGCGGCTGAAGAACTGTTGGACAGCAAAGAGCGAGTGATCGATATCGCGCTTGAACTCGGATTCAATTCAGAAATTAGTTTTAGTCGTTCTTTTAAGCAGATGTTTGGTTCCAGCCCTAGTCAGTATAGAAAAGCGGGTAAAAGAGCAGGGCTTAGAAAACCGATACAAGTATCTGAAACGGTGAGCGCTGCAGATAACGGTCCACTCAGTTTTGTTGAGGTACGCATTGATGAAAGAGAGTCATTTCTTGTTAAAGGTATTACCTCAGAAATAAGCGGCTTATTTTCTCTGACACAAGATTTTGCAGAGAAAGTCCCTCAATTGTGGTCGCGCTTGGAAGGCGAAGTGAGCCTACCAGACGATAATGCCCTTCAGTTTATTGGTGTTATTGATCTTACCCAATCTTGCTTTGATGGTACCAATATTCATTATTGGGCCGGAGTCGAGCTTAATGACGAGATTTCAATTCCTCAATTGCCGAGCATTATCTCTGATAAGTTAGACGTATTAACCATTCCAAAGCAAACCTATGCCGTGGTTAAACATTGTGGTCCGATTGAGAACCTTAGACACACTCTGAGTTGGTTTGTATTGAACTGGTTACCGAGTTCTGGCTATCGAGGTGTTGATGGTTATGAGCTTGAAGTATACCCATTGGCCTATCAAGCTCGTGCTACAGATGCTGTCATGGAATACTGGGTTCCTATTACTAAATCCTAGCCATCCCTTCGTTCCACCCTTTCGTTAAACCTCATCTAAAATAGGGTCAATTGTGCTTTTAATCAGCAATTGGCCTAATTCCATTGAAAATAGGCCAAGTTCTTTGTGAGTTTGCACCAAATTGTTAATTATCCCATTCATAGATACATACAATGCAAATGAGATTTATTATTATTTACATTAAGCATTGGTACCGAGGGAATCATGACCACTCACACTCGTTTTAAGTATTCATCACTTGCAGTAGCGTTGCTCACTGCATTTTCAGCGCAAGCCTTGGCGGAAGACACAGCCACAGCAGCAGATTCGAATGTAGAAACTGTTACGATTATGGGTAAAGCCTATCGTAATACCGCGACTAAGTCGGCACTTGAGCCAGAAGAAACGCCTCAAGGTATTACCGTTATTGATGAAGAACAGTTAGAGCAACGAGGTGTTCAATCTTTGAATCAAGCCCTTCGTTATGCACCGGGTGTTGTAACTGAAAACCGCGGTAGTTCCGTAGCAATGTTTGATTCTTACTCTATCCGTGGCTTTGCTACCAATAACGTTAACTACTACGACGGTCTGTCACTTCAATTCTTGAATGGTTGGAACCTACAACCGCAGATTGATCCGATCGCAATGCAGCAAGTCGAGATCTTCAAGGGCCCTACCTCTGTGCTTTACGGCGCAATGCCACCGGGTGGTATGGTGAACATGATTGCTAAAGCTCCACAAACGGAATCGTCGACTAAAGTTGGCGTAGCAACAGGCTCACGCAATCTACAAGAAGCGTCTATTGATACCACAGGTCAGTTTGGTGACAATGATTTTTCTTACCGTTTGATCGCACTTGCTCGCAAGCAAGATAGCCAAGTTGATAATGCAGAAGAAGAGCGTTACTTAATTGCTCCTTCTGTAGACTGGCAAGCAACCGATAACACATTAATCAACTTCAATCTGTACTACCAAAATGATCCTTCAATGGGCATCAACTCGGCAATGCCACTCGATGTGCTGAAAGCAAGCGATCCATCTGTTTCTATGGGTGACAAGAACTGGAGTAAATTCGAACGTGAAGTGTTGATGGTTGGATATAAGATTAACCATGACTTCAATAACAATTGGACGTTCTTACAGAATGCTCGCTATACCGACGCATCTCTATACCAAGAGAACACTTATCATGTGAGTTACGACCCAAGCACACCTAATCAGCTGTATCGTTACTTGTACTCTACCGATGAGAGCTTTAAAGGGTTTGTTATTGATAACCAATTGAGCGGTATTGTGGATGTCGGTTCAGTAGAGCATAACTTGTTGCTTGGTATCGATTACCAAGATCTAGACGGTAATGTTAACTACTCATCGTATAGTGCGAATGGCAGCGGGTTTAATAGCTTTGATCCATTGAATCCGAACAATGATCTACTAGACCGCAGTGATGTGACTAAGACGGGTGAATATCTAGATGACACGACGTCAAGTCAGCTGGGTTTCTACGTTCAAGACCAAGTTCGTCTAGACGCATTAGTGCTGATTGCGGGGGCGCGATTTGATCACTACAAATCTGAGAGTGATTACTACGCTCATGAATCTGACCACAAGCAGTTCACTTACCGTTTAGGTGGCTTGTATCAGTTTGATAATGGTTTAGCACCGTTTGCAAGCTATGCGACGAGCTTTGAACCAGCTCCGGGTGTTGATAAAGCAGGCAATGAGTTTGATCCAGAGAACGCACAACAAGCAGAGATTGGTGTGAAATACCTGTCTGACGATATGTCGAAAGAAGCAACGGTTTCTTTATTCCATATTGTTAAGCAAGACATGTTGATGACAGACCCGACTAACGTTTATGGCCCAAGAATCCAAGTGGGTGAAGTGGTATCGCAAGGTGCGGAACTATCAGGGCGTTGGTTCGCGACAGAAAGCTTCGATATTGCGGCTTCATACACATATGTTGATATGGAAATTACCGAAGACTCTAGCAACGGTTTAGAAGGTACGACTCCAATCTATGTTCCTGAACACACAGCTAACATGTGGGCTAACTACAACGTATTTAACGGCATGCTAGCAGGCTCTCGATTCAGTGCAGGCGCTCGTTACGTTGGCGAAATGCAAATGGACGCAAGCAATACTCAAGGTAAAGTTCCGTCTTACACGGTTGTTGATTTGTCGGTGGGTTATGATTTGGGTGCAGCAAGCGATACGCTATCTGGCGCAACAGCGAACCTAGCGGCGAACAATATTTTCAACGAAGAATATTACGCGTGTTACGACCAATCGAACTGTTGGTTCGGTGCTGAGCAGTCTGTAGAGCTAAGCGTGAACTATGAATTCTAACTAAGTTAGCATTCTCAATTTTAAAGCAGCCTTTTCCGGGCTGCTTTTGTCGTTTGTAGAAATATCGAATTTAGATTAAGTAGGCAAATATATGAGCTTAAAACCAATAGCTTCTCATTTTTCTAAAGTAAAAAATTTGAATACCAAACTCGCCCTATCGATGTTGGCGAGTGCTTTATCGTTTAATGCGATGGCGGATTTCCAAGTAGAAGACAGCGAGGGGATTAAAACCCTTAAAGCTCAACCTGTTAGAGTGGCAGCGCTTAACTGGGACATTGCAGAGCAAGTGATCGAACTTGGTGTTACGCCAGTTGCGGTGCCTGACATTGTAGGCTATAGCGATTGGGTTGTTCAACCTGCGATTCCAGAAGGCGTGGCGGATATTGGTACTCGAACTGAACCTAACTTTTCTGCACTCAAGAAGTTAAACCCAGATGTGATTCTTATCGCTTCACCTCAGAAAGATCTTCAGGAGCGACTCTCTGACATCGCGCCAGTACTTTACTACCAAACGTACAGTGAGCAGCACAGCAATGCGGCGGAGGCTATCGATAACTTCAAGAAGATAGGCCAATTGCTTGGTAAAGAAGAGCAAGCGAACAACAAACTGGCTGCGATGGATGAACGCCTTCAGGTGCTTAAGGCTGAACTAGATAAAGCGTATCCGGGCGACAAGCCGAAAGTGACGTCTTTCCGTTTTGCGACCACGACTTCGGTTTACATATACGGTGACAACTCGATTCCACAATATGCACTTGATCAGCTAGGTTTCGAAAATGCGATGGATCTTCCTGCGAGTCAATGGGGCATCAGTCAAAAGCGTATGACCGAGCTTAAGAACGTCAAGGGTGGCATTGCGCTGTACTTTGAACCTTTCCCATATCAAGACAAGTTAGATCGCTCTCCGGTTTGGAAGAGCATGCCTTTCGTTCGTAATGGTCAATTTAGCCCCGTAGCAGCAAGTTGGAGCTACGGCGGTGCTATGTCGATTTTGTATAACGCAGAAGCGATGGCGCAATCGTTGTTGACGTTAGCGGAGCAGTAATGAAATCCAGTGGTTTGATGATGGGGGCGGTACTATTTATCGCCGCCCTTATTCATTTATGGTTAGGCCAGTCTGAATTTGGCCCTATCGGTGAGTTGTACCAACAAGTCTCACAGATCAGTGACATCGTTACATTCAATAAAATGGTCGATGATTCATTCGAGTTGATGGCATTAATCTATGTCAACTTACCTCGTTTAGTGATGGCGGTTCTGGTTGGTGGAACACTTGGTACCATAGGTAGTTTGTTCCAACAGTTAACGCAGAACCGCATGATGTCTCCGCTTACACTCGGTACATCATCGGGGGCGTGGCTTGGTCTGGTCATACTGAATGTGGTCGCGCCAATGTTGGTTGCTCAATATTCGGTTTGGTTTGCGCTGATAGGCGCGCTGCTAGCTATGGGTCTGATTGTCTCTATTGTTGGCATCAAAAACATGAGTGGCTTGCCAATTGTGTTGGCGGGCATGGCGGTTAACTTACTGCTGGGCGCATTCGCAACTGCGATTATTTTGCTTAACGACCAGTACGCGCAGAACCTGTTTGTATGGGGAGCGGGTGATCTCGGACAGAACGGTTGGGAACAAGTGCTTTGGCTTATGCCTAAGTTACTGCCAATCTTTGCTATTTTCCTGTTGGCTCCAAGAGTTTTGACTCTGCTTTCGATTGGTACTGAAGGGGCTGCTGCACGTGGTCTTAACATCGGTACGACTTTTTTTGTACTTATGGCGATTGGGGTTTGGCTGGTTTCCGTGTCGATTACTTCGGTGGGTGTGATCAGCTTTATTGGTTTGATTGCGCCAAACATCGCGAGACATTTGGGCTTTTTAAAGGCGAAATCTGAACTCATCGCAAGCTGCGTGTTAGGTGCACTGTTGCTTCGTGTGACCGACAGTTTGGCGATTTTCTTGGCGCAATGGCCTTTGGATATGATTCCAACAGGAACGGCAACCGCGGTGATTGGTGCTCCAGCTTTGATCATTATTGCGCGCAAGCAGATGTCAGCCCAAGATCAGCTCTTCTTCTCGATGCCTAAAGGGCCAAAGTTTATTTCACCTTTGGCTTATTTCTTGTTGGGCGCGATGATCTTCGGTTTACTGGCGTTAAGCACATTGTCACAGCCTTCTGCAGATATGGGTTACTTCATTGTCCCAGACGCATTTGAATGGTCTATTCGCTGGCCTAGAATGTTAACGGCGATATTCGCTGGTGGCGGTTTGGCAGTGGCGGGTGTGATTTTACAACGGCTAGTTTACAACCCACTTGCGAGCCCAGACATTCTTGGCGTATCGGCGGGTGCGGTGCTAGCGTTGATTTTCAGTAGTCTGTTTATGGGATACTCGATTCACTCGCTAAGCCCTTGGGTCGCGTTTTTGGGCAGTGCGATTGCACTCTGTTTGTTGCTGTTCCTTGGCAAGAAGCATCAGTTTGCACCGTCGATTTTAATCCTAACCGGTATCTCGCTGACCGCGGTGTTAGAAGCTTTAGTACAATTTTCTTTAACACGAGTCGGCGAGGGGAAATACACCTTATTGGCTTGGTTGGCAGGCTCTACGTATCGTGTTGAACCTGATGCGGCAACGATCATGTCTATCGTGATCACCGTTTGTATTGGTGTTGCTTTACTGTTGAGTCGTTGGGTGACGTTAATTGCGACTGGCCGTCAGTTTGCTAGCGCTAGAGGGCTGAATATCAACATCGCTTATGTGGCTCTGCTGTGTATTGTCGCGATTTTATGTTCGATGGTGACAACCACCATGGGACCGGTCGCCTTTGTTGGTCTATTGGCTCCACATATTGCGGCCATGATTGGTGCTCGTTTGGTTCGTGAGCAGATCATCTTATCGTTTTTGATTGGTGCGGCACTAATGCTATTCGCAGACTGGCTAGGGCAAGTGGTGGTGTTTCCAGCGCAGCTTGCGGCAGGCACACTAGTTTCCATAATTGGTGGTAGTTACTTCATCTTCTTGTTGCTGAAATCTCGAAGAGCGTGAGTTAACGGCTAGCAAGTTAAGCGCTAAGTTTTTTGCTCACCGAAATAAGTATGAAAGGCAGTGATTGGAATTATTCATCACTGCCTTTTTTCTTGGGCTTTGTGTTTTCGAGACCAAGTGTTAGCCAACACAGATCTCGCTTCTAAAGCGTTAATTTTGCATATGTGGTTAAGATGGCTACGCTAAAGGTCTGACCACTTAATTGGATAGCCAAATGCCTGAACTTGAACGCCTTACATGCTCTATTGATGAAAACCAGATCGCGACGGTTGTACTAAATCGCCCTGACAAGCTGAATGCCATTGATATGGCGATGTTTCAAGGGGTGAACAACATGGTTAGTCAGTTGAAAAAGAACACTGAGATTCGTGCGGTGATCGTCAAAGGCAGTGGGACAGACTTTTGTTCAGGGCTTGATGTGAAGTCCTTGCTGACCAGTAAATCTGGCGCGATGAAGCTGTTGTTCAAATGGTTACCAACATTACCAAACGCCGCCCAACGTTTTTCTTTAGGCTGGAGAGATATTCCATGCCCCGTGATTTTTGCGATCCACGGACGTTGCTGGGGAGGTGGACTGCAACTGGTCAGTGGCGGTGACTTTAGAATCGCCAGTCCAGACGCCAACTTTTCTATCTTGGAAGCTAAGTGGGGACTGATTCCTGATATGGGTGGTGCGATTGCCTTTCGAGAGCTGATGCGAAAAGATCACACCCTAGAAATGGCGATGACCGCTAAGGTGATCGATAGTGAAACTGCCAAAGAATATGGGCTTGTCACAAAAATAGCCGAAGATCCGTACGCTGAAGCTTATACTTTGGCACTGGAATGCGCGAATCGATCGCCAGATGTGGTCGCTGCCAATAAGAAACTCTATAACAAAACTTGGTGGTCTAGCCCCGGCATCGCCTTGTTTTATGAGACTTGGTATCAGATTAAAGTGGCCTTAGGTAAGAACCGAGCGATCGCCGCTCAGCGTGAAATCCACAGTGACAAACCGCGTGCTTATGTGGCTAGGAAGTTTAAATAGTGTTTGTACAGGAATAATCGATATTCCCTTTGTTTATCGGGCTTTGCGGTAACCTTAGCGCAATTTAATGTCTAAGGCTGAATGAGCCCTCTGATGAACAAAACTTTTACCTACTCTCTAGCTGCCACCGCAATATTTACAAGTTTGAACGCTTTCGCAAGTGGTTTGTTTTTACAAGAGGCCGTTGTTGCCAACGCGGGTACTACTGGCGCTGGTGATGGTGTTTACACCCGATCTGCTGCGGCGATGTGGACGAACCCTGCCACCATGTCTCACATGGGCGAAAGCAAAACCACCATCAATACCATGGCGTTTGATCTTGAGATGAAATATCAAGACAACGGTGATAAGCAAGATGGTAAAGCTCATTCTATTATGCCTTCATTCGGTGCCTTTCACGCACACCAAGTGACTGACAAATTACACCTTGGTATTGCGCTGGGTGCAGTAGGGGGCTCTAGCCTTGATTATGGTAGTGAATGGGCGGGAGCTCCGCTTCTAGAGGATATCACCCTAACCGCAATGCAAGTGAACCCATCACTGAGCTACAAATTGAACGATCAATGGTCTGTCGGTGCAGGTGTTCAATTTAGCTGGGGTGCTTTCCAACAGACAACATCTGGATTTACAGCAAAACAAGACACTGATTGGGCTTATGGCTATAACCTTGGTGTTATGTACACTCCGACAGACAAACTCAAGTTGGGTGCGAGTTATCGTTCTAAACTGGAACACGAGTTTAATAACGACGTTAAGGGCTTGGGGAGTGTTAACTCACTGTCGACAGATCTCGCACTGCCTGAGATCGTTGATTTAAGCGCAAGTTATGCATTGAACTCTCAACTTGATCTCTTGGCTAGCATTCAATTCCACCGCTGGAGCGAATGGGATGAGACAGTATTAGATTTTGGAGTGACAGATAGAGACGGGATCCCAATTAAACGTGATTGGGATGACGTATGGAAGTTCGCGGTAGGTGCAGACTACCAATTGAACTCTGATTGGCGCTTAAAAGCGGGCTTCTCTTACGAAACTTCGCCACAAGACGATCCTTCAATGCAATGGGTTGACCTTCCTGTAGGCGAACAGTATCGCTACTCAGTGGGCGCATCTACCTACTGGGACGACATCTTAATTGACGTGTTCTATGAATACGCGGATTTAGGGTCTGTTGATATGAATCGAAACTTGGCAGATTCGCAGGTTAATTTGCTGAACGGCTCGTTCGACGGTCGAATCCACTTTATTGGTGTTAGCGCGACCTTCTAATGACATTACGTAATCTATTAATTACTACTTCGGTAATACTAGTCTCAACAGGTGCTTTGGCTGACGAAAAGCACCCAGATGATCCGACTAAGATCGTAACCAAAGCGGGCGTTGCTTATAACGAAGAGCTAAAGTTCTCGGGTTCTATCGGGCTTGATGAAGCACGAATGATCAACGCTCGTGTCAATGCTGATGGTGAAGAGTGGCGAGTGGGTGGTTCATGGTTATTGCCTTTGGGCATCGTCAATTTCAACTTTAGCCGCTCTGAATACGACAACGATGCTTATAAGAATAACTACAGTATCGGGACATTTGTTCCTCTGAGCTATTTTGATATTGAACCGTTCGGCTGGCAAATCTTCCCGATGGCTGGGTACAGCTATAACGATGGTGAAGTGGCAGTGTTCGATGATCAGAATGTGGGTTCTGATTATGTGTTGATGCCAAGCTCAACACATGGCGGTTACATTGGTGCGTTTGGCCTAAAAACGATTACCGATGAGTGGTCAATCATGGGCTTTGGTGGCGGTTCAATGGGCTCTGATGATTATTCAGGTTACTGGACGGGTGTCGGCGCGAGTTACAAATTGAGTGACGCTCAGTCGTTCAATTTCTTCACTATTTTTGCCGAGGATGATTTCGGTGAGAACAACAGTGTCGGCGCTTCTTATACCTACGAGTTCAACTAAGCTTCAACCCGTTTTCCCATAAATAAAAAGCTGAGTGTAGGCCAACCTATGTAGTTGAACTTACACTCAGCATTTATCATTTCTCTATGAGATTTTCAGCTGTTGTCCGATGTTAGCAAGTCGCTTGGTAGCGTTCTACATAGCTTTGCATGACGACATTCATCGCTTTAGTGATGTTGGCGTATTGCTCTTCTTCTAAGTTAGCGAGCGACACGCGCAGCGACCACGTTGGAGCATCAAACCCTGCGCCCGGCATGACAATCACTCCATGCTCTTCAGCAAGACGAACCAAGAAATCCAGAGGCTCATACGTTTCTTCTAACCAAGAGAAGAAACCCTCGCTATGAATCGTTTGAGCGATTTCTTTCAGATCAATCTCTACATAATAAAACGCACCGGTTTGATCGCCCTCGGCAATGATCGGAGCCGCCAAGTTTTTCTGCATCAATGTATGGTAACGGCGGCGACGCACAATCTGTTTAGCTAAGCGCTTATACTCTTCACCACCTTGCATCAAAGATAACAACGAGAACATCGTCATCTGGATTTGCTGAGGAGTAGAGAGGCCAGCAGTGTGGTTCAGTGCCACTGCACGGCTGTCTGCTACCAAGCGATCAATGAATTTAATCTTACTTGGCTCTAGGGCAATGCCTTGGTATCGAGTCGACAGTGTCGTTCTGGTTTCTTCTGGTAGATCGCCGATCATGCGGTCGAAGTTGTTGTCTTCATGTACACCGATCACACCTAAACGCCAGCCAGTTGCACCGAAGTACTTAGAGTACGAATACACCAGAATCGTGTTCTTCGGAGCAAGCATCGCCAATGAAGTGAAGTTATCCGCAAAGGTGCCGTATACGTCATCAGTCAGTAGAATTAACTCAGGACGACGGTTAGCAATTTCTGCGATTTTGTAGAGTGTCTCATCACTCAGTCTTACCGATGCTGGGTTGCTTGGGTTCACTAAGAAGAACGCTTTCACGCTTGGATCATTTAACTTCTCTAATTCAGAATCAGGGATCTGCCACGCTGATTCTTCTGTTGCCATGATTTTTACTTTGTTGAGCGAATAATCTTCAAGCTCTGGCATCTCGATATAAGGCGTGAAAATCGGTGCGCCAATCGCAATCGTATCGCCTTTGTTTAACAGACGGTTACTCTTCAAGGTATTGAAGATATACACCATGGCTGCGGTGCCACCTTCAACGGCAAACAAGTCAAATTTTCCAACAGGAACGGGTTGAGAGCCCGCCATTTCTTGCTCAATGTATTTGCGAGCAATGAGCTCTGAATACTTCAGCATGCGGTCGGGAACAGGGTAGTTATTACCTAGAATGCCGCCAACCCACTCATAAATCAGCTCATCGCTGTCTACCTGATATTGATCGGTAATGAACTGGAAGGCTTCGATAAGGAATTGAACGCCTTCTTGCTCTTCGTGTTTCTCACAGAATTGGAGGAAACGTAGGCTAATGTTTTCCTTTTCGCCCATGCCGCCAAAGCCTTGGTAGCCAGAGAAGGTTGCTTTTGACTCTTCCAGTGCAAACATACCGAGTTGGAAGAAGGCTTCACGTGGCGCTGTTGCTACCCAGTTTGGATTGCCGCGGCCCGCGTTGATCATCGTTTTTTCATGTGAATGTTGATCTAGGTCGATCAGTGTATTTTTTACTTCAAATGGGCTTAGTGTTTCTAGGCGTTGTTCATCAGTGCGTTTCATGGTCTTTTCTCTTTAAATTTTTGATTCGTAAATGCGTTAATTAGGTATTGGGTGCTTGCTCAAGAGGCGTGCTCTTGAACAAGCGGGAGTTCTCTTCGAGGAGCAGTTGTGCTCTTCAACGAGCGGTTGTTCTAGGAAATCTTTGTTATCAGGTTGACGATGATTGGCCCCCACAAGGTGAGGAAGATATTGGCAACCGCGTAAGTCATGGTGAAACTTGGTACGGGTGTGCTGTTCTGTGTTTTTTCTAGTAGCGATGCGAAGGCTGGGTTAGCACTACGGCTACCTGCGACCACGGCTAGGGCTTCTACTGGGTTCTTGATTTTCAACACGTAGTAGTTGAATAGGAACGTCAGTATTTGTGGAATCATGGTCACCAGCACGCCAAGCAGTAATAGTGTCACGCCGTTTTGTTTGATTGCCGTAAGGGCAGGAGCACCAGCATTGATACCAACCACCGCAACGAACACAGCAAGGCCGAACGTCTGCATAAAGTTGGCAGCGCCATGGTTAATGCTGCCTAAGCGTGGAGTGCGCATTCTTAGGTAACCAACAAGCAAGCCAGACACCAGACAACCTAAGCCAGAACCCAAGGCGATATGAGAACCGCGAATCGAGAAGCCAATCTCACCGATCAGATAACCCAACACCATGCCGAAAGACATCGTCACAAAGTCAGTCACACTTGGAAGTGGGCTGTCGTAGCCGATTTTCTTCTCGACTTTGGCTAGATCGTCTTTCTGGCCAACAAGCGTGATTTCGTCACCTAGGTGCAGTTCTGTCTCTGGTAATGTCGAGATGTCATGACCCATGCGAGACAACTGAGTGATGTAAACGCCACGACGAATACGTGCGTTGGTTTCATCGTGAAGCTTGCGCAGAGTTACGCCCGCTAACTTTTTGTTGGTCAGTACGATTTTTTTCTGCGTATGAATAAGGTTGGTTTCGTCGCTAAACTCGCCAAGTTCGACACCCAGTGACGTCACTTTCGGAAAGGCTTGCGTGAGGCCTGTCAGATAAACTTTGTCATTCGCGGCTAGGATAGGGTTCTTTGCAATGTCTAACGTTGTTTCTGACTCTTCACCTGGGCGATAGATAGCTTCTATTGTTAGGTCAGAATCGAATGCTTCTTCTAGCTCAGCGACACTTTTGCCGACAAACATAGAGTTGGCGGTGACTTGATAAGCGCGAGAAGACACTCGGTTTAATGCCGAGAATTCACCTTCATTAAGTTGCTTGCTGCCAGAGCCCATTTGTTCTGCGAGCTTTTTCGCTTCTTTAGTGATGTTCCAACCCATTACCATAGGAATGAGTGACATCATCAAGATAGGACCAAGAGAGCCGAAGATGTATGTGATCGAGTAACCCACCGCCACATTGGTTTTCAGTGTTGAGGTCACATCGGGTGCAAGGTTGAGCTGATCTATCGCGTTACCAGCCGTACCAATGATGGCTGATTGTGTTAAACCACCCGCCGCAAGACCTGCCGCTAAACCTTTATCGAGGCCAGCCCATTTTGCGAGTACCACAACGGTAATCAGCCCAACAAACGTCATTACGAATGAGGCGAATAGACGTGTTAACGATGAAAGGCGGAACGACGAGAAGAACTGCGGCCCGCCGTTGTAACCCACCATGAAAATAAATAAAGCAAAGAAGATGCTTTTCACTTCATTGGAAATTGCAATTCCGCCGATTTGACCAAGCCCTACCGCAACCAAAAGCGAGCCTGCGATCCCGCCTAATTCAAACTTACCGATTTTAATTTTACCGATTAAGTAACCGAGTCCTAGTGATAGGAATAGAGCTATAAATGGATAGTCTCTTAATTGTTCAATAATAAATGACATGATAAACCTTTAATGAAATACCACTGATATTTCATAACTAATAATATGTTGATGTTGATGTTGATGTTGATGTTGATGTTGAATGACAGAATGATCTGTCTATATGTGGTTATGCGAACTTAAGAATTACTTGTCTTATGGTGTAAGCGAGACGATTTTTTATGAGCATGAGTTTTGTCTTTGTGATGCTTATTATGATGACCATCTGGGTGGTGATTCACTAAATGTTTATGGCCTTCAGGTTCACCACCGTGTGGCTGACCAGAATGAGAAGGCTGATGTGCACTATATTCTAAATGGTCCTTGTTGTGTTTATGTTCGACTTCCTCTCCATATACACGTTTCATTTTTTCTTTAATAGCGACTTTCGTATGGTGTGTTTGATTAGACATATTAATCTCAGTTAGTTGTTTAAGGAACGATGAGAATTATATCTATCGGTGAAGGATATAAATCATGTTCAAATAAAATAGACATAAAGCCATGAAATGATTTTTGCTTGATAAATTCTTATCAAATTACTGTATTTATTGGTTTTATTTTTATTTTATATAGATTGACTTCGATGTTATATCAGTTTGATTTATTGGTGTTCCCGATAGCTAGAATACCCGGACTTCAAAAACAAGGTGAACACATGAGTAAGTATAAAGGCGTAATTGTCGGGTCAGCTTTATTTATATTATTGTCTTTTGTATTTGGCTTTCATTATGTGAAAAGCGAAATAATAAAAGAGAAAGTAGCAAGCTTTAAATTGCCAGCAATCTCTGTAACAATGGAGTCAGTAAAAGAAGACGTTTGGAATGAACATTTAAATGTTATTGGTAATATTCATGCTAACCAATCAGTTGATGTGAAAAGTCAAATTTCGGGTCAAATAAAAGAAGTGCTTTTTAAATCGGGTCAATTTGTTAACAAAGGCGATGTTCTTATTAAGTTAGATGATGCTTTATTAAAAGCGAACTATAAAAGCCAGCTAGCAAAGGTAGAGTTAGCGAGAACAGAATTGAAGCGAAATCGAAAGCTACTGAAGAATCACAGCGTCTCTCAGAATTCGGTAGATAAACTTGCTGCTCAATTTAATGCTGAATCAGCAAAGCTAGAATACATATCTACTCAGGTTGAATATATGAAAGTTAAAGCGCCTTTCTCTGGCCATGTTGGAATTAGAAAAGTGGATGTCGGTGATTTTATCAACTCAAGCACAGCGATTGTTGACCTTGAAGATAGCTCTCAACAGTATGTCGATTTCTCTATTTCGGAGCTTTATCTTCACAGTGTGCAAGTAGGGCAGGATCTCCAATTTAAATCTGACGCAGCGAACGATGCTGAGTATCACGCGACGATTACCGCGATTGAACCTAGCTCAGACGCGAACACGCACAATATCGAACTGCGAGCGGTGACAACTGAATCTGTGCCGTTGGAGTCAGGTATGTATGTGGATGCAACACTAACCACTTCCGATTCAAACACGGTGATCAGCGTGCCATCAGTGGCGATCAGCTACACCTTGTCTGGCGATACTGTGTTTGTTCTAGATACTTCAACGAAACAAGTGAGCACGAATTCAGGAAGTGCAAGTTCAACGAGCACAAGTTCAAACAGCCAAGATTCTGAAAAATCAGAGACACCATTTTACGAATACAAAGTGGTGCAACGCACTGTGGAAATTGGCCCGAAACAGGGTGGCTATGTCGGTGTCCTTTCTGGCTTGAAAGAAGGGGATGTGGTGGTTACGTCGAATCAGCATCAGCTTAAAAATGGTGGTTTGGTTTTGGTGAACAATCAACGACCGCTTGTTACTCATATTCAGCCAAGTAAATAGGATTCTCCCATGACATTTACTGATGTATTCATCAAACGTCCGGTGTTGGCGACGGTATTGAGCCTCGTATTGTTGGTGCTGGGGCTCAAAGCTTTTACCTCATTGCAGGTGCGCCAATACCCAGAAATTGAAACAGGTGTGATCACTATTACCACCAGTTATCCCGGTGCCAGTGCATCGAGCGTGCAAGGTTACGTTACCCAACCTCTACAGGCTGAAATCGCCCAAACCGCGGGCATTGACTTCATGACATCAGACAGTGCCTTGGGTAAGTCCGTGATTACGGTGTATTTGAAGTTGGGATACCCATCAGATGGCGCACTGACGGAGATTCTATCTCTGGTGCAGCAAGTGAAATACAAACTACCTTCTGGGGTATTGGATCCGAGTATTCTTAAGTCGACGTCTCAATCGCCGATCTTATATGTCTCTTTTTCAAGCGATACGCTGAAAACCGAGCAAGTATCGGATTATGTGAGTCGAGTGGTGAAGCCAACCTTCTCAACGGTAGAGGGTGTGTCCAAAGTCGATATGTTAGGCCAACAAGATTTCGCGATGCGTATCTGGCTGAAACCTCAAAAACTGGCATCTTATGGTTTAACCGCGACCGATGTACAAAATGCACTGCGAGCAAACAACATTGTGAGCGCGGCGGGTAAGTTACAAAACCCGTATATCGAAGTCGATATCAATGCTCATACCGATTCTAGCTCTGTAGAAGACTTTAAAAACATGTCGCTTAAAGCCCATGACGGACAACTGGTGCATTTGAAAGACGTTGCCACAGTAGAGCTAGGCGCAGCGACTTATGATTCAGACGTTGAGTTTAATGGTGTGACGACCGTTTCAACCGCGATCAGTAATACCGCGACATCGAACCCGTTAACCGTGGTTGAGGGCATTTATGAATTGCTTCCTCAGATAGAAGCTGGTTTACCCGACGGTATTAAAGCGGATGTGGTGTACGACTCAACCAAGTTCATTGAAACATCGATTGATGAAGTAGCCAAAACACTGATGGAAGCGGCACTGATTGTGGTGATTGTTATCTTTGCGTTCCTCGGCTCTATGCGTGCGATGTTAATCCCATTAGTGACGATTCCATTGTCGCTGATTGGCTCGATGTTCTTCATGTTGAGCATGGGTTTCAGTATTAACTTGCTGACGTTACTGGCGATGGTGCTGGCGATCTCTTTGGTGGTGGATGATGCGATTGTAGTCGTAGAAAACACGTTCCGACACCTCGAGGATGGTATTAGCCCAATCAAAGCAGCGATTAACAGTGCGCGTGAAATTGCAGGTTCTGTGATTGCGATGACCATTACCTTGGCTGCGGTTTATGCACCCATCGGTTTCATGGGTGGTTTGACCGGTAAGTTGTTTACTGAGTTTGCTTTCACCTTGGCGGGCTCCGTTCTGATTTCAGGTTTTATCGCACTGACGCTAACGCCAATGATGTGTTCGAAACTGCTCAATAAGTCGGTATTGGATGGAAAACTGGTTAAGAAAATTGATGTGGTTATTGCTGGTGTCACTGAACGCTACCGCAAGGTACTTGAACACGTGCTTAATAACCGAGTTTATATCTGGCCAGTAGTCGGGACATTGCTTATCAGTTTGGAGTTTATGTTTATGAATACCGCATCCGAGCTGGCACCTGAAGAAGATCAAGGCGTAATGATTGTCATGGGACAAGGGCCTGCCCAAGCCAATACTGATTACATTCGTCACTTTACTCCGGCTCTTATCGACGCTATCGGTAAAAACGACGAAGTAGAAATGACCATGCTGGACAACGGCTACATGAACAACAATGCGTTCTTTGGTTTGGGTGTATTGAAAGATTGGGATTCACGCGAAGCAACGGCAAAAGAGGTGATGCAACGCTTCGAAAAAGAGACCTCGGTATTACCAGGTTTGCAGGTGTATACCTTCTCTCCACCGGATCTACCTGGCACACCGCAAGGTTTGCCGTTCCAAATGGTATTGAAGACGCCAACTGGCTCGTATCAAGACCTTTATCAGTATGCTGAAAAGCTAAAAGAGTATGCAGAGAAGAGCGGTAAGTTTATCTATGTGCAGAATGACCTTAACTTCAACAAGCCTCAAGTTGAGATCCGTATAAACCGAGATAAAGCGGCACAAATGAATGTCAGTGCTCAAGATGTTGGTACCGTGCTGTCTCGTTTTATCAGTGAAGGCTTCGTGAACTATTTCTCGATGGATCAACGCAGTTATCAAGTGATTACGCAAGTACCGAACGAGAATCGTAACTCTTGGGATGATCTGAAGAATTACCACGTACGCTCGAATACAGGGGAAATGGTTCCACTGGCATCTTTAATCGAGATTAGCCAATCGGTACAGCCATCAAAAGTGGATCAATTCCAGCAGCTGAACAGTGCCATGATCGAAGCGAAGATGATGCCGGGTATCAGTATTGGCGAGGCTTACCAAGTGATGGAAGAGGGTGCTGCGCAGATATTACCTAAATCATACAGCACGGATACCTCTGGACAGCTACGCCAGTTCTTGCAAGAAGGGTCTTCGTTGGTCACGACGTTCTTCTTAGCCTTGGTAATTATCTACTTGGTATTGGCAGCGCAGTTCGAAAGCTTACGCGATCCGCTGGTGGTATTGACCAGTGTGCCTCTGTCGATCTTTGGTGCCTTAATGCCACTGTACTTAGGCATTGACACGCTCAACATCTACACCGAAGTCGGATTGGTGACCTTAATCGGACTTATCAGTAAACACGGTATTTTGATTGTTGAGTTCGCGAACCAGATGCAACAAGAGTTGAAATGCAGCCGTCGTGAAGCCGCAATCCGTTCGGCCACCGTACGAATGCGCCCTGTATTGATGACAACTGCGGCTATGGTTGTAGGTGTTGTGCCGCTGCTAATTGCAAGTGGTGCAGGGGCTCAAAGTCGATTCTCAATTGGCTTGGTGATTACGGTGGGTATGTCTGTGGGCACGCTATTTACGCTGTTCGTGGTACCAACGATTTACACCTACTTAGCGGCGGATCATACCGTTCAGGAACAAGAAGCTTAATAACGTGAGAGCTAATCATCACAAAAGCTCGTTCAACAAACATCATTAACAAGAAAATTTAATCAACACGAATCCCATTTATGAGCCTGACCGCTTAGGGGTTCGTGCACTCAAAATTCAGGAAATTAGAGGTTCACATGAAACTACATTACTTATACCCACTACTTGCTTTATTCACTGTTGGTTGCGCGAGCTCAGTCCCGAACAAAGAAGAAATTAAAAGTGTCGATTCAGAGCACTATTTTGTAGACAGCAAGTTTGATGACGACATGGCGGGTATGTCGTGGATAGCAAAAGACAGTGCTTCTTATCATTTTAATCAGTTCAAATTCAATAGCGTAGAGATCAAAAATGCCGGTATAGACAAGCGAGTATCGAAAGAGGTTCAAGAGCAATTCAAGGCGCAGATTCTTAGCACTATGAACGAAAAGTTGGAGCATAAACTGCAGGGCTACGAGAACGTGATGTTGGATAACCAAGTGCTCGATATTAGCGTTGCTTTGTACGGCATTGACGACATTCCAGAGGATATGCGACTAACAGAGTTTATCCCTTTTGGTTCTATTATCGGTGCGGTCAAATATGCTGCGGGAACGCGAGACCGCTCAATTCGAGTATTAGCAAGTGTCGACCTAAAGGACCATGATTCGGACGAGTTGGTTGGTCGCCGTATCTTCGTGGTCAATGACAATGGCGTACTAGAGAACGAAAAGTCAGCAATCACCATCGAAATGCTTGATAAGAATATTGAGCAGATCACCAAGCAGGCTGTCGATTTTGCTTTTGAAGTGACTTACCTAAACAAGAAGCAAGGTTAAGCCCGTGAAAAGGATCTTCAACAAAAGCGGCAGTAACAAAACCTATCGTCAGCTCGCTGTGTTTATGCTCGGCTGTAGTTTAAGTGCTTCTGCGCTTGCCAGTGGTAGCCGCTACGATCAATGTATTCTGGATTCACTAGCTAAAGCGACCAATCAACAAAGTATTGAATGGCTCAAGCAACAGTGCAGTTCTGAGGTCGGTGATTCCAACGCCGAGGTGAAGACTAAGGGCAATGAGAACAATGCAAAGGCCGACACGACTGAAATGTCACCCGAGCAAAAGGTCTCACGCTTGAAGTTGGAATACTCAACAGAAGATAACCCATTTGTGATTACGCCATATCGACTGAATTACATATTGCCCGTCACCCATATGACAAGTGTGAATACTCAACCTTATGGTGATGACCGATTTGGTGGTAAAGCGGATGGCCTCAGTGACGAAGAGATAAAACTGCAATTGAGTTTGAAGATCCCCATTGTTGATGATGGTGTGTTTAACCAAGAAGATAAAATCTATTTCGGTTTTACCTTGAAGTCATTCTGGCAGGCGTATTCATCCGATATTTCAGCTCCTTTTAGAGAGACAAACTATCGCCCGGAAATGTTCTATGAGACGCCTTTAGATATAGAGTCGACGGAAGGTGTGTGGTTTTCTCGTTTCGGGCTTGAACATGAATCGAATGGTCGAACAGCTGAGCTGAGTCGCAGTTGGAACCGGGTTTATGCAGGGGTGGGTTACATGGAAGATGACTTTGCGGTGTACTTTCAGCCTTGGTATCGCATACCAGAGTCGAGCAGCAGTGACGACAACCCAGACATTCAGGATTATCTGGGGCATTACGAGCTGTCGGGCGCTTATAAGTGGGAGGAGTTTGAGTTGTCTGCACTTGGGCGGTACAACTTCCAAACGGGTTATGGTGGCGTTCAAACCTCACTCAGTTTCCCATTGTTTGGTCGTCTAAAAGGGTACGTTCAATATTACAAAGGCTACGGTGAAAGCTTGATTGATTATGACTATAACAGCGAGCGAATCGGCGTAGGTATTCTGCTGACCAACGCCTTATAGAACGTCTTCTTTGAAGTTATTTCTTGGAGTCGGAGTCTAGCGAGATAAAAGCACCGCCGAGAGTGACGGTGCTTTGAGATGAACGCAGCTGTGTTTGGGCTATTTTACTATCTCGACCTCGACCTTGGATTCAATTTCAGAGATGTTGCTATTGAAAAACAAGGTCTGCGCGACTTTCAGAACGACCGGATAACCGGACTCTAAAATGGTTTCATAATAGTACTCTTCGGCCGCCGCAGGGTTGCCTTTCGACTCTTTCAATTTTGCTAAGATAATCATCGACATGACGTTGTATTCACTTCTCGGTATCAAGGTCATGTAACGTTCAGCGGCGTTCGGGTTATCTTGGGTGAGTGAGTAGGCCGCCAATGCATCGTATATGCGATAAGAGGTTGGATTGTTCTCTGCTAAAAGAAGCTTCTTGCCGAATCGATCGTTAAGCTTTTGAACCAGTTTTTCCTTTTGTGAAGACTTCAATAAAAAGATGTCCGCAAGCTCATACAAATATCGGCTCGACATGACAAAGTGATTGTCAGGTTCAAGCTCGTTGGCAGCAATGATCTTTTTCAAAGTATCCGCTCTGTCGAGAGTCATGAAGGTCAGCCCCAGCGATTCAAGCGCCAGTTGCAGCGACTCTTCCTGTTTAGGTAGCTCTGATATTTGTTGTTTTAAGATGGACTTCTGAATATCGATATTGAATGAATCCAATAGGTCATCGAGCATGATGCGCATCGTACTGTGTAGTGAAGAAGCATCAATCAGGTAATCACGCCCTAGATGCTTGAAGTTGGAGATACGGTTGAAATAGGTAATATCCAGATACTCTCTGTCGCCATCAACTTTGCTTTTAAAGCTGACCACGTTCGCGGAGTTTGGCACTAAGGTTTCGTCAACGATGAGGCGAAAATCTCGATAAGTCGTAAGATAACTCATCAGCTTATGAACGATGCCGCGCTTAAAGGCATCATTTTTCAAATTCTCATCAATTCGCACATAGATATAGCGTGGTTCAAGTGATAAATAATGAACAGAAGCGTGCGCTTTATGATCTTCAATCACTTGGTGATTCGTCGTTTGATTGGATTTACCAATAGCCTCTGTAGATTGATTCTCAGAGGCGAACAGCTCAGTCATATTGTCAACGGATACGCCATTACTAGCGTCTGTTGATGAAGGTGAGCCCCACCAAGATACACCAAGCGCGATGCCGATTGCTCCTATTACCAGAGCACCTATCGCAAAGCCCAAACGTGATGATTTGTTAACCTTTTTCTCCGAGGGATTAGTAGGTGCCGAGGCTGCGTAGTTGTGACCACTTTTCGGGTCTGGTTGCTGATTTAGCGGGTCATTATCGGACGAGCAGTTCGGTGTAGCCTCTGGTTTTATTTCGGTTTCTTGCTCATGTGCAGTTTGCTCAGGTGAGACGGTCTTGTCACTTTGTGTGATCGAAGCTGAGTCTTCATGATGAGGTTGTTTAGCTTGCGCTTGATTCGTTGCCATCGATTCGGAATTAGGGGAGCTAACAGGCGAAGCTTCTTGCTCTTGAGAGACCGTTTCGTCATAGCTGACAGTATCAGCGAGTGAAACCGTATTGGTCACAATAGGTGGTGGAACTAATACGGTCTTTTTCACCTCGACATCAAACTTATACCCTCGTTTCGGTACTGTGATGATATAGCCCATCGAGTGACGTTCTGCCGACTTCAACGTTTTTCGAAGCTCAAAAATCGCTTGAGTGATTACTTGATCCGTCAAGATCGAGCCATTCCAAACCTCGTTAATGAGTTCATCGCGTGAGAACACAATGTTAGGGTTCTGGCAGAAGAAGTCTAATAATTTAGACAAACGATTATCGATAATCACGTCTTCGTTATCCATGATAAGTTTGTCTTCATCTGGGATAAACAGCCACACGTCGAAAGAATATTGGATGCGCTCTTTTTTCATAACTACCGATACTAAGTCTTTGTATTAAAATTACTTTAGTAGACAAGTATGGGCAATTCAATGAACCAATGTTCAATAGTGATAAGTGTGCGTGCTTTTGACGCAGCCATACGCTGACTACGAACTATATATTTAATATTGAGAATTATTCGCATTTATTGATCTGGGCGAAAGAACCGATTAGATTGTGTCGTTAATATTAGGAACAACATGATTCTTTTGAGGTATTTATGAGTACAGTCGTTGTATGGGGAGCGGGTAGTGGCTTAGGCGCAGCAATGGTCGAGCACTTTCATCAACAAGGTTTTGAAGTGATCGCGATTGCTAGAAATCCAGAAAAGAACCCACGCTTGGCTATCCTTGGAGTAACAACACTGAGCTGCGATGCGACCGACAAGCAACAAGTTGAGAAGACGGTGGCTGAGTTGCCGAAATCGGCGTTGGTGATTTCAAGTATGGGCAGTTTTAGAGCGGATGTGCCAGTTGACTATATTGGTCACCGGTATGTGATTGATGCTCTGGAAACGAATGACATTAAGCGCTTTGTATTAGTGACGTCTTTAGGTTGTGGTGATTCATGGCAATACTTGTCAGAGCGCTCTAAGAAAGGATTTGGTGCTGCCGTTCGTGAAAAATCGTTGGCGGAAGCGTGGTTAATGTCGAGCTCGTTGGATTACACGATTTTACGTCCCGGTGGCTTGTTAGATGGTGAAGTGACGGGTAACGGTGAGCTTTCTCAACACGTGGAAGTGCATGGCGTGATTTACCGACAAGAAGTGGCTCGTCTTATCGAAACCTTACTGGCAAACGACGCGAGTATCGGACAAGTGTATCAGTGTATTGATCCTACGGTTAAGTATGGATAAAAGCCCGGTATTGCTTTCTGAAGGTATTCCCATCTAGTGAAAAATTCTAAGGCCGTTTAGTCTCACTGAACGGCTTTTTTTGTTTTCTCTCCTCAACGACTTCGATTTTAAGCAAATGTTGCCTGTTTCTTATATGAGAGTGCCTCTCTCTTAATCTAGATTAAGTTTTGCCTGTCTTATTCTCTGTAGTATCCGCGTCATTCAATGCCCTCGTTAGATGGGGCAATGGCGTAACACGATTGAATGAGGATTAGATTTGAGTACTTTGTTTGCAGAAACCCGCATTGGCACCATGACACTGAAGAACCGTTTTATGAGAAGTGCAACGTGGGAAAATATGGCGACTGAAGATGGCCATATGACAGATAAACTTTACGCTATCTATGAAGAGTTGGCTCAAGGTGAGGTTGGCTTGATCGTGACGGGTTACGCGAACATTGTTGAAGAAGAAAAACCGAATGCTGGCATGATGGGTATGTATAATGACTCGTTTATCGAGGAGTATAAAAAGCTAACTCAACTGGTTCATGAACACGACTCTAAAATCGTGATGCAATTAGCTTATGGCGGCACCAAAACCACTTATGACCTTGGCGAGCGAGTGATCTTTGCACCGAGTGAGGTTCCTGAAAAAGGGACACAAACTCAGGGCAAAGCGATGACCAAAGGCGAAATTGATTACATTGTTGATGCCTTTGCTAAAGCGTCACTAAGAGCTAAACAATCGGGTTTTGATGGTGTTGAGATTCACGCTGCTCACACGTACCTGATCAACCAGTTCTTGAGTCCTTATTACAACCAGCGTGAAGATGAATACGGCGGTAGCTTAGAAAATCGCATGCGATTCTTGCTTGAGATCTACACGGCAACACGTAAGTTGGTTGGTGATGATTTCCCTATCTTGGTGAAGCTGACGGCTTCTGAGTTTTTCGAGGGCGGTGTGACCTTCGATGAAACGCGTATGGTGTGTAAAAAGCTTGAAGAAGTGGGCGTTGATGGCATTGTCGTTTCTGGCAATATTCATGGCAAAGCCGACACCATGATTGGCGAGTCATACGACGGGTTTACTATCCAAGCTGAAGGTTACTTCCATGAATATGGCCACGCAATCAGCCAAGACGTCGACATTCCTGTTATCACGGTGGGTGGCTTAACGGATTTTGATGCTATCGAAGCTATCGCAAACAATACGGGCATTGAGTACTTCGCGCTTTCACGTCCACTACTTTCTGAACCGCACTTAGTGAAGCGTTGGAAAGAGGGTGACCGAAGCCCAGTAGAGTGTGAGAGATGTTCTAAGTGTCGTACTAAGCGCGGCAACTTCTGTGTGGTAAACAAAGATAGAAAAGTACAGTTGGCTCGTATGTAGTTATTGAAAACGTGAGTTTAAACATGAGCTGGTGCTATAAGTGCTGGCTCATGTTTTTCTTTTGCCACATGAACTGATATTCGAAACCTTATTAATCACATTTCTCTGTCAAATGAGTTGGAGTTAATGGGTACAATGGCTCTATTAATTTTTCAACAGAACTTTCCTCCTTGCCTAAGCATACTGTGAAATTACTTCCTCTTCTAAAGCAACCTCGAATCCACTGACGCTTCTTAGTTTTAGCGGCATTGCTATGATTTAAGGGCTCTTCTCCGCTTAGATGAGCTTGATTTCCGGATAAATGGTAGAGTGAGTTTCTAGGATTGAGGTTTGTCTAATCTTCAATTTAAAGTAATCAGTATCCCTTACTCCTCGGGCTCTCCGTCTAAGAAGACCTATCGATACATTCCCTGCTTCCACTCGGGCATTCGTCAGCTTATATTTTGCATAGTTGCAGATCCCAACTCTTCTCTCCCAAAGCGCGTCTGCAAAGTTGATGAGAGATAAGATCCTCGTCTTTTTAGCAAGCTGGCACCACGCATCAAGCGCTGCGATTATCAAGTCAAAATTACGTTCATCCCATAAGGCTTGAAGCTGCTCTTTGAGCATATAAATCGTACAAAGAGTCTTATTGCTTTCCAGTAAATCATCTAGCCTATCTGACTGCTTATCGCTTAATTTCGGCGCATTTTTGAGGAGTAAAAATAGCGTCCCTTTAAGCATTTTCTTCTCGTCATGTGTTCCTTTCCTAAACGCTTTATTACGCTCTTTCCTTATCAGAAGAGAGTAGTTCTGCATAACGTGAAACCGGTCAAAAACGATGTCTGCATTCGGAAGAGCGTTTCTCACTGCTGATTGGTAAGATTGCCCCATATCCATTGATACCGCTTGGATGCCGTCTCTCGTTTGCGGTGATAATTGTTCAAAAAAGTTGATGAGTACGTTTGAAGTCCGCCCATGGTCAACCCAAATAAGTTGTCCTGAAACGAGATCATAAACGACGGTCATATAATCATGGCCTTTAGCCCTGGCGACTTCATCAACGCCAATATGAACAAGGTTGGTCAACTTCTTAGGCTCTAAAGCAGGCAAGGTAGAGAGAAGGAATGCTTTATCGATATTTTTCACGGTTTCCCAGCGTATGTCTAAATGCTTCGACACTGCGTGGATGCTCATATAGCGGCACAGTCCACTAATAAAGTGACAGAACCTCTTTGTATAACGACTCCCCTTATCAACAAAATCAGCCTCTTCAATCAACCTTCGGCCGAGCCTATCCCTTGTCTGAGCCAATTCAATTTCTATAACGCAAGGGCGACCACTGACAGGTAAATCCGACAGGCGACGGTGAACGTAGTGGTCGACGGTGCGCGGAGCTCCAGTCTCAGGATCAACAACTTTACAGCGTCTATCTCGCTTGCACTTGACGAGTACTGAATGAGAGCTTTCTTCAAGCGTTACAGACTGTACGGATTGGCCTTTAAAGTTAAATAGAGCGGAAGATAATAACGACAAACTACAACACTGATATATAAGGTGGGAAGCGATTGTAAATCAATGTGTTAGCGGTTTTATTGTTAGTTTATAGACTCATCTAAGCGGAGAAGAGCCGATTTAAGTATGGCACTCACTGTTCACCCCAGTCTTTCTTGTGCCTATGGGGCGCTTGTTTGTGCATGTTTAGATCTTCAACGTCGAATCTTTTGATATTTAAACGAATAAAACTAACAAGTTAATTAGAGGTAGAAATGCAAAATAAGCATTGGTCTAAATTCGAATTGCTGCATGAAGTAGTCAGCAACCCCAATATTCATATCAAAGGTCAACACAGTTACTACAGCGATTGCTGGGACAACGGCTTTGAAGGTTCAGTTGTCCGTTATCTTCATGGTGATGAAGTCAGTCGTCAGTGGGAACCTCGCTGGGAAATCGATGAGCTCTACATCGGGGATTACGTCTGCATAGGAGCAGAGGTCGTGATCCTAATGGGCGGCAATCACACCCACCGCGTTGATTGGTTTTCTTTGTATCCATTTTATGGATGTGATCGACGAAGCCTACATAGGCAAGGGTGATACTCATATCAAAGATGGGGTTTGGCTAGGTATGCGTGCCATGATCATGCCGGGTGTGACCATCGGAGAAGGGGCGATTGTCGCTGCGAACAGCGTAGTAACCAAAGATGTGGAACCGTACACTATTGTTGGTGGTTCTCCCGCGAAATTAGTGAAACACCGCTTTGATAAGCCTGTTGTCGAAGAGTTAATATCAATGAAGATATACGACTGGCCGCCAGAAAAGTTTGAGTCATTGAGACGGCATTTGTGTGATTCAGATTTATCTAAGTTAACGCGGGCAATCACTGATTATGACAAGGGTTTGTAAGGTACAACTAAAAACACAGGTTTACGTAAAAAGATCTTTGTCATATTTATCTTGAAAAATACGTTAAATCAGTTCGTTACCTTGCAATACCCAACATGGTGTACCAATCTTATTTCATAAGCATGGATAAGGATTGTGTATGCCTGTAACGTCAGTAAAAAATAAAGGGGTAGTAAGGAAAGTCTTGCTGCCTTCTTTACTTATTAACCTCTTGTCATTAGCCGTTCCATTAACGGTTCTCCAGATCTACGATCGCATTCTCCCCAATCAAAGCTATGGTACGGCCACGCTGCTTTTAGCAGGGGCGACACTAGCCGTAGCGATGGAAGCACTCATACGTTTTGTTCGCACTTGGCTTTTGTCTGCGGCGGCCAGCAATACAGAAAAAGCCACTTACCAAACTTTGGTAGAAAGAGTGACCACTGCATCATCAGGCCACCTTCGTAAGCTCGGTGTAGGTGGTGTCGAAGAAGGACTCGGAGCGGTATCCAAAGTTAAAGATTGGTATTCTGGTGGCATAATTTCTGGTTTTATCGATTTGCCTTTTGCATTGATCTTTCTCGGGCTGGTGGCTTATATCGGCGGTGAGCTAGTGGCGATACCTTTGGCAGTTTGGCTCATTACGCTTGGTATTGTTTGGCTGTCTTCTATCCGCGTGAAAAGTTTAAGTGAAGAAGCTTCTAAAGATGAACAGGAGAGAAAAGCCTTCTTGATTCTTCTTAGCCAAACCATTCAGGGAATTAAACGTCAGGCTGTAGAATCTCGAATTTTTAACCAGTTTAAATCGCTCAATAATGTCCGATCTCAATCCAAAGCCAAAGAAGAAGAGCAGAATGCCTTCGCTCAAGAGTGTATTCAGCTTGCAGCACTGGCGACATCTGTTTTGTTGGTGATAACCGGGAGCTTGTGGGTATTGGATGGTCAATTAACCACGGGGGGGTTAGCAGCATGCTCCATCTTATCGGGCAGAGCTGTGGCGCCTCTGAGTGCTCTGGTTGGGGTTCGAATCAAGCTTAATTCAATCCATAGTGCCAATCAGGCGATAGAAAAGTTAGGGGACTTATCACTGGCTGAGTCCGCTGGTTCTGAGCTTAGCTTCTCTGACTTTGAGACTTTAGAGATCAAGGAAGCCACCATTGAAAGGTATGGTGAACTCGCCAGTGTGGATGTGACGCTAAATAAAGGTGAACTGGTGCTGTTAGAGAGTGAAGATCGCCACACCAATAGTCACTTACTGTCTTCGATTGCAGGGATTGATGATTTAGCCGCGGGTGAGTGCTTCATTGATGGCGAAGCCGTTTCTATTGCATCTGTCGCTCAAGCTACAGCTTACTGCGGGGTTAAAGGGCAGTTAGTCTCAGGTACGATTCTGGATAATTTGTGTGGCTTTGATCCAGAGAGAACACAAAGCGCCAATGATTACGCTGTCCGCTTGGGATTAACCAAAGAAATTACCCGTTTACCCGATGGGTTAGAAACACAAATCGGCCATACAAGTGCCTCTTTGTTGAGTATGGGCAACATTAAAATGCTCAATATTGCGGCTCAATTAGCGAGTGGTAAGCCCGTTATCATGCTCGAAAGACCGGATTCATCGCTCGATCTTAATGCTCTCGGGAACTTGGTTAAGGTGCTGGAAGAAGAAGTATTGGCAGGGCGCATCATATTGATGGTGAGCTATCATGCAAAACTTCGCGAATTAGCGAGTCGAACAATTACAGTAACAAACGGTTCGATTGCCGAAGACACTACTAATCAGCAGGAGGTCATTGCATGAATCGTTTAGATGCTAATCGCCATGGCGAAACAGACGGTCAACATGAGCCGATGAACCGACTGGAAACTGAAAGCCTTTCTGTGCTCAAGGAGTTGGAAGTAAACGCGAATATCCAACTGTTCGCTCGCCAATGGGTTGATGAGAACGGCATTGAATCAATAGATGATATGTTTGCCCTGTTTGATAGGCTTGCATTGCCATATCGCTTGGTTGCTAACCTAGATGAGGTGGGCGATCACAAATTAGTTCTACTGGTTCTCGGTGAAAATGAATTGGTTACTGGTCACTTGGAGTCAAAACAGTTTGTTGCCGTTGATGGCAATGAAGACGTTTCAGAGGTTCCGCAGTTTTGCATTGTTATTGAAGGGGCTCCATTGGAGAAGGCTTCCCCTGATTGGGTTGGTGAACGGTTACATGCTTTTCGTCCTATCATTCCTAAATTGCTCTTGGTCAGCTTTATCACCAATTTATTTGCTCTCGCAGTGCCATTCATCACGATGTCGATCTATGACCATGTAATCGGTGGCGATGCTGGGCATGAACTGCAAGGAATTGCCATTGGGGCTGCTTTGTTGTTTGTGATGATGGGCTGGTTAAGAACATTGCGTAGTCGAGTGTTTGCTTCTGTGTCCAATCGAGTCAGCCGCGAGATATCTCAATCCCTTGTGCAGCGACTATTAAGAAATAGTTATGCTCAAAACCAGCAAACGGCCTCGTCTAGTCAACAAAACCAAGTGATGTTATCTGAGCGCATTTCAGGTGTGTTGTCAGGGCCACTCGGTAATGCGTTGTTTGATTTACCTTTCATTGCCATTTTTGTTCTTGCTATAGGAGTGCTAGGTGGCTGGCTAATACTGGTTCCAATTGTCTCTTTGGTTTTGTATTACCTGTTAGCTAAGCGTTCGATACGTTCGAGTAGTAAGCGCTCAATGCAATCGACGGTAGCCGGCACGAATCGTCAAAACATGACTAATGAGTTGACGTCTAAGCTTGCTTTTATTCGTAGTGCCGGGTTTTCGGAACACTTGATTCAACGTTTCCAAAAGGCCAATCTGCTTGCCTCTACGGTGACATTTAATCAATCGGTGTTGCAAAGTCGATACACCTCGATTTATTACTTTATTGGAGTGGGTTCAACACTGGCTGTTATGGGCTTAGGTATTGGACTTATTTTCGAGCAAGTGATGACGCCCGGTGGTTTGATTGCATCAATGATGTTGATTTCCAAAGTGACAGGGCCTGCGCAGGTGTTGGCCAACAGCGCGATGCGTTTTAATAGCTTTAATCAATCTAAGCTGCAGGTAAATCGTATTCTGTCTCAGCCGTCTGAACGTGAATTCAGTTACCAGCATCATCCATTGCCAATGGTCGCTCCGAGCTTGAAGTTAGGTCAAGTGACTCTCCGATATCCTAAACAGAGTCGCCCTGCATTGAATGGGGTAAGTTTTGATGTTGAAGCGGGCGATATTGTGGCGATTACAGGCCCTTCAGGCAGTGGTAAGTCGACATTAATTGAAGTGTTGTCCGGATTACAGCCTATTCAAAACGGCATGGTTGAGTTGAAAGGGGTAAACCTTGCTCAGTACGATCCGCAGCTCTATCGACACTGGTGTTTCATTCGTGCCGCTTACCCCGACTTACTTACATTGAGTATTCGAGAGTGGCTGAGTGATGGGCATAAGGTTGAAGAGCAGAAAATGATATCTGCCATTGCAATGGTTGGCGGCGAGCGCTGGTTCTCCACATTACCAGATGGACTGGATACCTCTATCAGCAGCATTCAATCGGATAGCTTGTTTGATATGTTGTCAGGCACTGTTGCTCAGATCCTCATTGACGCCAAAGCTTTGGTGTATGACTACCCGATGTTCCTAATGGATAACCCGGTACCTGATGGCCATCCCAATGCTAAACGTGTATTCGGTGAGTTCTTGGCGATGAAGAAAGGAAAAGCAACGGTGATCTATACATCGCATGATCCTGACTTGATTAAACTCGCTGATAAAGTTGTGGTGTTAGACGAGGGTGCTGTCGTTTATGCAGGGCCTCTGGAGCAGCCATCAGAGTCTCAAGAGCAGCAGTTATCTGACACACAAGAGTTACCAAAGCAAAAAGTAGAGTCAAAGCAAGGAGTCGCTAATGGCTAAAAAACCTATCGAGACTGGCAAGCGCTACGGTGAGCTTGTTGAATCACAAAATACAGCTCGAACATTGGCGCTGGCGACATGGTCAGTTGCCTTGTGTGTTATCGCTTTTGTCACTTGGTCTGTGGTCACTCAAGTGGATGAAATCGCAAAGGCAAAGGGTGCGGTGATTCCTGAGGGGGAAAAGCAAGTATTACAAAGCGCCATTGGCGGTAAGTTAAAGCAAATTCTCGTTAAAGAGGGTCAACTGGTAGAGAAAGGGCAACCACTTGTTGAATTTGACGCGACCTTCCAGCGCACGGCTCTCGAAGAGTTGAAATCTCAACAAGTAACCTTGCTTGCGAGTATCGAACGTATGAACGCGTTACTGGATAACCGTGAGCCGAATTTTGGGGAGTTTGAAATTGATTTCCCGGAGATCGTTAGCCAACAAAAGGCGCAGTTAAATGCTCAAAAAGGGCTCTACTATCAAAAACGCATTGTGTTGGAAAAGGACAGTGAACAAATAGCAGAGCAGCTTCGTGTCGTAGAAAAGTCTCTACCTAGCTACGACAAAGAGTTAAGTGCCACTAAGCAAGAACAGAACATTTTGGAAAAAGGCTATAAAGCCGGGAACATCTCTCGTTTACGTGTGCTTGAAATGCGTCAGAAGTTGGCCAGCATTGAGCAGAAAATTGAAGAAGCTCGCGGCAAGAAGTCGGTTCTGATTAAGCAGGCAGACAGTAATGAGCAAAAAATTGAGCAACTTCTTGCTGAGGCCAAAGCAAAAGTAAGTGACGATCGATCCAAAGCAGTATCAGATTTGTCTGCGCTTAATGCTCGGGTGCGTTCAAGCCAAGCGAAATTGACGAACACCATGTTAGTGTCACCGCTACAAGGTTTAGTGCAAAGCCTACCAAGTACGCAGAACGGTGGCGTTATTCAACCGGGCGGGACAGTGGTTGAGATTGTTCCTGTCGGTGGTAAAGCGGATTTTAAAGCTCGTTTATCTCCGAGAGATATTGGTTTTGTGAACGTAGGCCAACCAACTCGAATCAAGATTGACGCGTTTGATTACAGCCGTTTTGGTGCTTTAAAAGGGGAGGTTGAGAGTATTTCACCGACCACAAGTCAAAGTGAACGAGGTGAAATCTATTATGAGGTTGTGGTGTCTGTGGAAACGCCGTATTTCCGTGACAACCCTGAAAGCTTTTCAATTCTTCCTGGAATGACGGGAGAGATAGATATCACGACGGGCGAGAAGTCGGTGTTCCAATACCTTTGGAAGCCGATCTATACCAATATCAGTGTTGCATTTGGTGAAAGGTAACTCACAGAGTCACAACTGTCTCTTTGTTCAGAACGATACAAGAAACAACCATTAAAAAGGGAGCACATAACGTGCTCCCTTTTGTTTTCTTCACTAATGATTAATCACCCACCATTAGTTATTTGGATCTATGTCTGTTAGTCCATCTAAGTCGTTGTGATGATGGTGCTCATCATCTTGGTTATTGGCTGCATCATGATGTTCAAGTGCATCTGACATATCTAACTGCGCTTGATCGTAATCTACGGCATGTTGTTGGTCGACTTGTGCAAGCACGATATCCATGTCTGCCGGCTGATCGTGCCCTGTGGTAGGCGATGTATTGGGCTGAATACCTAGGGCATCCAAATAAGCGGCTGCACCAACAGGGTGTTCATGGCTAACTTGAGCATGACTTTCCACAGGTGTGTCCGCACTTAACGAGTCGTCTAAAGTGACCGTAAAGTCCTGTACGCTATCTAACGGCGAGAAGTCTGGCTCATCGTGTTGCACTGGTGGCGGTGGTGGAGGCGGCGGATTCACATGGCTTTGAATATGTCCGTGTAAATCTTCTGTTGTTACCGCGGTTACGCCTGTTACTGAGTTATGCGTAGTGACCTCTGTTTCAAAGTAGTGATGCCCGCTGTTGATTGGGTGTGCGGATATGACAACCAAATGCCCATTGGCTGGCACGGTGTAACTACCATCCTGATTAGCATTGATGTTATGCCCGTTGCTTTGCAGTGTTAACCCTTGTTGTAGATGGGTGAGTCGAATACTTGAAACCGATTCATCACTGGAAGATAAATGGGCTTGTATATTTACTGGCACCTCATAGTGATCGTGTGTGATAGAAGGGAAATTAGGCGGCAAGTGACCTTTCAGTACCGTACCATCACCAAGAATGATGTTTTCGATATCTTCCAATTCCATCTCTTCATGCCCATCACTTATCTTCTCACCATGGTCATGTAAGCGTGGAGCGTTATTGCGATTGTAGGCACCTAAAATGAGGGTGTCACGACCACTCCCACCTTCTATTTCTTCGTCGGTTAATCTCCCTCCTAAATACAAGATATCATTCCCACCCTTAAGTTCGGCTTCGTCGTGGAGGCTGCCTTGCACAATGAATATTTCACTGTGCCCATGACCTTCAATCTCATTGTGCCCTGACACTGTTCGAGCGGATTGTCCGATGCTATGAGCGTAAGCTTGTACTGTGCTAGCGGTAATACCAGCTGTCACATGGTGAGCATTTCTTGTATCGACAGTGACACTGATGGTTGGTGGCGTGTAGGGTACAGGGTCGGTGTGACCATTGATGGTCATGACAATCTCTTTCGAAACCTTACCACCATGCCCGTCATCGACAAGTAATGTGAACCTATCTGTAAGTGTGTCACCGTCGTTTAATGCATCAACTTGAGGGTTGGCATTGTTTAAGTGATAAGCCCAAGTATTGGTTTGGCTGTCAAATTGAACAGAACCAAATTGAGCACTATGGCTTGGGTCTACAGTTACGCTAACTGCATCACCATCAATGTCATTGATATCAAGTAGCCCTTTAGCGTTCAGGTTAGTGTCTTCATTTACTGAGTGACTGCTACTTGGGGTGTGTTCTGAGACAGTAGGTGCATCGTTAGTACCCGTTATCGTAACGACGATGTCATGAGTTGTACCATCTTTTGCTTGTACGGTGATTGTCTCAGTATCAGTTTGTCCCTTAGCCATTTGTTGAACAACTGCGTGGTTATTATAAAGGTTGTAGGTCCAATGCCCATTACTGTCTATATGGGCATGTCCGTATCCTTTGCTTCCCACAATACCCACACCACCTTGAACGGCAACGAAACCTTGTGTGCCATCAGGGTCAGTCACACTTAATGTGCCAGAGGTTTGGGTATGAGTATCTTCTTGAGCTTGACCTGTGGAATCACCGCTGAATGTCGCAGGATCATCGACAGGGGCAACATTAATGAATATGGAGCCTTCTTTTGAGTCTACATGCCCATCGTTGGCGGTAAATTGAACGGCGCCTAATCCATTTAAACCGGCGCTAGAGTAGTTTGGTGTTGGAGTGAAGACTAATGAAGCAACATCGGCAGCGTTAACATCATCGCCAACACTCACACTATGCCCATGTAAACTCAGTGTTCCGTGTGCCACATTAGTGATGGTGATATGACTAAGTGCATCACCATCGACATCGGAGTATTTGAAATCGGCTTTCGTAAAGTGCATAGGCGTATCTTCGGGAGAGCTCTTGAAGCTAGAACCTACAGTTGGATCGTCGTTTACCGCATTGACGTTTAGAATCATTGTCGCGCTTGCGGAATCTTGGTGGCCATCATTTGCTGTAAACTCAATGTTGGCATAGTTAGCACCATTCTGGTCATGAATTGGTGTGAAGGTTAGGTGCCCAGCATCCAAATCCGCTTTCGATATTTGTTGATTGGTGGTCACTAAAACGCCGTTAAGCATCAAAGTTCCATGAGTAGGAAGTTGCGTGATGGTTATGTGGTTGAGGGCATCACCATCAGCATCGCTATAACCAAACTCGGAAGTGGTAAAGGTATGAGTTTGGTCCTCATCACTGGTGACGGTTTGCGGCGTAGCTGTCGGCGCATGTTGAGCTGGTGGTGTGACTTCAATAGTGAGTCGGTTTTGAGAAGAGTCGCCTCTAGGGTTGCCGCCATCATCTCCAACACGGTAGACCATGCTTGGAACCGTCCCCGTAAAACCTGTCTCTGGTGTAAAGGTATAGTGACCATTTGCTTCAATGGCCAATGTACCTATACCCACCATAGTGTGTGGATGCCCAGGTGTTACCGTTACATAGCCTGAAACAGGGTCTTTGACTTGGATATCCTGCAACACTAAGTGTGCATTGGAGTCAGTGTCTGTCGCTGCTCCACTCGCGCCTTCATTAGTGCCGATACCGGATAGGAGGTTGCCTTCAATAGGGCCACTATGTTGGACGCCTGAATCACTTAGGCTATGTAATACAGGTTTATCGGTCGTACCGTTAATCGTTACTGTAATAGAGTGTTTGGTACCATCCTTAGAAGTTACTTCAACGCTGTCTGTGAGTGTCTGCCCGTTATCGAGATCTTGGATCTGTTGATTGTCATTGTCTGCAACATAAGCCCATGTACCGTGGCTTGAAACAATAAAATGTCCATAATTTCCGTTATGATTTAGATATTGTTGACCATTGAGGTCCAATGCCGCTTCACCTTGACCATCGACATCGGATACAACTAGGTGGCCAGTACATTTAAGGGCATTTGTTATAGGTGATGTTCCTGTAACATGTACATTGTGGTGAAGGCTTGTGTCTTCAGTACTACTACCTGCATCACCTGTAAATGTAGCTGCGTCATTCACGGCATTGACGTTCAATGTCATTGTCGCACTTGCGGAATCTTGTTGGCCATCATTCGCAGTAAACGTAAAGTGCGCATAGTTGGCACCGTTTTCGTCGTGGATTGGAGTGAAGGTCAAATGACCGGCGTCCAAGTCATCCTTACTGATTTGCTGGTTGGTGGTTACCGCTTTGCCATTGAGAAGCAATAAACCATTCGCAGGTAGCTGGCTAATAGTGATGAAGTGCAGTGCATCGCCATCTTGATCGGTATAGCCAAATTCGGCGGTAGAAAAAGTATGAGTTATATCCTCATCCGTTGAAATGGAATGGGCAGTGACAACGGGAGCATGGTTATCATCGGTACCTTGAATTGATATCGCAAGATGCGCTGTCGCTTGGTTGCCATGGTTGTCCCGTGCAGTGTAGGCGATACTATCGACGAGAGGTGATGAAGTAGAATCAAGCTGCTGAATCACGCTTAATTGGTTGTTTAAGGTGTAAGTGTAACTACCGTCTGAACTTAAATGGAATGTTCCGTAGGTACCCTGAATGTCACCTGTAGTGGTAACGGTAGTCGCATCGGCATCGTTGCTCAGTAGGTTACCTGAGACTGGAGTTGTTGAGTCTTCTACCGCTGTATTAGTGTCGTCGCTGACGCTAGCTGTTGTGTCTAATACATAATTCGAACTCGCTGATGATTGAGCAGTAACGGTATTGCCTGCTGCATCTGTGCCTGCGACTCGAATTGTTAAATTACCATCAGGTAACGAAGATAAGTCTATGCCAACAAACTCTTGATATTGATGGTCAGGGTGACTAACACTTGTACCAGTGCCTTGTCTCTGCACCGTTTTTAGGTCGACAAGAAGAGGCGCGCCACCACCGTCACTGGTAATTTCGAGACGCGTTACTTCTGAATCTTTTGGCAAGTACACTTGCACCATCATACCTTGACCATGTTGGTCTACCTGGGCGGAATTCACACGTATATCGGTTTGAGTGTCTAAGGTGTAGGTGAGCGATGTAGAAGGAGATACGTTACCTGCTACATCAGTCTGTCTAACTTGAACGTTATTAACACCCTCATTCGGAGTGAACTGAGAACTCCAATGCACACCATTGTCAGTAGAATATTCCACTGTTGCACCTTGTTCGATGCCTCCAACGTTCAGGTCTCCAACGTTAGTAATATTATCTGTAGAGGAACTCCCTGAATCTGAGGTAAGGGAAACGTTTGGTGCTGTGGCGGCATTATCTAGAGTGAAAGTTAAAGAACTGCTCGCGGATACATTTCCTGCGGCGTCAGTTTGTCTCACGCTGACCGTATTTGAGCCTTGTTGTGGGGTAAAGCTCGATGTCCATGTGTGACCGTTGTCAGTCGAGTATTCAACGGTTGCGCCTGCCTCTTGCCCATTGATAGTTAATGAACCATCACTAGTAATCAAATCAGAGGGATTGCTCCCTGTATCGTGAGTTAATGATATTTGGAGCGGCGCGACTACAGTATCAACATGCAGAGAGAGAATGGATGATGTTGCTGGCAAAACTGAAGAAGGAGCTAACGCTTTGGCAGAAAGATTATGATCGCCATTCGATAAGCTGCTTACCGCCACACTATACTGCCCCGAGCCATCAGACACCGCATGTCCAATAGGTGTTGAGCCATCATAGATGGTGACTTGTGAGTATGGAATGTCCGTGTGTCCGGTGATTGTCGGCGTACTGTCTTTAGTGAGGCTATCGGTATCTGAAGTACCAGTATCACTAGATGCCGCTAAGTCGACGGTGACTGCATTATTTGGCGGAGTGTTTGTTCCTGCTGGCAAACTTGGTTGCGTTGTCGTTACCAGTGGGTTGGAAGGCACAGAGGTTAAAATCGTTGGCGAGTGTCCTGGTACAACTGAAACATGACCGTTGGCATCAAAGGTGATGAACTTTGACGACTCACCACCGTGATTGTCAGCCACTTTTACTTCAAACACATCGGTGCCGTGATATGTGTGTGTCCCCGCGTTATATCTCATTCCAGCAACCGAACCATTAGCTGTGTATACATATGCGCCCGAGTCTGGGTCGACCGATAGCGATCCGAATTGACCAGTTGAATTGACCACAGAGAAGGTATGAGTGTCTTTCACGTCAACATCAGTTTCGGTCAGTGTGCCTGTGGTTGGCGTTGTTTGGGTTACCGATAAAACGGGAGTATCGTTTGTCCCATGAATGGTTATTTGAATATCATGCAATGTGCCATCAACACTATGTACCGTGACAGTATCGACCGCTGTTTCACCTGCCGCGAGCTTTTGCACTTCAGGTGAGAAGTTATCCATTTGATAGTCCCAAGAGCCATCTCGAGACAGCAATATGTGACCGCCTAGTTTTGTGTCATAGCCAATACCGGCATAGTTGTGGGCATGAATGACCGGATCAAATAGCGCTTCGCCTGAGTCAGGGTCTGAAATGGTGAGCTTGCCTTGTGTCAACAGCCACTGCATACCATAGAAACTATCTTCTGTGACATCTCCTGTGTCTACACCTGCGATTGTTGCAGCATCTCCAACCGCGTCGATATGTAATGTGTTGGTTGCTTCTGCAGAGCTAGCATGTCCGTCATTAACGGTAAATTTAAACTGAACATCACCGTTAAAGTCAGTGGCTGGGATAAACTGGAGTTTGGCGATATCGGCAGTCGCGATACTTTGACCAGCAGTGATATCGTGCCCATCGAGTACAAACTTACCTTGAGCCGTTGGTGGCAGATCTGTGATCGCGATGGAGTGCAGCGTATCGCCAGTGTCGACATCAGTGAAACCGAACTGACTCGCCTGCATTTGATAGTGTGTATCTTCGGTGCCATGGGCAAGAGTGGTTGCGGATACGGTTGGTATATCGTTGGTTCCTACGATCTTAATATCGATGACATGATAATCACCGCCAACAGTATGCACGTTGTATTGGACATGCTCCTCTTGCCCAGCAGCCAATTGCTGAATTTGGCTGTTGTTAACGGTATAAGTCCAAGAACCATCTTTGGAAATATGAAGACCACCGTGAACACCACTGTTAAATGGATCATGGCGTTTGCCTACATCCGTTGAGAATGCAGATTGGTCGTGGTCAGGATCGAGGGCACTCAGCTTACCTGATATGATCTCGACAGGCGTTGAAGAGCGATCTTCATACACATCGGGATTTGAGATGACGGATATCGTTGCCTTGTCATTACTCCCTTGAACTAGCACTTCAATATGTTTGGTTGCGGTTGAGCCATCAGTAGATATTGCAGTGATATCAAAACCTTCTGCCTTAGTCTCACCTTGTTGCAGTGCATTGGCCTTTGAGTGGTCTAGGTCATAATGCCATTGCCCATTGCTATCAACATGAAGCGTACCGTAGGCGCCAGTAGAATCGCCAGCGCTGAATGTTACGGAATCTTTACTGTCGGAATCGTGCGCGAGTAGGGTGCCTGAAATAGAGGTAACTTTGTTTTCAATAGCCGTTCCCAATGCGGCCGTTAATGCGTCAGGCGTATCAATAATCACATGATCATCAGTGCCTAAGATTTTGGCTGTCAGCGGGATTCGTGTTCCATCTGCGGTAATAAGAGTGATCGTATCAGTCAGAGAATCGCCATGACTCAGTGATTGAACTTCAGCGTGACTATTGTCCGCACTGTAGCTCCATTTGTCGTGGCCATCGGTTGAATGAGTGAAGTTGAAGGTACCGTGGACGCCTGTAAGATTCATCGCGAAGTTTGCTGGTACCGTATGCTTAACGCCGTTGACCTCTATTTGAGTAACTTTCGCTTCCGATGGCGAGTCAATATCCTGAATATCGAGGTTTTTCCAACCTGACCATAGCTCGTTGGTGCTTGTCCCCGATTTTAGATGATCTTCAGTCACAAAGTTGGAGGCGAGCGTCGGTTGCAGTGTGGCAGCATCATTGCTCGGTAACAACGTGGTAGACGCGCCAGTATGAGTAACGCCACCATGAGCATCTTTGACGTCATAAGTGAAATGCACTTTACCGTTGAAATTATGGTCTGGAGTGAAGGTAAATGTACCATCTTTGTTGTCGACGAGAGTGCCGTGATCAGCATGCAGATTCGCAACAGAGAGTTGCCCGGCATCGTTAGTATCCACATCGACAGTATTTGCAAGCAACTCAGTTGTTGTGATGGTTTGTGCGAGATCTTCTTTTCCACTGTTGAGCTGAACTTCTGAAGAGCAGTATGGACGGTCATTGTCGCCATGAATGGTAATATGAATATCGTGCGTGGTGCCATCTGCCGATTTGACGGTGACTATATCGGTTATTGATTCACCCTGACCGAGATGATCAATTTTTCTACCCGTCGCGTCTTGTCCTATGGAAGCGTAGTAGCTCCAATCTCCGTTACTCTGGAGTATCACATGCCCATGTGTACCTTGGTAAGTGCCTGTTTGAGAATGGCTTTCACCAGAATCTGGATCAACGATGTTCAAGTGGCCATCAGTGTGTATTTCATCGTTCCATATTTTACCGATGTTTCCATGCATATGATCTGGTGAACGATCATCGACGTAGCCGCCAGACATAGAACCGTCTGGCGCTGTATAGGTATGTCCTTCATGAACATCTCCGGTATCGTCGCCAGTGAACTGTGCTGCATCGCTAACCGCGTCAATGTGTAGTGTGTTAGTTGCTTCTTGTGAATCGACATGTCCATCATTAACCGTGAACTTAAATTGAACATCGCCGTTGAAATCAGGGGTAGGGACGAACTGTAACTTAGCGATATCGGCAGCAGGAATACTCTGACCAGCCGTAATATCGTGGCCATCAAGCACAAACTTACCTTGAGCCGCGGGTGGCAGGTCAGTGATCGCAATTGAGTGTAATGTATCGCCTGTATCGACGTCGGTGAATCCGAACTGGCTCGCCTGCATTTGATAATTTGTATCTTCTGTGCCGTTGCTTAGAACCACCTTGGTAACTGTAGGGATGTCGTTGGTGCCGACGACATCAATATTTAATTCGTAGGCGGTACCATCGAAGCTGTGTACCCGATAGGTAACCGTTTCAACTTGCCCTTGTGCTAGGTGTTGAAGCGCCGCGTTGTCGACGCTATATCCCCAGTTACCAGCGCTATCAATTCGAAGCATGCCCCCAAATGGGTCGTGGATGCGAGTCTCACCAAATTGGCTGTACTGGAACTTATCTTCGCCGCTGTCTGGGTCGATGACTTGAAGTTGTCCGTTGGCCAGTTCAGTTGTTGTGCCGTTGTTGTGCGTTGCATGCTGCCCATCCTCAATAACACTTCCGGTGGTCACTTCAGAGATAATCGCTTTGTCTGGTGTCGCTACGAGGGTCGTATTGGCGCCAGTATATGTTGTACCACCATGCGCGTCTTTCACATCGTAGGTGAAATGGACGCTGCCGTTGTAATTGTGGCTTGGAGTGAAAGTGAAGGTTCCATCGTGATTGTCTTGAATCGAGCCATGGTCAGCATGCAAATTAGCGATAGTGAGCTTACCTGCATCGTTGGCGTCTACGTCAACAGTATTCGCGATTAGCTCGGTTGCTGTGATGGTTTGAGCTAGGTCTTCTTTACCTGAATTGAGCTGTACTTCAGAAGCGCAGTAAGGGCGGTCATTGCTACCGTGAATCGTAATGACAATATCGTGCGATGTGCCATCTTTAGAATATACGGTAATCGTGTCAGTCAGAGTTTGTCCTTCGCCTAGTTGGTCTATGGCAGTGCCAACCGTTGTTTTTCTGTTACCAACCCAGTCAACGCTACCAACCGTAACATGGTAATGCCAAGTTCCATCAGTGTTTAGTAGTAAGTGTCCGAACTGACCATGGTACGAATTATTCCAAGCACCACCTTTAGGATCAAATTGTGATTCGCCGTTATCTGGATCAGAAATATCCAGCTTACCGTCAGCCGTTAATGCAGCTTGCCCTAATTTAGCTATTCCCGGTTGAGCATAATCTGGGGACATGTTCTGCCCAGCATTACCTTCGGTTACGTCACCCGTGTCGACACCACCAATAACGGCAGAGTTATTAACCCCAGTAATTGTTATTGAGAGGTTTTGAGTGCTACTCGCATTATGTTCGTCTGTGACTGTTACGGGAACAGTCAGCGTTTTCGTGACGCCTGATGCTAACGATTGATAGCTAGAGTGAGCTGGGTTGAAGCTATAACTGCCGTCCGGATTAACCACCAAACCATCAATCTGAGGTGCGCTGTAAGTCAAGGTCGCACCTGTATCTATATCTTGGCCAATCATTTGTCCATTTAGAATGCTTCCACCTTCAGTCACAGAGTGAGACTGTGCATTGATGGTTGGGGCATCGTTGGTACCATGAACCGTGAGCTCTATCGTATGCGTTGTACCATCTGCTGAGCGTATAACAGCTGAGTCGTGTTTAATTTCACCTTGCGCTAAGTTCTGTATGTTGCGATTGTCGAGCGTATAGGTGTAGTGACCGTCGCGCATGAGTAGTATGTGTCCACCCAATTTGGTGTCGTAGCCAATACCTTGATAGGTTTGTGGCCCAATATTCGGATCAAACTGGGCCTCTCCCGCATCAGGATCTTGGATTTTTAATCTGCCGTCGTAATGTAATTGGTAGTGGGTATCAATGTAACCACGATCTTCAGTCACTCCTCGTGAGTCAGCATTGGTTTGTGCGTCGGTAATAATCGCGTTATCTGGAGCGGCAGTAAGATCGAACTTAGCCTGAGTACTGACGCTTCCGCCATGGCCGTCAACCACATCATAGGTGAGTCGAATCTCACCGTTAAAATCTTTGTCTGGCGTGAAGGTATAAGTGCCATCTTTGTTATCAGTCAGGTTACCGTGTGTGGTTTGCAGGTTAGTCACGTGCAATACATCGCTACCATCCACATCGCTTGCATGCGTTAGCAAATCAGAAGCTTTTATGGTTACAGGTTGATCTTCTTTGCCCGCAGGAAGCTGAGTCCACGCACTGACAATCGGTTTGTCGTTACTACCTTGCACATCGATAACGATTTTATGAGGAACTGTTGCTCCAGCTGAATCGGTAGCGGTGATCCAGAATGATTCAGACTTATGCTCACCAGCCGCGAGTTTATCCGCGGTACCGCCGGTCGAATTGTCTAGCTGATAGTGCCAATGACCATTCTGATCAATCGATAGTGTTCCCCATTGGCCTTGAGGTTGATTGACTGCCCACGTAATGGTGTCTGATTTATCTATATCAGTTGCGATTAAACTCCCTGTGGCATCAGGGTTTCCTGCCGTGCTCAACCCCTGTTCGATCACTGCGCCACTCGAAGTACCGGAGATAGCAGGGCGGTCATTGGTACCATTAATTGTCACGGTAACTTGATGTGGCGTGCCGTCTACCGAATGAACGGTAACTGTATCGGTGGCAGTCGCGCCTTTGCCTAAGGCTTGCACTTTAGGGTTAGTGTTATCGAGGTCATAAGTCCACGCACCATTATCTTTAAGGTGGATTGTGCCCAAAGCACCAGTAACATCGGTCTTGGAGAAGTGCGCTTCACCAGTATCAACGTCGGTAATCGTTAGTGTTCCGGATGTTTGAAGTTGAGATTCTTCTGTTACAGCGCCGGAGCTTGTGCCACTAATCACGGCTTTGTCATTGGTACCGTTAACTGTGACCGTGATTTGATGTGGCGTGCCGTCTGCTGAATGCACGGTAACCGTATCGGTGGCCGTGGCGCCTTTGCCCAAGGCTTGCACTGTTGGGTTGGTGTTATCGAGATCGTAAGTCCACGCACCATTATCTTTGAGGTGAAGCGTGCCTAAAGCACCAGTAACATTAGTATTGGAGAAGTGCGCTTCACCGGTATCAACGTCAGTAATCGTCAATGTGCCGGATGTTTGAAGTTGAGATTCTTCCGTTACAGCGCCGGAGCTTGTACCACCAATCACAGCTTTATCGTTAGTTCCGTTAACAGTAACGGTGATTTGATGCGGTGTGCCGTCTGCCGAATGAACGGTAATCGTATCGGTGGCCGTGGCGCCTTTGCCTAAGGCTTGCACTTGTGGATTGGTGTTATCGAGGTCGTAAGTCCATGAGCCATGTTTATCGATGGTTAATGTACCTAGATGGCCATTAACTTGAGACGTTTGAAAATGATCTTCTCCAAGATCTGGGTCTGTTACTGAAAGCTGGCCTTGTACTTGTGTTGTTAGATCTTCTATAACTGAGCCCGTATCCACACCAGTGATAACCGCATTGTCATCGTTGCCACCAATGGTCATGTCGATGGTTTGTGGCGTACCATCTTTAGTGTGAATCGTGAAACTTTCATGCAGTGACGTTGCCCCGGTTAACGCTTGAACGTTAGAAAGCGAGTTGTCTACTTGGTACTGCCAGTGCCCATCAGCGTCTATGGTTAATGAGCCATATTTACCTGAGATAACTTCTGGGGTTACTGAACTTTCATTTTGGTCAGGGTCAATGACGTCAATCTTACCGTTTGCATGGAGTAAACCTTGTGAATCGATATTGTGATCTTCGGTAACGGCCCCTGTTAAATCACCAGAAATACTTGGCAAGTCTTGCTTACCTGTTACCGGTATCTGAACAACAATGCTCGCGCCATTAGATAGGTGTAACGCAAAGTGATCTGTACCTTGCTGGTGTTGGTTCAGCAAGATGTATTGAGGTGAGTTGGGGTTTAGAACGAACGTGTATTGACCGTTTACATCGACATGAAGCTCTCCGTACGTCCCCTTGATCACTTCTGGAATAAAAGTGACGGGTGTAGTTGGTGTAGGGGGCGTGTTTGAATGAATTGGCTGACCGTTCCCTCCTGCTGAAATGGTTGGCATGGAGACTGAAGGGATATAATGAACTTGCGGGTGTGAAAGCGTCGATAGGTGATGAGAAGGAACTAAATGCGTGTTTGCCCCGTGAGAGACCTGACTTTCATTGGTATTAGGGCTTTCTTGGCTCTCATTTGTTTGAATGTTTGAATGTTTGGATGAGTAGCTTCGAAGGAACTTGTACCTGCGTATTTATCGACGATGGTTCCATCGACAACACTATTTGTCGTTGTTAAATCGTTGTCATTGGCAGTATGACCTGACCCCTCGGTAGCTTCAGCGTGCTTTGCCAATGATGGTAAGATCATCATGAGAGATTGGAAGAGTGGGATGTTAACCCTCAGGTGTGAATGCAGTCTGAGCTTTTTCTTTTTTGTTGTTTCTTTTGGCTTTAGCTCACTGCTTTTTTTATTCTCTATTTTTGTATTTTTCTTATGTGTTTCGACGTTGTTGTTTTTAGCCATTTTCTCATCCGTGAATCTTGGTTGCACTTTCTTAAGTAAAATACACATATAGAGGTTTCGCGAGGTAATCAGATAATTTTTAAAGAAAATTTCCTTAAATCAAACGACTCTCTCACTTTAGTGTAAGGCGTGTTGAATAATCCTTGGTCAATTAGTTAAAAATTTCGTCGATTAGTTAAAGATAATGTTCAACAAGCTTGACCTTACCCTAAGGGGAACCTTTATAGTCACTCTATAAATTTAAAGGTTAGCTATGACAAACACACTCCGAACAACTTGGATTACTGTTTTCAGCATCATTGCGATGTTGATGTCTAGCTATGCCTCAAGCTCATCAGCCATGATGACTGAAGTAATGATGATGGAAATGAGCTCGGGTAAATCGGCTTGTTACCACAACGATGCGTCGACTAACGACTCAATGGCGGGATGCCATGTGATGAGTGAAGAAGTACACGCCGAACACTCTAATATGAGTACCCATGATTTGATGGCTCAATGCGATATGTTTTCAATGAGCGAAGACGGCAGTCAGATGATGGGTAACCATTGTTCGAGTGCCGATTGCTGCGCCTCAGTGTGTTCTACAACTTCTTATCCAATTCAGGCTGTTCAAGCCGCTAATCCATTTGTATCTTCATTAGCTCGTTTTCAATCTGTCATTATTGGACAGAAAGTCGCACGTGTTCAATCTCTGTTACGCCCACCCACTGCATAAATCTATATCTAAAAACATAGCGATATCAGCCTCATAAACCTGATACGCCAATCTTTTATATGCGTTATTTAACGCTAGATATGGACATTCATTGTGAATATAAAACCAACAAACTCCGTGTTTGAAATAAACGCGAGTGTCGTGGTTGCTGCTGCCTTTATTTCAAGCTCTGCCTTTATTTCAGGTAGTGTTTTAGCTGCGGCTCCTGTTTCTACCCAAGTTGATAAACAAAGCTCGTCTCAGCAACTCAATACATTGATTGAAATAGCATTGAACCAAGACAGCAATCGCAAACAGTACTTTGCTCAGTCGCAAGCGATGCGTGAAACCGGTATTGCGAGCGCAACCTTGATGGACCCGAAATTAAAAGTCGGATTCGGTGGCTTGCCAGTCGATAGCTTTCAATTCGACGAAGACCCGATGACCAATATCTCGGTCGGTCTGATGCAGCAATTCGAGCGCGGCGATACGCTAGACCTCCAGCAGAAAAAAGCAGGTCAGCAAGCGGACGGATTAGCGCTTCAAGTTGAGGCTCGTGAACTTACCGTTGCCAATAGCATGACGCAGTTATGGCTGGAACTGGGCTATCAACAAGTCGCTGAAGGTGTGATGCGTGAAAACCGACGTCTTTTGGTTGAACTAGAGAACTACGTGCAAACCAATTACTCGATTGGCAAAAGCGAAGCGCAAGATCTGCTCAATGCCCAGCTTCAAGTCAGCAAACTTGATGAGAAACTGCAAGCCAACCAACAAGTTCAACGCCGTCTCATCTCTCAGCTGTCTGAGTGGCTCGGTTCTGACTGGTTAGGGGATCAAGCGATTAGCTCTCAGGTTCTTGATTCTCAGGCTCTTGATCCTCAGGAGAGACTTCATGCGACTAATCAAATTGATTGGTCGTTATTAGAAAGTAAGTTAGCGACCAACAACGATGCAACCAAGCACTATCAACTGTTGATGGAGCATTCGCTCGTTAAGATAACGGACGCGACTATCTCGTCTAATCAGACACAAGTTGAATTGGCAGAACAAGCTTACACACCTCAGTTTGGTGTTGAAGTCATGTATGCCCACCGACAAGCGAACAACATGGCAGGTGAACCTGCTTCTGATCTTGTCAGTGCTTATCTAACGGTCGACATCCCTTTATTTACAGGTAATCGACAAGACAAAACCTTGTCTGCGGCTCAACACCAAGTTGGCGCTGCTAAATCTCAAAAAGACACCTTACTTGCTCAAATGAATGCTCAAGTGAATGCATTATTGGTGGATAAGGCGAATCTCACCCAGCGCCTAGAGCGTTACCAAAGTTCCTTATTACCTCATACATCGGCGCGAATCCGTGCGGTTGAAAGAGGTTATCAAAACAACACGGCACAGTTTAACGATGTTATTTCAGCAACGGCAGATGAGCTTGCTTTGAAGCTAGAGCAACAGCGCTTGATCACCGATCTCAACATCGTGAATAGCAAGCTCGCGTCACTCCTGAGTGGCTTTGATTATCAGGTTGAGCAACCGCAACTAACTGCGAAAAACCATCAATAAGGAACGAATAATGAAATCAGTAAAAGTAGCAACAATCGCATTGTTGGTTGGTGGTGCATTAGGTTTTGGTGTGAATCATTTTCTAATTAACCAGTCACACGATATGTCAGTGATGGCGGGGACGATTGAGGGAAACTCCTCCTCACAGGCGAGCGATGAACCCCTGTATTGGGTTGCACCGATGGATCCCAATTATCAGCGTGACAAGCCAGGCAAATCTCCGATGGGGATGGATTTGATTCCTGTATACGCCGATGACTTAAGTGGTGGTTCAGACAAAGCCGGAACTGTGTCTATCGACGCCTCTGTGGAAAACAACCTCGGTGTCAAAACAGCAAAGGTAGGGTTGGAAGCTTTGTCGCCACGTATTGAAACGGTCGGTTATGTGGCGTTCGATGAAAGTACATTATGGCAAACCAACGTTCGCGCTGCGGGTTGCGTTGAAAAGCTGTATATCAATGCGGTTGGTGAGAAGGTAAACAAAGGCGATGTGCTCTTCACGCTTTACTCTCCAGAGCTTGTTAAGGCACAAGAAGAGCTGCTGAGTGCTTACAAAACAGGTCGCAAAGGATTGATCAAAGGATCGACTGAACGCTTGATTACGTTAGGCGTTGATAAAGCTCAGATTCGCTCGATTACTCGACAGGGTAAAGCTTCGCAAACCATTGAAATCAAAGCGCCTGCAGATGGCGTTATTGCAAGCCTCAACATTCGTGAAGGTGGTTATCTTTCTCCTGCACAAGCGGTAATCAGTGCCGGGCCACTAGACGAGGTGTGGGTTGATGCGGAAGTGTTTGAACGACAAGCGCATTGGATATCTACAGGTAGCAATGCCGAAATGACGCTTGATGCGATTCCCGGTAAAGAATGGCAGGGAACTGTCGACTACGTATACCCGATTCTTGACCCTAAAACACGAACCTTACGCGTTCGTTTGAAGTTCTCGAACCCAAATGGCGAGCTTAAACCAAATATGTTCGCCAATATTGCACTCAAACCCATCAGTGACGACCAAGTTCTTACGATCCCAAGATCTTCGGTTATTCATTCCGGCGGTATGACTCGTGTTGTGTTGTCTGAAGGTGAGGGTAAATACCGTTCAGCACGCATTGAAGTAGGTCGTGAAGCGGGTGACAAGATCGAGGTGTTGCAAGGGCTCACACAAGGCGAACAGATTGTCACTTCAGCGCATTTCTTGCTGGATTCTGAATCTAGCCAGTCAGCGGATTTGTCACGAATCAATGGTGTAGAAGAACAAGCAGACACAGCTTGGGCAAAAGGTGAAATTGCAGATGTTATGCAAGGTAGTCGTATGGCGACCATCAATCACCAACCTGTTCCTGAATGGGATTGGCCGGGCATGGTGATGAACTTCACCTTCGCCGAAGGCTTGGACATCAGTCAGCTTAAGCGCGGGCAAGTGGTTGATTTTGAGATGATGAAAATGGAATCAGGCCAGTATGAAGTGGTTGATTACAAGGTCAGCGAGCATCAAATGGCGGGTGAAGTGTGGGTGAAGGGCGACATCACTATGCTAATGCCTGATTTCGGAATGATCACGGTGAACCACAAGCCTGTGCCTGAATGGGATTGGAAAGCGGGTGAAATGAACTTCCAAGCCAGTGACGAACTTGATTTATCCGAGTTTTCGGAGGGGCAAACCATTCGGTTTCTAGTGGCAAAACAAGGTTCAGAGTATGTGCTTAAATCTATTGAAGCGAGTGAGGGCACACTATGATCAATGCAATCATTCGTTGGTCCATCAGTAACCGATTCTTGGTTTTGGTCGCCACTGTTGCCATCGTGTTTGGTGGGTTATACAGCGTTAAAAACACGCCTGTTGATGCTATTCCTGATCTGTCTGATGTTCAGGTAATCATTAAAACCAGTTATCCGGGTCAAGCGCCGCAAGTGGTTGAAGACCAAGTAACGTATCCACTCACCACTGCGATGTTAGCGGTGCCGGGTGCTGAAACGGTTCGTGGTTACTCGTTCTTTGGTGATTCTTACGTCTATATCATCTTCAATGACCATACTGACATGTATTGGGCGCGTTCTCGCGTGTTGGAATACCTGAGCCAAGTCGCGCCTAACTTGCCATCAAGTGCTAAGCCAACATTAGGACCAGATGCAACCGGTGTGGGCTGGGTTTACAGTTACGTACTGCAAGATAAAACCGGTAAGCCCGACTTATCGGATCTTCGTAGCCTGCAAGACTGGTTCTTGAAGTACGAGCTGCAAACCGTCGATGGCGTATCTGAAGTTGCGACGGTAGGTGGCATGGTGAAGCAGTATCAAGTGCAGATCGATCCTGCCAAATTACGAGCTTATGACCTAACACTGCAGCAAGTCAACAAGGCGATCCAAGATGGCAACCAAGAAACGGGTGCTTCAGTGGTTGAGATTGCTGAAGCCGAGCACATGGTTCGCACAACGGGTTACCTGGCGAGTATTGAAGACATTCAATCAATACCACTCAAAGTGACCGACAAAGGTACACCGCTGCTATTGGGTGATATTGCTGACATCAACCTTGGTCCGCAGATGCGTCGTGGTATATCAGAGCTGAATGGTGAAGGTGAGGCGGTTGGTGGCGTTATCGTGATGCGCTTCGGTGAAAATGCCAGTGAAGTGATTGATTCTGTTAAGAGTAAACTTGCAGAGCTACAAGCTGGCTTACCTGAAGGGGTTGAAATTGTTGCGACCTATGACCGTTCAACCTTGATCGACTGTGCGGTTGAGAACTTATGGAAGAAGTTGGCAGAAGAGTTCATCGTGGTCGCCATTGTATGTGCGCTGTTCTTATTTCACATTCGTTCCTCACTGGTTATCGCATTGAGCTTACCTGTCGGTATCTTAGGTGCGTTTATTGTGATGCATTGGCAGGGTATTAACGCCAACATCATGTCTCTTGGCGGTATCGCGATTGCGATAGGTGCTATGGTGGATGGGGCTATCGTAATGATAGAGAACGTCCACAAACACATCGAACGAACGCCTCTGACCGATAAAAACCGTTGGCAAGTCATTGGCAAAGCGGCGGAAGAGGTGGGTGCACCGCTGTTCTTCTCGCTGATCATTATTACCTTGAGCTTTGTTCCGGTATTCGCATTAGAAGGGCAAGAGGGCAAGATGTTCTCGCCACTCGCGTTTACTAAAACGTATGCAATGGCGGCGGCAGCAGGTTTGGCTATCACACTGGTTCCTGTACTAATGGGTTACTTCATTCGTGGCAACGTGTTACCTGAACACAAGAATCCAGTGAACCGCAGCTTAGTGGCGATGTATAAACCATTGCTCAACCTAAGCCTCAAGTATCCGAAAGTGATGATTGTGATTGCATTGGGTTTGATGGCTTCTGCGTATTACCCAACCAGCAAGCTTGGCAGTGAGTTCATTCCTCCTTTGGATGAAGGTGACTTGATGTACATGCCGACCACTTATCCGGGGATCTCGATTGGTAAGGCGCGTGAACTGCTGCAACAAACCAACAAGTTAATCAAAACCATCCCAGAAGTTGACACCACATGGGGCAAAATTGGACGAGCAGAGACCGCCACCGATCCTGCACCACTGACCATGATTGAAACGATCATTCAGCTTAAACCTCGAGATGAATGGCGTGACGGCGTCACTACTGAGTCGTTACGTCAAGAGTTCGATGATCTGATTCAGTTCCCGGGTTTAACGAACGCGTGGGTTATGCCAATCAAGACTCGTATTGACATGCTAGCGACCGGTATTAAAACGCCAATCGGAATCAAGATAGCGGGCCCAGATCTGAGTGTTATTGAGGATATTGGTTCTCAGCTTGAGCCTATCTTGAACGGTGTTAGCGGTACGGCTTCTGTGTATGCCGAACGTGTGGCTGGTGGTCGCTATGTCACGATAGACATCAAGCGCCGCTCTGCTGCTCGTTACGGGTTAAGCATCAAAGAAGTGCAGCAGGTTATTTCGACTGCGGTTGGTGGGATGAATGTCGGCGAAACGGTAGAAGGGCTAGAGCGCTATCCAATCAACGTCCGCTACCCGCAAGATTATCGTGATTCTGTGGTGAAGTTGCAGAACTTACCACTCGTTACGCCAAACGGTGCACGTATTGCTTTGTCTGATGTCGCTGATATTCGTTATGAAGATGGTCCACCAATGATCAAAACAGAGAATGCACGCCCTAACGGTTGGGTATTCGTAGATATTGATGGGCGTGACCTTGGTTCTTATGTGGCAGAAGCGCAGCAAGTGGTCGCTGAGCAAATCGTATTGCCTGCGGGTTACTCACTCGCATGGTCGGGTCAATACGAATACATGGAACGCGCCAAAGATCGCCTCAGAGTGGTCGTACCTATTACTATCGCCATCATCATGTTGCTGTTGTATCTGAGCTTCCGCCGCGTGGGTGAAGTGATGATGATCATGCTGACATTGCCGTTAGCTATGGTGGGCGGTTTGTGGCTAATGCATTACCTCAACTACAACTTCTCCATTGCGGTTGGTGTTGGCTTCATCGCGCTAGCGGGCGTTGCGGTTGAGATAGGTGTGATCATGTTGGTGTACCTCAACCAAGCGTGGCACTACAAAAAGCTCGATGCCGAACAGAACCAACAAACAATCCAACAAACCGATCTCACAGATGCCATTCGTGAAGGGGCAGGGCTTCGTGTGCGTCCAGTCATGATGACAGTGCTTACCGTAATCATTGGATTAATCCCAATCATGTACGGAGAAGGTACAGGTTCAGAAGTGATGCAACGAATCGCAGCGCCGATGATAGGAGGAATGGCATCGGCGCTATTACTCACGTTATTGGTTCTACCTGCGATCTTTAAGCTTTGGAAGCAGCGTGAGATCACTCAGAGCCAAAACGAGACAAGTAAATAACGTATTGATTATAAAAGCCCTTACTTGCGAAATAGGAGTAGGTAAGGGCGCACCACATAAACATGTGAAACCAGCAAAATAAACAGAATCAATTTAAGGAACGACCATGAAAAAGACACTAATTACTATCGCCCTAACAATCACCGCTTCAACAGCATTTGCTGCAATGGATCATTCAGCTGGTGACCATTCAGATATGGATCACTCGATGATGAAGAGCGGAGAAATGGACCACTCGAAGATGAATCACAGCATGATGAAAGGTGGAAAGATGGATCATTCAATGATGATGAACATGGACGGTATGTCTGAAGTAGGCATGCCTGCGACGGGTGCAAAACCGGATAAAGTGGTTCATGTTTTATTGAGTGACGATATGAAAATTACCTTTAAGAACAAGGTCGAAATTGAGCTAAATGACGTGGTGCAGTTCGTTGTGATGAACACAGGCAAGATCGATCACGAATTCTCGATTGGTTCGGCAACAGAGCAGTTAGAGCATCGTGAAATGATGAAAAAGATGGGTAACCACCACCATGATTCTGGCAGTACAGTGACAGTGAAGCCGGGTAAAGCGAAGCAGATGCTTTGGCATTTCCATGGAGATAATCACGTAGAATTTGCCTGTAATATTCCAGGACACGCAGAAGCAGGTATGGTGAAAAGTGTAACGCTTTAGACGTTAATCACTAGATCTTGGTTTGATTAGAAATTCAATCGGACTAGAAAATTAAAGATAAGTCTTAACTCATACTAATGCGTCAGTTGAGACTTATCTTCCTTTCTCATTACTGTAAAAGAATCGATGTTTCCAGTAGGTGCTGCGCTTCGCCACTCAGATGAGGGAGCTCTGACATGATTCTTTTAAGCTTGTCGTCGATAGACTCCACTTCACTCAAAGAACGAAACGCAAGAATAGCTTGCTCAGGCTCTCTGCTCACATAACCTTTCAAGGTATTAAGTTGAATTTTGTTCGCGTTTTCAACTTTGGACAGAGCGATATTGATTGTCTCAATATTGATATTTAACTCATTGCTTTTAAACATTTTTATTATTTTATGGTTGTTTCCAGTTGAGCGCACATTAACACAACGAAGGATTCGAACATTGACCGAGATTATAAAACTAGAACAATTCTGAGAGACAGTGAGAGTAGTAAAGGGGAAACTAAAGGTAATTTAAGTAGTTAGCGGATTAAGCGAAAGTATTAAGATTATCTTTGAAGATTGAGTTCGATCTGAGGGGGTAGACGATAAACTTGAGTTGGAGCGTGCAGCGGGAATCGAACCCGCATCATCAGCTTGGAAGGCTGAGGTAATAGCCATTATACGATGCACGCACACTGTCTTAAGAGTAAGACTGAGGTATCAAGAAGACTGGAGCGTGCAGCGGGAATCGAACCCGCATCATCAGCTTGGAAGGCTGAGGTAATAGCCATTATACGATGCACGCACATCGTCTTAACGAGTTTGATAATGCCACATCTAACTGAAAACGAAACCTTTTTCTTTCATTTTTATTCTAAGTGCTCGCATAACCACCACTCCGCTAGTTTTTCAATCATGTCTGGCGTTTAGCGAGTGAATAAAATGTGACTAAACTCTCGTTAAGACCAAGATTCAAACGGGCACTTAATTGAAAGTTTAGGGGCAAGGTATAGGGATGAATTTATAAACTGATATCGGATGTTATTTCTTCACCAACACAGGAGGAATCTAAGGCTGAACGTGTTAACACAATCGAAATTTGAGCTGAATTTATAAGTGCGTTTATAACAATATGGATGCATAGATTTAACTTGTGAACAATTCTTATTATTCATAGGCTTAATCCTAAATGAGTAGAGTCATTCATACTTTTAAGTGTTCGCAGAAAAAAGTGACGAATCTAGTTGATAAATTACGCAAAAACCTCGTCATTCCGTCTGTCGTCTGGTACATTTGCCGCACATTTTGTTTCCCCTAAAATACCCATGCCTTCTCAGTACCGAATTAACAAAATTGTTGAAATTGGCGATACACTTCACCGCAGTGGTTGTGCTCCTTATAAGCTTGAAAAATACACACAGCATTATGCTAAAAAGCATGGTGTAGACGTAATGATTCAAGCAACACCGACCGCGATTAATTATCAATTTCCAGACGATAACAATGCCGTTATTCTCAAACGTCTAAAGCCAGCTTCAATCAACCTGAGTTTGTTGGCAAATACCATTATTCGTATCAATCAACCAAGCAGTGAACCTGTCCCAGAGCCGGTTGGCTATTCAAAGTTGATTACCGCACTGGCGAACATGGGGATTCCGCCTGCCTATCTAATGTTGGTCGGCAGTACTTTAGAAGCGGTAGGCTTTTCTGCGTTACTTGGTTTGATGGTTTGGGTATGTCAGCAAGTTCTCCATTCACGCCGCGCGATTGCGGTTGAATTCATCTCTGCACTATTAACCGGTATTGCTGTGGCATTTTTAGCAAGCACAGGGCTACCGATCCCGGTCTGGGCGTTGTGTATTGCCTCGATCGTTTTGTTTGTCCCCGGGTTATCCATAGCCAATGCATTAGAGTGTTTGGCCTTTAACGATTTAGTCTCTGGTACCAGCTTACTTGGGCAGAGTGCGTTAACACTGATAAAGTTGTTCGTTGGCATCATCATGGGGCTGAACATTGGTGAAGCAGTATGGGGGCAAGCGGTATCCATTGATTACACCAATGCTGTTCCGACTTGGATGCATATTTCCGGATTGGTGCTGATTTCTGTCTCTATCGGTGTGATGTTTAATGCCCGCCCAACCGATATTCTATTAGGCTTGCCAGTTGCGGTTCTAGGTATGTGGGGCCCATTCTATCTAGGTTTTGATAGTGGCTGGGTAGTTGGCACTTGGGTAACGACTGTATTGATCACGCTCTATGGAACTTGGATTGCGAAGAAGATGGATCTAACGGGTTCTATCTATATTGTTCAAGGGATCATTATCTTGGTTCCAGGTAGCCGTGTTCTAGTAAGTGCCAGCCAATCGGTATTTGAGCAGTCTATTTTGCCAATTCCGAGCATCGGTTTATCGGCGTTATTTATGTTCTCGGCGATCGTCGCTGGTCAAATCACGGCGTATTCCATTTATTCGCCTAAAGTTGAACGTTAAGTCGTATTACTTATCGGAACCTTCTAAACAAACACAGCTCACAGCTGTGTTTGTTCGTTTTGAAGCCGCTCTTTCTTGCCACCGACTCATCTTGATGCAATTGATCCGATTTATGCTCGCTAACCTTGGAAAGAGCCATTAAGATGAACATAAATTCCATTTAAATGAAGTAGTAACGTATGTCTTTACCTCCTTGTCCGCAATGTCAGTCTGAATATGTTTACCCAGACCAAAACAACTTAATCTGCCCTGAGTGTGCTTATGAGTGGAATCCAGAAGAAGAACGTTTGGAAAGAGAAGCTGCGCGAGTGAAAGACGTTAATGGCGTTGTGCTAGAGACTGGCGATAAAGTCACCTTCATCAAAGATTTAAAAGTAAAAGGCAGCTCTAGCGTGCTAAAAATTGGTACTAAAGCTGTGATTCGACGCATCAACGAAGGCAAAGACCATCAGTTAGACTGCAAACTGGATGGTGGCGGTGAAATGTTAGTAACCGCGAAGTACGTGAAAAAACAGTAATCTATGTTTTGCGTGATTGTCGCAAATGTTCAATGCTTCACTTAGCTTTCTTGGCATACTCCCTAGAAGATGAATGACACTAGGTACAAAAGTTAATGATTAGAGAATACAGAGCAGCCGACACTGATACCGTTTTAGATATTTGGCTTGAGGCTTCCATTAAGGCGCATGATTTTATAGCGCCTGAGTTTTGGAAGTCACAAGTGTGCGATATGCGTAATATCTACCTTCCCGCATCACAAACCTATGTTTATCTGAACGGTGGCCAAGTTCGTGGTTTTTATTCGCTCCATGAGGGCGTATTAGCTGCGATCTTTGTGAGCTCAACAGAGCAGGGATGTGGTATCGGAAAACAACTCATGACACATGCCAAGCTGCAGTGCCCGAATTTGTCTTTGAGTGTGTACCGAGAGAATCAAGCAAGTATTGGATTTTACCTTTCCCAAGGTTTTGAACTTGTTCGCGAACAAGTTGATGAACATACAGGGAATCAAGAATACTTCATGCGTTTAGCTTAGCCTCAGCGCACAGTCAGACAAGCATTAAGTAGGAGTGAAAACGACATGGATATAGTCAAAGCCGATTTATCGCATTCAACAGCCTTTCATCATTATGTGAATGCTTGTGCTGAAGATGGGCTTGATATCTACACTGGTATTTCCGACAGCAGTGATGCCTATTTAAAAAGACGTATTGCTTATTCTAAAGGTGAAGGCTTGCCAGAAGGTTGGACTCCAGCCTCTACCTATTTTTGTATCGACTGTGCCGAGATCCTTGGTGTGATTCGAGTTCGTCATGGAACGACTGATTACATCTATGACGTCATCGGACAAATAGGTTATGAAACTTTGCCCCAAGCTAGAGGGCGAGGTGTTGCTAGCTATATGTTGTCTTGGATACAACATCATGCGCTAACAGAAAGCGCTATCATTACTTGTGAAAGTGGCAATATTGCTTCGAAAAAAGTGATTGAGAAGTGCGGTGGTCGGTTCTTGAGTACGTTTTATTCAGAGCAAGACAAACACGAAGTATTGCGATATCAACTAGACCCTAAATAAACCTTATTTAAGCAAGACGCCCTAGTGACTTTTGGAGATATTTTGAAGTATTCGACAAGACCTGCTCAGTCATCAGATTATGAATTTCTGTTCGAGCTAAAAAAGGCGGCTGAATTTGAGCCAATCAAGGCTGTTTTTGGCTGGGATGACCAAATTCAACGAGATATACACGCCGAAGAGTGGGCAGAGGAAAGGCCTGAAATCATTGAGTATCAGGGCAAAGCGATTGGCAGTGTGTTGCTGCAAGACAAAGGTGACCACTTCTACTTTTGCCGATTCTTCTTGTTGCCTGAATATCATGGCAAGGGCATTGGTAGCCAAATCCTCACCGATTGCTTGGCTCACGCAGATAAGCTCAGTAAGCCCGTTGAGTTGTGTTACCTGCAAGGTAATCGCGTTGGAGAGTTGTATCTCCGGTTTGGTTTTGAAATCACCTCACAAAATGACCAGTTTGTGTATATGTGGCGTAAATAGACATCCATTCAAAATGCCACACTGTGTCTGTAACTTGATAGGCACCTGACACCCATCTAACGTAAAACCTTGTAAAGCTCCCTATGCTTGATGACTAAGCGATTACACTTAGAACAGATCGAGCGTGAGGGAGTGTGCAATGAATTATTACCCGACTTTAAAAATCGTGGGTGAGCAAAGGTTTGGTTTTGGGCCTAGATTAGGTCAAACAGCTTATTATTCGCCTTTAGAACAGTTGGATAAAAAGCCATTTATTCATCAGTCTATTCAAGCTCTTCCCACAACCGAATCTATCCTAATAACCGTCGGTGAGAATCGTGAACAGCGAAAGAAAGCCAAGGGTGATGAGCAAAAGATGCAAGCAATGAAGAAAGAAGCACAGTCTTTTCTTCGAACTCACTACCGACAACAAGCTCAAGCTCGCCATCTGCAAAGCGTTGAAACGCCTTATGGTTTTCAAGAGCGCATTGTTCAGTTTTGGAGTAACCACTTCGCCATCTCGGTCGATAATCGAAAATTGATGCCCTTGGCCGCCAGCATTGAAAACGATGTGGTTCGCAAACATTGGAATGGTAACTTTGGCGATATGCTGATGGCTTCTTCAAAGCATCCAGCCATGCTTTTGTATCTAGATAATCAACTCTCGATTGGGCCCAATTCCAAAGTCGGTAAGCGCCGTGATAAGGGGCTCAATGAAAACCTCGCTCGTGAAATTCTAGAGCTTCATACTCTTGGCGTTGATGGTGCCTATAACCAACAGGATGTGATTGCCTTGGCCAAGGCGATTTCGGGTTGGGGAATTAAATTCCAATCCCCAAACGCTGGTTTTCGATTTGCTAATAACCTCCATGAACCAGGCAGTCTTACTTTACTTGGAAAATCCTACTCCCAGTCCGGCGTCTCGCAAGGAGAGTCGTGTCTACAAACCTTAGCTACCCACAAAGACACAGCCAAACATTTGGTTGGTAAGCTATGCCAGCATTTCATTGGCGACACGCCTAAAGAACTCTCAAATCAAATGGTTGCTGCATACTTAAAAGGTAATGGTGACTTGCTGCCTGTTTACCGCTTGTTGCTGAGCAGCGAGCAGGCGAGTGAGCCTAATCCTAATCGATTTAGACCTCCGAAAGAGTGGCTATTTGCGGTACTTCGCAGCGCAGAGATTCCACTTGATGATAAGCAAGTACTGAATACTCTCAACACACTAGGCCAACCACCTTTTAAGCCGGGTTCACCGGCAGGGTGGTCGGATCAAGACAGAGATCACAACAGCCCTTCGGCATTAACCCAACGTATGCAAGTCGCTAATAGGCTAGCCTCAATCACGATTAAGTCGGGTAAGGCGTGTGGTATAAAACCAAAGGCTGTCGTGGATAACGTTATCGCAGTTTTATACGGCGATGCGATTGATGAACACACCCAAATTGTATTGAACAAGGCCGACAGTGCTGCAATGCAACTTTCCCTGTTGTGGTTAAGCCCACAGTTTCAATATCGTTAGGAGTGGGTATGAAAAAGACAAACGGTTCGCAGAAGATTAAGTCGCAGTCTAATAAGTCACTGAATCACGGCCTGCAAAGTATCAATCGTCGCCAGTTTCTGGGAATGGCTGCTGCAGTTGGTATGAGTGCGATGTTGCCATTTCCAAGTTTTGCTAAAACACGCTCAGAGAATATTTTTGTTTGGATCTCACTGCGTGGCGCGATGGATGGGTTAAACGTTGTGGTACCTCATGCTGATCCTGACTATGCAGCTCTAAGACCGAATATCGGTTTGAAGCCCGATCAGCTATTGAAGCTAGATAGTTTCTTTGGATTACACCCTTCGCTTAAAAACTGTCGTCAATGGTATGAAAGTAAAGAGCTTAGTTTTGTACATGCGTGCTCAACAGCTTATCGTGAGCGCTCCCATTTTGATGGTCAGAAGATACTAGAAAATGGTACCACTGATCCGTACAACAAGGAGGGCTGGCTTAACCGCTTACTAAGCCTTAGCTCAGAAAAATACGATGGTATTGCGATTGATTCTGGCTTGCCGCTTATCATGCAGGGCAAATCTACCGTGGCAAGCTGGTATCCAAACCGATTAAAAACTCGTGATAAACAAACCGAGCTACTTGAAGAGCTTTTCCAGAGTGATCAAATGCTGTCTGCTAACTTTGAAAGCGTCATGAAAATCGATGAGTTGGTCGGTGACCAAGGCATTGGCAAACAATTTAAGTCACTGATGAGTAAAACAGGAGATATCTTATCTGCTGAAAACGGACCAAACATTGCTGCTTTAGAGCTCGGCGGTTGGGATACCCACGCTAATCAAGGCAGCGTAAATGGCAGGTTGAGCAATCAACTTAAAACTCTGGATTCAGGCTTAGCGGCGCTTAAGGGTTCATTAGGTTCACGCTGGAACAATACGGTGATCATTGCTGCCAGTGAATTTGGTCGAACAGCGAAGGAAAATGGTACAAAAGGCACTGACCATGGCACAGGCAATGTCATGTTTGTTGCTGGTGGTGCAATGGCTAATAAGGCTTCAAACATACCGAGTTCAGGCAGTTCTGGTGGACAAGTTATCGCCAGTTGGCCAGGGTTAAGCCAAGAGAATCTGTATCAAGGGCGAGACCTCAAACCAACCACCGACATACGAGGTGTAATTAAAGGCGTGCTAGGCGAGCACCTATCTATAAATACGAAGCAGTTAAACACCATCTTCCCTCATAGTGAAATGGTAAAGCCACTTCAAATGATATGAAGTGGCTTTGAATTTTAGATTGTGGTCTTAGGGGTATAGTTTTGCATGTGGTTTAAGACTTAACCGCCAATAATGCCCCGAATGTTAAAAGGCCAAATCCACACGCTTGGTTGAGCCTTTTCTTGGCTTTCAACAAGTGTTTTTGGAGCGTATTTGAAGTAAATAACACTGCAACAATTCCAAACCACAAGCCGTGAAGGACAATCATGTAAAGCCCGTAACCGAGTGCGAAATGTTGGTTTTCAGCGTCAGGTGAAATGACCTGGCTGAAGATACTCAAGAAGAACAACATGGTTTTAGGGTTGAGTACGTTACACAAAAAGCCTTGGGCTAAATAACGCCAAACACTGATGCTCTGCGTCGTTCCTTCCATAGGGGCAAGTTTGCTGTCTGCGCTTAAGATGCCTTTTATGCCGAGGTAAATAAGGTAAGCGGCACCTGCGTATCGAATGATGTCGAAAAGCTGCTCATTCTGTGAGATTAAGTAACTAATACCCAGCATCGAGTAACTGATGTGAACACAAATCGCTAGGCTGACCCCTAGTGCTGTCCAAATGCCAGCTTGTCTTCCTTGGTTGAGGCTGTTCTTCAAAACCAAAACGAAATCAGCACCAGGGCTTATAACAATTAATAGCCCTAACACCGCTAAGCTCAACCATTCCATAAATACTCCAATTCTCTTATTTGATGTGCGGCCATTGTATGGTTTTTATTTGCTACCTATAATCGAAATGAATTCCATTAACCTGTGAGAAATAATCACACATGAGGCATCTTAAAGCATTTCATGTTTTTCATGTCGCCGCGCATTCGATGAGTTACAGCGAAGCGGCAGAAAAACTCAATATTACCCATGGTGCGGTGAGCAAACAGATCAAGGTTCTGGAAAATCACCTGGCTCATACTCTGTTTTATAAGCAGGGGCGTAATGTATGTTTGACCAAAGAGGGTGAGTTACTCAAGGGCTACACAGAGCAAGCGTTTCAGGCTTTGGATATAGGCGTAACAAAGCTTAACCAACTGAAAAACCACGCCCTCGAGGTGTCGTGCGAACCAACATTAACCATGCGTTGGTTGATGCCTCGTTTAGGCGATTTTTACGCTGAGTCAGGTATTGATGTTCGTTTGTCGACTGCTGGTGGGCCTGTGAATTTAGATGCAACAGGCCTCGATATGGCGATTCGCCGAGATGACTTTAAATTAACCGAGCGTTACGAACAGATACCGCTAGTTGAAGAGTGGGTAGGCCCTGTGTGCTCGCCGGATTACTGGCAACAGGTAAAAGATAACTTAGGTTATGTGAAATTACTGCACAGCACTACGCGACTAAATGCTTGGAGTGATTGGGGAGCTATCACTGAAGACACAGGTAATAGCGGAGAGTTGTCGAAAGCTGCTGCGAACCAAACATTTGCACACTTCTACTTTTGCTTTCAGGCGGCTGTTGATGGGTTGGGCATTGCGCTTGGCTCGTATCCACTTGTCGCCGACGATATTGAAAGAGGTAACTTGATTGCGCCGTTTGGATTTGTACCTTCAGGCCATCAGTACATATTACTCACGCAAGATAGCAATCAAGATGAGTCAGGCAGTTCATTCGTAACTTGGTTGAAGAGCGAGTTGTCGCAGTGTGTTCCAGTTATTAAAAACAAATAGACTATTTAAGTCAGAAGCTAGCTGCCTCTTGATGTTGAGTGTTTCGCAAGTGCATGAGGTGGAACACCGAACGCTTTCTTAAATGCATTGGTGAAGTTAGAAGGGTGCTGATAACCCGCTTCATAGGCTGCTTCAGTGATTGATACCAAGCCTCGTTCTAAGTGTTGTCGCGCGATATCTAGGCGTCTGTGTCGGATATAGCCGTTGATGGTTAGATTGTAAGACTGCTTAAATCGACGTTGTAAGTTGGAGATACTCATCGAGAATTTGCTCGCGATACTTTCTAGGCTGAGCGGTTGATCTAGGTTTATCTCAATGTAGCTGATGATGTCTTCAATCTTGGCATCGAACCCTTTTTCAGCCGAAACTTGGTTATCGTTTTGGTCAAAATCAACGTGCTGATCCGTACCGTTAGGACGAGTGTTAATGTCCTCAGAGGTACACTTTTGGCAACATTGAATCGGCATCTGCGACAGGGTTTGAGCAAGTAACTGCTGGGTTAACGTCTCTACGACAAGCTTGTCTTGGAAGTTGGCAGGTGTCGCTTGGCTAGTGAGTGTATTGGCGAGTTGAATGATGTCAGCGTTGAACCGCACATCGTAAAAGGCCTTATGCGAATCTAAGAATGATTTACTTGAACAGTGGTCACTTAAACGTGGTGTTACCCATTGTGGCTTAACCAAGATGTTGATCTTATTCATCTTGTTATCTTGAATTAACGAGCGTCTAAAGTTGGCTGGTTTGGCCAAGTTCACTACCACGCCTTGTGGTCCATTGCTGGCATCGAGGTCGAACTCTAAATCGTCGTAGCCAAAGATCAGCTTTCCTTCGAGAAGAATCGTAATCAAAATAGCGGAGTGGGCCGTAGATACGATATTACTATCGACCAATTCAATACAGCGACCGCCATGCACAAAAATTTGGTCATTGTATTGATAAGAAAGGAATTTACCTTCAGCGAGCGAGGTCTGCTTGGTTTGACCTTGTGTCACAATGATCTGCTTTTCAGTCTGTTCTAGCTTTTTGGTTAGAGCGACTTTTTTCGTTAACACAGCTTTCTTGTTTAACTCGACTCTTCGAGTCATAGCCGTTTCGGCAAGTTTAGTTTGCTCTAACGCTACTTCACCCATTTGACCTTTCCTCATAACAGCTATGCGTTTTCGCATAAGCAAATCATCTGTGCATTTATAAACTACAACTCTATCATATTTGCGAATTATTATCATTTACATCTAGGATTGAATTATGGAAAGCCCAGTCAGCTCAACAATCAAGCTTTCAACCCTCTGTATTGCCATAGCCAGCGCGTTTAGCAGCCCTGTGATGGCAGAAGAGAGCACATCGCACTTTGATGAAGTGGTGGTGTGGGGAACGAAAGTATCAAGTAACACCGAGTCAATCATTGCCGATGACATGTCACTCAAGCAAGCTGACCATATGTCAGACCTGTTGCGTGAGATTCCAGGTGTTGATGTTGGGGGCACACACTCGGTGAACCAAAGAATCACGATTCGTGGCTTGAGCGAAACGGACCTTGATATTCGACTTGATGGTGCTTCTCAGCACGCCAACATGTTCCACCATATTGGTAACCTCACTCTTAACCCAGACATTTTGAAATCTGCCGATATCCAAGTGGGTAACAACTCGGTTACGCAGAATGGGTTAGGCGGTTCGGTGCTGTTTGAAACCAAAGATGCAAAAGACCTGCTTCGTTACGATGAGAGCTTTGGCGCTCGTGTTTATGGCGGCTATGCCACGAACGCAAGCCAGCAAGGTTCATTAACTGTGTATGGCTTATTGTCGGATAACGTTGATGCCATGCTCTACAGCCACTACATGAGCCGTACTGATTTTAAAGACGGTGATGGAAATGAAACCTTTGGTTCAGAAGGAGATGTATACAACATTCTCGGTAAGATTGGTTTTGAGCCGAGTGACCTACACCGATTTGAGCTCTCTTATGATCTCTACCGTGATAGTGGTGATTACAGCCCGCGTCCAGATATGTCGGGCGGTGCAAATGAAGGCTTGTCTAACGATATCCTCATTCCAACTGACTATGATCGTGACACAATAACGGCTAGCTATGAGCTACGAGGTGAAAGTCATAAGGGTAACGTTACTCTGTATAACACAGAGACTGAGATTCAGCGTGATGAAAGCGTTATGGCACCACGTTGGCCATCGAATCGCTTGTCTAATAACACTGCGAAGAACCAAAACTTCGGCGTGAATGCTAAGTTCCAATCAGACTACCGCTTAATGTCGTTTGATAACATCGCGACCTATGGTTTTGACTACATGGACAAGTCATCAAGCAGCTATTACGGCAGCAGTAAGTTTATGGACGAGTCAGCAATTTCTACCGCACTTTTTGTTGAAGACCAGTTCTACTTCACCCAAGCCTTCTCTATCACCGCGGGTGTTCGTTTTGATGATTACCAGCGCAAAGCTGAAACAGGAAACGACGATTTTGACGACGTAACATGGTCGTTGGCAACACAATGGGATGTGACTCAGGAATGGACCTTGTTTGCGAGTACGCGTTCATTGTTCAAAGGCCCAGAGTTGATGGAAACCTTTATTGCTTACCAAGATGTCGCGTATCTGGCGGACGATATCAAAGCTGAAACAGGGCAGAACACACAAGGTGGCGTGCGTTTTGATAAGCGTATCGATGATCATTTCGTTGGTGCTAACCTAACCGTGTTCCAAACCGATATTGATGATTACATTACTGAAGAGTACCAGGCTGCAAGCCAGAGTTACTTGATTTACAACTTGGGTGATGTCGAGATTAAAGGCTTCGAGGCAAGCTTGTCTTACGGCTACGAGATGTTTAACAGTAAGCTGTCTTATGCGCGTTCAGATACTAAGAACAAAGACACAGGCGGCGCTGTCGCGGGTGGCAATGGTCGCAGTATTGATATGGGTGACAGCATCACGTTGACTCTGGATTATCAGTCTGAAGCGCTTGAAACGATCTTTGGGTGGAACTCGATGTTTGTTAAAGACGAAGACAATGTATTCGATGGTCAGCCAATCAAAGAAGGTTACGATGTTCATAACCTTTACGCCCAATGGGTGCCATCAAATGTTGATGGATTGTCTGTTACCTTTGGTATCGATAACGTGTTTGATGAGCAATACACCTCACATGCTTCTCGTTCAGGTACGGCAAGAGGCTTTACCTTGGATGACTATGAACCTGGCCGTAACTACAAGCTTTCTGCCGCGTATCAGTTCTAGGAAAGGTTTAAACTCATAGGTTTGGTTGGAGCGATAAACTCACGGTCGTAGGGATCCGCAAAGTTTATCGTTTGAAATTGAAGTTATCCGTTTAAGTCATTCGTTTTAGTGAAAAGAAAAGCGCCTCTCGAGCAAGGGATCGAGAGGCGCTTTAGTTTTTAATGGTCTGAACAGTTAATCTGGCGCCCCAATGCTATTCAATTGGTAGAGACAATACACCACCATTGAGCTCGACTTGCTTCAGCCACTCTTTTGGAATCGCACCTTCTTCTTCGTAGAAACAAGCCGCTAGTACCGCGCCAATCACGATCGCACGCCCGCAACTATCACCACCACATAAGATATTATCTCTAATACCTTGCTTAAAGCTTTGAGCGCCAGCAATGATGCGAATCAGCAGCGGGAACGCGGCGCTTAATTCACAATGTAGTCCGAACTTTTTCGCGGCATCTGTTATTGAAAGCTCAGGCTCTGCGAGGGCTTCATCTATTTGATCGTGTATAAACCTGCTGCAGGTTTGTCTTACCATCTCTACCGATTGTGATGGAGAGTTACCTTGTATCGCAGCTTGAATTAGCAGCGTGATTGCCTGTGCCCATTCTACTGCTTTATCGTTGTTATTAGTGACTCGAACCGCGCTTTCAACCATTGCTGGTAAGGTGTGAGAAGTATAAGTACAAGCCACTAATGGGATGATTTTTGAAACAGCGGGCAATTGCGTGTCATCAGCGCCACAGGCTGTTATGGGGGCATCGGCGAGTTCCAATTGGTGGATATTCAGCAAGCTTATGCGCGTTGCTTTATCTATGTAACCTTGCCAACTGCCACCAAAATCAAACCAGAAGCGGAAATGCTTGATGTAGCACGCTTCATCATAGTGTTGATTGTCGACTAGGCTATCGACCATTGCCAACAGTTGAGCACCGTATTGTGATTGGTCGCCTGCGGATTTTCCTTGGTGTGCAAAATAGCCTTTATCTTGATAATCGGACTCGTTTGGCGAACGAAACTCAGGCTCGAAACCCGCTACCTGTAAGATCCTCTCTTGATCATATAACCAATGCAGCCCCATAGAGGCAGCGTCCCCTACTAATGCGCCGACAACGGCATAAAACGCTCGTTCTTTATGATTATCCATGTTGGTTTGACCTTTGAGAGAATCCGAAGGGGTTTGGTATTCAAAGTATAGTGTTTAAATGAAGGGTTTGCTGTGTTTTAGACGAGAGTTTTGAAACGATTAATCCTGATTGGTCAATGAGTTAAACCAATCAGGATAAGCTGATGAAAATTATAGGCTAGGGCAAGCAGAGGTTACTGAAGTGCTACAGAAACAATAGAGTGACTAGTGTAAATTAGCGGTTGAGATAAGCACTTGAGCGTTGCTCTATCTTTCTGAAAATGCGTGAGAGCGTGAAGCATAGTGCGAAGTAAACCGCGCCAACAATCAGCCAGATTTCAAAGATCAAACCGGATGAGTTGGCCATCTCGGTACCAACGAAGGTCATTTCCTGAATCGAAATCAAAGAGACAATCGATGTGTCTTTTACCAACGAAATTGCTTGGCCAGCCAAAGGAGGGGTTATCGCGGTTAATACCTGTGGGCCTACTACATATCGATATTTTGAGAAGACTGATAAACCAAGTGAGTCCGCAGCTTCCCATTGCCCTTTGGGAATGCTTTCTAAGCCGGCGCGAATCACTTCAGCGATATACGCCGAAGAGAGAAGACCAATACAGATAACACCAGACGCTAAGTTTTCCCAAAGGTTGGCAGGGCCAAATAGAAAAGCTTGCAGCTGGTTAATGTCGCCATTGTGTTCGCGCAAAAGGGTTTCTAAACCAAGCAAAGGAATCAGTTGGTTAGAGACAAAAAAGTAAAAGATAAACACAAAAACCAGTGGTGGAATATTTCGAACCAATTGGATGAAAAGCAGAGCTGGTGTTTTAAATAGAGCGATCTTAGAGTGTCTTGCGACCCCAAGCAGGGTACCGAAAGATAAGGCCAACACCATACTCCACAAACTTAAACGTAGTGTTGCGACTAGGCCTTGGAAGAAGTATGGGATACTACCTTGAGAAGGTGGAATGAAGATTAGCGTGAATGCGTCTTCCCATCGCCACTGATAGTTAATGCCGACAGCAGAGCGATAATAAAGCCAACCTGCAAACGCACAAATGATGGCAAATAACACACCATCCAAGAGGTTGAGGCGTTGATACCAAGGCTTCATGTGAAGGTTAGGCTTGGGCGTTGATAATGCGCTAGTACTACTCACGTCATTCCTGTTTAAACAATGATTATTAATGTGTTGTGAGAATGGGCTATGAATTTATAGCTATCTCGGGTGCTTCTTAAAAGGCAGTACCAGTAAGGTACTGCCTTGATTGGTTATTTAACGTCTAATTCGCCGTCGATTACTGACCTTGAGCAATCTGATCTTGCCAATCTAGAGTAGAGAACCAGTACTCGTAACGCTCTTTTAACCAGCCATCTTCAGTACGTGCTTTGATCCACTCATTAAAGAACTCAGCTTTGTCGGTTTCACCAAGGCGAACAGCAAATGCCTCGTTACCTTTTGATAGACGTTCGTCAAATGGAATGAATAGCGTCTCAGCGTTCTTGATAGCTTCGTGCTCTGGCTTAGGGCTAGAAGCGATAACCGCGTGTGCATTGCCGTTTAGTACTTCTTGGAACGCTTGAGCGTCGTCATCGAACTGAAGTACTTTCGCTTTCGGGAAGGTTTCACGAGCAACTTGAACTGTGAAGGCGCCACGACGAGCTGCAATTTTTACTCGGCGAGAGTCGAAATCAGAAACCTTGCTGAAGCCCTCTGCGAGCTCTTTGTTAGCCGCCAGTTGAACACCAGAGTGAGAATATGGTTCAGTAAATAGGACACTCTTAGCGCGCGCTTCAGTAATCGACATACCGCCAATGATTACGTCAAACTTGTTCGATAGCAGTGAAGGGATAATGCCATCCCATGCCGTCGGTACAAATTCAACTTTCCAGCCTGAATCCTCAGCAAGACGTTTTGCCACATCGATTTCAAAGCCGACAAGATCGCCTTGTTTGTTTCGCATTGCCCAAGGAACAAAAGTCGACATGCCAACACGTAGAGAGCCACGCTCGTTGATTTTGTCTAGGTTAGGCGTTTCAGACGCAAGTGCAGGCAAACTTACGGCAAGCGCAAGTAAAGCAGTGATAGCGGTTTTAAATAGCTTCATGCTGATAAATCCTTATTGTGTTCGCCAGTTAGCTCCGAGCTTATGCTCAAGCCAAGCTGCAACGGCAGAAAGTGAAAGTGTAAGTGCAAGATAAATGATTGCCACAGAGAACCAGATCTCAAATGGCATCGCGGTTTCAGAAACAATGTTTCTGGCCTCGGTTGTCAGGTCGAAAATAGCCATGACACTCACAATCGAAGAGTTTTTGATAAGGGAGATCACTTCGTTGGTCAGAGGTGGCAACGTGCGTTGTACCACTTGAGGAAGAATCACATCCCAGTAAGTATAGGTCTTTGATAAGCCCAAAGATTGAGCAGCTTCAAATTGTCCTTTAGAAATACTATTTAACCCAGCACGAAATATCTCAGCGGTGTATGCCCCTTGAAAAAGTGCCAAAGCTAAAACAGCTGTGCTAAACCGATCCAGACCGATTACAGGGCCGAATACAAAATAGAGCAGGTAAATTTGTACCAACAATGGTGTATTACGAATCAATTCCACATAGCTGGTAGCGAGGGTGCGACCAACGACTGAATGGGAGTTTCGCAATAGGGCTGTGGTTAAGCCAATCACCAGCGTTGCAACTAAAGAAATAAGAGAGATATTGATGGTAACGAGTAGTCCTTCCATCAATTCTGCAGGCCACCATTCACCATCTTCATAGAAAGCGATGTAGTCAGGTACTCGATCCCATTGCCAGCTGTATCCCATCGCCTGAGCACCAGAATCGAGGATCCAAACAACGGCTGCCGCAAGCACCACAATTTGTACCAAGGCAGAGAGGGCGGGTTTCACTATTTTCAGCAGCATCAGTAAGTCAGAATCTGATTTAGGAACGCTTGAGTACGTTCGTGTTGAGGATTTTCGAACAGGCTCTGTGGTGTATTTGATTCCACGATCTGTCCTTCGTCCATAAAGATGACTCGGTCGGCAACGCGTTTTGCAAAGCCCATTTCGTGTGTCACGCACACCATGGTAATGCCTTCACTTGCCAGTTCGACCATTACCTCCAGTACTTCATTGATCATTTCCGGATCAAGGGCTGATGTCGGTTCATCAAATAGTAGTAGTTCTGGCTTCATACAAAGAGAGCGCGCAATTGCTACACGTTGTTGTTGGCCACCTGAAAGCTGAGCCGGGTACTTATTCGCTTGCTCTGCGATGTGTACACACTCGAGATAATGCATGGCGGTTTTCTCTGCTTCTTCTTTGCTTTTTTTTAGCGTACGAATAGGAGACAGAGTCAAGTTTTCGAGCACAGTAAGATGGGGGAATAAATGGAAGTGCTGAAACACCATTCCAACTTGGCCTGGTGTGTTGAACTTACAGGGAAGCGATTGTTCTAACACGGAAAGTTCGCCACTTTCGAACGGTTCTAGCTGATTGATACAGCGGATAAGAGTGGATTTACCAGAACCAGATGGTCCGCAAATCACCACAATCTCTCCCTGTTTAATATTAAGATCGATATCCTTTAGGGCATGAAAATCACCATACCACTTGTTAAGTGACTTAAACTTAACCATTTCCTTAAGATTGTTCAAATCGTTGTTCATACCTAGTAAAGAGACAGGTTTACCTTAACAATATAGAAATATGATTGCACATAAAATTAGGAACTTATGAGAATTTAATAGCATCTTGTAGGGCAAATAAAAAGCAGCGCCGGATTAGGACGCTGCTTGAGGGTATACGCAAGGTCAAAGAATTTGGTTCAGTTTCGCTACATAAATTTTTAAATTATCGCGATTTTATTTAAAAACCTGATTTCTTTGCTTTAATTTTAACCATTAATGGATTGCAGACTCTAGAATCTCGCGAGTTTTCTCTAGCGTGATCGCTTGGTTCTCACCAAGTTGTAGGTAGCCGTGTGATTCTAGCTGTGCAACCACATTGTCGATAGCCGTTTCTTTATTCGCCTCGTAGCCATCAAACATGGTTGCTACGTCAAGGCTGTGATAGAAGGCTTCGATAGCGTCGATAGTGCGCTCTGCTAAATCTGCGCCCGCTTCTAGGCCAAATACGTTACGCCCCATCTGCTCTAGCTTAGCGCGTTTCGCTTCAATCTGGTTACGAAGCAGTGAAGGTTGAACGATAGCTAGAGAACGTGCGTGGTCGACATGCCACAATGCCGTGAACTCATGTCCAATCATGTGTGTTGCCCAGTCTTGAGGAACGCCAGTACCGATAAGGCCGTTTAGCGCTTGGTTGGCTGTCCACATTAGGTTTGCACGCCATGCGTCGTTTTCACGCTCGTCGTATTGTTTGCCCAGTACAAGAAGGTTTTTCAGCAATGTTTCTGCGTAGCCGTCTTGAACCATCGCGTTAGCAGGCATAGTGATGTATTGCTCACACACGTGAACCCAAGCATCAACCAGACCATTCACCAACTGGCGCTCTGGTAGAGACTTCATTACATCTGGGTCCATAACTGCAAACTTAGGCTGTACCGCAGGGTTTAGGAAAGCCAGCTTCTCTTGAGTCGCTTTACGAGTGATTACTGCACCCATGTTTGATTCAGAACCTGTAGCTGGAAGAGTCAGTACCGCACCGATTGGCGTTGCTTCGGTGACTTGGTGCTTGCCTGTTAGGATGTCCCAACCGTCACCGTCGTATTTCGCTGCTGCTGCAACGTATTTCGAACCATCGATTACTGAACCACCGCCAACAGCGATAATGAATTCTACGTTTTCTTCTTTAACGATAGCGACTGCTTTGTCTAGTGTTTCTTTGGTTGGGTTTGCTTCAACACCAGAAAACTCAATCCAAGCGTGATCTTTAAGAGCTGCGACTACTTGGTCGTAAACACCGTTGCTTTTGATTGAACCGCCACCGTAGATGACAAGCGCTTTCTTTGAAGTATCAACGGCTTGGCTGATAGCGTTGATTTGACCTTGGCCGAAGTGGATAACAGTAGGGTTAACATAGGTAAATTGCATCGTCAGTTCCTTGTGTAAAGCTAAAATTTTTATTTTGTTGTAGTGCTCAATTTCTATATTTGCATATTAGTACACGGAATTAGGGTGGTGAAGGTCAATTTCTCCAAACTAATTGCCTATTTCTACATAATTGATATTCTCTTTGGGCTTTTGTGCAAACCAACATCACTCTTTGAATGGAACATCGCCTGTTATGAATACACTCGCTCAGTTACTGCAATCTTACGTTGAACTTAAAGGTTGGGATGATCTTGAAGGGATCAGACAAACAGAGATTGAGGGTGTGTGGTTGTATCGCAGTAGTGGTGGGAATCAGCGCCAACCATTCACTTATCAGTCAGGTATCATCATGCTTGGACAGGGTAAAAAGAATATCTACATAGGCGACAGGCCCGTGACTTACGCGGCTGGTGATTACCTTGTGGTGGGGGTGCCAATGCCACTGGAATGTGAAGCGTTACCAGTTGATGGTGAGCCGTTATTGGGTTTGTCGATCAATATTGATTCTCAGCGCTTGCATAGCTTAGTGAAAAAGCTCGAAGAACAAGGTTTTCTAGAGAGTTACTGTAACAAGCACAAACAGAATTCGAGTGGTTTAGAGTCCACTAGAATGGAAACGGCGATGCTAGAGAGTTTCACTAGGTTGGCGAAGACACTGCATTGCGATATCGAAGCCAACATCTTGGGTGATGCAATGGTGACGGAGATTGTTTATCGCGCTTTGACAGGCTCTGAGGGCCGCGTGCTCTTTGATTTAGCCCATCATGATGGCCATTACGCACGCGTCGCTAAAGCATTGTCTAAAGTGCATGAAGAGTATGACCAAACCATTACTGTTCAGTCGCTAGCTGACGAAGCAAACATGAGTGTGTCTGCTTTTCATAATGCTTTCCGTAACGTCACTTTCGAATCACCACTCCAATACTTGAAGAAGGTTCGGCTCAACAAAGCCAAGGAGCTAATCCAGTTAGAAGGCCTGCGTATCAGTGATGCCGCACGCCGAGTTGGCTATTCTAGTCCATCTCAATTCAGCCGAGAATTTAAGCGTCATTTCAATACCACGCCACGAGCGGTGTAGTTTTCCTTCCTCGAAAGTCTATGTTCTGAAACAGATGGTTTTTTTTATTAAACATATTATTAACGTAACTATATAAAACAAGCCATTTAAAATAATTAGTTAGATAGCCTAAACATTTATGCATAGAAATAAGGTGGTAACTTCTAAAAAACATTGGTTAAGGGTCTTTTAGTGTGAACAAGCTAACAAAAACGAACTAAATTTAAAAACTTACCCATTATATTACGTGGGAAAGTATTCAATATAATTGGATATACTTGAAAACAGTTAGGGGTGAGTAGTCCTCAAACCTAAGTTACGTGGATAATTAGTCTTTTGATGACTAATTATCCTATAAGTAACTGAATATTAGTCGAGTGATAGTCTGATGGGTATCACGTTTAACCTAAATTTATTCACCTAACATGGCGCTACTTTAATTATTCATTCCAATACGATTTTTCAATATAAATACGTATTCTTATTTTATTAAAAGGGTCACACCAATGAGTAGCGATATCATTAAAATTTCAAGAAATACTGAAAATGCTCCACTAAATAATGTATCTACACAAACAGTTGCTTTTTCTCATTACAATAATTTTTCTGCTCAATTACCCATTGACCCTAAAACAGGTGAAATAGTCATCGGTGATATTAAAGATCAAGCAACGCAATGTTTGAATAATATTAAAGCGATTGTTGAAAGTATCGACCATGTAATGGATGACGTGGTGAAAATTAATATCTTCGTTAAGAATATTTCAGATATGGAAGCTATCGATGAAGTTTATAAGGGCTTCTTTAGTAATAGCCTTCCGACACGCACAGTGGTTGGTGTTGCCGCTCTACCAATGAGCGATGCGCTAGTTCAAATGGACGCTCTTATCTCAAATGGTGAAGGTACAACACCACAGGCACCATGTGCGTTAGTTAAGGTATCAAGAAACACGGATAAAGCCCCTCAGAGTGCTTTGTCTACTCAGACTGCGGCTTTTTCTCACTACAATAATCTTTCGGCTCAATTACCGATTGATGTGAATACTGGTGAGTTGGTTCCAGGTGGAATCACAGAGCAAACAACTCAATGTTTAGCAAACATTAAAACGATTCTAGAAAGCATTGGCCATGTTATGAATGATGTGGTTAAAACCACGATTTACCTAAAAGATATCGAAGATGCAGAAAAGGTAAACGAAGCTTGTGCTAAGTTTTTCCCAAGTTATGTTCCGGCGCGAACGATCGTGCAGGCATCTGAATTACCGATCGGCGCTTTAGTTCAAATCGATACCTCGGTCTCACATGGCGATGGCACACCGCCACAACTGCCAGAAGATACTTGCTTACTGGTTATTGAAGCAAATAACACTGCTAAAGCACCATTCATGCCTTATTCGCACACCGTTGCTTTTTCTCACTACAATCATATTTCAGGTCAACTTCCTGTAGAACCGAAAACCCATGAATTGGTTGCTGGTGGTATTAAAGAGCAAGCTGAACAGTGTCTTAAGAATATTAAGGCGATCATTGAGAGTGTTGATCATTGCATGGACGATACGGTGAAAGTTAATATTCAGCTCAAAGATATTTCAGATATTAATGCGGTGAATGAGATCTACACTGCATTCTTTAATGCTGACTTACCGGCAAGAACGGTGGTTGGGGTTTCGAAGATTCCTATGAATGCCTTAATTCAAATTGATGCCATCGTATCTAACTGCGAAGGTACACCCCCACAAGATGTTGTTGCTTAAATATAGTTACACACATCGCTAACAACGTTGATATTTTAGCTCTAGTTCCTAACTTGGAATTAGAGCTGATTCAGTTTGAAGGTCTGTGAAAAAGTGATGTTGCATGCCGAATCAAAGACTCCAATTCATCTCAATTTAGGCGCAAATGTAAGCGCCACTTCAATACATCACCACGAGCGGTGTAATGCTTCCTATCAGCAATGAAGGTTGTTAAACATGCGGCACTTCATATAGTGCAATCTTGCACATATTTTTTGATTGACCGAGAAATCTAAATTTTATAAATACCTGTTATTGAGTTACTAATATTCTGTAGGAGGTTCATTTGCTCGATTTGTTAAAGAAAGTGGTGCTAATCAATTTGATGGCTGCAATGGTCGTTTTTGTGCTGTCGCAGTTTTTTCCTTTCTTTGCTTCTATTCATCTCGTTGACTTCTTATTTTATGTCGTTATCGTCATTTGGGTTTTGGCAAAACTTCTGTGGGAGGGAGGCGTTCATAGCAAAACAACGCGATTAGATGATCCTATTACAGACAAAGTCTACAAAATGGTCGACGGGCACGATTTTGCTAAAGACCAACAAGAACATTATCGAATGAATTATCAAACGGGCTTAGTGCTATTCATTGCTGGCTTACCGGCGTTTATTGCGTGTTTTGTTCTGCAATTCTTTTAAGCACGGATAAGAGGTAGTAATGGAAGAATATTTAGAACTGGACGTGATGACATTGGAGTCTATTTCAAAAGAAGCGGGCTTTCCAATAGATAGAGATGTGTATTTAGCATCTCATGCCCAATCGATGGAACAAGGACTGCTTGTCGAATATCGGCGACATAATAAGCTAATTGGCTACACGACGTTAAGTGATTTAGGCGATGGCAGCTGGTTTGTCCCTATGTTTGTGGTACACCCAGACTATAGAAGTAAAGCCGCTTTTCTTGCTCTATTTCGTGGCATTGTAAACATACTGAAAGATCGTGATTCAAGGGTATTAGTAAGCAATGTTTTACGCTCAAATGAACTGTCGGTGCAGTTTCATAAGCGATTAGGGTTTGAAATAACACGTGAGAATCACTTAGGTTATGAGTTTACTCTAGCGTTGACTCCTGAAGTAAAAAGAAAATGGTCTAATTTCGTCGCTGTTACCTAGGGGCCATAAATAATTGTGGATCGAGTTTGACCTCAAGTATGTGGTGGTTAATATCACCTTTCTATGAATCGCCTCACTATTAACGCTTCTCATCTTTCGAGAGTAATCAACAAGGGCATGTATTATGTACAAAGTCGGAATCGTATTATTTGATGACTTCACAGATGTAGACTTCTTCTTGATGTATGACTTATTAGGAAGAACGACGGACTCTTGGGAGGTTAAGGTTCTTGGAACTAAGCCTGAGCATCGCTCACATTTGGGTATGACGGTGAAAACCGATGGCCATTTGAGTGAAGTAGCGCAGCAAGATGTAGTGCTGATAACAAGTGGTTATCGCGGTATTCCCGCTGCATTGAAAGAGCCAGAGTTCATGAACTCATTACAGCTGGATCCGAGCGAGCAGTTAATCGGATCGATTTGCGCGGGATCTTTTGTGTTACACGAACTGGGTTTACTTAAAGGTAAGAGGCTTACAACAAACCCGCATGCCAAAGCAACATTAGAAGCGATGGGGGGAGACGTCCAAGATCTGCCTTTAGTTATTGAAGGCAACATTGCTACGGCTGGTGGATGTCTATCTCTGGTCTATTTAATCGGTTGGGTGGCTGAGCGATTATTTGATTCTAACAAACGTAGAGCGATTCAAAATCAACTCATCCCCGCAGGGCAGTTAGATCTCTTCGAAGATCTTATCTCGGGAACAATCCAGTCTGCAGAGGCTGATAACTTACACAATAAATCACTAAAAGCTGAGCTGCTGGAGGCAATGGTTTGAATCATAGCCACGGTATTCCTACAAAAAGCGTTTAGCGAGAGAACGAAAAACAAGTTTATGCCATTTAGAATTATTTTAATGCTATGCCTAGCTCTGACGG